>CAZTSQ010000001.1:0-80636 GCA_964615915.1 uncultured Sangeribacter sp.
CATCTACCGTTGCTCAATCCTTGACTATTGATTGAAATTTTGCGAGAATTTCGAAGAGTCAAGAATTAGCGCGGATAAACGCTTTTCAATTATGTATGTCTACATCCCGCTCCGCTAACCCCAGACCGGTGGGAGGCGTCGGTAAGGACCCTCCGCCCATACTGGCGTGGTCGCATTGCGGTCTGCATCTGCAAAATTAGCAAATCTTTTTGAATCAGCAAAATCGGGGAGAGAAAAGGGGCTACGCATGAGCCCCTGCATGTAGCTCAGGCGTCCCCGCCTGAGAGGAACTGGCAAGCACACGGATAGCCCCTGCATGTAGCTCAGGCGTCCCCGCCTGAGAGGTAATTAATTGGGAATGAATTCCATACCGGCTGGAAGCCGGCGCTACTGGGAAGTTAGGCAATCTTGCCTGTTTCGATCTCGCTTTTGAGGAAGGAAAATACGTAGACGGGTCCTTGATAGTAAAGAAGACACTCGGGGTCACATACCTTGGCGAAAGTGTCTGAACCATATACTACATCAAGCGCTTTCAGCATATCCCATCCGTATTCTTCCATGTCCATTAGTGTCAAGTCTGTCGCTAAAAACTCAACCTCGATGCTTATATCCTTGTCTTTCATGAGATGCGGCCTCCTCTCTGATAGCAATAGGTTTGGAGATCGTCGACGGCGCTTTCGATCGACTGGGTGTGCTCGACTTCATAGTAGTGGTCAAGAAAGTCGATGGCGGTAAATCGGCGCAGATAAGCATAGGCCTGTTGATAGGTAAGTTTGAATCGTCTGGCAAACTCACCTACACAAGCTACGATATATTCAACTCTATTTTTCTGTTCGTGGGTATCCATTATTTGTGTTTATTAGGGGGATGGCTCGCTCAGGGGGGGACGCCTGAGCTACATGCAGCGGTTACAAGCGGGGGACGGTAAGTACCGGCTGGAAGCCGGCGCTACTGCATGGCGCTACTGCATGGCGCTACTGCATGCGCTGCTACCGGGGGTCGGGGAGGCGGACGGGGGCGGCGGCGATCAGGGCGACGGCTTGGTCGGGGGTGACGCAGTCCTCAAGGCGGATGTCGCCGACGCGGGTGCGGCAGAGGGCCGTCAGGTGTGCACCGCTGCCGAGCGCCTCCCCGATGTCGCGCGCCAAGGCGCGGATGTAAGTGCCTTTGCTGCAGACAATACGCAGTCTCAGTTTCTTCGGCAACTCACTCTCCAGCATCTCCAACTCATCGATCACCAACGGTTTGGCCTTCAGCTCGACCTCCTCGCCGGTGCGCGCAAACTTATACGCCCGCTTGCCGTCGACCTTCACCGCAGAGAAGACGGGTGGCACCTGCATGATCCGGCCCGTAAAGCGGGGAAGTACCTCGCGCACCATCTCCTCCGTGATATGTTCATATGGGTAATAGGCGTCGATCTCTTTCTCGAGGTCGAAGCTCGGAGTCGTCGCGCCGAGCGTCAGCTCGGCGATATACTCTTTCGTACCGGCCTGAAGGCGGTCGATCTCCTTGGTCGCGCGACCGGTGCAGACGATCAGCACCCCCGTGGCGAGCGGATCGAGCGTCCCGGCGTGACCGACCTTGAACTTCTTCACGTGCAGACGGCGCTGAATTGCACCGCGTACACGTTTGACGGCGTCGAAAGATGTCCATTCATATGGTTTGTTGATGCCGATCACTTCACCGGCAACGAAATCGAGCATAATGGGTTAATTTTAACACAATTATATTAACCAGCTGTAAAATCAGTCGGCTGACGGCCCGGTTTGGCTTAAGGAACCGAAATAAACCGTTAAGGTTTATAAAAGCTCTTGACAAAGGGGGCGCGAATCAGTAATTTTGCAGCGTGTTTTTCATGGTATTAGATTTAAGGTTAGAGGATTAGTTGTCGTGAGACACCTAATCTTTTTTTTATCCCAAGGCTTCGAGGCATTTGCGGACCTCTTCGTCGGTCTTGGTCAGCTTTTCCTTGCAGAAGTTCAGCAGCTCGAGCGCCCGCGCGGTGTATTGCGCGAGGTTGTCGATGTCACACGTCGGCGACTGCATCTTCTGGACGATCTCTTCCAGCTCGGTGATCGCCTCGTTATATTTCATCTTTTCCATATCGTCAGAGTGTTTATTCCATTCTGCGTCAGTGTTCTACCATTCTGTCAGAGTGCTTTGAGCCACTCCGGAGTCTCGGCCGGTGTGGCGGTGCGGTTCAGTGCTTCGGCCACTACCGATGCACAGCCGTGTGCCATCGCATATTCGTCGGTGTCGGTCGCCTCGGGCTCTTCGTTGATAAATTCGCCGGTCAGCCAGTAGAAGGGTGTTCCGTGAGGGTCGTCATATTTCTTGAACTCTTCGGACCATCGGCCACGGCAGGCTCGCGTCAGCTTGATCGGCATTCCCGGCTTTCCGGCCTTGGGTATGTTGACATTCAGACAGATACCGTCAGGCAGGCCGTTTTTCAGCACACCTTCGACCACCCGCTTGACGACATCCTCACAGGCCGAGAAGTCTGCGTCGGGATTATGGTCGGTCAACGAGAAACCGACGGCGGGAACGTTCCACGAGCACCCCTCGAACACGGCCCCCATCGTGCCCGAATAGAGCACGTTGACCGATGAGTTTGAGCCGTGATTGATTCCGGCGACCACTAAGTCCGGCTTTTCACCGTTGAGGATCGTGTGCTGGGCGATCTTGATGCAGTCAACCGGTGTGCCTGAACAGTGCCACATTTCGCACCCATCGACGGGACTCTCGGTTCGGGCCACGCGAAGCGGTGAATTGAAGGTCAGGGCCATCGACTGGCCCGAACGACCCGTATCGGGACAGACGGCCACGACCCGACCGTATTCGGCGAGCCAGCCAATCAATTCGCGAACCCCCTTCGCCCGATATCCATCGTCGTTACTGACAAGTATCAACATTTTCAACAGTCTTTAATTTAATTCGTTATCCCTCCCCCACTCTGCTTCAACCTCGGGTGTAGATCCGCTTGACGCGCGGCGATACCGAGGTAAGAATCTCATACGGGATCGTATCTATCGCCTCGGCCAGCCTCTCTACCGGCATCTTCGTGCCAAAAATTTCGACCGGATCCCCCTCGGCGACGTCGACCCCGGTGACATCGATCATGCAGGCATCCATACAGATATTGCCGATCGTGGGGCACTCATGGCCGTTAACCCTCACCCGTATCGCGCCGTTGCCGAACCTTCGGTTCATCCCGTCGGCATACCCGATCGGAATGGTCGCGATGCGCGTCGGCTTGGTGATCAGTCCCTTGCGACCGTAACCCACGGCCTCGCCCGGCCCATACTCTCGCACGTTTATCACCACAGTCCGCAATGTCGAGACCACCGCCGGCTGAGGTTGGAGCGGCTCGGGCAATATATGCGCACCGTACAGCCCGATTCCGAGTCGGGCCATATCGAAGTGATACTGCGGAAAGCGGAGTATGCCGGCCGAGTTGAGGATATGGCGCAGGAAGGGCTTGCGCGACTTCGCGAGCATGAACTCCGTCATCTCCTCGAAGCGACTGATCTGACCGAGCGTATAGGCGTCCATATCGGGACAGTCGGCCGTGGCCAAATGCGAGAAGACACTCTTGACCTCGACGTTATCCTGCTCGGAAAGACGGGCCATCAGCCCTTCGAGTTCGGGGTGCTGAAAGCCGGTGCGGTGCATCCCCGTATCCAGCTTGATGTGAATAGGATACCTCTTCACACCACGCTTCTCGGCCTCGCGGATCACGTCCTCGAGCATCGACATAGAATAGATCTCCGGCTCCAGACGGTTGGCGAACATGGCGGCGTATGAGGCGACCCTCGGGTTCATCACCATGATGGGCATCGTGATTCCGTGCCGGCGAAGTTCGATTCCCTCGTCGAGCACGGCCACAGCCAGATAGGCGGCGCCGCAGTCCTGAAGCACACTCGCGATCTCGGGACTTCCGGCCCCATAGGCTCCGGCCTTGACCATACAGATCAGTCCCGTTCCCTGAGGCAGCCGTGAGCGGTATAAGTTGTAGTTCTCGATCACGGAGTCGAGATTGACTTCGAGAACTGTCTCGTGGGTACGTGCCTCGAGCATTCGCGCGACGTCGGCAAAACTGAAACCGGGCGCACCCTTGACCAGCACCATCTCGTTGATGAAGTCGGCTGCCGACATCTCGGCCGTCATCTCTTTAGTGTCGTTGAAGAAGCGGCTCTCACGGGCAAAGGCAAAAAGATCGGCATGCCTGCCTATCTCGGGCCCTACTCCTATGACACGTTCTATCCCGCGAGTTTCGAGCAATCGGGCCATAGACCGATATTCGGCCGCCGCGTCGGTCCCTTCATGGTCAAGATCGGAAAGGATGACGGTCAACGACTGACCGCTCGACGCCCGACGCTTCATGAAGTCGAGCGCCGGACCGAGCGAGGAAAAGTCGCTCGTGTAGCTGTCTTCGATCACCGAACAGCCGTTCATTCCCTCGACGACGTTGAGGCGCGTTCCGACCGGATGAAGCTGAGAGAAGCGTTCGGCAATCACCTGCTCATCAATCCCTTCGGACAACATCAGGGCCAACGCCTCGACACTGTTCTCGAATTCAGGCCGACTCGAAGCCGGGGCCTTCAATTTCTTTTCCTTTCCCCTTCTAAATGAATAGGTTATCTCGTTCTCTCCTGTCTTGGTGGCGAACAATGACGCGTGCGGATCCTTCTCCGACCATCCCAACAGCTCAAGGTCCGGATTGACGTCGGTGAGTTCTTTGACCGCTGTGCTGACCACTTCGCTGTCGGCCGGAAAAATAAGTCGGCGGGCGTTGCGTGCGAGAGAGAGCTTCTCCCGCGCCTTCTCGGCCATGTCGGCAAAGCCCTCGGAGTGCTGGCTGCCGATGTTGGTGACGATGACCGTGTCGGGCGATATCAGGCCGCGAAGCACCTCCATCTCTCCCTTGCGTGAGACCCCGGCCTCAATGAGGGCTATTTCGGTCTCGGGTTGTATCTCCCACAGCGATAGCGGCACACCGAGCTGAGAGTTGTAACTGCGCGGCGAACGGGAGATGCGTTTTATCGGCGACATAAGTTGGAACAGCCACTCCTTGAGGGTAGTTTTTCCTCGGGAGCCGGTTATTGCGACCACTTCCGAGGCATTGGCCCGATGTCCGGCTCCCACTTTCTGAAGCGCCTCCAATGTGTCGTCGACCTCGATGATTTCGGCGTCGGGTCCGAGGCCTTCGGGAAGCCTGTAACCGCGTCTGACGACAAAACCGCGTACCCCACGCCGGTAAAGATCGGGGATGAACCTATGGCCGTCGCCCGTCGGGGTGACAATCGCAAAGAAGAGGGTACCCTCGGGTTCGACCAGGCTCCTCGAGTCGGTCAACAACCGGGTGTATGTATTTCTGGTTTTGATTTCGCCTTTCATCTTCGTTCTCCTTTCGCGAGCTCTTATTTTCCGGAGGTTACGACTGAGGTTATCATTCCGCCGGCAAGGGTCGTCTCGACCACAGTCCCTTCGACAGCCTTCGACGGGTCTCTCAACGCACGGCCGTCGACCCGCGTGATCGAGTAACCGCGCTTGAGAGTGGCGGCAGGGTCAAGCACCTTCACCAGTTTTCCGAGCGACTCCAGTTGATGGTCGGCCAGATCTATCCGCTTTTCGGCGGCGACTCCGACCGCAATCTTGATCTGTTCCAACCGAAGACGCGCGTCGGATGTGGCTCGGGCGGCGGCTTCGGGGAGTCGGAGTGTGGTTCGCGAGAGCTGTTCGCGGGCATTCTGTAGGCGCTTCATCGCCAAGACCGGCACCATCGAGGCGGCGTTGTCGAGACGGCGTCGGTCACCGGTCAGACGGTCCTGCGCCATCCGGACAATGGTTGTGGTCAACTCCGATACGCGTCCGAAGGCCTCGCGCAGACGGTCTATAAGCCAGGCGGCGACGGCCGTGGGGGTTTTGCACCGGACGGCCGCTATCTCGTCGAGCACGGTGCGGTCACGTTCGTGGCCGATACCGACAACCACAGGCAGAGGCGACAGGGCGACCCTTCGCGCAAGTTCGAGATTGTCGAAGCCGTTGAGATCTGACGACGCACCGCCACCGCGGATAATCACCACCATATCCCACAAATCGGCCCGAGCTTCAATCAGGTCGAGGGCTGCCATCACGCTCGAGGCTGTCTTGTCGCCCTGAAGGCGCGCGGGGAAGAGTTTGGTGTAGAACACGAACCCCTCGGGGGTCGAGGCGAGTTGATGGACAAAGTCTCCGTAGCCGGCCGCCCCTTCGGCCGAGATGACGGCGATCCGCTGTGGCGTCACGGGGACGGGAAGCATCTTGTTGCGGTCGAGGATTCCCTCGCGTCTGAGCGCCTCGAGGATCTCGCGGCGAATCCGCTCCATATCGCCGACGGTAAACGACGGTTCGACGTCAGAGATCGCGAAGCCCATCCCGAAGTTGGGGTGGAACGAGACCTGACCGCGGACCATCACCTTGATTCCGTCGCGAAAGTAGACGCCGGTGGCCTGATAGAGCTTCATGTTGACCGCCCGGGAGTGCTGGGCCCAGATCATACCCTTCATACGCGCCAGATTGTTGCCCGACGCATCTTTTTCGAGCAGATCCATATACCAGTGGGTTCCCTTCCCTCCCGAAACGTTCGAGAGTTCGGCGACGACCCAGACATCCCTCAGTTCGGGGACGCCGGCTATGGAGCGGCTGATCAGCCGGTTGAGTTCACTGAGCGTCAACGCCATCGGCAGTTCCTTAATCGCGGTTCTTTACGGGTTCGAGTCTGACGAGTGAGCCGTCGGCCGGGTTGAAGGAGGCACTGTACGGTTCGCGTTTGTCGCTGAAGAGCGAGGGCTGAAGACCGAAGGTGATACCGAACTGACCGAAGCCATATTCTTTTTCGACCATCTTGCGGCCGTCATGGGTAAGAGTGACCGAGGCAGTGGCCGGCACGTTATAGACGACCGCATCCTTGGGCAGTTTCTTCGGTTCACCTTTGGCATCGAGCGGCGTCTCGGGCTCGGTGACGACACGGATCGCCATCCTGACGGGCGCACCGCTGAGGTCGTCGGGCTCCACGAAGCCGTCGAACTCACTGAAGCGGCAAAGTATCTGTTCGCCCTCCTCATCGGGCACGACGAGGTAATTGCGTGTGTAGGACTCGGTCACGGTCTGGCCGGTGAAGGCGCGCTTGATGGCATCCTCCTGATCCTGAAGCGAGGCGAGCATGAGTTCGAGCTGCCGTCCGTCGGTGGGCATTGTCTCGGCCGTACCGCGTGTCAGCGCAATACGGGCTTCGCGGATCTCCATCAACGTGGCGGCCAACATCTCGGCCTGTTTGTAGGTCGACTGGCAGGCGAGGAAATCCTCGTCTACAAACTTGAGATACTCGTCGATCGGCTTCGGGTCAACGGGCGGAAGGGCCGGACGGTAGGCAGCGGGGCGATAAGGGGGTTCGGCCTCGGTGTTGATTCCCAACAGCATCCCGTCTTCGGCTACGGTCAACGAGACGGACGACCCGGGCTTTACCTGCATCACATAGCTCTCGTTCGGATCGGCCACGCCATAGGTAGACATCGAGAGATTGTCGAGCTTCCACACGACAGCGTCTTCGCGCACCACCTTGTCGGTGCCGATAAACTTGGCGGCATATTGATAGAAAGGGCCGGCGGTATAGGTTGTCCGCGTGGCGGAGGCCATGATCTCGACGCCGGTCACCGGCAGGCGGTAGACGACACCATAGTCGTTAGACTTGTCGGCGGTCAGCCGGCGTGTCTGCTGCGCGTCAATCCGGGCCGAGAAACTGAGGGCCATAATGGCCACGCCCAGACCGGCGGTCGCTTTCTTTATGAGGGACTTTATCATAAGGTCTTCGAGGTGCTTGAGTTGATTATCTGATGGATGGCGCGTCCGAGGCGGTCGGCAATATCGCCGGCGGTCATTCCGTATTCACCGAGCTCCTCGGCGGCGATGTCGCCCGCCACCCCGTGGACGAAGACACCGAGCGTCGCGGCATGTTCGGGACGGTAGCCCTGGGCCATGAAGCCGGTGATCACGCCGGTCAGGACGTCGCCCGAGCCGGCGGTAGCCATACCCGGGTTGCCGGTCGAGTTGAAGTAAACGCGGCCCGTCGGACGGACGACCGCCGTGTGGTGACCCTTGAGGACGATGATTATGTTGTAGTATTTCGCCATCTCGACGGCCTTCTTCAGACGCTCTTCGGCAGTTCGGTGTTCACCGAAGAGGCGGTCGAATTCGCCGGCGTGGGGAGTTATGACGGTGTTGAGAGGAAGAATCGAGAGCAGCGCCGGGCGTTTGGCGATACAGTTAAGAGCATCAGCGTCGAGAAGCAAAGGCGACTTGACGTTCTTCAACAGAGACTCGAGGGCGTCGATTGTCTGCTCGTTGGTGCCGATTCCAGGACCGGCGGCCACTGCGCCGTGCTTGTGGTGAACGGTCATGTCTGAGATGATACGCTCGTTGCGGTCGGGTTCGAACATGGCCTCGGGGACGGCCGTCTGGACAATCTGACAGCCGATCATAGCGCTGTGGACGGTAGCCAATCCGGCCCCCGACTTTAGACACGCGCGGGCGGCGAGGACGGCGGCTCCCATCATGCCCATCGAGCCGGCGAACATCAGGGCCGAGCCGTAGTCACGTTTGTGACTGAAGGGACGGCGCTTGTGAAGCAGGGGGCGTACCGACCGGGTCTCGACAAGCATATAGTCGGTCGGTGTCTCCTTCATCTTCTCTTCATCGAGGTCGATGTCGAGCACCTTCCACTCGCCGATCACGTCGGCGTTGTCTTCGAACATGAAGCTGAGTCGCGGCTGCTGGAAGGTCAGGGTGAGGTTGGCGTGGACCATGTCGCGCGGGTTGAAGCCGGCGTTCCACTCTGAGAATAGACCCGAGGGGGCATCGATCGAGATGACGAAGGCACCGCTGTCGTTGATCAGACGCGCGAGCATCGCGAACCCACCGGCCATCGGCTTCTTCAGACCCGAGCCGAAAAGGCCGTCGATGATGACGTCTTCAGCACAGAGGAAGGGGGGATTGAACTGGGTCGAGACTTCGGTGAAGTCAACGCCTTCGATAGTGATCAGCCGGTTCTTCTGCTGTTCGCAGTCATAGCTGAGATGATTGCGGATATTGAACAGGAACACCTCTACCCTGCGGTAACCCTGTTCGATCAGCTGGCGTGCCACGGCGAGCGCGTCGCCTCCGTTGTTTCCCGGCCCGGCGAGCACGACGATACGCTGGCTTGGGAGGAAACGGGAGATGACCTCAAAGGTGACCGCATTTGCGGCCCGCTCCATGAGTTCGACACTGTCTATCTGTTGACGTTCGCAGGTCGCACGGTCGATTTCGTGGAGCTGCGCACCGGTGAATATCTTCATAATCTGTCCAATTAACCCACAAAGTTAGCAAAAAATCCCCAAAGCCGGACATCCACCCCCATTTTTTTCGGACGGAGTTTTTCAGCTGGTGAGGAGGGAGAGGATGCGCGAGGCCTGCTTTTCGTTGTTTTTGGTGGTGAGGACGAAGTGACGGCCGCGCCGGCCGGTGGCGAAGAGGTCGGTGGGAGGGAGACACAGAAGCTCTGTCAATTTTAGGCGGATGCCTTCCACTGTCTCGTCTTCAAGGATATAGACGTAGGGATAATACTCTGTGGGCATACCGGGCAACGGGGTGGTCAAGACCGGAGTGCCGGAAACCATGTACTCCATGTTCTTCGAGGGAAAGGAATAGAGGGTCAACGGTTCGTTTGAGGGACGTGGATTGACTAGGAGGGTAGCACGACGCTCGGCATCGACTATCTTTTCGTTCGGAACGACTCCATGATAGCGCACGCGTGAATCCTTCTGGCCATAAGCCTTGATCTCTTCGACCATCGGTCCTGAACCGTATAGATCCAGAGTGGCCCCGGGGTCATCCACCCCTATGAAACCCTCGATTAGCTTCTTGATCCCATATTTCTCGTAAAGGCCGCCGGCATAAATAATTGATTTTGACCTCTCTGACGGGTCGGCGACCTCAGCGACCTGCGCGTCGGCATCGACGAGACCCTCCATGATGATATAGGGTCGGTGATGTTTGTTGACCTTTTCGTTCATCGCCTCGGTGAGGAAGACATAGTAGTCAAAGCCCGACAGGTAACTGCGGTTGATGGCCGAGATCGTGCGGCGCAGAAGTGTCTTCGACTCTCCGGCCATAAGTCCCGGCATGTCGGTCATTATTCCGCAGCTCTTCAGTCCCGTCAGCTTCGAAGCCAGCAGAGCCCCCATGCAGACGCTGACGTTCAGCACATCGCAAACCACCCGTTTATCTTTCTTTCCTTTCAAGCCCCACCCCAGGATATAGAAGAACGAATAGAGGAAAAGACACAGATGTCTGAAAACCGGAAGGTTAAGGAAGGGGATGTACCTGAACCTTATACCCTCATACGTGTCGCTGCGGAGCCGGCACACCAATGAGCCTCCCCCCACAATCGGAGGGGCCGAAAGAGTGCTGACGTCAGCTCCGGCACGGTGCATACCGACGGCAATCAACCGGTTGAACTTCTGGACCGCAAAACCGGGATTGCGGCCGGTCCGTTCAAATATTCCGTTGACTACCTCGGGCGAACACAGGGTCGAGACGTATAGTATTTTCATCATCCTCAGAAGCTTACTTATCTTAAGACGCCACAAAGATAACGATTTTCTTCGAATCCTCTCGGAAATTTTGTAACTTTGCGCCCATGAATCCGATAATGCTTGCGGCTCTCCTCGCCGCCAATTCTCCTTATATCTCAAAGGTATATGAGTTTGCGCCGGCTCCCGGCCAGTTTCTGAATGACGTCCCGGAGGTCGTCGCTCCGTCGACACCTCTTGAGGCTGCCGCCGAACAGCTCGTCGGCGACGCCCGGCCGGGTCTCGTTTCGCTCGGTGCCTTCGGCGGGTATATCGTCTTCGGCTTTGACCATCCGGTGGTCAATGTCGTCGGTGAGGCTGACTTCCGCATCTATGGCAACGCCGTGATCACCTCCGAAGCACAGAAGACCGGCTCGGCCGAACCGGGTGTGGTGTGGGTTTCGCAAGACACCAACGGCAACGGACTTCCCGACGACGAGTGGTTCGAACTCGAAGGCTCAGAAGCGGAACGTGCAGAACGGCACCTGACGATCACATATTTCAAGCCCTCGGCCGACCATGAACCGGTGGTCAATTCAAAGAAGAGCTATCTGGTCGACGCCGAGTATATCGCCTGGGAATGTTCTGACGGCTCAAAAGGGTGGCTCGAGAAGAACAAGGAGCACTCGCAGAATTACTGGCCGGAGTGGATCGAAGATGACCAAATCACCTTCGAGAACGTAACCCGTCTACCCGACAACGGAGTCGACACCAACGGCCGCGGAACAAACTTCACTACCTACTACTATGACTGGGGATATGCCGACAATAAACCGGTGACCGATCCCGAAGGGTTCGACATCGGTAACGCGATCGACGCCGAAGGACGTCCCGTCGTCCTAACCCATATCGACTTCGTCAAGGTTCAGTCGGGAGTGCGCCAGACCCTCGGATGGCTCGGTGAAAGCTCGACCGAAGTGGCCGGCGCCGAGGACCTTCACCCCGACGAGCCTTTCAACGGCAGCATGGTGACCGAAATCGAGTCACAGACCGGAGAAACAGCGACCTACGACCTCCAAGGGCGCCCGACACGTGAGCCGGCCAAGGCTATCAAGAAAGGCCGCAACGGAATCTCAGTCAACCTCTAATCGCCAACAAGTTGAGCTACAGACTACTGACCGGACTGCTGACCACACTCCTGTTTCTCGCGACAGCCTGCCGCGAGGATACGGTTGTGTTTCCTCCAGAGCATGTCGACACGGGAGTGACCGATCCGAATGCGGGACGCTCCGGATTCTATCTCCTGAACTCGGGCAACATGGGAAGCAATAAGTGCACCCTCGACCGATACCTCTATGCCGACGGCGTCTATACGCGCAACATATATTCGGAGGTCAATCCTGAGGTCCCGATGTCGCTCGGCGATGTGGGCAACGACCTGAAGATCTATGGTCATAAACTTTGGGCGGTCATAAATGCCTCGAACAAGATAGAGGTTATGAACCGCGACGACGCGCGCCGAATCGGGCAGGTAGACATCCCCAATGTCAGGTACCTCTCGTTCCATGGCCCTTATGCATACGCGACGTCTTACGCCGGGCCGATTCTGATCGACGAAGACTATGCCCAGATCGGATATGTGGCCAAGATAGACACCGCTACCCTCACGGTGGTTGACCGTTGCATGGTCGGCTTCCAGCCCGACGGGATCGCCGTCAGCAACGGGCGCCTCTATGTAGCCAATTCGGGAGGCTATCGCGTACCGAACTACGAAAAGACCCTCTCTGTGATCGACCTCGAGACCTTCAAGGTCGAGAAGACAGTCGAAATAGCCATAAATCTGTCGCAGGTAGCGGCCGATTCGAAGGGGCGGATCTGGATCTCTTCGCGCGGTGACTATTACGAGAACCCGTCTCGACTTTTCTGCTACGACCCGACAGCGGGAGAGGTGATAGACGTGATCGAGCGCCCCGTTTCGGCCATGACCCTGTCGGCAGACACGCTCTTCTGCGTGGCCACGGCGTGGAGCTACGAAACTATGTCGAATCAGACGGAACACTATATGGTCGACATCTCCACGCGCCGGGTCATCGACAAGCCCATAATGAAGCCTGAGGTCGCCGCTCAGATCCGGACGCCATATGCGATAGCCGTCAACCCGATTACCCGCGAAAGATATGTGACCGACGCCGGAAACTATGTCAATCCGGGCTGGATTCTGGCAGTCTCCCCCGATGGACAACTCAAATGGCGCGTACGGACGGGAGACGTCCCGGCCCACATCGCCTTCTTCTGACAAATTCGGTAAATTTTTCCGAACCATCTCGCGCGTGGTTATGTTATAGTAGCAAACCTTATAAAAACATTCACAACTATGGCAGACACGCTTAATCTTAAAGGAACAAAGACAGCCGATAACCTCGCCCTCGCATTCGTGGCCGAGTCAACAGCATACACGCGCTACATCTACTACGCCCAGCAGGCGGAGAAGGAACAGCTCTTCCAGTATCGCGACATCTTCAACGAAACTGCCGCCAACGAGCTCCATCACGGCAAGATCTTCCTCAAATATCTGACTGACGGAGGTGTAACTCCGGGCACAGTGAGCGTAGACTCAGGTGTGCTCAGCAACACCGCCAACAACCTGAAGATCGCCATGGCCGAAGAAGAGGCCGAAGGTGTAGATCTTTACCGCAAGGCAGCGAAGACCGCAGCTGAAGAGGGCTTTGCGGATCTCGCCGAGCAGTTCAACGCAATCGCCGACGTCGAAGAGCATCACCGTCAGCGTTTCGGCCGCATGCTGAAACGTCTCGAAGAGGGTACCGTCTGGAAACGCAACGAGCCCATCGAGTGGAAGTGTGAAGTCTGCGGCTACATCTTCAAGGGCACCGAGCCCCCGAAGGTATGTCCCGCCTGCAAGCACCCCTATCAGCACTACGACGCCCCCGACTACTGGGCATAAACTTATCGAACACACACAGCGAGGGTGTACCGTGTCCACATGGTGCACCCTCGCTCTTCATTGTCATAAGGGATGTGGAGAAGAGACTACGGCATCGAAGTAACCAAAAAAACTTCTATCGGAAAATAAAAACAATTACTTTTGTGGTCTAAAACGATAGCTATGAAAGAGATCAAATATCCCGTGGGGATTCAGACATTCGAAAAGATACGGGAGGGCAGATATCCAGATCATAGAAATCAATAACCCCACATTATGGATTTTCACGAACAGAAAAATAGAGTAGAATATATTGTTGCCTGCGTAGGCGAGTTTGCCAGACGCTTCAAACTCACCTACCAGCAAGCTTATGCCTATCTGCGTCGATTTACCGCCATTGACTTTCTCGATCGCTACTATGAAGTAGAGCATACACAGTCGATCGAAAGCGCAGTCGACGATCTCCAAACCTACTGCTATCAGAGAGGAGGTCGCATCTCATGAAAGACAGGGATATAAGCATCGAAGTTGAGTTTTTAGCGACTGATTTGACATTGATGGTTATGGAAGAATACGGATGGGATATGCTTAAGGCGCTTGACGTGGTATACAGTTCAGACACTTTCGCCAAAGTATGCGACCCCGAGTGTCTCCTTTACTATCAAGGTCCGGTCTACGTCTTCTCGTTCCTAAAAAGCGAGATAGAAACAGGCAAGATTGCCTAACTTTCCGAGAGCGCCGGCGTCTATCCGGTACGGAGTATCAAACACATGTAGCTCAGGCGTCAAGGTAGTGAGGAAAACGGTTGATCGTCCGCCACGTCGGCCGGCATGAGGCAAAGGTTAGGGAAATAAAAAGTCGCGCTAATTTGGCGCGACCTTTTGTTTGAGGACTGATAAGGATCGAAGTAGGTTCATGATCCAGAAGGAAGTGAAGGTTTCAAAATTTTGGTTGTTGTCACGGACTAGTAGACGACACGTCTTTTGGGGTCAATTGATTAGGACCTTCGTTGATTTGCCGTTCTGGACCTTGATGAGAAGACCCGGAACGGGTGCGTCGAGCTTCACACCTTGGAGGTTGTAGTAGACGGCATCTCCGTTGCACGTCTCAACATCTTTCACGCCGCTGTCGTCTGTGCGTTGGAACCAGACCGACACTTCTTTGTAAATAGTCATACTTATCTCCACCTTCAGGTAGCCCGGTTCCCAATTTATCAATTCCCAATTGCCCTTTCCGGGATAGGTAGCTATATAGAAGTACGGTTTATCTCCGACCTCGATACATATGGGCTCGTCGTCATACTGGGAACCTATGCTTGTATCGTTATCCCAGTCGCCCAATTGTGTGTAGAAGCGGAACCTCGGGTTCGTCTCTTGAAGATCGAAGGTCGCAGAATACTTTCTCAAGTAATTGGTCTCTTCAACTAAAGGAACAACCAAGCTACCGTCATTGATGTCCCACCCTTGAGGCGTTCCTATAAGGTAAAGCTCTTCTGGGAGAGCCGGTTTGCCCAGGTTCTCAATCGATACATAGGCGAGAGAACGGTCTCCATAAAAACTCGCTCGAATTATACCCAATTCCTTGAAGGACATGGTTAATGGTTGACCACCTTTTACGAGCTGATTATAACCCTCAGTCAACACAGCTCCCTCAGGAAGTCCCCAGCAGCTCTCAGGCGATGGAGTCAGACTGTTTTCAGTAGTGTAGATGATTGAGGGAGCCGGTCCTGAACACCAGACATAATTGTAAAGAGAGTTGACCTCTTGAAGTTCCCTTTGTCCTTCTCCAGTGTCACACAAAGCATAGATGGTGTCTCCGAAGGGGAACTCAGGCTGATTCTTTCCTGCCACTGAACACCAGGCCTCTTCTAGATTGAAATTGAGCTCGAAGTGTATCTCCATATCTCCTCCTGCCCAGTTGACGATAGAATATGGCTTCACACCTGGACGAGTTAACTGTAACCAAAGATGGTTATCTCTTTGCTCGCCATTAAAATTATAGACAGTGAACGCAGGAAGATCGCAACCCCAAACACCTGCGTGTACGTTCTCTCTTCTGATTGAATAGAACTGAATATCTCCCTCTCCAGCCGGGATATTCACAAACCCTGTATATGCATATGCTTCAGCGTCACCGGAAAGAGAAAGTCTCAGGGCTCCGTTATCAGAATCACCGCGTGGGAGTTTCCAGTCGTTGAACTTACCGATAACATATACCTCTGGAGCAGGAGGTAGAACCGGCTGGGTGGATGAGGATATCTCAAGTACCAGTGTTTCTGAGTTAAGGGCAAAAGTGATCATGCCGCCTACCCAGTTATCGATATAGATGTTGCTGGTACCTGTCTCGGAGGATAGGTAAATTGAGACATTCCTATCGCTGAAGAGACTGCTGGAGATAAGATTGCAACCGTAATAATCCTGAGGATTGTCCCAGCCGGCGATCTTGTTGAAAACTTTGAAGGACATTTCCTGATTGGAATTACCGGAAATATCGAAGGTGCCTGTATAGATGCCATCACCATTCTCATCAAGGAGCGGATATTGGGTTCCTCCACTGGCCGGAGAAGCCCAGTCATTCATGGAACCGACGAGGTAGTATGCCTCGGGTTTGCCTTGTGCAGCAGCCACGAAAGCTGTCACAAGCACTAACAGAAGTAAAAATTTCTTCATAGTTGAGCGGTTTTATAGGGTTGGTAAGATTGTAGATGCATAAAAAAAAGCGTGAGAATCTGTACTGTTTGCTCGCTCCACATCCTGAGGCTCTGACATTGCCCATCTTGGTAGAACGAGCAACTGCAGAGGCCTCACGCAAATATGTAAAGAAGCACATATGCTATTCTGTCTCAGAAAAGCATGGGCACACTATTACATATCCACAAGACGTCTACTGTTGCTGCTCTCTTGACCAAGATTAGAAACTGTCAGATTTCAGGATGCCAAGAAAGAGCGCTGAGTAACGCTTTCTTATTATGTCTAAACCCGGCCCGCTTTAGCCCTCAATTAGGCCTCTGCGTGCGATTGGTGTGCCAAAGTTAATCCAAAATTTTCCAATCGACAAATTTTTTTGAAGAAAATATAGCCAAATTTTTCTTATCGATTGATATAACGAGTGTTATAGAATTGCCTCGTTATCATTCCTACTTCTGATTGCCTCGTCGAAATGTATATAATGAATTGCCAACCCTAACTTAATCCTAACTTAATGATGAGACCGCTAGGGGTCTATTCATGGGCCAATAAAGGCCTATTTGAGTCATAGATCGTAGAATGGAGTCTGACGACTGTGCATCGCAGTCACCAAAAAACTTGTGACAGAAAATAAAAAGAGTTAAATTTGTGGACTAAAACGAAAGTTATGAAAGAGATCAAGTACCCAGTCGGAATTCAGACATTTGAGAAAATCCGGGAAAACGGCTATCTTTATGTCGACAAGACCGAGGCGATGTATCCTCTTATTAAGAATGGAGGGTACTACTTCTTGTCGCGGCCCCGTAGGTTCGGCAAGAGCCTGATGCTGACGACCCTTAAGGCCTACTATGAGGGACGTCGCGACCTCTTCAAGGGCCTCGCCCTCGACTCGCTGACCGATGAATGGGAACCGAGGCCTGTGTTGCATCTGGATCTCAACACTGGGGAATATGATTCGGCCGATAAACTGGAGGCCGGGCTGAAGAGCCACGTGCGACAATGGGAAAAGATCTATGGGGTTGAGGACCCGGAAGCACCTCTTTCCCAACGCTTCGGATATGTCATCCGCCGTGTCTACGAACAGACCGGCAGGAAGGTTGCCATTCTGATCGACGAGTACGACAAGCCGATGCTGAATGCATTCGGCAATGAAAAACTTCTCTCGGAGTTCAGAAGCATTCTCAAGGCGCTCTACTCGAACCTCAAGACGATGGACGCCTATATCGAGATAGCGGTCCTAACGGGTGTAGCCCGCTTCAGCAAACTCTCCATTTTCTCTGATCTCAACAACCTGCGCGATATCTCGTTCGAAGATGATTTCGCTGCCATCTGTGGTATTACGTCTGAAGAGCTCGACAAGTATTTTGTTGAGGGGATCCAAAAATTATCGGACAAGTACAACAAGACTCCGGAGACGATTCGTGAAGAATTGCGTGTCAAATATGACGGTTATCACTTCGCGTCGGTTTCACCCGATATCTATAACCCCTACAGTCTTATGAGGGCGTTCGCGGCTACGACACTGGGTAGTTATTGGTTTATGGAGGGTACTCCGACATATCTCGTGCATCTTATCGAGAATGCCGACATGAATCCCTCCTCACTTGTACCCTGTGAGATTAAGGTGTCCCAGTTGCAATCAGCCGGCATCCTTACTTCGGATCCGATTCCGGCCTTTTACCAGACAGGATATCTGACAATCAAGGAGTATGACCAAGATTTCAACACCTATACTCTCGACTATCCAAATAAGGAGATCAAAGAGGGTTTTATGGATTTCTTAGTTCCCTTTTATCTGTCCAAGAGAACAGACCCCAACAACAGATTCGAGGTCAAGCGATTTGTAACCGAAGTCAAGGAGGGCCGGATCAAGGACTTTATGGTCTCTCTCAAGAGTCTGATCGCCAACGTGCCCTACTCGGAGAAAGGAACAAGCGAGGACCATTTCCGAACCGCCATTTACCTGCTGTTCACACTAATGGGATTCTATACCAAGATGGAAGAGCGCGTGTCATCAGGGCGGCTGGATCTCACAGTCGAGACCACGGACTACGTGTACCTCTTCGAGTTCAAGATCGACAAGTCGGCCCGCGCCGCCTTGGATCAGATCCACGAGCGCCGCTATTGGGAGAAATACCTCGCCTCCGGCAAGAAGATCTACCTCATCGGCGCCAACTTCGACACGAAGACGCGCCTCCTCAACGAATTTCTGATCGAAGATGAATAGTAGGAGGGGGATCAGTAGGTGTAGGTGACAAGGAGCTTGAAGTTGCGGCCGGGCATGGGGTAGTTCTGGATGACTTCGTATTGCTGGTCGAAGAGGTTGTTGACCTCGAGACCGAGGCGAAGGGCGCCTGCTCTCGACGGGATCGGGGCGACCCAGTAGAGCGACAGGTCGTGGGTATACCAGGGTTGCTCGTGATTGGCGGGGATGTTCGAGGAGTTGTGCCAACGCTCTCCGACATAGATCCAGGCGTAATTGAGACTCCAGCGTCGCCAACCGACATTGGCCGTGGCCGATCCGCTGTGAACGGGGATATACGCTATCTGACCGCGATACGTTCCGGCTTCATCTACGTTATCAGTGGGATCGGTATAGTCAAGAGCCTTCTGCCATGTGTAGGTCAGACGCCCCCCGGCAGTCCACCCGCGCCCGAAGTCGAGCGAGAGGTCGGCCGAGAGATCCAGACCCGTGATACGTACCCGTCCGATGTTCATCATCATCCAGCGGTACTGGCTGTTTCCTTTGGGGACGGCTATAATTTTGTCGCGCACACGGT
The DNA here is from genome assembly GCA_964615915.1 of uncultured Sangeribacter sp. GTDB lineage: Bacteria > Bacteroidota > Bacteroidia > Bacteroidales > Muribaculaceae > Lepagella. Next base: position 18,998 of record CAZTSQ010000001.1, read on the forward strand.
TGTGATAAAACTCCGCGCCAAACCTCAACAGCGGAACAGACCATGACAGTTCTCTCCCCCACGATGCACCGACAGAATATTGGTCGGCCGACTCGGGCCCGAGCGACGCATTGCCTATGTCGGTATAGTACAGGTCGTTGAAGGTTGGCAGGCGGAATGAGCGCTTTGCGAAAGCGTGAACCTCGAGCGGAGCGTAGTTCACAGGGCGCCACGAGAGAGTCACAGAAGGAGACCATCGCGTCAGACGCGAGGTGGAGACCGGCTTTCCTTCCGGATGCAGACGGTCAAGGGCGTTGGTCATAAGGATCGAGGCTTGTGCCCTCAGTCCCTGCCACTCGGCGGCGGTGGCGAGAGCTACGAAGAGGGCATGGCGTTGGGGACGCACAAACTCGGCGAGCGTAGACGAAAGATTGTTCCACTGCCAGTCGGCCGCAAGCGAGGTCTCCCAGAAGTCGGTCAGGCGCGCACGCCCAGTGGCCGACAGATAGGCTTCGTTCTGGGCAAAACGATTGTCGGTGTACATCAACGTGGTGTCGGGATTCAGATAACGGAGACGGTCGTGGGCAAACTTGGCTTTGGCCATCATGTCGAAGCGTTCTGAAAATGAATGTGTCCACGACCCCTGGGCAAAGAAATTGTGGTCCCACTGACGCTGAGAGTTCTTCCAGACGTTGTTGACTATCGCACCGGGGATACCTTTCACGCCGTCATAGAAGTAGACCTTGGCATCCCACCGGCCGCCGTCGGTGCGACCGAAGAGGGAGGCCTCGAGGCGCAGGGCGTGTATGTCGCCGTTTCGACGCGTGGCGGTAGTATCCCACGCGACAGTCCCGTCAGGGAACACCCGACGGTATCGGAACCGATAGCGTCCGTTGGCATAGGTATATTCGGCATTGACCGAGGCCGACACACGGTCCGAGAGGCGGAAGTCGGCCCGAATCGAAGGGTTCACGAGCCCGAACGAGCCGGTACGGAATGTGGCGCGAACAGAGAACGGACGCCCCGACTGGAACTGCGGGCTACGCGTTTCGAGATAGATCGAAGAGGCCGAAGCGAAGTCCTTGGCCGATTGGAAGATGCGTGACTTCTCCCCATTGTAGAGGGTGACGGCGTCGATATTGTCGAGCGAGTACTTGCCGAGGTCGACCTGGCCGTTCTGAGCATTCCCGAGCTCAACACCGTCATAGAAGACGCCGAGGTGGGCCGACCCCATCGAGCGGACGTCGACCGTCTTGACTCCGCCGACACCGCCGTAGTCCTTGATCTGAGCGCCTGAGAAATATCGGATCGCGTCGGCCACGGAGTGGGCCGACAGTTGCTCGAGGCGTTCGCCGCCGAGACGCTGGGCAGGGACGAGATCGCGGTCGGCCTCAGTGGGTGCGGTCACGACGAGGTCCGGGAGACGCTCGGCAATCGAGTCGCCGGTCTCCACGCCCAAAGCCGTAAGCGCTCCGGCCCGTGAGAGGACAAGAGCGAAAAGCGGAAAGAGCCACTTCAACTTCATCATCATCAACCGTTTAGACGGGGTCTCACCTTGATAAAAGGGAGGGTCTTACAAAAAATTGCGACCTAACCGGGTTAGAGTCGCAATTTCAAGTGAAGAATGGGAGCGGTAAACGAGGCTCGAACTCGCGACCCTCAGCTTGGGAAGCTGATGCTCTACCAACTGAGCTATTACCGCACATTAAGATCGGGGTCAATAAGATCGGGGTCAACTTGAAGGGTTTCAATTGGAAGGTCCACATCGCAAAGCGATGTCCCTACAATATTACCACCGGCTTTTCGGAGGGCAAAGTTAGCTAAAATCTCGCGAACGGCAAAAAATATCAAATAAAAAACGCAAAAAAACACCTCGCAATTTTTTCAGAGGGGAGATACAATAATTTCGCGCCAACATACGTTTAGGACATGAGCGATTTAGCGCCCTCACCGGATTTTACTCCGGAAAGGGGCCCTGAACCGTCTCTGCAGACGCCGGTAACCGGTGTTCAAGTGTGCGTAAAAGTCTGTTGATACATGAAACTATCGCAATTCAAATTCAAGCTACCCGAAAACCTAATCGCATCCCATCCGTCGGAAGTTCGCGACGAATGCCGGATGATGGTGGTCGACTCTCGCGACGGTTCGATCACCCACCATGTCTTCAAAGACCTGATCAACTATTTCGACGAGGGCGACGTGATCGTCTTCAACGATACCAAAGTGTTTCCGGCCCGACTTTTCGGAAACAAGGAGAAAACCGGAGCCTGTATCGAGGTCTTCCTTCTCCGCGAGCTCAACGAGGAGAACAAATTCTGGGATGTCCTCGTCGAACCGGCCCGAAAGATCCGAATCGGCAACAAGCTCTACTTCGGTGAAGACGAGTCGATGGTCGCCGAGGTGATCGACAACACAACCAACCGCGGCCGCACGCTCCGCTTCCTCTATGACGGTCCACACGACGAGTTCAAGGCCAACCTGTTCGCCATGGGCGAGACGCCCCTGCCCGACTATATCGAGCGCCGCGCGGAACCTGAAGACGCCGAGCGATACCAAAATATATATGCGAAGAACGAAGGGGCCGTCATGGCTCCGGCCGCCGGTCTCCACTTCTCGCGCGAGCTGATGAAACGCCTCGAGATCAAGGGGGTTGAACGCGGATTCCTCACCCTTCACTGCGGACGCGGGAACTTCCGCGACATCGACGTCGAGGATCTCACCAAACACCGGATGGACTCCGAGGAGATGATCGTCGGCGAGGAACTCGTCGACATGGTCAACGCCGCAAAGGACCGCGGCTCGAAGGTATGCGCGGTCGGCACTTCGACGATGCGCGCCCTGGCCACCAGTGTCTGCATGAACGGCCACCTGATGACATATTCGGGATGGACAAACAAGTTCATCTTCCCTCCCTATGACTTCACCGTCTGCTCTTCGATGGTCTCGAACTTTCACCTTCCGCAGTCTACGCTGCTGATGATGGTCTGCGCCTTCGGCGGTTACGATCTGATCATGAAGGCCTATGACGTGGCGATCAAAGAGGGATACAAGTTCGGCGCCTATGGCGACGCGATGCTTATTCTCCGATAAAAGATGAAGCAGGAAAAGGAAGTCAGGATATCCTACTGGGCCGCCCATCTGACGACGGTCGTCAGCGTGACGCTCGTTCTTCTGATCGTCGGCATAATTGCCCTCGGCTCAATAGCCGCCGGGACCGAGTCACAGCGGCTTCGCGAAAAGATCGAGCTCTGTGTGGTGATGGCCGATTCTGTCGGCAACGCGCGGGCAAAGACCCTGGGAGCCGAAGTGGCCAAGAAACCGTATGCTCTCGACGTCTCTGTAGTCACCAAAGAAGAGGCCATGAAACGATGGGAGGCAGAGACGGGCGAGAACCTCGAGGAAACCTTCGGCGTCAATCCCCTCTCGCCCGAAGTGGCCTTCAGGGTGAAGGCCGATTATGCCGCGCCGGCAAAAATTGCCGCCATAACACGCGAGCTGTCTGTCCTTCCGGGCGTGGAGTCTGTCTCGGCTCCCGACACTGAGATGGTCGAGGCCATGAACCGCAACCTCGGGAAGGTGACGCTGATCCTCTCGATCGTCGGTGTCGTGATGCTGGTGATCTCCTTCGTACTGATCAACAATACGGTCCACCTGACGATCTACTCACGCCGCTTCTCGATCCACACCATGCAGCTTGTCGGAGCCACCAACGGCTTCATCCGCCGTCCGTTCGTCGGACAGAATGCGATGACCGGCCTCATCTCCGGACTGCTCGCCTCAGCGGCTATCATCGCCCTGGTATGGTTCGCGCCCGAGGCGGGCATGGCCGAGCTTCAGAGTGTTATCGGCTGGGAATTTGTCGGCTACATCTGTTGCGCTCTGGTTGCCCTCGGCGTCATGATCTGCGCGCTCGCGGCTATGATGGCCACCACCAAATATCTCCGCAAGGACTACGACGAGCTCTTCTCCTGATAACCAAACATCTAACAAGAAATGGAAGAAAACAAGAACGGGCTGCTTCGCCGGGAGACCGAAGAGCAGATGCCCTTCAACCGCAAGAACTACATAATGATGGCCGTCTGCGTGGGGCTGATCATCCTCGGCTTCTGCCTGATGGCCGGCTCCCCCTCTACACCCGAAGCCTTCAACCCCGATATCTTCAGCACACGCCGGATTGTGGTCGGACCGACGATCGCCTTCCTCGGCTTCCTTCTGATGGCCTTCGCGATCATCATACGCCCCAAATCTAAAGAGTCCAAAAAGTAATGGATATAATTGACGCGCTCATCCTGGGTATCATCCAGGGTCTGACCGAGTATCTACCCGTCAGCTCGTCGGGCCACCTCATTATCTTCCGCGAGATCCTTGGCGTCGAGTTGCCGACCGACCAGGGTCTGATGTTCGACGTGATGCTTCACGCCGCTACGGTCTGCTCGACCATCGTCATTCTGTGGCCCCTCTTCAGCCGCCTCTGCAAGAGCTTCTTCACCTTCAGGAAAGATGAGGACTTTTGGTATGTCTGTAAGATTCTGGTCTCCTGTATCCCGGTGGCGATTGTGGGCTTCTGCTTCAAAGATACGGTCGAAGAGGTCATCGGCGAGGGCCTGCCTGTTGTGGGTATCTGCCTGCTGGCGACGGCCTGTCTGCTGACTTTCGCCCATTTTTCAGACACGATCCGCACACGCGGCGGCCGCAAGATGATCCCGGCCTCGGCCGGTAGAGACATCGGTTGGTGGGACGCGCTGACAATAGGCGTGGCTCAGGCGGTGGCAGTTCTCCCCGGTCTCAGCCGAAGCGGCACCACGATCGCGACCGGTATCGTCATCGGTGACAAGCGCGACAAGGTGGCGGCTTTCTCTTTCCTCATGGTCATCATCCCGATTCTCGGCGAAGCCCTTCTCGACATGAAGCACTTCCTGTCTCCCTCAGAGGAGATGGCCGGTCCTCAGCCCGAAATCGGAGCGCTCGCGATGGCTGTCGGCTTCTTCGCCTCTTTTATCGTCGGTTGTCTGGCCTGTAAGTGGATGATCAACCTCGTCAAGAAAGGCAAACTGATCTACTTCGCCATATACTGTCTGGCGGTAGGTATTCTCTGTCTCTGCTGGCGCTGATGAAAGCTTCATATTATACGCTCGGGTGTAAACTCAACTTCGCCGAGACCGCAACGTTAGGGAAGCTCCTTGCCGACCGCAATATCACGCGCGCGGCCGATGGGGAAGCTCCCGACATCATTGTCGTCAACACTTGCTCTGTCACCGAAGTGGCCGACAAGAAGGGACGTCAGCTGATCCGCCGTCTGTCGCGCCAGTGGCCCGGGGCGACGATGATCGTCACCGGATGTTACGCCCAGCTCAAACCGGGAGAGGTCGCCTCGCTTCCCGGGGTCGACATTGTGCTCGGCGCCGACGAGAAGATGAAGATGACCGAATATCTCGACCGCTGGCTCAAAGAGCGGCTCCCGCAGTGTGAAGTTATCCCGACGAAGGAGATCCGGGAGTTCCACGGTTCATGCCACAGCGGTGACCGCACACGCTGGTTCCTCAAGGTTCAGGATGGATGCGACTACTTCTGTACTTACTGCACGATCCCCTATGCCCGCGGACGTTCGCGATCGGGACGAATAGCCGACCTCGTTGACCAAGCCCAAGAAGCCGCCTCTCAAGGGGCCAAAGAGATAGTTATCACCGGTGTAAACACCGGCTGTTTCGGCCTCGACACGGGCGAGACCTTCCTTGATCTGCTCAAAGCGCTCGATAAGGTCGAGGGAATCAAGAGGTACCGGATCTCATCGATCGAACCCAACCTACTGACAGAAGAGATCGTACACTGGATAGCTGAAGACTCGCGGGCCTTCATGCCCCACTTCCACATCCCGCTCCAATCTGGCAGCGACACGGTCCTCAAGCTGATGAACAGACGCTATGACACGGCCCTTTTCCGCGACCGGATCGAAATGATCAAGCGTCTGATACCCGATGCATTCATCGGTGTCGACGTCATCGCCGGTGCGAGGGGAGAGACAGACGCCGAATGGCAGACTGCGCTGGAGTTCATCGAGTCGCTTCCGATCTCTCAGCTTCATGTCTTCCCGTACAGCGAGCGGCCGGGGACAGCGGCGCTGAAACTGAGCGCCCATGTCGTTTCGCAAGAGGAGAAACACCGCCGTGTGGCTGAACTGACTGCGCTGTCGGACAGGAAGCTGGCGGAGTTCACCGCGAGCCAGAAGGGAAAGCGCAGAGCGGTTCTTTGGGAGCATCCCGAGGCAGCGGACCCCGGGATAATGTCAGGGTTCACCGACAACTATCTGCGAGTCAGCCGACAGGCCGACCCGGCTCTGATCAACGAGATCACCGAGACGGAGTGCTGACCGGAGATTTTTAACGTCTTTTTGCAACTTTTGCCCAATTCTCACGTTACTATATAAAGACAACAAACGTACACATTGTAATTCTCTTATGGTAGACTACAAAGACCTCGGCCTTGTGAACACGAAAGAGATGTTCGCAAAGGCAGTTCACGGCGGATACGCTATTCCCGCGTTCAACTTCAACAACATGGAGCAGCTTCAGGCCATCATCAAGGCAGCTGCCGACACAAAGAGCCCGGTTATCCTTCAGGTATCGAAAGGCGCCCGCAACTACGCCAACCCGATCCTTCTCCGCTACATGGCACAGGGTGCCGTAGACTATGCCAAGTCTCTCGGCTGGGAGCATCCCCAGATCGTTCTTCACCTCGACCACGGTGACACTTTCGAGCTCTGCAAGGACTGTATCGACCACGGTTTCTCGTCAGTGATGATCGACGGTTCTCACCTCCCCTTCGAAGAGAATGTGGAGCTGACCAAGAAGGTTGTCGACTACGCTCACAAATATGACGTTACCGTTGAGGGTGAGCTCGGCGTTCTCGCCGGCGTTGAAGACGAGGTATCTTCAGACCACCACACCTATACCGACCCCGAAGAGGTTATCGAGTTCGTTGAGCGCACCGGTTGCGACTCACTGGCTATCTCGATCGGTACTTCTCACGGCGCTTACAAGTTCACTCCCGCACAGTGCACCCGCGACCCCAAGACCGGTCGTCTGATTCCGCCCCCGCTGGCTTTCAACGTGCTCGAGGCTGTCGAGGCCAAGCTTCCCGACTTCCCGATCGTTCTTCACGGTTCTTCTTCAGTTCCCCAGGAATATGTCGAGATCATCAACGAAAACGGCGGCAAGCTTCCCGACGCAATCGGTATCCCCGAAGAGGAGCTCCGCAAGGCTGCGAAAATGGACGTCTGCAAGATCAACATCGACTCTGACAGCCGTCTGGCCATGACCGCCGCTGTCCGCAAGGTCTTCAACGAGAAGCCCGCTGAGTTCGACCCGCGCAAGTATCTCGGCCCGGCCCGCGACGAAATGGAGAAGCTCTACAAGCACAAGATCATCAACGTGCTTGGCTCTGAAGGCAAGGCTGAGTAATCTCACCGTCCACCTTTGGATATGACCATAAAAGAGGCTGTTTCGGAATCTCGAAGCAGCCTCTGCTCATTTTAAAGGCTCAGTTCAGGGAGCCTCTGCTTATTTTTAAAGCCATGACCGAGAAGATTGAAGGAATTGTATTGGGAGTCATCCGCCACAGCGACCGCCACAATGTCGTCACGATGTTCACACGCGAGCGCGGACGGATGAGTTTTCTGTCACATACCGGCTCCGGGAAGTCGGCACGGATGATCAACGCACGTCTGCAACCCCTGGGGTTGATCGAGGCTGACGTCAACATCCATCCCGCCAAGGAATTGGTGACACTCGGACGTTTCTCGACCCCGAGGGTATGGAAATCTCTCTACTTCCACCCCGTCAAGCAGGCGCTAACCCTTTTCCTTCAGGAATTTCTCGATAAGCTTCTCCGCTCGTCGGCGCCGGACCCGGCTCTGTATGATTATCTGCTGAGGGCCATCGACATCATCGACCGCTCGCCCGAGGGACATTGCGCCAATCTTCACATAGCCCTCATCACGGGCCTTCTCGAACCAATGGGCATCTATCCCAACCTTGAAGACTGGCAGCCGGGCGATTGGTTCGACATGAGAGGGGGTGAGTTTACGGCCGAGCGGCCACTTCACAATGACATTCTGCTCCCAAGCGACGCCTCCTTTCTTCCGCTCCTCGCGCGCATGACAATGCGCAATGCCCGATGCTTCCGTTTCAACGCCGAGGAGCGCAACAGGCTGCTGACGCTCATTGTCCGCTACTGGGCAATCCATTTCCCGGGGCTGGGGCGTCTGAACTCAATCGACATCCTCCGCGAGGTCTACAGAGGCTGAGTGAGGTTGGCTGAAGATAAGCGGAGTCTCGGCCGCGACGGGGAGGAATATTTGGCTGTTGAGCAAAAAACAGCTAAATTTGTAAAAAAGAAACCGGATGACAACTTCAGACCAGCCTCAAAGTCAACAGACCTTTCTGAAATTCATCGCCTACCTTCAGATAATCGGTATCATATTGGTGGTCTTCGGACACTCCTTTCATGAGTTTCCCGACGGCGAGGGTGGGAAGACTCTGCTGATCTACCGTCTGTTCTATAACTTCAGGATGCCTCTGTTCCTGTTCGTCTCCGGCTTTCTGATGGTCTACACCACATTCAAGCGAAAGTCGGCGCCACCTTCGATCAAAGAGTTCACACTCAAGAAAATAAAGCGTCTGCTGGTGCCGTATGTAGTCCTGACGCTGGTGACCTATTTTCCGCGCGCGGCCATGTCGGGGATCGCCGACGATTCTTTGCCGATGACCGCCAAAGGTTGGTTGCAGTCACTCTATGTGACCGAGATGCTACCGATTCCCTTCTTCTGGTTCATTCAGGCGAGCTTTCTGCTGCTGATTCTCCTCTATATGGACATTTGGTTCTGCAAGCGGCACAACGTCCCGATGACGATTACCTTCGGCGCCATCCTTGTTCTTTTCGTCCTTATCCAGTTCGTCAATCTCCCCTCGCCCGAGATTTTCGGCATCTACCGCGTCGTCAACTTAGGCTTCTTTTTCGTTCTCGGAGCCGCCTATTGCGAGTTCTATCCCTCGGTTAACCGTGTGTTGCCGCTTGACAACATAGCCTCCCTGATAACCTTCTTTGCCCTCTGGCTTGTGTCTTTTCTTTGGTGGGAGGGCAGCGAGTACACCCGCATCTCGCCGCTGTTCGGGATTCCGATGTGTATCAGCTTTGCCAAACTTCTTGTCAAGTATCGCGTCGGTGTCCTTGACCATCTGATCGGGGCCAACTACCTGATCTTCCTCCTCTCGTGGTACTTCAACGTGTTTGCCCAGCAGTTTCTGGCCCATTTCGTGACCATTCCGTGGTGGGTCCACACCATTCTCTCGCTCACGTTCGGAATCTACATCCCCTGGCTCGGATATCGCTATCTGCGCGACAACCAGCATCGAAAAGCAATCAGGCACATCTCGTTCCTCCTGGGCCAGGCTTTCAAGAGCAAAAAAAACGACGGCCCGAAATAGGCCGCCGATATTGCTCGGATCTTGCACCTTATCAACTATAGGGTGCCAGCTAAAAATGGTCAATGATAAAGGTCGCGATACCTTCTGGCTGTGTGCTCGATATCGTAGGCCGAGATGTCGGTTTTGTTGGGGGTAGGGTTCTTTAGGACCATGTTTATCTTCTCGGCCAGTTTCTTGTGGTCGCCAGCCTTGAAAATGCGCTCTTCATCGCCGACGACATTGACCAACCCAGGGACATCGGAGCCGATCACAGGCTTTCCGGCGGCCATGAATTCAACCGCCGTAAGTCCGAAACCCTCTATCTTTGAAGACTGGACGCCCATGATGGAGCCGGCGATCAGCTCGGGGACATCATCGCGAGCTCCGAGGAAGACACAACGGTCCGAGACATCTTTCTTCTCGGCCAGAGCCTTGCATTCATCCATCGTCGGCCCTTCGCCTACAAAGAAGAAGAGCACCTCCTTGTCGTCAACATAGGGGATGGCCTTGATCAGCGTCTGCTGGTCTTTCTGGACCACGAAACGTGAGACCATCAGAATATATCTTTGGTTGGGGAACTGAGCCGAAGGGGAGGCGGTTCTGATTTTCTCGAGATCAATTCCGTTCTCGACAGTCACCATCTTCTCGTCATATTTCTTTCCGAGCCAGCTGACAAGCGCCTCATGAGCGGCGTCGCTGATGGCGACTATCTTTTTGTAACGTCCGTAGACATACTGCTCGATCGAACGGATGAACCTCTTTTTACGCCGACGGTTCGAGGTGCTGTGCTCGGTATAATAGAGGCGCTGACGCGTCCCCATGGCGGCCAGAGCGGTGTGATAGAGCGCCGGGAAGAGGTGGACGTGTATATCCGAATAGGGTTTGAGAGCCGAACGGAGGGCCGGAATGAGGTCGAGCGACCTGGTATTCTTCACGTCGAGCGAGTGAATTGGGATACCGCTCTGCTCGATACGCTTCTCGAGGAAGTTGCCGAGGCGCTGATAGACAATCAGGGAGACATCCTCGCCCTGACGCTTGAGCGCAGGGAGAAGCTCGGAGAGGAGTTTCTGTGCCCCGCCTATCTCGAGGGAGGCTATGACATGAACTGTAGCCATATTGTCAGTCTGTACGTTTTAGATAGGGGGAAAGGAGGAGCTTCCACATCATCTTCTTCACCGAACCGTCACGACCGAATCCGTTACGTCTGGCGGTCATGACACGTCCGAGTCTCGATCTGTGTTCGAGCGAAAAGAATTCCCTGAAAATTTTCCGGTTGGCCTCCGGTATACGCGGTTCGAAAAAGGAATAGAACGCCTCGGTAGATTTCAAGGTCAGAGGGTCCATCACCGGTCTGTTCAAGAGCTTCTTCATCACCCATTTGACGCCTGTGATAGCTTCGTCATTGTTGCCGGTAACGTTGCGGTCGTGCTGGCGATAGTTCATCAGCACATCGGGGATGTACACGGCTTCGCCGAACGAATTGGCAATCAGCCCGACGAGATGATCGTGCATGACCACCGGACCGTCATACGAGAGCATAGTCTCCCTCATCGCCCGGTTGAACATTGAGGCAGACCCTTGGACAGCGGCTTTCTGACCTAAAAAGAGAGGGAGACCGGCCGGAAAGCGGCGCCAGGTCTGATTGATAACCCCTCGTTGGGGATTCCAGTAGTTTGACCGGCTGTAAACGACTCCCGGAATATCCTCGTGAAGGGAGCGCGAGGCCTCGAGCATCTTCTCGACCTTTTCCGGGAACCAGACGTCGTCCTGGTCACAGAACATCACCCTCGGAGCGGTGGAAAAACGGAGAAGGTGGCGGAAATTAGCCGGTGCGTTGCCGAAACGCCGGGCGTCCTCGATGATGGTTATACGTGGGTCTTCAGAGGCTTTTCTGCGGATGATCTCCATCGTAAGGTCTGTCGACCCGTCGTCATGGATAAGTAGGCGCCAGTCGGCAAACGTCTGCTTTCTGAGCGATTCTATCTGTTCTTCGACGAATCTCTCCCCGTTATAGGTCGCCAACAATATGTCTACTTCCGGATCAGCCATACTTCAGCCCATTATTCTCTCCTTTTTCTCCCCCGGAGTCAATTTTCGACCTCGCGGATCCACTCCTCGTTATCGAGATACCAGCGGACGGTCTTCTCTATGCCCTCTTCAAACTGAAGCGAGGGTTCCCAACCCAATTCGCGCTGGATCTTGCGGCTGTCGATCGCATAGCGGAGGTCATGCCCCTTGCGGTCTGTGACATAGGTAATTAGATCGTCTGAGTAACCCTCAGGATTTCCCAGAATACGGTCGACGGTGCGGATAAGGACGCGTATGAGGTCGATGTTCTTCCACTCGTTGAAGCCACCGATGTTGTATGTCTCGGCAACTTTCCCCTCATGGAAGACAAGATCGATGGCGCGTGCGTGGTCTTCGACAAAGAGCCAGTCGCGGACGTTCTCCCCCTTGCCATAGACCGGCAGGGGCTTGCGGTTGCGTATATTGTTGATGAAGAGAGGGATAAGCTTCTCGGGGAACTGATAAGGGCCGTAATTGTTCGAGCAGTTTGTGATCACGGTCGGCATTCCGTACGTGTCATGGTATGCCCGCACAAAATGATCGCTTGAGGCTTTCGAGGCACTGTAGGGCGAATGAGGCTTATATGGGGTGCTCTCAGTAAAGAATTCCTTTCCGTAGGCCTTTTCTGCCGAGCTGCTGGCTTTTGTGGTGAACGGAGCCTCTATTCCTTCGGGATCTGTCAGTTCGAGAGCTCCGTAGACTTCGTCGGTCGAGATGTGATAGAATTTCTTGCCTTCATATCCTTCGGGAAGGGATTCCCAACGTTCGCGGGCGGCCTGCAGCAACGCGAGGGTGCCCATGACATTCGTGCGCGCGAAGACGAACGGGTCAGTTATAGAGCGGTCTACATGACTTTCGGCCGCCAGATGAATGATGCCGTCTACCTCATAGTCGTTTATGATTCGCCTCATCTCGTCGAGGTCACATATGTCTGCCTTCTCGAACACATAGTTCGGCTTGCCTTCGAGATCTCTGATTGTCGCGGGGTTGCCGGCATAGGTCAGCTTGTCAACGTTGACTATCCTGTAGTCAGGATACTTGTTCACGAACAGACGGACTACATGGTTTCCGATAAATCCGGCCCCGCCGGTGATCATAATTGTCTTCATAGGCTCTTGAAATCAGGGAAAAGTTCGCGCATCGTCGGGTGGCAGGCATCTTTTTGTGACAGCAGAATCTCGTCGGGCCCGAGTCTCCAGTCAATCGCGAGATCGGGGTCGTTCCACGCCACGGCTCCTTCGCTCGCCGGGTCGTAGTAGTTGTCACACTTATATTGGAACACGGCGCTCTCGGACAAGACTGAGAAGCCATGGGCAAATCCACGCGGGATAAAGAAACGGCGCTTGTTCTCGCCCGACAGGATGACGGCCTCATATTGACCGAAGGTTGCCGAGCCCGGCCTAAGGTCGACCGCCACGTCCAACACCTCGCCTTCGACCACCGAAACCAGTTTCGCCTGGGCGGAGTCTCCGGTCTGGAAGTGAAGTCCTCGGACCACTCCACGCGACGAACGGCTTTGATTGTCCTGGACGAACTCAATGTCGAGTCCGGTCAGCTCCCTGAAGGTCCGCTTGTTGTAGCTCTCGAAAAAGTACCCTCTCGAATCTCCGAACACAGTGGGCTCAAGAATGAAGAGGCCCTCGATCTTTGTCTTTTTCAGCTCCATTTCCCGATATTCTTCTTAAAATCTTCATACGACAGCCGGATTCCCTCTTCAAGCCCGGTCTTGTGACGCCATCCCATTGCGTGAGACCGCGAGACATCGAGAAGTTTCCGTGGCGTACCGTTAGGCTTTGAGGTATCCCACAGGATTTCGCCTTCGTAACCCACAACTTTGGCGACGATTTCCGTCAACTCCTTGATCGTCAGTTCTTCGCCCGTCCCGGCATTGACGGTTGTGTTGCCGCTGTAGTTCTCCATCAGAAAGAGGCAGAGATCGGCCAGATCGTCGACATAGAGGAACTCGCGCAACGGGGAGCCGTCGCCCCAGCAGGTGACACTCTTGGCCCCGGAGACCTTCGCTTCGTGAAAGCGTCTGATGAGAGCCGGAAGAACATGAGATCTCGTCGGGTGATAGTTGTCATTGGGACCGTAGAGATTGGTAGGCATGACGGAGATATAGTCCGTCCCATACTGCCGGTTGAGATACTCACAATATTTCAGACCCGAAATCTTGGCCAGGGCGTATGCTTCGTTCGTCTGCTCGAGAGAGGATGTCAACAGACAGTCTTCGGTCATAGGCTGGGGAGCGAGACGGGGATAGATACAGGAGGAGCCCAGAAACTGCAGTTTCTTCACCCCATGGCGCCAGGCGGCGTTGATGACGTTCATCTCGAGCATCATGTTCTGGTACATGAAGTCGGCCGGAGCTTCGGAATTTGCCATGATGCCTCCGACCTTGGCGGCGGCGAGGAAGACATAGTCCGGCTTTTCCTTCTCAAAAAAAGCCTCCACCTCTTTTTGGGAGGTAAGATCCAGTTCCGAGTGTGTGCGCCCGATCAGATTACCGTAGCCGGCCCGCTCCAGGGCGCGCCAGATGGCTGAGCCCACCATACCGCGGTGGCCGGCGACAAAAATTTTCGCGTCTTTTTCCATATCTATATCTTCAACGGAAAGGAGTGCCCCGTTATTGATTGACCGGCGGTTTTCCGGGATGATCCTTCAGTTCCTCGATCACCTTCAGCAGATACTGCCCGTATTGATTCTTGAGCATGGGGGCAGCGTTCTGCCGCATTTTCTCTTCGTCGATCCATCCCAACCGGTAGGCTATCCCTTCGAGACAGGCTATTTTCAAGCCCTGGCGCTTCTCGAGCACCTCGACATATATCGAAGCTTCGGCCAGCGAGTCGTGGGTACCTGTGTCAAGCCACGAGAAACCGCGGCCAAGATATTGGACCTTGAGGCGGTCTTCGGCGAGATAGGTCTGGTTGACGGTCGTAATTTCCAGCTCTCCGCGTGCAGAGGGCTTGATGGTGGCAGCCACGTCTACCACATCATTGGGATAGAAATAGAGACCGACCACGGCATAGTGAGACTTCGGATTCGCCGGCTTCTCCTCGATCGAGATACAATTCCCCTGCTCGTCAAACTCAGCGACGCCGTATCTCTCGGGATCGTCAACCCAGTATCCGAAGACTGTGGCCTTATTCTCCTTCTCGACTGTGCGCACAGCCTCGTGCAACTTGCCCGAGAAACCGGCGCCGTGAAAAATATTGTCGCCCAGGACAAGGCACACTGAATCGTCGCCGATGAAGTCGCGCCCGATTATGAACGCCTGCGCGAGCCCGTCGGGCGACGGCTGTTCGGCATACTCGAAGCGGACGCCTATGTTGGAACCGTCTCCCAACAACCGCTTGAAACCGGGAAGGTCTTCGGGGGTCGAGATTATGAGGATTTCGCGGATTCCGGCCAGCATCAAGACCGAGATGGGATAATAGACCATCGGCTTGTCATACACGGGCAGCAACTGTTTGCTGACACCTTTGGTGATCGGATAGAGACGTGTGCCACTTCCACCTGCAAGAACTATACCTTTCATGATATCTCGGGCTTTAGAGGGTTGTTTGGATATTTCAGAACCAGCTGACTAAGGTCGGCCAGAACGAGTTGGTCAGGAATATTGGCTTGGCAACACCCCCGATGAATTGTGAGTGGTGAATCATGACCATCAGCGCCAGATAGCTCAACGCGTACAGACTGAGCAGTAAAGTCTGGGGGACCAGCTTCCAGTTCGTGTAGCTCGACATGTGATTGGCTATGTAGCCGAAATTTATGATCGACATGTACTTGTACAGACGCATGACGGTCAGCGACTGAAGCGCGATGGGATAAAGCAGGATCAAAGATACGTTCATCAGCGTCACTATGTGACCCGGCGAGTATGTGAAGGCCTCTTCGCGCTCGGTCAGCTTCAATTCCTGCTTCTTATATCTCCACAGAGATATGAACACCGCGTTTCCTATCAACAGGAGGGCCGTCACCCACTTGGTTATGTCTGATGTCCGCCTGTTGTAGAGAGACATCATTGTCTCGGCCTTCTCTGCATACAATTCGAAGCCGATCATAATACCGACGACCACGATCACGAGCGGGAATAGTATCTTGCGGAAGTTCTTGACATTGAACCACTCCGTGTTCATAAAGATGAAGATGAGGTAGAAGCCTATCGTCAGGTGTATCGTCGAGGCGATCGCGACTCCGACACAGTATAGTATCAGTCTGTTTCTGGTAGGTCTGAACAGAAGCGGGATAAAATTCAAAAGGACGGAGAAGGCCAGGAAGTTACGGATCTGGACAATGTCGAACATGAGGACGCACATCATCCACAGTCCGGCCACCAATGAATTCTTATGGACGTATCTGACCGTGAAGATACAATAGAGAAACAGGGCTATGAAGCCGATCACCATGAAGAACTCGAAGAAAGTCAACCCCATGGCTCGGCCGGCGGCACACATCAGCTGGTAGCCGAGGTCTCTGAACTCAAATGAAGAATAGTATATCGCCTCGTAAGCTCTGTAGTCGGCCCTGTACTTGGTCCACATCAGTGTCCACGAGAAGAAGTAGACGAAGACGGTCAGCCATTTTGAGCGTTGAACGACCAAACACAAAAGGCCCAACCCTATAGTTACGTAGAGAAGTGTGAGATCCATTCTCCCTATTTCAGTTTATGACGTGCAGCAGGTTTGTATTGATGATCGGCGTGGGTAGGTGTCTTCGACGGTCGTCGCAGTCACTTCACGATACCTTTTTCAAGGAATTCTTCGAGATTGGTCCGGATCTGGTCTCCGGCTCTTTCGACAGCCACTTTCTCCATGTCGCTGTCGACCATTTTCTTCACCAGCTCCTCGAACGAAGTCTTTCGCGGATTCCACCCCAGACGCTGGCGCGCCTTCGTCGGGTCACCGAGAAGATTGACGACATCTGTCGGGCGATAGAAGTCGGGAGAGACCTCAACGAGCACTTTGCCGGTCTTGGCGTCGATTCCCTTCTCGTCTATCCCCTCCCCTTCCCATTTCAATTCGATTCCGGCATAGCGGAACGCCAGCGTCGCGAAGTCACGTACCGAATGCTGCTCGCCGGTGGCGATCACGAAATCGTCGGGATCCGGTTGCTGAAGAATCAGCCACATACACTCGACATAATCGGGGGCATATCCCCAGTCGCGCAGCGAGGAGAGGTTTCCGAGATAGAGTTTCTCCTGTTTCCCCTGGGCTATTCTGGCGGCGGCCAGCGTTATTTTGCGCGTGACGAAGGTCTCCCCTCTTCTTTCGGACTCATGATTGAACAGAATGCCCGAGCAGCAATACATTCCGTAGGCGTCGCGATACTCCTTCACGATCCAATAGCCGTACAGTTTGGCGACCGCATAGGGACTGTAGGGATGAAACGGTGTCGTCTCGCTCTGGGGCACCTCCTCGACCTTGCCGTATAATTCAGAGGTCGAGGCCTGATATATCTTTGTGGTCTTTTCAAGACCGGCATCCCTGACAGCCTCGAGAATTCGAAGCACTCCGAGCGCGTCAGCATTGGCCGTGTATTCCGGGACATCGAACGAGACCTGAACGTGGCTCTGGGCGGCCAGGTTGTAGATTTCGTCGGGACGCACACGTTGAATGACCTTCGTGATGCTCATCGAGTCGGTCATGTCAGTATAGTGGAGATGGAAGTTCGGCTTCCCCTCGAGGTGACTGATACGATCGCGATAATCTGACGAGTTGCGGCGGATCGTTCCGTGAACGTCATATCCTTTTTCGAGAAGGAACTCGGCCAGATAACTGCCGTCCTGTCCCGTTACGCCGGTAATCAATGCTGTTTTCATGTCGGTTACTTTTGATCCCCTTTGTCTTCGGCCTCCAGTTCTTTGTCATACTTCTCAAACTCTGAGTGCTTGCTCTTGAACTCGGGCACGGTTCGCTTCATGAGTCTGACAAGATCCGGAATCTGGAGATCGCGCGCCAGCCTCTCGAGAACGTCGGCCATTTCGCGCGCCTCTTCGTATGACGACTCTCTGACCTTAGCCTTGAAGATTCGTTCGTGAGAGGTGGGGATAGTATTCTCTTCGGTGGTCAGCACCTCTTCATAGAGCTTTTCGCCCGGGCGCAGACCGGTAAATTCGATCTCGATATCGGTTCCGACCTCCAGGCCTGCGAGATGAATCATCCGGGCGGCCAGATCGGCTATCTTCACCGGGGTGCCCATATCGAAGGCAAAGATGTTGGTGCCGCTCGCAAGGGCGACAGCCTCCATCACCAGTCGGCAGGCCTCGGGGATAGTCATGAAGAAACGTCTGATCTCGGGGTGTGTTACGGTAACCGGCCCTCCGGCGGCTATCTGCTCCTTGAATCGGGGAATCACAGAGCCGTTCGAGCCCAGAACGTTGCCGAAACGGGTCGTCACGAATTGGGTCCGCCCGGGACACTCGCCGTTCTGAATGGCCAGGCCGAGCGATTGAACGTAGATCTCGGCCAGACGCTTCGTGCAACCCATGATGTTAGTCGGATTGACGGCCTTGTCTGTCGAAACCATGACCATCTTCGAAACGCCATACTCGACACACTTGTCGGCGACATTGCGCGAACCGGCCACATTGGCCATCACCGCCTCGCAAGGGTTCTCCTCCATCAGAGGGACATGCTTATATGCGGCGGCATGGAAGACGACATCGGGTCTGTACCTTCTGAAGATATGGTCGAGACGCTCGCGGAGACGGACGTCGCCGATGACGGCAGAGAAGTCGACCCACTTGTATTTGTCTTCGAACTCAAGGCGGATATTATGGAGCGGGGTCTCCGCATTGTCGAACATCACGAGCTTTTTCACACCGAGCTTGGCCAACTGGCGGCATAGCTCGGAGCCGATCGAGCCGGCTGCGCCGGTGACGAGCACGGTCTTGTTCTCAAACTCCTTGACAACCTCGTTGAGCTCGATATTGATTTCGTTTCGGCCGAGAAGGTCCTCGATCTTGATGTTACGCACCCCGCTCTTAAGGAACTTGCTCTCATTGAGCTCGTCGATAGTGGGGGCGATATAAAGCTTCAGCCCGATCTCGGGCGCCATCTCTATCAGCCCGTCTTTTTCAAGGCGCGCATCTTTCGGATTCGAGAAGAGGATGCCGTCAAGGCTGAGCTTATTCTTGAGCTCGAGCAATTCGGCCTCGCCGTGGACGCTGTAGATTTTCAGGCCGTTGAGAGTTCTGTCACCGTCGTTCTCGGTCACGAGGAATCCGACCACGTCAAAGTGTGACGACTTGGTCAGTCTGATAGCAAGCGACAGCGACTTCTCCTGGTCGCCGAAGATCAACACGCGCTTGCGTTCCCGGCCCTCGGCTTTTCCATCATTCAGCTTCACTCGCCGGTTCAGGAAATCGTAAATGACCAGCATCGCGACTCGCACCAGCACCAGGCCGGCCAGGGTGATGACAAAATCGAGGAAGAGCATCGAGAAGATGACCCCCATGCTCGCCATTTTGAACACCGTCAGGGCGACGATGATCCCCAACAGTATCTCCTTACACACAACGGCATCGACCATCCGGACAAATTCGCGGATGGTCGTGTGTCGGATGACTATCATATAGCTCTTCGTCGCAAACAGGGCGCATGCCGACGCGCCGAGCGACCCGAGAATCCATGTCGTGAGGAATCTGCCGTCATCGGCCGCTCCGACACCTAAAAACTTGACGAGGAGCAACACACACATAGTCGCCAGAACCGATATGACGACGTCTATCAGCAGGACTATGGTTGATCTAAGGTAGTGGTCTGACTTTAATGTATTTTTAATGATATTCATGACCGTAATAAAATCTGGATCACGATCCGAAAAATATATGGGTTAGTTTCTTTCTCAGATTATTCTACCACCAGAATTTCGGATTCGATTTTGCCGGTAGTTTCGTTGACGAGGTTGTATTTGCCACCGGCCACCCGTGTGCCGCCCGCATTCAGGAGATTCCACTGGAGGTCACCCCCTTTGGGACGACCGAGCTTGATGACCGAAGCGCCGTCGGCAGTCTTGATCGAGTATTCGTTGGTGTCGACAGCCGCTCTGACTGTTACGTATCCCTTGAAGCCCGGGGTGACGGCTACGGGATAGACAACCAGAGGCTCTTCACTCCGGATCACACCCTCGTTGACCATCATCTCCTGCAGACCGCTGTCTGTCGAGATCATAAGCGAGTTCCTTTCGGGATTCCATCCCAGACCTATGACCGCATTGCTTATGAGGGGTGAGTTCTGAGAGTTGAAGTGGGCTATCTGTTCGTTGTTGTCGGGCGAGATGCAGATGATGCCGCCGCCGTTGAATCCGAACCATTTGCGGTTGTAATTGTCGACAGAATATGCCATCGGGAGGGCCGACTCGCCGATCACGGTCTTCTGATCCTTGCCCTCGAAGCGAGAGACTTCGAAGCGGTGAATCAGACCCGGATTCTTGATGAACTCCTCTGGGTCGAACCAGTAGAGGCCGACACCTGTGAAGAGCCAGACGCGCCCGTCGACGGGATCTTCTTCGGCAAAGTAGACATAATCCCAGAAAATTCTTCTTCCTTCGGGATCATAACCCTGCGAGCCCACGCCATAGCGGTCATCGTTCACATTGTCCGGAGTTCCGGAGTGATCGATCACCGAGACGGCCGACGATTCGAAGCCACCGTTGAGATAGACGAGCTTGTTTTTATTTTTGGGATGGGCGAGAGCGATGAAGTCGAGCTTGTTCGACTCGTTGCATCCTGTTTTAAGTCTGACGCTCTTCATCGGTTTGTAGGACTCCTTGTTGACCGAGGCGAGACGGTCCTGCTTGTCCCAGTAGAACATGACGACACCCTCGCCGGAGTACATCGTCGTGCTGTTGAAGCTGCAGAACCACATCCTTCCGTCGGCATCGAACGACGCGCGCGAGGCCAAGGCCCAACTGTGGGTAGCCGAAGTTGCGTAGCCGGGGATAATCTCGACATCTGCCGGCCAGGCGGCGTTATATCCGCTGCCGAAGGTTATGTGGAGTACATCTGTCGGATCCTCGAGGTTTCGTCTGAGCAGACCCTTGTTGTACGAGCCGGAGTAGACATATTTCGGATTGTCGGGGTCGACCGTCTCTCCGAACGTTCCGACAAACTTCGAGTTGTGGGCCGGAGAGGTCAGAGCCACGCCGAGGGGCTTCCAGTTCTTGCCGTCGAAGAGAGTGGCGGAGTCATAGGCTCCATAGCTGTAGAGGAGGTAGGAGGTATATTCACGCCCCGGGACAATCATTCCGTAGCCGGGGGCATAGACAAGGTTTCGGGCCAACTGTGCGGCGGGGCCAGACGGTACGAGTTTCGAGTCGGCCAAAGCCAGTTTGCCGTCGCCACCCTTTATATAGCGGCAGAAGCCGCCGTTGGCATCGTTGGCACCACACAACTGATAGACCCAGAAATTCAAGCCGTCATAGGAGGCGCCGTTGCTGTATGTCAACCCCGATTTGGTCAGATAATGGGTGGTCAGGACTTTCGCCTTATAGTCTTTCTGGGGATCGGCGAGAGTGAAATCGGGATCCTGACCCTTCTTGATCATGTGATAGTCACCGCTCTTCACACAGTAGCCGTCTGCCGTCAGGTTGATGCCTCCGGAGAAAGGAGAGAAGGGGATGAATTTGTCTGCGGGATAGATGACATAGGTGTCGACCAACGTCATGGGTCGGTATGACCCGTCGCTTTGAAGCGTGAGGGAGATGATGGACAGGGCGCTATTGTTGGCATCACCCGCGCGGCCCACGGTGATGAAAGTCTTGTCGGTCAAGGGCATAACGCCATCAGAGATCAAAAGGTTGCCCGTCTTCTGATTGACCATCTTCTTCGAGATATTACTCGTATCGCTCAGCTTCACGGGGGTAAAGTCCGCTATACTTTTCGGCGACTCCCCTTTCATTCTGTAGGTGACGAGTGTCGTCTCGGCAACCTCCTGCGCCTGAGAGCCGTTGGTGACGATTGTCATCACGGGAGCGACGGCCACCAGCATGTCATCCATGCGCGAGATATAATTGACGGCAGTCCACAGTCTCACCCATTCCTTTACCGACGCGCTCTCATCGTCGAGCACCACATATCCGTTCTGGGTCGCCAGATAGATCTCGTTATTCTCGGGCGAGAAGCTGATCGAGTTGACACGTTTCGAACCCGGGAGCTTGGCGTCCATAAAATCGTTGATCTTGGCCACGCGGCCGTCATCGTAAATCAGTTCGATCCGACCGTCCTGATAGGTGACGACCAGATACTTCTTGTCCAGATTATAGCTGATGCACGCGGCCAACATTCCCCGGCACTCGGGATAAAGGGTTTCTATCGGACGAAAACCGTTCTGAGGGTGTTCGTTGTCGTAATAGAAGAGGTTGAGGTAAGCGTTGTTATCGTGTCCGAAGTCCTGCCATGCGGTCTTGTCATATGTGTTTCCCTGCATCAGCACGAACAGGTATCTCTCGGTCGGACAGTACTGGGTGACACGCATCGTGTTGCTGTTCGAACGCCAGTCTGCCGAAGGGAAAGATCTCCATTCGGTCAACAGTTCCGTCGCCGATGCAGAAAAGGATAAGGCTCCCGCCAAAGCGAGAACCGCACCTGTTATATATTTCCTAACGGTCTTCATGTGTCTGATTAGAATGAGCAAGTAATGTGGAGAAGATTACTTGGAAGTGATATTTGGGTACGCAAAGTTACCTATTATTTCTTTATCTGCCAAAATCAGCGTGTTAAAACACTTGAAAATTAGATTTTAACACCATTTTGGCCCTCCCCGGCACCACCAGCGGTTGGGGCGGATTGTTTGGTCTACAGAGTGATGATTGACCTGAAGTGCTCGTAACCTTCCGGGAAAAAGTCGGTGAAGAACTTGTAGTAGGTCCAGACTTCAATGATACAGAAACATATGAACAGTGCGCGCCCGAACAGACTGACCTTCCACCTCTGGAGGTAGATCATCAGCGCCGGCATGCCGATCCATGTGAAATACCATCCCAGACGGCCGAAATAGGTGCCGATGAAACCCATGAACGAGAACAGTGGCGAGAAGGCGTATATGGCTGCGAAGATGAACATCTTGTTGTCCATCTTCCTCATGGAGCCGAAGATGTAGCCCACGAAGATGAGACGGAACAGCATGCCTACACCCGACGTCAGCGCGGCGCTCTTCGCCGTCCTCATGTAGTGGTTATAGGACTCGAATTTTGTGGTTCCGACTACCGCAGTCACAATCTCGACATAGGTATGCGGAATCAGCAGCGCCCCGAGAATCAAGGCCACCTCTATGGTTATCACCCACTTCCAGTACTTCTGGTTGAGATATCCGGTAAAGAGTATCGGAAAGGCGACAATCGCCGACTTATGGAACATCAGCGCCAGCACCCATAGGATTATTCCCTTGATAATATCGCGTTTGAAGACACTCGGCATCGCCAGCATCAGGATACTCAACGCCACGGTCTGTCTCATGGCGCTCAGACCCATCAGCAAATACCACGGGTCGACCACATAGAAGAAGAGCATGATCCATCTCCATTCGTACTTAACGTACTTACTGACAAACCAATGGAACGTTCCTATCTGGAAGAAGGTGGTCGCGGCCACCAGAACCTGGAAGCCGAGCGGGCTGAAAAGACGGTTTAGCAGCTTCCAGCCTATTTCAATTCGACGGACATAGATTGAGTAGTCCATGTTGTCGAACATGTTGAGGTCGCGGAAAATCGAGGCATACGCCCGATAGTCCATCGTATAGTTGTAGCGCAACGAAAAGAAGAGAGCCAACAGAAAGCAAGGCACAAGCAACGGCTGCTTGGCCCTCTTGACGGTACTGTAGTAGGCCAGCAAGAGCGCCAGGATGTTGATTATGGTTACCTCAAGCATTTTTCTTTCTGTTGCTTATTTTCGGTGCGGTCTTATTCGGAGGTCAGCGGTTTTGTTCACGCTTGAGATACCACTCGGCGAAGCGACCTACACCTTCTGCCAAGGCGGTCGACGGATGGTAGCCGACCGCCGCCTCCAGGGCGGAGGTGTCGGCAAATGTCGTATGCACGTCTCCGGCCTGCATGGGATACATCTCTTTCTGAGCTACCTTACCCAAGGCAGATTCGAGTGTGGTGATGAACTCCATCAGGTTTACCGGATGTCCACAGCCGATGTTGAAGACACGAGCCTTCTCTGTCTGATCGGGCTCTGAATCAACCAGGCGGACTATTCCCTCGACTATATCGTCGATATATGTGAAGTCTCTCGAAAGGTCGCCCCCGTTGAAGATCTTGATGGGTTCGCCCTTCATTATGGCATCCGAGAAGAGCATCGGGGCCATGTCGGGACGCCCCCAGGGGCCGTAGACGGTAAAGAAGCGCAGACCGGTGGCCGGGATGCCGTACAGACCGGAGTAGACATGAGCCATCAGCTCGTCGCACTTCTTGGTGGCGGCATAAAGCGAGACAGGAGTGTCTACCCTATCATTCTCACTGAAAGGCACTTTCGTATTCCCGCCGTAGACAGAGCTTGAAGAGGCATAGAGAAGATGATTCACCGGCCATTTCCGGGCGCACTCGAGTATGTTGAGGAACCCGACGACGTTCGATTCCACATACGCACGCGGATTCTCGATAGAGTATCTTACCCCGGCTTGTGCGGCGAGGTTGATTATGACGTCAAACTGTTCGTGTTCGCAGAGTCGCTCAAGCCGTTGATAATCGGTTATATCCAGCCGGACGAAGCGCAGATCGGGGAAGCGGGTGCTTTTCAGCTCCACTCCCTCTGGCACCTCGCGATAGGAAACTTCTCCTCTTTCGGAACCGGCGGCCGGTCTGACAGTTACCATCGGAGCGTCGGCCGGAAGGTCGAAGCCCAGATGGCGCAGTCGGTCGAGCTTCAGGCGCGGGTCATAGTAGGAGTTGACGTTATCCATTCCCACCACCGTCTGACCTTTTTCGGCCAATTTACCGCAGAGTGCCGCTCCGATGAATCCGGCAGCCCCGGTCACCAATATCTTCATGATTGTCTCCCCTTTAGCCAATTTTATAGTAATCGAACCCCATTTCGTGGAGATACTCGGGATCGTAGATGTTGCGACCGTCGACCACCACGGGAGACTTCATCAGCTTCTTGACTTCTTTCCAGTTGGGCATACGGAACTGGTTCCATTCGGTGACCATCAGCAGGGCGTCGGCATCCTTAATCGTGTCGTACATATCGGTGCCATACTGTACCTTGTCGCCCACGCGGCGCCGACACTCATTCATCGCTATCGGGTCATACACCTTCACCTCGGCACCGGCCTCGATAAGTTTATCGATCAGGACGAGAGCGGGCGCCTCGCGCATGTCGTCGGTCTCGGGCTTGAAGGCCAGGCCCCACATGGCGATCTTTCTTCCTTTCAGATCACCGTCGAAGTGGCGGAGGACCTTGTCGAAGAGAATTGACTTCTGACGCTCGTTCACCTCCTCTACAGCCTTGAGCACCTTCATATCGTAGCCAGCCTTCTGGGCCGTCTTGATGAGGGCCTTGACATCCTTGGGGAAACATGACCCGCCGTATCCGCATCCGGGATACAGGAACTTCTTTCCGATTCGGGTGTCGCTTCCGATACCCTTGCGGACCATATTTACGTCGGCCCCCATCAGCTCGCACAGGTTGGCGATGTCGTTCATGAACGAGATGCGTGTCGCCAGCATCGAGTTGGCGGCATACTTGATCATTTCGGCCGAGGGGATGTCGGTGAAGAGCATGCGGTCGCTCGAGAGCATGAACGGCTTGTAGAGCCGGGCCATCACCTTGCGGGCAGCCTCGCTTTCAGTACCTACAACAACACGGTCCGGATACATGAAGTCCTTGATGGCCGCCCCTTCTTTCAGAAATTCGGGGTTGCTGGCCACATCAAACTTCACGTCAACCCCCCTGAGATCAAGTTCATGCTGGACGGCGGCCTTCACCTTGGCGGCTGTCCCGACGGGCACCGTCGACTTAGTCACCAGGAGGGTGTACTTGTTGATGTTCTGACCGAAGGTCTTCGCCACGGCGAGCACATATTGAAGGTCGGCCGAGCCGTCTTCATCGGGAGGGGTGCCTACGGCCGAAAAGACCACCGCAACGTCCGGAAGCACTTCGGCAAGATCGGTGGTGAAACGCAAACGGCCGGCCGCTACGTTTCGTCTGACCATTTCGTCGAGTCCCGGCTCATAGATGGGGATCTCACCATTCTTCAGGCGGTTGATCTTCGCCTCGTCTATATCGACACAGGTGACGTGTACTCCCATTTCGGCGAAACAGGTACCCGAGACGAGACCTACGTATCCCGTTCCGACAATAGCTATATTCATTTGGTTGGGTTCGTGATGTTAGTGTTCCGGAGAGCCTCGTTCATATGCATGGCCCCGCGGGGAATTTAAATTTTCGGCTCGCGCGCAATCTGGAGAAGCCTGTCGAGATGTTCGGTCTTACGGGGTGAGAGATCCATCATCTTTTCGACGACCTCCAAACGATGGACGTCACTTCCGAGGACATCGATCATATTGTTTTTCAACAGCCACTCCGCCTTTGTCTGGGCCAGAGTGCCGTATCCGCCGACGATAGACATGAAGTTCATCTGGAAGGCAACACCTCTGTCTTTCAACTCCTTATACTTCTTCTCGTCCATATAGCGGTAGCGCTCGGGATGGGCGAGCAGGGGGAAATAGCCGGCCGAGAAGATGTCTCCGAGCATTGTGTCGAAATCCATCGGCGGGTTGAAGTATGAGGTCTCGACGAGCAGATAGTTGCTCTCCTTGCCTATAGGCATCAACCTTTTCTCCTGCAGACGATCCTGGAAAAGGGCATCGAGCATATGTTCGGCCGCCAGATTGAGGGTGATCGGACCCTTGTAGGTCTCTTTCAGCTCCTCGAATTTTTTCAGGAGGTTTTCGGGGGTGTTGGGATAGTCCTCCATGATATGGGGGGTCAGCCACACCTCCTTGACGCCCGACTCCTCGTACTTCGACAGAATCTTGAGCGACAGGTCGATTGACGGGACGCCGTCGTCGACACCCGGCAGTATATGGGAATGCCAATCGGTGAAGCCGGTCAGAAGGCCGGCATCACCGAGAGTACTTACTTTTTTCTTGAAAAACCACATGGTTTAAGTCTTTCTATGAGCCCCTGGGGGCACTTGACCGTCAGTCAACCGTCACGCCCTCATACGTGCCGTAGGTGTAATAACGGCTGTGGACATTGTCGGTACCGTTGAGGATCAAGCTCATGTGTTTGTACTTCTTCGAGTCGTAAAGCTCGGAGATGTCTACGATCGCACGCTTGTCAAGCAGACCGGCGCGGACAACGAAGACGGTGCGGTCCGTGTAACGTTCGATGATCTGAGTGTCGACCACGATGTCGATAGGCGGACAGTCGAGAAGGATGAAGTCGTAGTCGGGACGCGCTTCTTCGATCAGCTCGCCGAGGCGACCGTTCTCAAGGAGCTCAGCCGGGTTCGGGGGCATGGTGCCCAGCGGCATCACGTCGACGTTCACACCGTCGGCATGCTTGACAATGAGCGACTGCCAGTCGTTCGTGCTTCCGGTCAGGTAGTTGGTCAGACCCTTTCGCGGCGAACCGACATAGGTCGAAAGTGAACCGTGACGGAGGTCACCGTCGATGACAAGCACTCTCTTGTTCTTCAGGCCGAAGCTTGCGCCGAGGTTGAAGGCGATAAACGACTTACCGCTGCCTGGGTTGAACGAAGTCAGCATGATCACATGACAGCCGGGGTCCTTGCCCACCATGAACTCGAGGTTCGAGCGGATCACGCGGAACGCCTCGTTAGACACGTCGCGCTTGCCGGCCTCGATGATCGACTTAGGCCGCTCGGCCAGCTTCTTGTTCTTCTTTTTCGAGCGGAAGAGGGCGGCAATCTTGCTGTCTTTCTTGCCGACAAAAGGAATCTCTCCGGCAAACGGAATCGGCAGATTGTCGAGGTCGCGGCGCGAACGCACCTTGTTGTCGCTCGAAGCGATCAGATAGACCACCATGCCGGGGAAGGCCACGCCGAGGATGAAGCAAACAACGAGGATGAGGCCCTTCTTGGGCGAAACCGGTCTCAGCGAACCGTAGGGAGGGGTGATCACACGGATGTTCGAAGCGGTAAACGTCTGAGACAGCTCGTTTTCCTCACGTTTCTGGAGAAGGAAGAGGTAGAGTTCCTCCATCACCTTCTGTTTACGCTCGACAGAGAGGATGAACTTAGCCTGGGTCGGAATCGAATTGAGTTTCTCACCCTGGGCATCCTGCGCGCTGTTGAGGTTGCGCATGCTGGTCTTCAGTGTGTTGAGCGTGGTGACTACCGAACTGTAAAGCGCGCTGCGGAGCGATTTCAATTGTTCGTCATACTGTTTTACCAGCGGGTTGGTGACCGATGTCTTCTGAGCCATGTTGTCGCGGGCGATGACCAGCGTGTTGTACTCGCCGATCTCCTTGATCAGGTCTGCCTTTTCGAAGCCCATATTCATCGGGAGCACATCGTTCTGATGAGTCGGGTTGTTCAGATAGTCGAGGAAGTATTGCGCGATGGCAATCTGGTTCTCGAGTTCCAGCTTGTCGCTCTCGGTTTTGGCCGAAGCTTCGAGATAGACAGAAGCGGCCTTTTCGAGGTCGGCGATATTGTTCTGCGAACGGAAATCGGAGATGTCGCCGTCGACCTGGCTGAGTTCGCCCTGAAGGCTGGCGAGACGCTCGTCAATGAACTTGGTGGTGGCCACGGCAATCTTATTCTTGTCTTCCATCCAGGCGTTGTTGTAGACATCGACAACATCGTTGAGGACATCTACCGCGCGGGCAACGCTCACGTCTCTGAACGAGAGCGAGATAACCTCTGCCTCCTGGTCGACAAGTTCGCCCTGGAGACGGCCGACATAGTTTTCTACAGTGGGCTGGAAGGCTGAATGGTTGACGACAAGATGCATGTCTTCCTTCACCTTGCCGGTGTATTTGGCATTGGGTCTGATCACAATGGGGCCGAGCGGAGTCTTGATGGCGTTGAAGCCTAACTTACCGGTCATCTCATCGTCATACTTGATCTTCTTGCCCTTCAACACTGTGCGGAACTTGTGGAGACGGTAGGAGCCGTCGGGCTTGAGTTCCATGTGGAACTGTGCGTTCTGCTCGGTGTCCACGCCCTGGAATTCAACGTCTATGGGACATCCCTCGCCATAAAGAGCGGTCGGGTGGAAGGTTCCCTTCTCAAAATAGCTGACGGTCAGCTTCAGCTGATCGACAACCTGAGCCATCACAGCCGGCGAAGTCATGGCGATCAACTCGTTGTTGACCTTGGCGTTTGAACTGCCGAAGCCCAGCGACGAGAAGGCATTCTCCATATCGAACGCGCTGCCGCCGTCTTCGTTAGACTTCACAAGCAGAGTCGTGGTCCTTGCGTAAACGGGCTGCTGACGGAGAATATACAGGATACCTATCCCCATGAAGATTATGATCGAGCACACGAACCATTGCCATTTGGAGGCGCATGCTACCAGATAGTCGCTCAGAGAGAAGACTTTTTCGTCGTCGGTCTGATGCTTGGAATTGTTTGTTTCCATTGTGTTCAGGAATATATTCGGCGTGATGTAGGTTACTTAAAGATCAAGACAGCCACCGAGGTCAACAGCGAAGCGACCGACACCCAGAAGGAAGCCGAGAGGGCCTGGTTACCGTTGACTGTGGTTGAGCGCTTGCGCATCTCATTCGGTTCGACATACAGGACATCGCCCTGCTGGAGATAATATACGGGCGATTTGAGCATCTCCTTGCCTTTGGTCAGGTCGACGGTATAGACCTCCATCTTGCCGTCCTTTTCGCGAAGCACCATCACGTGCTGACGGTCGGCCGTGATATTGAGGTCGCCGGCGAGACTGAGGGCGTCGAGAATTGTCATTTGGTTCGAGTTCATGTCATATCGACCGGGGACACGCACTTCGCCGAGCACGTTGACGCCCATGTTCAGGAACTCGACGATAACTATCGGATCCTGCACCAGATCTTTGGCCTCCAGTTCACCCTTGATGAAACCGGCCAGTTCCTCGCGGGTCATCCCGGCGACTTTCAACTCTCCCAGAACCGGGAAATCAATCGTGCCGTTTTTCCCGACCGTGAAGGCACTGTAGCTTTCGGCTGCGCCGGCATAGCTTCTGAATCTGACCGAAGAGCCAGTCTGAGAGAAGTTAGAGAGCTGGCGCGAGGTTACGAAACCGAGGTTGAACAGGCGGCTGAGCTGATCGTCAGGGGTGTAGACGATGATCGACAGTTTGTCGTCCGGCCGGATTCGGAAAGGTGTCTGCGCGGCAATTTCTTGAATTGATCCCGGATCAAATTCCTGAAAGTAGGTGACATTCTTGGGTGTCGAACATCCGCCGCCTACAATCGAAAGAAGCAGGATCATACCGAGTAAGATCTTATTGGCAATTTTTTTCATTTCACGATATCTGTGAGGTTGTTTATTCAAATTTTTAACGGATATAGAGTTGGTGGCCCACCTTGGCCTCGCGGGCCTTGATTGCGCGGGTAAGAAGAAGGTTGATCGCTGTCCAGACCACAACGTCGCCGAGCAGGATGTAGGTGACGCCAACATAAGGAGAGAGGACGATGTTGCTTGTCAGGAAGAAGACCGCTCCGGCAAGTATGACTGTCAGCACGACGCTCTGCTTGTAGCCGAGCGCGAGCAGCTTATGATGAATGTGTACGTTGTTCGGATGGAAGGGGTTCATATGGCCCTTCACTCTGTGGAAGTAAACCCGGACAAGGTCAAAAATCGGAATCAGAACCGGAGAATAGGCCAGCACGAAGGGGTTGACTTTGGTATCTTCACCGCTCACCGTCCAGGGCAGTTCGCTGACCGCCAGACCTAAGAACGCCAGGACCACACCGATCGTCAACGCTCCGGCATCGCCCATGAACACCTTCTTCTTGCGCTCGATGGTCCCGAACACATTATAATAGAAGAAGACCAGCAGCGGGCCGATGGTTGCGCAAGCGATCATAGAATAGAGGAAGGCACCTCCCATATAGAGGATGACGGCATAAAACACGAGGGCGATCACACAAAGCCCCGTGGCCAGACCGTCGAGGCCGTCGATGAAATTGATCGCATTGACCATCAGGACGACATAGAACCCGGAGAGGAACCAGGCGATCCATGTCGGGAGTTCCCAGATCCACAGCAGGCCGTCGAGGTTGAAGATCAACGTGCCCGACATCACCACCAACACCGCGCTCAGAATCTGGATGACCAGCTTGACCCGGAAATTGAGGCCCACGATGTCGTCGACCATGCCCATGATATACATCAGGGCTACCGAACAGGCGAAATATGTCAGGGCGAGGGCATGTTGGCTCAGATTCTCGGAGAACGAGGCCTCTCCCACAGAGAGATTGACGGCGATCAGGAGACAGAACGCAAACAGGGAGGCCGGAAAGAACGACAGGCCTCCGAGACGCGGAATGTGACCGCTGTGAATTTTGCGCGCTTCGTTGTCATCGAAGAGTTGCCTCTTGTAGGCAACACGGAGAATCTGAGGCAGCAGGATGCCGCTCAGAATAATCGATACCGCAAGAACGGCTATGTCACTATCAAACCAGTTTGACATGATGATAGGTTGTTATTGGCTGACCGGCGAGGTTTCTGACTCAGTCGTCAGCCTTGATAATCTGTATGTAGTCCGGTTCGACTTCGGCGGCCAAAGCTGTGATGCCTTCGAGCATCACGACCAGTCGGCGCGACCGGGCACCTTTGACTTTCATGAAAACCCCCTCGAGGCCGTCGAGCATGCCGCCGACGATTCTCACGCGGGTTCCCTTCCTCAGATCGACATCCGAAGGGTCGAGATAGATCGTCTTCGAGTCGGAGTTGGCTATCGCCATCCGGAAATTGACCATCTGGCGGTCAGGGACCGTGATCGGGATGTTCTTTTCTCCCTCACGGCGCGTCAGATATTGGGCTACAATTACGCGTTGTTTCGCCGCCTGAATTTCCTTCCGGGCACCCTTGACAAAGAAAAGGTTGGGGACGATCGGTGTTTCGCGGACCTCGGTCCGCCCGTCGCGCCGGTGAGTGACTGTCTTCCGCTTGGGCAGAAAGCACTCGAACCCCTCGGCCTCGAATCCGTCGCAGGCGACCTGCTCGCGACGGAACGGTGCGCTCATCGCGAACCACTCTCTCGGTTCGCAATCAGGCGTGTCGTCACATACCTCTGGCTCCCTAAGCTTCATACAAGTCGGTGAAACTTAGGTTATTACACCTTTCGGTCACGATATAGCCGCTGACCTTTTCCATTATGTGAGAGCTTGGCAAGCAAGCGTAAAATCGCACAAAGTTAGCAAATTATCTTGATAATTCCAACCCGACTGAAGTTGACGTCAGCCCTTCAGACGGTTGAAATAGAAATCGAGAAGATCCTGCGCGGCCGTGAATGAGCTCTGCTCGTTGTTGAGCACTCTCATTTCTTTCTGCTCGAGAAGGGCCTTGACTTCGGGCATCGAGTAGAATGATGTCCGCAGGCGCTCGTCGATTGTCTCGAGCATCCAGTACTTCGCCTGGCGGTTTCGTTTCTCGGTAAAGAAGCCTGTCTTGTCGACATACTCGAAGTAGCGGTCGATCATGTCCCAGACCTTATCGATATCGAGCTCGTAATATCCGCTGTAGGTCACAACCTCGGGGCGCCACTTGCTCGGCGTGGGCGGGAAGAGATGAAGGGCGTTGCGGAATTGGGCGGCCGCGAGCTTGGCACGCTCGACGTTGTCGCCGTCACACTTGTTGATCGCGATGCCGTCGGCCATCTCCATGATTCCGCGCTTGATTCCCTGAAGCTCGTCGCCTGTGCCGGCAAGCTGGATGAGAAGGAAGAAGTCTACCATCGAGTGGACCGCGGTCTCGCTCTGGCCGACGCCTACGGTCTCGACGAAGATGCGGTCGTAGCCGGCCGCCTCACAGAGAACGATTGTCTCGCGGGTCTTGCGGGCCACGCCCCCCAGAGAACCTGCCGAGGGTGAAGGGCGGATGAAGGCGTCGCGTTCGAGCGAGAGCTTCTCCATGCGGGTCTTGTCGCCCAGGATTGAGCCGCGGGTGCGCTCGGAGCTGGGGTCGATCGCAAGCACAGCCAGACGATGGCCCTGACGGAGGACGTGGAGACCGAAGACGTCGATCGACGTCGACTTGCCGGCGCCGGGTACGCCCGTGATGCCGATTCTCCGCGAATTGCCCGAATAGGGGAGGCATTTCTCGATAACCTCCTGCGCGATAGCCTGATGCCCCTCGTTGATACTCTCGACGAGGGTGACCGCCTGGCCCAGGATGCTGACGTCTCCCTTGAGGATACCCTCGACATACTCGCCCGGAGTCAGCTGACGCCGGCGGGCGCGCCTGATATTCCTATAGGGGTTGACAGTCGGCTGTGAGGTCACTCCGCTGTTGACCTGGAGGCCGATATATTGTTCATCGTTTTCGGGATGATCCATCTTATATTAGGTTGGTTAGTTTTTATGGATTAGGTTTCAAAAGGATTTTATTTCTTGATGTCGGCCCGGATGACGACCTTTCCCATCTCCGACAGAGAGGCGTCGGCGTCGTTGCAGACCTCTACTTCATATGTATGTTCGCCCGCCTCGGGTTCACGCCGCGTGTTGAGGTATATTCCGAGAACCGCCGTGGCGCCGGGCTCGATTGTCTGCGGCTCGATGGCCACACTGAGCACCGGAGAATCCGTCTTGGCCGTCGGCCTGACGGTGTGGTCGGTCGGGTTGTAGAGTCTGACGAAGTAATTGCGGCTTTCGCCGGCGGGAACCTCTCCCCCATCGATCAGACGGGTCGACATTCTGAGCTCGCCGATAGAGTCGGGATAGTTGAGAGCCAGCGTCGAGCGCGAGGCGAGGACGGTTCCGCTGATACGGATGACGTGCATCTTGTTGTCCTGACCGACAAAGACCTTCACGCTTTTGTTGAAGGCTCCGGGGCGGCGGTCGGGATCATAGGTGAATGTGATCAGCGCCGAGTCTCCCTCTTCGATCATACCTTCGGTGAATGAGGCGTCGGTACAGCCGCAGGTGGTCCTGACATTCTTTATATATGTGGGGCCCGGGCCTTCGTTGACCATCGTCACGTGACCGGTCACCGGGCCGGCGTCTTCACGAAGGGTTCCGAAATCATAACTCAATGTCGAAAACTTCACCTCCGCCAAGGCTACCGAACCTACGGCCATTATCAACGCGAGCAACGCGTACCTCATCCAACCTTTCGCTATCTTCTTCATCGACAGGCAATCAATTAGGCGAGACGATTCCGCGAATTTTAAGCCGCGTCTTCTTCGGCGATCCGTTTGTCTTGATGGTCACCGTTTTCTCGAAAGATCCGGGGCGTCCGAGGGGATTGTAGGTCACCTTGACCTTCTGTTTCTTTCCGGGAGCGATCGGGGCCTTGGAATATTCGGGACGTGTGCAGCCACATTCGGCCGTCGCGTCGAGAATAACCAGATTGCCGTTGCCGGCGTTGATGAATTCGAACTCATGGCTGACGGCCCCCTTCTTCTCGGGTATGGTTCCGAAGTCCCAGACCGTTTCGGTGAAGGCTATCTTGGCCTCTCCCCCGTCCTGGTTTTTCTTCTTCGCCATGACTGCCATCGGAAGCAGGAGGGCTATAAGAGCTATAAGAAGTTTCCTCATTAGTTCAGTCGTTTTTCTTTATTAACGGAGACATAGCCCATAATCATATTTGGGAGGCCGATTCTTTTTTACCTATCGGCCCGAAATGTCAACTTTTTTCGCTAACTTTGCATACGTTCAAAGACATAAGCCAGCTCATGAAGAGAATCGTTCAGATAAACTCGACCGCCAATTGGGGATCGACAGGCCACATAGCCGAGAGCATCGGCAAGATGGCGATCGCCGACGGGTGGGAGAGCACCATAGCCTACGGGCGCTATCGGAATGAGAGCGATTCCAATCTCATCCGAATCGGTTCGGACCTTGACATCACCCTTCACGGCCTTTCATCGCGACTTTTTGACTCTCACGGGCTCGGCTCGCGCAACGCGACCAAAAAATTTGTGGCTGAACTCGAGCGGCTCCAACCCGATGTCATCCATCTTCACAACATCCACGGCTACTTTCTGAACTATCCCCTCCTGTTCGACTTCCTCAAGCGCTGGGGAGGGCCTGTAGTCTGGACGCTCCACGATTGCTGGAGCTTCACGGGCCACTGCGCTCATTTCGAGGCGATCGGTTGTGAGAGATGGACCGAAGGATGTCACGCTTGCCCGCAGGAGAAGGAGTACCCCTCATCGCTTTTTGCAGACAGATCCACGAAGAACTTCCGGGATAAGCGGGAGAGCTTTCTGGGTTGTCCAAATCTCACCCTCGTCCCGGTTTCAGACTGGCTCGGGAGGATGGTGAAGGCTTCGTTTCTGAAAGATTATCCTCTGACAGTCATCAAGAACGGAATCGATCTTTCCGTCTTCAAGCCGTCCAATACCATCGTCAAACCGCTTGGCTCCAACGTCACACCAAACCCGGATGACACCACACCTGCCGGAGACAACAACGGCCGCAAACAGCTTCTCGGAGTAGCGAGCGCCTGGACCCCCCATAAGGGACTCGAAGAATTCGTCAAGCTCCGCCGGAAGCTCCCCGATGAATACGATATTACACTTGTCGGTCTGACCACCAAGCAGATAGAGAAGCTGCCGGGAGGGATTAAGGGCATCGCCCGGACCGAATCGGTCGAGGAGCTGGTCGATCTCTATTCGCGCTCAGATCTCCTTGTCAACCCGACGTTCGAGGACACCTTCCCCACGGTCAATCTCGAGGCTCTCGCATGCGGGACGCCAGTTCTCACCTATCGCACGGGAGGCTCGCCCGAGGCGATCGATGAACTGACGGGACGCATCGTGGACAAGGGAGACATCGACGCCTTGGCCGAGACGGCCATCAGACTCTGTACGGTCGAGAGATTGGCCGGGGCATACTGTCGGGCGCGCGCCGAGCGGTTGTTTGACAGCCGCCGGACTTTCAGAGAGTATCTTGAGCTATATCGGAGGGTGGCAGAGTGACATATTGTCAGGATGCCAAAATGCCAGGATGTCAGGATGTCGGTTTCTCTGATAAACTGATAGGGGCGTTCCCTCCACTTGAGAAGAAACGCCCCGGGGACCCATGTGAAAAAAGGTCGGGGTGACAGGATTCGAACCTGCGACCACCTGGTCCCAAACCAGGTGCGCTACCGGACTGCGCTACGCCCCGAATCGGCCACAAAGTTAAAGATTTTTTTCGTACCTAACAAATTTTTTATGATTTTTCGGCATTCTCAAATGATAACAGACCAATCCACTTTCCGATTACATTCTCTTTCGAAAATCGCGAGCTCTTCTGGCGCGCGTTTGACCTCATCCTCTCAAGTTCATCGTAGTTCATCGAGGCGAGACGGTTGAACCTGTCGACAAACATCTGTCTGTCAAAGGGTTTGACCAAAAACCCGTTCTCTCCGTCTTCGACCATATCCCGGGCGGCCGAGAAGCTGTCGTAGACTACCGGAATCACCCCGAACTCCATGGCTTCGGCCAGAACCAGCGGGAAACCCTCGAAGCTCGAGGTCATGAAAAGCAGTGACGCCGACCGGTACAGGGCGGCTATATCCTTGACATAGCCTTCAAGACGGACCGACCGTAGTCCCCGCCGCTTAATTTCCTCTTCGAGTCGCTCCTGCTCCTCGCCGGTTCCGGCAATCCGAAGCGTCCAATCGGGATGGGCCGCTTCAATCCGTTCCCATATATCGATCAGCCTCCAGATACCCTTGTCTTCTGTCAGACGGCCCACAAACAGGACCTCCTTTCCCTTCTCAGAGTGGACTTCTTCGGGTGTGGCGCCGAAATCATACTTAATGTTGGGGATTGCGCTCAATTTCGGCGACTTGATTCCCCATCTGTCACCCATGATATCCATGTAGCTCTCAGAGAGCACGACGTAACGGTCTGCCGCATCGACCAGCTTCCTGTGGCGCGACTTCGAGGAGCTGTTGATCTGTCTCCACACAATCGGATAGGCCAGCTTCTTGACAAATCCTTTGGGGTTCAGCCACGAGTGCTTCGACCACCTCTGGCGGTAGGAGCGCAGGTAGGAGTCGGGGGTGTTGTGCTCACACACGATCAGCCGGAACCCCTCGCTTGACTTGCACTGGAGTAGCATGTCCTCGACCGGGGCATAGGAATCCTGATAGATGACCACATCCGGTTTGAAATCTGCCAGTGTCTCGGCCAGCTGGCGTTCGGCGGGAACGGAGGGGTTCTCGGCCGCGACCCTTATGAACCGCGCTCCGTCGGGGTTGGGAACCCTGTCGGCCAATTTGGCTGTGTGTGAGAAGATTCCGACATCATGGCCCAGCTCGGTGGCGAAGATGGTTGCCAGTTGCGAAGTGATCCGTTCGATCCCTCCGACTCCGGGGAAATGATGAAGATAAAAGAGGATTTTCATTGGGTCTGTGCTCATTATCGGCAAAGTTAACAAAATCCGCGCATTGATACAAGCGACCGGAGCCTCCTGTGTGGCTGTCATTTTTTTGAAAAGGGGCCGAAGCTCATTTTTGTTATTTCCCCATAATTTGACTACCTTTGCGATGAATTATGTCAGCCGCCATCACCAACAAATCTCTTCTGGCAAAAAACACCTTGTCTCTCTTTGCCCGCATGCTGCTCGTCATGGGGGTGAGCCTCTACACGTCCCGCGTGGTGTTGGGGATACTCGGTGTGGTTGACTATGGTGTCTACAATGTGGTCTCGGGTGTCATCACGATGTTCGCCTTCATCAACTCGTCTATGACGTCGGCGACCCAGAGGTACATCACCTTTGCGATCGGGAACCGGGATCCCCACAATATGAACCGAGTGTTCAGCTCGTCGGTCCAGGTCCATTTCATCATCGCCTTGATAATCTTGCTGTTGGGGGAGACGGTCGGGTTGTGGTACGTCTCCCACAAGGTTGTCATTCCGGAGTCTTCGTTCACCGGGGCGATGTGGGTCTATCAGTTTTCGATCGTGACGGCGATCGTCGGCATCATGGCCGTTCCCTACACAGCCACCATAATCGCCCACGAAAAGATGTCGGCCTTCGCCTTCATCTCCGTTCTCGAGGCGTCGCTCAAACTGGCCGTCATCCTGCTTCTGTGGCTGATCCCGCAGAATAAACTGATTGTCTACGGTGCGCTCCTCCTATGCGTTCAGATCATAATCCGCTCTATTTATAGCATTTACTGCCGAAGGCATTTCCACGAGGCGGTCTACCGTCACAGCGTGGACATGAAGATGATAAAGGAGATCGGATCGTTCGCCGGGTGGAGCTTCTTCGGAAATTTGTCGTCGGTCCTCAACGGCGAGGGTATCAACCAGCTGCTCAACCTCTTCTTCGGCCCCGTGGTCAACGCGGCCCGCGGATTGGCCATACAGATCCAGATCGCGGTCCAGCAACTGGCCTCGAACTTCCAGATCGCGATCAACCCTCAGATAACCAAGAATTACGCCTCGGGTAACATTGAGGCCATGCACAATCTGATGTTCTTCAGCACCCGGATAACCTTCACCCTGGTGCTGATGGTCGTCCTCCCGCTGTTGATCGAGACCCATTATGTCCTCTACATCTGGCTGAAACATATCCCGGAGCAGACGGTCACCTTCACCC
Organism: uncultured Sangeribacter sp.; assembly: GCA_964615915.1. Lineage (GTDB taxonomy): Bacteria > Bacteroidota > Bacteroidia > Bacteroidales > Muribaculaceae > Lepagella. The sequence goes on from CAZTSQ010000001.1 coordinate 57,173, forward strand.
GCCTCATGCTCTGCATCGTGGTTCTGAATCCGTTCTCAAGCCCTCTGAGCATCGCCAACCAAGCGACCGGCAACATCCGGACGTTTCAAGTCGTTGTCGGCACCCTGCTCCTTCTGATTCTCCCCATATCTTATGTCGTTCTGAAGATGGGGGGCAACGCCCCGTCGGTCTATATGGTCTATCTCGCCGTCGAGTGTGTGGCGGTCGTCATCCGGTTCTTCCTCTTGCGGCGCCAGATCGGCCTTACGAACAGGAAATACCTGAGCGGTGTGATCGTGAGGGTTATCCCCGTCCTGCTTCTCTCGCCTATCCTCCCCTTTATCGTCAGATATCACATGGACGACAGCTTTTTGAGGCTTGTCCTCGTGACCGCAGTGTCGATCATTTCTGTGGCCGGTTTCAGTTATACGCTCGGGATGAGCAAAACCGAGCGCGAGATGATCAGAGCCAAATTTTCTTCACTTATAGCTAAAGCCAACCGAAGATGATAGAGATAAAAGACAAAGAGAAGTGCTGCGGGTGTGAAAGCTGCGTGAATGTCTGTCCGAAGGAGTGTATCTCTTTTGAAGAGGATGAGCGTGGCTTCCGTTATCCCAAGGCAGACCGGAGCAGATGTGTCGAATGTGGCCTCTGCGAGAAGGTCTGCCCCTGTCTGCATGTCGCCTCTCCTTCCATTCCGCTTCAGACCTACGGGGCTGTGAATGAGGATCAGACAACCCGTCTGCAATCCTCGTCGGGAGGCATCTTCACCCTTTTGGCCGAACATATCATTGACCAGGGGGGCGTAGTCTTCGGAGCAGCCTATGACAGAGAGTGGAACGTGGAGCATATCGGCGTCTCGGACAAGGAAGGGCTTCAGAGACTCCGGGGGGCAAAATATGTCCAGAGCCGGATCGGCAACTGTCTGAAGGAAGCCAAAACACTCCTTGAGAAGGGAATACCGGTGATGTTCTCCGGTACACCGTGTCAGATCGCCGGGCTGAGAATGTATCTGCGGAAGGATTATGAGTTGCTGACTACGGTAGACATCGTTTGCCACAGCGTGCCGTCTCCGGCTGTCTGGCGACGCTATCTGCGGGAACTCAACCCTGAGGGCGAAGTGATTACCGAGGTCAATCTGAAGGACAAGTCGAACGGCTGGGCGCGTTACGGCTATAATATCCGTGCCGGCGCGAAAGTTTTGTACAGCGGTCCCGCCGCAAACTCAGACTACCTCAAGGGCTTCAATAAGGATCTCTTTACCCGCTCCTCCTGCTTCCGGTGTCCGGCTAAAAGCGGTCGGTCCGGAAGCGACATAACCCTGGGAGACAATTGGGGATACGAAATAACCACCCCCGAAATAACGGATGACAGGGGGATCAGCGCCGTGATGATAAACACCCCGAAGGGTGACCGACTGTTCGGGAGCATCACAGCCTGGAAGAAAGCGATCCCTTTCGATGTGCTGGTCAAGTTCAACCCCGCCTATGAACACTCGGCCAAGAGACACAAGGGAAGGGAGCTGTTCTGGAAACTTTTCCCCGAATATGGATTGGGGGCTGTCCCTCTGACGTTTGAACGGACGAAACCGGGCGTGGCGGAACGAGTGTGGCTCAAAATTAACAAACTGTTGAAGAAATGAAGATCGGCATCCTGACTCACCCCCTGCGCGCGAACTATGGAGGAATCCTTCAGTGCTACGCGCTGTGCACCATTCTCAAGAGAATGGGCCACCGACCCGTTGTCATCGACCGTCGCCTCAATCGCGGCTCGCTCGCCAAGCGCGCGGTGCGCGCAGTGCTGAAGGCTATCGGGGTGGCGAGATACAACCAACCTCAGTCTGAGCGCGGAAACTGTCTGAAGCCATTCATTGACAAGAAGTTCGAGATCCTGCCTCCGTGCGAGTCAGAAGGCCAAATGAAGGGGGTCTGCAAACGCAACGGCCTCGACGCCGTCATCGTCGGGAGCGATCAGGTCTGGCGACGCGATTTCGCCCTCAAGTACGGATATAATTATTTTCTCGACTTTGTTCCCGAAGGGGTACCCAGATTGTCTTATGCCGCCTCGCTCGGTCTCGGTGAGTGGGAATACACCCCCGCTGAGACGAAGAGAATCGGCAGTCTGCTGAAGAAATTCAAGGGGATTTCGGTGCGCGAGAAGGAGGGAGCCAAGCTGGTCAACGCCAACACGGGTCTCGACACACTTCAGCACCTCGACCCGACCCTGCTTCTCGACAGCACGGATTACGACCGGATAGCCGTCGACATCCCGGTCTCCGAACCTTACGTCTTCGTTTACTGGCTGGGAGATCCTGCTGACGCTGGGCTCCGCGATAAAATAGCGAAGTACAGTCAGGCCGGTTACTCGGTCGTTGAGCTTTATCTCCGTAATGACACCTCCGGGTTTGGAGTCGGCCAATGGATCGGGGCAATCAGGAAAGCGCAGGCCGTACTGACCGACTCCTTCCACGGAGCCGTCTTCGCCTCCCTCTATTCCAAACCCTTCAGCATTCATCACAACAAATCGGGGGGAGTCTCGCGAATCACCTCTCTTCTGAATATATTCGGAGTGGAAGGGCCCGAAGTGCCCCCGATTGAGAATCCCGGCGAGCACCTGATGGAGCTTCGGGAGGCGGCAGAGAGATACTTAACCGAGTCTTTAAACCCAGAGCCAAGCAGATGACCATCACGTTTTTTTCGAACAATCTGAACGACCATCAGCTGCCGTTCTGTCTGAAAATGGCGGAGTTGGCGGGGGAGGGTAACTTCCGCTTCGTCGCCTATGAACCCGTCCAGGCCCAGCGTGCCCTCTATGGCTTCGCGAACATGAACGACCGCTATCCCTTCGTCGTCAAGAGCTATGAGAGCGAAGCGGCACTCCGCGAAGCCGAGCGCTTGATGATGGAGAGCGATGTGGTCATCAGTTCTTCCGAACGGGATGTGCACCCCGATGAGCGCATCGCCGAGGGGAAGCTGACCTTCAGATATAACGAGAGGATATTCAAGCAGCGGCGCCACTGGATCGATCCCCGCGTGCTCAAGACGGTCTACAACCGCTGGGTCCGGTTTAAGGACAAGAACCTTTATACCCTGTGCGCAAGCAGCTATCTGGCTGATGAACTGAGCGTTTGCGGATACCCCAAGGAGAGATGTCTGAAGTGGGGCTATTTCCCTAAGGTTGTCAGATATGACTCCGAGCCTGAAGGTCCGATGACATTAAAAGACGACGGAGTGCCGGTCATCCTGTGGGCCGGGAGAATGATGAAGTTGAAACACCCCGAGGTAGCTGTCTACATAGCGGCCCGGCTGAAACGTGACGGTTATAGATTCAAACTCAGAATGGGGGGCGAGGGAGAAAAGGAATCCGAACTCCGAAAGATGATCGCCGAGGAGGGTCTGGGTGACTGCGTCGAACTTATCGGTCTGCTCAATCCCGAGGGAGTCAGACGCGAGATGGAGAAGGCCTCGGTGTTCCTCTTCACTTCCAATCGTATGGAAGGCTGGGGAGCGGTCGTCAACGAGGCGATGAACAGCGGTTGTGCGGTGGTTTCGTCGCGCAGTGCCGGCAGTTCGCGATTCATGATCAAACATGGGGAAAATGGCTTCATCTACCGTCGTCCGGCGGAGGCGTATCAGTATGTGAAGTATCTGCTTGACAATCCTCAAGCGTGCCGGTCGATGGGCCTCAATGCCTACCGGTCTATTCTGGAGGTGTGGAACCCGGAGGTGGCGGCCGAGCGGCTCTTCAAGCTCATGTCCGAACTACTCAACAACCCGGGGGCGAGGTCCGAATACCGCGAGGGCCCGGTGAGTCCCGTCTAACCTTTAGTAGCGTCACTACTCCTAAACTCAAGTTACTATGTCACAGCTCAATATACTCTGGATCACGTCAATGATGCTCGGCGAGGGGGCACAGTTTTTCAACGGTCAGTCACCGAAATCGGGGAGCTGGGTCCAAAGCCTGTGGAACATCCTTGTGAAACAACCGGGCCTCAAGATAGCGCTCGCCGCTCCGGGGCAACCGAAGAAGGGGAAGCGGATCCTCGAAGGTGAGGACGGCGCGGTCTACTGTGTGATTCCCCGGGCCACAGATCCGACTGCCTATTCCGCTCCCGACGAGTGGCGGGAGATAATGGGCCGCGTGAAGCCCGACGTCATTCACATTCACGGCACGGAATACCCCTACGGAGCCGATTGGGTGCGGACCTTCGGACCTGGCAAGGTCGTCGTCTCCATCCAGGGGCTTCTCTCGGTGATCGCGCGCAACTATCTCGGGGGCATTCCCGCCTCCGACTTCCCATCAACCTTGCGCGATGTCTTGAAACATGACTCTCCGAAACGCCAGCAGGCTTCGTATGTCAAGCGCGGGGAGGCCGAACGCAAATTGCTGGGCAATGTGACCCACATTATCGGGCGTACCTCTTGGGACCGCGCCCACGTGAAGGCAATCAACCCCAACGCCACCTATCACTATGGAGGCGAGACGCTCCGCCCTCTTTTCTACGAGCGCAAATGGAGCTACGGGGAGTGTCGTCCCCACACCATCTTTGTCTCCCAAGGTTACTACCCTCTGAAAGGGCTCCATAAACTGATCGAGGCGCTGCCTCTGGTGCTCCGCGAGTTTCCCGACACCAAGATCCGTCTCTCGGGCCATCCTCCCTTCGGAGCCACTAAGCTGAGTCTGGGCGCATACGGAGCCTATCTGAAGAAGCTGATGAAACGTCTCGGGGTCGAGGACCGGCTCGAGTATGTAGGCCTGCTTGACGAGGCGGAGATGTGTCAGGAGTATCTGTGGGCCAACCTGTTTGTCCTTCCCTCGGCCATCGAGAACTCCCCCAACTCGCTCGGAGAGGCCCAGATGCTTGAGATGCCCTATCTCGCCTCATATGTCGGTGGCACTCCGGACCTGTGTGTCGACAACCCCGGCGCCCTCTACCGCTTCGAAGAGGTCGAGATGCTGGCCGAAAAGATATGCGACATCTTCCGCCAAGGCGCCGCCTTCAAACCCAAGGCCGCTCCCCGCCACCTCTACGACCCTGACCGCAACCTGACGGACCTCCTCGAAACCTACCAACAGATCGCAGAGAAGTAAGGCGAAGAGTAAAAATTTGTCCCGCGGCCGATAAAAAGGGCCTCTCACGATGTTATATCTTTAGTACGGCCTCTGTGGGGCCGTCTGCCGACATATCCCTACCGTTATCCTACAGTTATCGGACGGTGTGTCAAATCGTTCATTTAAAAAATATTACCATGGCAAACCAACTGGTCCAAATGATAGCTGCTCAGGCAGAGAAATACGGTAAGCGCGAGGCCTACCGCTTCTGCTGGCGCAAGGAAGGAGAATGGCTTCAAACCTCGTGGAGCGAGTTTGCGACACAGATAGAAATAGCAGCCAAGGCCCTCGAACGTCTGGGTCTGCTCGAAAAAGACAACATAGCTATCTGTTCGCCCAACACTCCGCAGATTCTGATCACCGAGTTCGGAGCGTTCAAGAACCGAATCGCTGTCATCCCACTTTATGCCAACTCGTCTCAGGCCCAGTTCGACTTCATCATCAACAACGGGGGCGCCAGGGTGATTTTCGTGGGCGACAAACATCAGTACCCATTGGCCTATGACTATTGGAAACGTAACCCGGACAAGGTCAGCAAGATAATAATCTTCAAGAACTCGGAGCTGGCGCTGCAGGAAGACGACACGATCTCGATTTTCTGGGACGACTTCGTGCGCCTCGGTATGGAGGCCCCCGCCGAATCTGCGGCCGAGGTCAACGCCCGCGCCGAGCGCGGTCTGCCCGAAGACATAGCCACACTCATCTACACCTCGGGAACAACGGGCGAACCGAAAGGTGTAGCCATCACCCACTCGAACTATGACGCGACAATGCGCGCACACCTGGAGTTCCTGACCATGGTGTCGGACCGTGACCTCTCTATGGCCTTCCTGCCGATGAGCCACATTCTGGAGAAGGCATGGTGCTTCTTCTGCCTGACACGCGGAATCCGCATCGCGGTCAACTATGATCCGCGCGTGATTCAGGACACCATCCAGGAGGTGAAGCCGAACATCATGTGTTGCGTGCCCCGCTTCTGGGAGAAGGTCTACGCGGCCGTCAAGGAGAAGATCCGCTCTATGGGCAAGATTCAGCGTCTGGCCGTCAAGCGCGCGATCGTCGTCGGTCATGCACGTAACATCAACTTTGTCCGCGAAGGTGTCAAGCCGCCGGTATGGCTCGAACGCGAATATCAGTTCTGGGACCGCAAGATCTTCTCGAAGCTCAAACACGCGATCGGCATTCCGGACCCCAACATCTTCCCGACCGCCGGCGCTCCCCTTTCGGACCGCATCGTCGACTTCATGCGCTCGGTGGGCATCGACGTCATCATCGGCTACGGTCTGTCGGAGACGACGGCTACAGTTGCCTGCTATCCGACTGTCGGCTATCAGATCGGAACCGTCGGCAAACCCCTCCCCACGGTCGAGGTCAAGATCGACAAGGAGCACGACAATGAGATACTGGTCCGCGGCGCGACCGTGACACCGGGCTACTACAAGAATCCGGAGGCAAACGAAAAGGCCTTTACCTCAGACGGTTGGTTCCGTACCGGCGACGCCGGTTACTTCAACGAAGACGGGTCACTGGTACTGACCGAACGCGTGAAGGACCTCTTCAAGACCGCAAACGGAAAGTATATCGCCCCACAGATGCTTGAGAGCCGGCTGGCCGAAAACAAGTATATCGACGAGGTGGCCGTAATCGGCGATGAACGCAAGTACGTGACAGCCCTGATCGTACCGAACCTGTCTCAGCTCCGGAAGTGGGCCGAGAAGCGCGGAATCGACATCTCGGACACCGCCGAGCTGATGAAGAATCCGAAGACCGTCGCCTTCATCATGAAGGAGATCAACGAGGTCCAGAAAGATCTTGCCGACTACGAGAAGATCAAGAAGATAACACTTCTGCCCAACCATTTCTCGATCATGAACGGTGAGGTGACCAACACGATGAAAGTGCGCCGAAACGTCGTGGCCAAACGCTACGCTAAGGAGATCGACGCCATGTATCCCAAAGAATAAGACCACCCGTATGCATCCGGATATTGCCCAACGCCACATGATCACATCCGGCGCCAGTGTCTTCAGCGCGCTGGAGTTGCTGAATAATCTCTCGGGAAAACTGATGACGCTTGTCGTTGTCGGGCCCGAGGGCAAACTTCTCGGCACCATAACCGACGGAGACATTCGGCGTGCCCTCCTTTCGGGTGTGGATCTGAAAGATGACATAACCCGAGCGACCCACACTGAGTGTATGGCGCTGGGCCCGGACGATAATCCCTATACTCTTGTGGCTGAAGCACATAGACGCGGGATCCAATTGCTTCCGCGAGTCGACGGCGAAGGCCGGGTCACCGGTCTGATAGACTTGAGGTCGCGCCGGGCTATCCTCCCCATCGAGGCGGTGCTGATGGCCGGCGGCAAAGGCGAACGTCTCCGCCCCGCCACCCTTTCGACCCCGAAGCCGCTTCTCAAAGTTGGAGGACGCGCGATCATTGACTACAACGTCGAGGCCTTGCGAAACGTAGGCGTCGACCGTATCTGCGTGTCGGTCAACTATCTGAAGGAGCAGTTGATAGAACATTTTGCTGACGGACGGTTCGAGGGCAAGGTGACATGTATCGAAGAACCCTGCCGACTCGGTACGATGGGTTCGCTCGCCCTCTGCGGACCTTTCTCACGACCGGATGTGCTCGTGATGAACTCCGACCTGCTGACGGATCTGGACTTCGAGAAGATGTTTCTCCATCATAAACAGACAGGAGCGGATCTGACCATGGCCGTAATATCCTATCCGGTTTCGGTACCGTTCGCCATCATTAAGACCGACGGTGAAAGAGTCACCGGGCTGGCCGAGAAGCCGACGTTCAACAATCTGGCCAACGCAGGCGTTTACCTCATGAAGCGCGAGGTCGCCGAAAGCATCACGAAGGGTGAGTATCTCGACGCGCCCGACCTGATTGACCGCTTGATAGCCGACCGTCGCAAAGTCGGATGGTTCCAGATCGAAGGGACATGGATCGACATCGGTTCGCCCGATGACTTCCGTTATGCCAACGACCTGATGAAACTCCGACAAAAATCCTAACCCTCCCCTCGTAAGAGGGGGACCCGAATCCTTAAAATTGAAACTACTATGGCCGATTCGAACTTCATAGACTACGTCAAGATACTTTGCCGCTCCGGAAAAGGAGGAGCCGGCAGCCGTCATTTCCACAGAGCCAAATATGTCCCCAAAGGGGGTCCGGACGGTGGTGACGGCGGTCGCGGAGGTCACATTATCCTTCGCGGAAACAGACACATGTGGACCCTTCTCCACCTCAGATACCAACGTCATATCTTTGCCACCGACGGACAGTCGGGAAGCGAGGGCCGTTCGTCGGGCAAGGATGGTGAAGACCGCATCATTGAAGTGCCTATCGGGACAACCGTCTTCGATGCCGAAACGGGCGAGTTCCTGGCCGAGATCACCGAAGACGAACAGGAGATCAAGCTTCTCCGCGGCGGTAAGGGTGGCCTGGGCAACTGGCATTTCGCGACCTCGACCAACCGTGCGCCCCGCTACGCCCAGCCCGGACAGCCGGCAATCGAGAAGGCGGTCGTGCTCGAGCTGAAGCTGCTCGGTGACGTCGGTCTCGTCGGCTTCCCCAACGCCGGCAAATCGACCCTGCTCTCGGCCGTATCTGCCGCCAAGCCCAAGATCGCCGACTATCCCTTCACAACCATGGAGCCCTCGCTCGGAATCGTCAGCTATCGCGGCGACAAGTCTTTCGTGATGGCCGACATACCGGGGATTATCGAGGGGGCGTCTGAAGGCAAGGGACTCGGTCTCCGCTTCCTGCGTCACATCGAACGCAACGCCGTGCTGCTCTTCATGGTCCCGGCCGACTCTGACGATATCAAGCGCGATTACGAGATCCTGCTCAAGGAGGTCCGTGAGTTCAATCCCGAACTGGCCGACAAGAGCCGCGTGCTGGCCATTTCAAAGTCAGACATGCTCGACGACGAACTGCGCGAGGCCATTCAGGCCGAGCTTCCGGAAGGCGTGCCGACGGTCTTCATTTCGGCTGTCACGGGCCAGGGTATTGCTGAACTGAAAGACATGCTCTGGCGCGAGATCAACTCCGAAGAGAACAAGCTTCCCCAGACAATCACCCACCGCCCGCTGGACCGTCTCCACCGTGTCGAGGAAGAAGACGAATTCATCTTCGCTCAGGAAGACACTCCCGAAGACGAGGAATGGACCCCGACGACCGACGAGGAGTGGGAAGACGAATTCTGGGACGAGGAAACTTCTGTCAACGATTAAGACCGGACCAATCATCCCTCACAAACCAACAACCTTCATCCCCATGGACCTTCTGCAACTCGACGTAAAGAAAATTCTCAGAGACCGTCTGCCCGAGTCGAAGCGCCGCTTCATCCCGGACTTAGCGCTGACCGCTATCGAGAAGCTCATTCATCAGGATGAGCTCAACAAGATGCTCCGTTATGCCTATCCAAACGAGGGCTCGGCCTTCTCGGAAAAGATTATCGAATATCTCGGAATCAAGGTCGAGGTCGAGGGGCTATCGAAACTCAAAAAGGGAGGTCGCTATGTCTTCGCGTCCAACCATCCCCTCGGCGGTCTGGACGGGATCACCCTTGTCGAGGTGCTCGGAAAGAAGTTCGGCGACGAGAATGTCCGGTTCCTGGTCAACGATATGTTGCTCAACGTCACTCCGTTGAAGAATGTTTTTCTGCCGATCAACAAGTATGGCGCACAGGGGCGCCAGGCTGCTGTGGCGATCAACGAGGCGTATGAGTCGGACAAGGAGATCGTCATTTTCCCGGCCGGCCTTGTCTCGCGCCGGCTGGATTCGGGAAAGATTCAGGATCTGACGTGGCAGAAGGCCTTTGTAGCCAAAGCGATCGAGTATGACCGCCAGATCGTACCCGTCCGTTTCGAGGCGCTCAACCGCGCGAGGTTCTACAACATTGCGCGCTGGCGCAAGAAGCTGGGAGTCAAGATCAACTTCGAGCAGGTTCTCCTGCCCGCGGAGCTTGTCGCCTCTCACGGCGCGCATTTCCGGATCATCTTCGGCAAACCGATCACGTCCGAGTGGATGCGCAATAAGATCGAGGCCGGGGAGAACCCGACGACCATCGCGGCCGCCATCCGGAAGATTGTCTATCAACTCTGAGCCTCAAATAATTCGTTTGCCCATCAAATACTTCTCCAGCCGGAGGCGTCAAATCGTTCTCTGAGGCCCCAATACTTCCGAATCTCGATTTTTTTTCGTAACTTTGCAGTTGCTCTCACCTCCGCGACTCCCATGTGCGAAATGGGGGTATAATTACAGACACTGCAGATAATGGAAAACGAAGATATAAAGACTCAGGAAGCCGAGAAGGCATATGTGGCGGATAACATCCAGGTCCTCGAAGGCCTGGAGGCGGTCCGCAAACGCCCGGCCATGTATATCGGAGACATCTCCGGACGTGGCCTTCATCACCTTGTTTATGAGGTAGTTGACAACTCTATCGACGAAGCTCTCGCGGGATATGCCAAGCATATCGAGGTCACGATTCTTGAAGACAACTCGATCAAAGTCGTCGACGACGGCCGCGGTATCCCCGTCGACATGCACGAGAAACTTCACAAACCGGCTCTCGAGGTCGTCCTGACCGTACTTCACGCCGGCGGTAAGTTCGACAAAGGCTCCTACAAGGTTTCCGGCGGTCTTCACGGCGTCGGCGTCAGCTGTGTGAACGCCCTTTCGGACTATCTTCGCGCCGAAATCCACCGCGACGGCAAGATCTACTGTCAGGAATACTCGCTCGGCAAACCGACTTCGGAACTGACCGTCATCGGCGAGACCGACCACACCGGCACGACCATCATCTTCCACCCCGACGCGACAATATTCACCGAGACCGTCTATAACTTCGAGACTCTCGCCAACCGTCTCCGTGACCTCGCCTACCTGAACGCCGGCATCTCGCTGACGCTCACCGACATGCGCACGCTCGATGACAAGGGGAACCCCCGCACGGAACATTATCAGTCGAAAGAGGGCCTGAAGGAGTTCGTCAAGTACATCGACACCGGCAAGACCCCGCTGATCGAAGACATCATACACATCAACACCGAGAAGAAGGGAGTACCCGTCGAGGTGGCGATGACCTACAACACAGACTTCCGCGAGAATGTCTACTCGTATGTCAACAACATCAACACCATCGAGGGCGGCACACACCTGACCGGCTTCCGCCGCGGTCTGACGACCACTCTCAAGAAATATGCCGACGACAACAAACTTCTCGAGAAGATGAAGGTCACCCTCGAGAAAGAGGACTTTCTCGACGGTCTGACCGCCGTGGTCTCAGTCAAGGTCGCCGAGCCCCAGTTTGAGGGTCAAACCAAGACCAAACTCGGAAACAGCGAAGTCTCGGGCGTCGTGCAGTCAGCCATCAGCGAAGCGCTCGGAACATATCTCGAAGAACACCCGAAAGAGGCGCGCACGCTTGTCGACAAGGTGGCTCTCGCCGCCCAGGCACGTCAGGCTGCTTACAACGCCCGAATGAAGGTTCAGCGCAAAACCCCGCTCGCCGGCGCCGGACTCCCGGGCAAGCTCGCCGACTGCAACAGCCGCGACGCCGCCCAGTGCGAACTCTTCCTCGTCGAGGGTGACTCGGCAGGCGGTTCGGCCAAGCAGGGCCGCAACTCGAACTTCCAGGCGATCCTCCCCCTCCGAGGCAAGATCCTCAACGTCGAGAAGGCTATCGAGCACAAGATCTATGAGTCTGAGGAGATCGTCAACATCTTCAAGGCGCTCGGCGTCACCATCGGCACCGAAGAAGACTCGAAGGCTCCCAACCTCTCGAAGCTTCGCTATCACAAGGTGATCATCATGACCGATGCCGACGTCGACGGCGCCCACATTGCGACCCTGCTGATGACTTTCTTCTTCCGCCAGATCCGCCCGATCATCGACAACGGCTACCTCTATATCGCCACCCCGCCGCTCTATAAATGCACGACCAAGGGTAAGAACAAGATCACGGAGTATGCGTGGACCGAACAACAGGTTCAGCGCTTCGCCGACACCTACTGCGGCGGCGACCGCACGAAGTTCGAGCTTCAGCGATACAAAGGTCTCGGTGAGATGAACCCCGAACAGCTCTGGGAGACCACCATGGATCCGGAGAACCGTATGCTCAAGCAGGTGACGCTCACCGACGCGGCCGAAGCCGACCGCACCTTCTCGGTGCTTATGGGCGACGACGTCGCTCCCCGCCGCGCATTCATCGAAGAGCACGCAACATACGCCAACATCGACGCCTGACCGACGTCGCCAATTTCTAAACTCATATGGGTAAATACTGTATCGTCTCTAATATCGCATCTCATTACAGACAATCGGTATTTACCCTTATTGATTCCAGATGGGAGTGCGATTGGATCTTCAGCCGCAACACGACCGACATCCGGGAGATGGATCTCTCAAGATTGAAATGTGTCACACTCGTCGAGGATAAGCGTCTCGCGGGGCCTACCTGGCAATGGGGCGTCGGGAGATTGATACGCTCGGGCGAGTACACCCATTATCTGATGACCGGCGAGCCTAAATCGCTCTCGACATGGTGGGCGCTGATTCAACGGCGCCTCTTCTTCCGCAACAAACGGATAGCTCTATGGAGCCACGGGTGGTATGGTCGCGAGGGGTTCCTCAAGAAATGGACCAAGCGACTCTTCTTCGGGATGGCCGACCATGTCTTCACCTATGGCAACTACGCACGCCGAGAGGCGATCAAACAGGGCTTTGACGGCTCGAAGATCACACCGATCCACAACGCGCTCGACCATGAAAGTCAGCTGAAAATACGCTCTGAAATCGGGCCATCCGACATTTATCGCCGCCACTTCGGCAACGACTGCCCTACCCTGCTGTTTATCGGCCGCTTGACAGCCGTCAAGTCTCTCGATCTGTTGCTCAAAGCCTTGGCCAACCTCAAGCGAGAGGAAGCGGAGTATAATCTCGTGTTGATCGGTACCGGAGAGAAGCATCAGGAGTTGGTCGAAGAAACAGATAGGCTCGGTCTGAACGACAATGTGTGGTTCTACGGGCCATGTTTCGACGAGCGACAGAATGCCGAACTGATCTACAACGCCGACCTATGTGTATCGCCGGGGAATGTCGGATTGACAGCCATTCACTCCATGGTCTTCGGCACACCGGTTCTGACCCACAACGACTTCCCGTGGCAGATGCCTGAGTTTGAGGCCATCGTTCCGGGAAAGACGGGCGACTTCTTCAAGAGAGGGGATGTCGATGACTTGGCACGCGCCATCAAGGCCTGGTTCGCCACCCATCCCGACCGCAACGCAGTCCGCTCCGCCTGCTTCAACGAGATCGACACCAACTGGACCCCCGCCTACCAGCTCCAAGCCCTCACCACCTTCTTCCCCTAGGGCATGTACCTCAGGCGTCCCCGCCTGAGCGTTCCGTCTGACGCATGTACCTCAGGCGTCCCCGCCTGAGCGTTCCGTCTGACGCATGTACCTCAGGCGTCCCCGCCTGAGGGTCCCGTCTGACGCATGTACCTCAGGCGTCCCGCCTGAGGGTTCAATCTGACGATAACTTCGTTCCCCCCTCAAGCGTCCCCCTCCCCCTCAGACTTCCGGCGATCAGCGTACAAACAGGAGGAACGTCGAGTCCTTCAGCTGATTGATTTTGTTCGCTCTTGTTACGAGCCAGGTACGTAATTCGGCCCAGTTCTCGTCGAATGTTTCAGTGGAACCGAAGTTATAGTATTTATCTGTCAACTCCTTGGGATACAATTCCCCATTCTGATAGGCCGATACCCTAATTTTCTTTGCGTATTCGTCTAGATAGGTCATCAATTCAGGATAGAGATCATTGTAGAAGTGTTCCCATTTTTGAGCGAAGACCTCAAGAAATTCGGGTTGACTGACAATTATCTTGTAAAAGATCTCACCTTGTCTTGCGTCACCAAAAAGGCGGTAATCTGCCGGACCGTTTAATTTGGTTGCCCAATCGAAATCCCACACTGGACCCATGTGGTACTTATCTTCGGGAGTGGCCTTGTATAGGAAGTTGCTTTTGGGGTGCTGAAGCTCCCGGTTGCCCAACATCAGGTTAACCAAAATATAGTTGGCCAGATCGTCCATATCGAAGACGTCCGCCAAATTACCCTTTTCCACAGCCTCCTCCATGGAATTGAAGTCGGCCTCCCAAAACTCGAATATATCGGCGGGGGTAACGGCAGCCTTATTCTCCAAATTCATTTTTGACAGTAGCCGATGGCTCTGAATGGCTTCCGAATCTCCACTCTCAAGAATAGCGTTCAATTCGACCGCAATCTCCTCGAAGTCAGGGTCCTTTACCATCACGGGAAGATCATATACGGGGCTTCTGAATCTGAAATCTTCATCAAAATACCAATCAATCTCCCACAGAATTCCGGTCAACTCGTCTATATCGACACTGCCGGAGTTGATTCCGACCTTTTCGGTAAGGAAGTAAGAACCACAGTAGCGGTCGTTGAGCCACACGTTACATGGAATATCATGATTTGTATAAGGCAGTTCCAACATCCTTGCAATCTTCAGAGCTGCAGCGTTCTGCATCAAAGATTTGTCGGTGAAACCGGCTATGAGACAGTAATTCTTAGCCTTCTTCATGCCGGCAACTGACGTCTTTTTGGGAAATTTCAGACGATAGGGTTTCTTATCATATCCGAGTGAATTGTTTCCTCTGCCCCTGAGTTGGAAAGAGGTGCTGTCCAGATCGGCATACTGGCCGGTGTAGTCTCGAAAAATTATTTTGGCGTCATACCACGTAACCTTGTCCCGAATATCATAGACATAGGGATCAGTGACGATTCTGACTTCCGGAAGGTTCGGAGAAAACTCTATCGCCTGATAATCATCAAGCGCGACTTTCTGTACTCGGCCTGAGTGTGAGGTATATACCAAAGAATCGGGAAGGAAGTTTCCGTTAGCCGACGGGACAGTCTCGCTGAAGGTGATTGCTTCTACCGAATCCATAGGAGAGGTGACTACCCGCAGCTTGCCGTTGTTCTCGTAAAACACTGTGGCCGAATTGGTAGAGTGTTTTGGGGTAGGATCTGTAGAGGCTTGTGCAGAGGCTTGTGCAGAGGCTTGTGCACATGCCATAGCTACAAAAAGAAGGAGGGTAAGTATCTTTATCATTTCTTATCTGTCGTTGTTGATTTTGATGGCTTCGTTTCCGTCGGACAGTATGCAGACCCCGGCGGGAAGGTCAGATCTGAGGATAGTCTCGTCGGCTGAGAGTACGAAAACTTGCTTCAGGCTACCGGAGAGAGAATAGAGATAGACAACATTTATCTCCTTATCTGAGTGCAGTTTAACTCCGTCAGATGTAAGTTTGAAGAGTGTAGTGGAGTCTCCGTTTACTTCTGAAACGGAAGTGGAGATTTCGATTCTGGGCTCGGTGACCAATGACTTGCTCAGCGTTTCTGAAGGGATGGTGTAATATTCGTTACCGGATGATATCTGAATATCATCACCGTCGAAAGTCATTTTAAAGTTAGGCAGAATCTTGACGGCCAGCTTAGAGCCATCTGTCCTGGCAAACTCAAAACTGCGAAAAGTCTGCGCTGACGTCGCGAAAGAAGCCAACATCAGAAAAAAGGCAATCGTTATAGTTTTTATTTTCATGAGTTAATTCTGTTAGGTTATGACTTTGCTTGTGAAGCACCCCCACTCACCCCCACACATTTTTCCCCCACCCAATTTTAAGGAGCGTGACTCTCCTATCATCCTCCTGGAAGGCCGTCACTGTCCTTCTCTGGCTTCTCGATCAGACTCTTGAGTGACACCATGAATTCCTCAATCCGACCTTTGTTTACCTCGGTTACAAATCGTTTGACCTCGAATCTGTTGTTGGTGTCTGTTCTCTTGGACAGATAAAAAGGAACTAAGAAATCCAGAAAACCCTCTTTGATCTCTTTATTTGGATAGTCGAGAGTATAGGTGTTGAAATCTTGGTCATACTCCTTGATTGTCAGATATCCTGTCTGGTAAAAGGCCGGAATCGGATCCGAAGTAAGGATGCCGGCTGATTGCAACTGGGACACCTTAATCTCACAGGGTACAAGTGAGGAGGGATTCATGTCGGCATTCTCGATAAGATGCACGAGATATGTCGGAGTACCCTCCATAAACCAATAACTACCCAGTGTCGTAGCCGCGAACGCCCTCATAAGACTGTAGGGGTTATAGATATCGGGTGAAACCGACGCGAAGTGATAACCGTCATATTTGACACGCAATTCTTCACGAATCGTCTCCGGAGTCTTGTTGTACTTGTCCGATAATTTTTGGATCCCCTCAACAAAATACTTGTCGAGCTCTTCAGACGTAATACCACAGATGGCAGCGAAATCATCTTCGAACGATATATCCCGAAGGTTGTTGAGATCAGAGAAAATGGAGAGCTTGCTGAAGCGGGCGACCCCGGTCAAGACAGCGATCTCGATATAGGCGTCCATCGTCTTCAGGTTCGAGTATAGCGCCTTGAGAATGCTTCTGAACTCAGAAAGGAGTTTTTCATTGCCGAATGCATTCAGCATCGGCTTGTCGTACTCGTCAATTAGGATGGCCACCTTCCTGCCGGTCTGTTCGTAGGCACGGCGAATGACATATCCGAAGCGTAGGGAAAGAGGTGCTTCCGGGTCCTCAACCCCATAGATCTTTTCCCATTGTCTCACGTGGCTCTTCAGCCCGGCCTCCAGTTTATCAGCCGAATCATATTCCCCAGTGTTGAGATCCAGATGCAACACAGGCCTCGGTTCCCAGTCATCGGTCAGCGAGTCGAGGGCGAGACCCTTGAAGAGGTCGCGTCGGCCCTCATAATACGCCTTGAGGGTCGTCAGCATCAGGCTCTTGCCGAACCTACGGGGACGCGACAGGAAGTAGTATTTTCCATCGAACAGCTTATAGATTTCAGCTGTCTTGTCGACATAGAGATAGCCCCCCTCCCGGATCTCCGAGAAAGTCTGTATTCCGACCGGATACTTGATCTTCTTCATAGGTTCAACTCTTTTCACCCGCGAATATAACAATTTTCTGAAACATATCCAAATAGGCGAAATAGGCGGACGAGCAAACGGAGACGACTCGTTGCCGACGACCCGGTTCAAGAGCTCAACGGCGAGACGGTAATCTAATTGGTAAACGTTCATAACTCGATACTTTTTGTTTGTCGCCACAAAGTTACCACCGCACGTTTACACGCCAGTGATTTTTTGGTCTGATCAATTATTTCGCTCACGCTCTATCTAAACAAAATATATTTTTATCTTAGTCTTTATCTTATATATTGTTAGTGTTTCTGTTAGTGTTTCTGTTAGCGTTTCTGTTAGCGTTTCTGTTAGCGTTTCTGTTAGTGGAGCTGTTAGTGATGCTGTTAGCGATGCTGGTAAAGTCGTTGGTAAAGTTCCTTGTCTGCTTTCAGTTGAAGTTTCCCACACGTCAGGAGAAGTTCCCCCCCGTAGCTCCTCCTATCTTGCACTAGGCATAGAACCCGAATGGGCGACATCGCACTTGAGAAGCCCCGCCCACTCCCTCTTATAAATCGACTTTTTACCAAAAGTGGGCAAAAAAGGCCACTTTTGGTAAAAAGTCGATTGAGTTAGTTAGCTTAAGGGAACCCTGGAGGGGGAGTTATAGCATGGCTTTGAAGCCGGGGAGATCGAAGTAGGGAGTGCCTTCTTTTGAAATGCGCTCTTGGTAGAATCACACCGTACAGTTTGCTCCCAAATGCTCTCTTAAATCCAAAGGGTTGCACAAATTGTTAAGTTGTTATATCTTTGCAGACTAAAAGGAAAGGATTATGGCAACACCAATTAAAGCCGTGCCGATCTTAACCGGCGAAATAGCAGAAGAATTTATCCGTAAAGCTGAGGCACGTGAGCGTAAGGCACGGAGAATTTTTTCTGAGGAAAAAGAAAAACGCATAGCCGATATTATGCGTCGTTCTCGTGAGTTTGTTCCATCATGGATGAAATGATGGAACAGTTTACATATCGCCTTAATTATGACTGCACGCTATTCAAGTTCAACGAGCAGATCCTTCGTAATTGTCAGCCTTTTGACTGTGGGGTGGAAGATCTGAATGACTTCTTTGCTACCGATGCAATCGCATACGACAGAGACCTCATGGGAAAAACGTATTGTTGGCTTGATAATGAGGATGATACCAGAATTGTAGCAATGATTACACTTGCTAACGCCGGCATCCAAACTACTCATTTAAGGAACCATCCGAAGAGGCATCTTAACAAAGGGATTGCTCATAACAAGCAAGGACGGACGTATCCGGCGGTATTAATAGGGCGTTTGGGAGTGAATGTCGCCTATCAGAGTCCGGAATATCGCATAGGTGCTCAGATCATGAACTTCATAAAAGAATGGTTTACTACCGAGGACAATAAGACCGGTTGCCGATTTGTGTTGGTGGATGCTGTCAATACTCATCACACCGTAAGTTATTATGAACGAAATGGTTTTCACCCTTTGTTCCCTCGTGAAGCCGATGAAAAGGAGTACTATTCCATTAATCAGGACGATGAGCTTAGAACCCGAATGTATTATTTCGATCTGATAGAAATGAAGTAATAGGCGACGAACACTCTACTTTCATAAAGTCTAACAGAAAATCGGAGAACACCATTCACTCCCTCAACTCGATCGACTTTTTACCAAAAGTGGTCTTTTTTACCCACTTTTGGTAAAAAGTAGATTGATTTAGTTGCCTTAAGTGCACCCGGCGACAGGTTATTGTCGCATGGCTTTGAAGCCGCGGAGGTCGAAGGGGGTCGGACCTTCGGTGACGGAGATGTGGCGGTGGGCGTTGCGGGAGATGCAGCTGTAGTAGATTCTGACGTAGCCGTCGACATAGACGATCGAGGAGCGGTAAATGGAGATTTCGTCGATCGCGCCCTTGCGGTCTGCGCGCCCAAGTATCATCGTCAAGGGTTCGGCCGTGTCGGTCTCGGGGTCATAGACTGTGTAATAGAGGTCGGCCGAGTTGTTGGTACCTCCGGGGCCGTAACAGCAGAGGATCATTTCGTGGCGTCCGTCAGCGCCTTCGATTACGTCAAGGTGCCAGGCGCCAAGGTCGCCCAATGGCAACGGGACTTCGACAGGATCGGTCCATCGGCCCGTGTCGAATCCGGCATCGCTCCACATTCTGAAGATCTTCCGCCCGTTTGAATAGTAAACCAGATAACGGTCTCCGTCAACCATCACAGCCGGCGACAACCGATAGTCGGCTCTGCGCTCGCTAAAGGGCAAGACACGCTCTTCGGGTGTCCAGTTGACACCGTCCTTGCTTGTACGGCGCAGAAACGAATCCCTGACAGTCTGCTCGTTATAGTCCCTCCACCATATTTCCAGCTCGCCGTTGTCTTCTCGATAGACAAGATGTGTGTCCGAGTTATAGCCGTAGCTGGGACGCGGGTCAAGGGGATTCTTCAATCCCTTAGGGACTGTCCATGAATAACCGTCGTGAGACACCGCTATGCAGGGGTTCTCACTCTTGGTCATCCCGTTGGGATAGGGGGTATAGGCCATCCAGTATTCCCAGCCGTTCCACCCTTCGGGAAAGTAGAGCACTTTGGGGTGGATATTTTGAGAATTACCCTTGTAGTTCTTGAAACCCAGGGTTTTGGATGAGTTGGGAGGATCGATTGTATAGTCGTCGCTACATCCCCCCGCCGCGAGCAGGAGCAACGCACCGACAGCCAACAGAAAATATTTCTTTATCACAGGGACTGAATCAGAGATAGAGTAAGACCCCGCCCGTCGGGCCTAATGTCCGAGGGCGGGGAAATTATAGGATTAGAGTCTTTCGAACGGTCTATCAGCAACCCATCGGACAACGGGGCTTGATCTGCTTGAAGAAGTCGTTGCCCTTGTCGTCAACGAGGATGAAGGCGGGGAAGTCCTCAACGTCAATCTTCCAGATGGCCTCCATTCCGAGTTCGGGATACTCGAGGAGCTCAACGTTCTTGATCGAGTTCTTGGCCAGAATTGCGGCCGGGCCACCGATCGAGCCGAGGTAGAAGCCACCGTGCTTCTCACAGGCGTCGGTCACCTGCTGCGAGCGGTTACCCTTGGCGATCATGATCATCGAACCCCCGGCATCCTGGAACTGGTTTACGTACGAGTCCATACGGCCTGCGGTTGTCGGGCCGAAGGAGCCTGAGGGCATTCCTTCGGGCTTCTTAGCCGGGCCGGCATAGTAGATCGGGTGTTTCTTCAGATATTCGGGCATCGGTTCGCCGGCGTCGAGACGCTCTTTGATCTTTGCGTGGGCTATGTCGCGGCCTACTATGATCGTGCCCTTCAGCGAGAGGCGTGTGCCTACGGGATATTTCGAGAGATCCTTGAGCACCTCTTCCATGGGGCGGTTGAGGTCGATGTTGATAACGTCGCCCTCGCCGGCCTGGCGGAGCTCAACCGGGATCAGTTCGCCGGGATTCTCGTCGAGTTTCTCAACCCAGAGGCCTTCCTTGTTGATCTTGGCCTTGCAGTTACGGTCTGCCGAGCAGCTGACGCCCATACCTACGGGGCACGATGCGCCGTGGCGGGGAAGACGGATGACGCGCACGTCGTGGGCAAAGTACTTGCCTCCGAACTGAGCGCCGAGGCCGATGTTGTGGGCAGCCTCGAGGAGTTCCTTTTCGAGCTCTACGTCGCGGAAGGCGCGGCCATACTCGTTGCCGGTGGTGGGCAGTTCGTCATAATACTTGACGCTCGCCTTCTTGACGGCCGCGAGGTTGGCTTCGGCCGAAGTGCCGCCGATCACGAACGCAATGTGATAGGGGGGGCAGGCGGCGGTTCCGAGGGTCTTCATCTTCTCGATGAGGAACGGAACGAGAGTCTTCTTGTTGAGGATAGCCTTGGTCTCTTGGTAGAGGTAGGTCTTGTTGGCCGAGCCACCACCTTTGGCTACGAAGAGGAACTTATATTCGTTGCCCTCGGTTGCGTGAATCTCGATCTGAGCGGGGAGGTTGCAGCCGGTGTTGACCTCGTCATACATTGTCAGAGGTGCGTTCTGAGAGTAGCGGAGGTTATTCTCGGTGTAAGTCTTGTAGATTCCGAGCGAGATCTTCTCTTCGTCATTACAGCCGGTCCAGACGTGCTGACCCTTGTAGCCGGCTACGATCGAAGTGCCGGTATCCTGACAGAAGGGGAGCACACCCTTCGAAGCTACCTCAGCGTTGCGGAGCATGGTGAGGGCCACGAACTTGTCGTTCTCGGAAGCTTCGGGGTCGTTGAGGATTTTGGCGACCATCTCGTTATGCTCGCGACGGAGCATGAAAGAGCAGTCGTGTGAAGCCTGGTTAGCGAGAAGGGTGAGAGCTTCGGGCTCGACCACGAGAATCTCGTGACCGTTCCAGTTCTCGACCTTCACATAATCTTTCGAGATCAGACGATACTCGGTCTTGTCTTCGCCGAGCTCGAACATCTCCTGATAGTGGAAAGGTTTGGTTGCCATTACTTTACGTAAAGTTATTTAGGTTGTTTGATTTCTGGGCGCTAAATTACCAAAAAAAAGCCACATGCGAAAGAGATTCGCCGATTTTAGGGTCTTCGCCCTTCATTTTCCATAACATACTCTTCCATATACTAATAGGCTCACCCTATCGTTCTACCTTTATATGTTTTCCCGTCAAACACACCGCCGACTATGACTCCCGCCCGACTCACCCGCACTCCCATGACCTCCACGGGGTCCATGCAGTTCTTCCTATACACACTCCTCGTTCTCTTCGCCATGCTTCCGGGATACTGGCTGATCCGGTTCGGTCTCAATATGGGCGACGAACCCTATCAGATTCTGAACACAATGGATATCCACCGGAATCCGCTGGCGCCTCTGACAACTCTGCTGGGCGGTATTGTAGGCCAAGCGACAGACTACAGCTGGATGGCCTACCGCTATTTTGCATTGACCCTCAACAATATAGCCTTCATAATCGGAGGGCTCTATCTATACCGGCAGACCGGCTCTGTCTCGCGTGCTTCGCTGACAGTTGCGGTCGTCGCCTTTCTTTCGGGAATCAGCAAGTTCTACCACAATCTGTTCGGCTGGGACAGTCTGACGGCTCTATTCGTGATCCTGCTGATTTTTTCCCTTCTTCTTTATGTCCAGAAACCCGGAGCGGGCAAACTCATCTTCCTCATCCTGACTGCCATCGTCCTGACTGCATGCCGACTTCCGAACGCCGTCGCCATCCCGCTTGTGTTCCTACTGCTGGCCTTCCGCGCCTGGAAAAAAGGAAGCGACACGACTAACTCCCTTTCCTCGGCGTCTCCCTGGGTTTTTCTGATTGCCTCGACGCTCGGCGTGATCGCACTTCTGTGCGCCCTATACGGTTCGCCGTCAATCTATCTTCACGACCTGAAGACCAACGCTTTGGGAGACCACTCGGCGGCAAGAATTCTGCGTCCGCTCGTGCTTGATTCGATCTACATCACGGCGCTCGGCGTCGGCTACGCTACGACAGTCTATACCGTCAACCATCTTCTCAAAAAGACGCACCGCGCTGGACTAACACTCCTGCTCGGCGCCGGCACCATATTATGGCTGACTTTTTTTGCGACCAAGATGATACTCACAGAGACCCAGTTTGACGTCAGCTGGGTGATTCTGGCTATCGTCTGGCTTGCCTGTGTGCTCCTAAAGGACCGGGACAACGACCAACTGTTCAGACTGGCCGCAATCGCCCTGAGCGGTCTGGTCTGTATCTTCGGGAGCAACACCGGACTCGTCAAATATCCGGGCTTTCTGCTGGTGCCGTTCCTTATGGCTTTCATATTCCCTCTTGTCGACCTGAGGAAGATCAAGTTCTTCTCGGCTGTGATCGCCGTCACGTGTTTGTTGCTCCTCGTCAAGGGTATGGTGAAGGCTCAGTTCTTTGACGATGGAATTCTCAAGACGCGCACCCTCGTCACCGACGGGCGTGCGAAAGGAATCTACACGACCGCCGAAAAAGCGGAGACAATCCTCGAAATTGAGGCCGACAAGCGACAGACCGCCTCAGCCCGGTCTCGGATAATTGCCGGCGAAGATTACTCACGCTTCGTCTACGAATATATCTTCGGAATCACCGATGCCTACGCCCCCCACAACTGGCCCGGCACAGGGATGCTTGACGACCCCAATTATATTGAGTGGCTCAAGAAACGGATGGCCGAAAGCCCGGACCCCGCGGTCATCTATATAAAAAGGCCCGGTGACGAACCGAGCCTCATGAAGGATTATCTGGACAATACGATGCGGCCCGTTTCCGAGGGACGCACCACGATCATCTATGTAAACTAACGCTTCGGCATCTGTGTAAACTAACGCTTCGGGGGGTTCTTGAGG
>CAZTSQ010000001.1:80736-107484 GCA_964615915.1 uncultured Sangeribacter sp.
TGTAAACTAACGCTTCGGCATCTGTGTAAACTAACGCTTCGGGGGGTTCTTGAGGAAACGTTCGAGCGCATCGGCCTTGATTGTGCGGTTGAAGAGGTCGGTTCCCTCTTTCTGCAGCTCCGAAGAGCGCTGGCGCACCCGCGCGGTCAACGGCGAGGGGGTCTCTCCATCGCCCAGCGCCTCGACGAGCCTCAACAGTTGTTCGAAACGCTTGGGAGTGACGGCCTTGTACTGCAGGCGCCTGAGCTCCTTGTCGGTCATATTCTCGCCATATTCGCCCCACATACCGAGAGCATTCTGGTTCAGGATGAGGAAGGCCAGGTCATTGAGCTCCTCGGGATCAAACTTCAGCGAACGGAGCGCGCGGCGCGTCATGTTGGCTCCGACCGTTTCGTGGTTCGGATATGAAACCACTCCCCTACGGTTGCGGACTCGGGTCCGGATCCGGCCACTGTCGGCAAACAGAGCCGCCAGCCGCAAGACAAGATCGTGCTCTTCAATTCTACCCAGCGATTTCATCGCCTTGTCCCAAATGGCGTCCAGTTCCGCCTTGGGAAATTCCATTTTCTTGTGGGCGCCCGAGAGTTCGCCGAGAAGCGGAAGCATATAGTTCAGTGCCCCCAGCTCTCGGAGCATGGTCAGCGCCTTCACCGGGTCGTTGCCGGCTACCATCTTGCTCAATTCGGCGCGGTTTCGCTCTCTCGAGACGATCGACAGGCGGTTGATGTTGCGCCGCAGGGCCTCCTTGGTCTTCTCCTCTATCTCCCAGCCGAAGCGGGTTGCGAAGCGCACGCAGCGAAGAATACGGACCGGGTCGTCGTCAAATGTCACGTCGGGATCCATCGGGGTGCGGATGATTCCCTTATGGATGTCGTCAACGCCCCGGCCGGTGAGGTCGAGAATACGGTCGCTCGAGATGTCGCGATAGAGTGTGTTGACCGTGAAGTCGCGGCGCATGCAGTCTTCTTCGATCGTGCCCGAAACGACTTCGGGACATCGGCTTGTCTTCTTCGTGTACTTCTCGGAGCGGGTCTGGACGATTTCAATCTCCTCGTCGGGCCATCTTTTGAGCCTCAGCTTGGCCGTGCCGAACTTGTGGAAGAACGTCGGAGCCTCGACAGTCTGCTTCTTTTTCCGGAGCCAACGGGCGAACTCGATGCCACCACCGGGAAGGTCGACAGCCAGGTCGACATCCTTGATGTCGCGCCCGAGAATCTCGTCGCGACAGCAACCGCCGACGGCGAAGACATGGTTCTCCCATTTGGTGCCCTTGATCAGCTCTGCGAGCCACCGGCATATGTCGAAATATAGTTGTGTTGTCATGGATAATGCGCATTCCCACTTCGCACCCCCAACTAATGTAACGCGAACGGACCCCTAAAGTTATATGTGAACGAACCAAGCGTCGGCGAAAGACGTTGAAATTTTGATTCCTTAACAGAAAAAAATTTCTCTACATATGAATCCTAAAGTTAAAGGCAACATCTCGATGTTCGTCTCGAAAGTCTTTTCGGGTCTGAACGAGAATGCCCTCCGATACCTTCTCCCGACGTGGATGAACGCCATCTCGGGTGTGGTTCTGCGTCTCGGGTTCGGCACACTCTTCTTCTGGGTGTGGGGATTGATCAACCGCAAAAAGGCACCGGCGATCTCGAACCGCGACCGGATATCGCTCTTCTTCATCGGCGTCTTTTTTGTCTTCGGCTACATGTGGGCCCTGCTCGAAGGTCTGACCTACACCACTCCTATCTCCTCGTCTATTTTCATCAGCCTCCAGCCGGTCTGGGTGTTCATCATCTGTCTGTTCCTGAAGACCGAACGCGCTACAATCCCGAAGGTGGCGGGCATTCTTTTGGGATTCGGTGGCGCTCTTTTGTGCGTGCTCACCCAGGCTCACGCGTCAGACGTCGCCTCCGATCCGCTGAAGGGCAACATGTTCTGCCTCTTGTCGTCAGTTCTGTTCGCGGCCTATCTGGTGATTGAGAAGTTCTATCTCAAACGACTCGACAACGCCCAGGTCTCGAAGTGGACCTTCTTCGGCGGAGCCGTCGCCACTGCCGTCCTCGTCTGCTTCACCGGCTGGGACGCACGGGTGCTGACCCAGAACATTTTCTCGACCCCGATGCTGGTGCTCCTCTTCGTCCTCATCTTCCCGACTTCGATCAGCTATCTGCTTCAGGATATAGGTCTGAAAACCCTCCCGGCCACCGTCGTCGCCCTCTATGGCGATCTGATTCTGATCGTCGCGGCCGTCACCAGTTACATCCTCGGTCAGGACTATTTCAGCTGGTATCAACTGCTTGCGATCGTCATGATGCTCGGAAGCGTGTACCTCGTCGAGAACGCCGAACGCAAGACCCACGCCGTGAAAGAACCGCAAAAAGCGTCTTAATTCAGAAAAATTTACTAATTTAGCGCCCTAATTAGACCCCGCGGCAGTTTCCACCCCTTAGGATGGGAGCGTCCGCAGGGTTGTGAAGTAGATACCTAAGTACTACTAAGCCACAGATTATGAAAAATTTAGTAATCGTCGAATCACCCGCGAAAGCAAAGACAATCGAGAAGTTTTTAGGGAAGGATTTCACCGTCCTCTCCTCGATGGGCCATATCCGTGACCTAAAGAAAAAGGGGATATCGATTGATTTCAACGATAATTTCAAACCCGAGTATGAGATTCCCGCTGAGAAGCAGGATCTGGTGAAGAAACTCAAGGCGGCCGCCAAAGATGCCGACGTGATCTGGCTCGCATCCGATGAAGACCGCGAAGGAGAAGCCATCGCCTGGCATCTGGCCGAAGTGCTCGGCCTCGATCCGGCCCACGCGCGCCGAATCGTCTTCCATGAAATCACAAAGCCGGCCATCCTCCACGCCATAGAGAATCCGCGCACGATCGACATCGACCGTGTGAACGCCCAGCAGGCGCGCCGCGTGCTCGACCGAATCGTCGGCTTCGAGCTCTCGCCCGTGTTGTGGAAAAAGATCAAGCCCAACCTCTCGGCCGGCCGCGTGCAGTCGGTCGCCCTGCGTCTGATCTGCGAGCGCGAAAACGAAATCTCAGACTTCAAGACCGAGACATACTATCGGATCACGGGCCTCTTCAACACCGGGGCCGGCAGTCTGAAGGCCGACCTCAACAAACGCATGGCCGACGAAGCGTCTGCCGAGGAGTTCCTCAAGACCTGTGCCGATTCCGACTTCAAGGTGGCCGAAATTTCGGTGCGCCCGGCTAAACGCGCCCCGCTCCCGCCCTTCACCACCTCTACCCTACAGCAGGAGGCCGCACGCCGTCTCGGCTTCTCGGTGTCGACGACGATGCGCGTCGCCCAGTCGCTCTATGAAGCCGGTATGATCACATACATGCGTACCGACTCGATGAACCTCTCGGACATGGCTCTGGGCGATATTGCCCGCACCATCGAGGAGAAGTATGGCCAGCAGGCTCTACATATAAGAAAGTATCACACATCTTCAAAAGGTGCTCAGGAAGCCCACGAGGCCATCCGCCCGACCTACGTATCGAACCGGACAATCTCAGGCACCCCGCAGGAAGAGAAACTATATGATCTCATCTGGCGCCGCACGGTCGCCTGCCAGATGGCCGACGCCCAGCTTGAGAAGACTCAGGTCGAGATTGAGGTCATTCCCCGTTCCGACTCACTGACCGAGCGCCTCGAATCCGAACTCAACGGAGTCTTCAAGGCTGAAGGCGAAGTGGTGAAGGTCCCCGGGTTCCTCGAGGTCTACGGGTCTGAAGCCGGCTCTGAAAAGGGCACCATCATCCCGCCCCTCACGGTCGGCCAGGACCTGACCGCCGACGAGATCACCGCCACCCAACGCTTCACCCAGGCCCCGCCCCGATATAATGAAGCGGCGCTTGTGAAGAAGATGGAGGAACTTGGAATCGGACGTCCGTCGACCTACGCCCCGACTATCTCCACCATCCAGCAGCGTGACTATGTCAAGCGTGGAGAACGCGAAGGCGAACCGCGAGACTATGACCAGCTGACACTCCGCGCGGGCCGGATCTCCAAATCCGCTCTGCGGGAGAATGTCGGCTCGGACAAGGGCAAACTCGTCCCGACCGATGTCGGCATGGTTGTCAACGCCTTCCTGACCGAATACTTCCCCGATATCCTCGACTACAACTTCACGGCCAAGGTCGAGGAGAAGTTCGACGATATCGCCGAGGGCAAGCTCCCGTGGGAACAGGAAATGTCAGACTTCTATGACGGTTTCCATCCCAACATCGAGAAGATCACCTCTCTCCACATGGATCACAAAGTCGGCGAGCGCGCACTCGGAACAGACCCGAAAAGCGGCAAGCCGGTGACGGTGAAGATCGGCCGCTTCGGCCCTGTCGTTCAGATCGGCGAGGCCAATGACGAAGAAAAGCCTCAGTTCGCTTCGCTCCGCCCCGATCAGAGCATCGCCACCATCACGCTCGAGGAGGCCCTGAAGCTCTTTGACCTTCCGCGCGTTGTCGGTGAATTCGAAGGCAAGGAAATGAAGGCGGCCATAGGTCGCTTCGGCCCCTATATCGCTCACGCGGGCGCGTTCGTTTCGATTCCGAAGGATCTCGCTCCCCAGACCATCACGGCCGACGAGGCGATCGCTCTCATTCTGGCCAAGCGCGAGGCCGAGGCCAACAAGTTCATCAAGGAGTTCCCCGAAATTCCGGGTCTTCAGGTGCTCAACGGCCGCTACGGTCCATATATGGCCTACAAACCCGAGGGGGCGCGCAAGGCCACGAACTATAAGATTCCAAAGACACAGGATCCTCATGAGCTGACCGCCGAACAGGCTCAGGAACTCATGAAAGCGCAGGATGCCGCTCCGAAAAAGAAAGTATCCGCACGCAAAAAAAGCTAACCGGACAAACAAGAGATGATCACACAGGAACAACTCAAAGACACCATAGAGCGCACCGAAGCGCTCAAACGCTATCTCGACATCGACTCGAAGAAGATCGAAGTTGAGGAAGAAGAACTTCGCACCCATGTCGCCGACTTCTGGGAACATCGCGAGGCCGCCGAGGCCCAGATGCGCAAAATCAAAGGCATCCGTTTCTGGATCGAAGCCTACGAGGCTCTCGAGAAACAGGTAGAGGAGCTCCAGTTGGCCTTCGACTTCGTAAAGGAAGAACTGGTGACCGAAGAAGAGGTCGACGCCCAGTATGCCGCCGTCCTGAAGGCCATAGAGGAGCTGGAGCTGAAGAACATGCTCCGCCGCGAGGAAGACAAGATGAGCGTCGTGCTCAAGATCAACTCGGGCGCCGGAGGCACCGAGGCACAGGACTGGGCCCAGATGCTCATGCGCCTCTATCTTCGATGGGCCGAGAAGCATGGCTACAAGACTTCAATCGCCCAGCTGCTCGAGGGTGACGACGCCGGCATCAAATCGGTGACCATCAACATCGAGGGCGATTATGCCTACGGCTACCTCAAGTCTGAGAACGGCGTGCACCGTCTGGTCCGTGTGTCGCCCTACAACGCCCAGGGCAAGCGTATGACCTCATTCTCGTCTGTCTTCGTCACCCCGCTGATCGACGACACCATCGAGGTCAACATCGAGCAGGCGCGCATTTCGTGGGACACCTTCCGTTCTGGAGGTGCCGGCGGCCAGAACGTGAACAAGGTCGAATCGGGCGTCCGTCTCCGTTATCAATATAAGGATCCATACACCGGCGAGGAAGAGGAGATCCTCATCGAGAACACCGAGACGCGAGATCAGCCCAAGAACAAAGAGAACGCCATGCGCCACCTGCGATCGATCCTTTATGACAAGGAGCTCCAGCACCGCATGGAAGAACAAGCTAAGGTCGAGGCAGGCAAGAAAAAAATCGAATGGGGATCTCAGATCCGCAGCTATGTTTTCGATGACCGCCGAGTGAAAGACCACCGCACGAACCATCAGACATCGGACGTAAACGGCGTCATGGACGGTGACATCGACGATTTCATCAAGGCCTATCTGATGGAATTTGCGGCCATAACGGAGTAAAAGCACCTTCCCGACCAAAAAATCTTCAAAAAAATTTTCGCTTTTAAAATGAAGATAATCAGTCGATTATTTCAGTACGAAGAAAAAAGTGAAAAAATTTTTGCCAAAAGATTTGGTGGAACCGAAAATTGGTTGTAATTTTGCAACGCAAACGGGAAACAACGGTGCTCCTGAATGCTGAAACCGAGAGCGGTTTCAAAGAGAAAAATACTTCTCGAAAGTAAATTTTGGTGCGGTAGTTCAGCTGGTTAGAATACTAGCCTGTCACGCTAGGGGTCGCGGGTTCGAGTCCCGTCCGCACCGCCGAGGAGAGAGGAAGAGCAGTATGGTAAACTTCGGTTTCCTGCTGCTCTTTTTTCGTATCCGATAACCAGCATCCCCAGCTCCACAAACCAGCAAGCTGATACTCCCTGACCAGCAAGCTCATATTCCTAAACACGCAAGCTCATGGATCCATTCATAGCCGTCCTTAACGGCCCGAACCTTAATCTAATCGGCAGACGCGAGCCCGATATATACGGGACCCGCCCGCTCTCCGAATATCTCGAGACGATCGACTTCGGCGGCGCACGCCCGGTACTCTTCCAGTCTAACCATGAAGGCGATCTGATTGACCGCCTCCACGAGTATGGGAACAACCGCAACTGTGTCGGGATCGTCTTCAACCCCGGCGCTCTGGCCCACTATTCTTATGCGCTGGCAGACGCCATCCGCTCGGTCGACGCCCCTGTGGTCGAAGTCCATATCTCGAACATCCATGCCCGCGAACAGTTCCGCCACACGTCGGTGACGGCCGAAGCCTCGGTCGGGGTCATCTCGGGTCTCGGACTCGAAGGATACCAGTTTGCAGTCGACTGGCTCGTCAAACGTTACTGGAAGCTATGAGCCACGAAGCTGAGATAGAAGAATACGCGCGCCGTCATTCGGACCCTGAGCCCGAATGTCTCAGACGAATCGAGAGACTGAGCAACACGCGTCTGATTCACGGCCGCATGTGTTCGGGCCACCTTCAGGGCGCTCTGCTGAAGATGCTGACCGAAATGATCCGTCCCCGGCTGGCCGTTGAACTGGGAACCTTCTCGGCCTACTCGGCCATCTGCATCTCCCGCGGACTTGACGAGGGGGCGAAGCTTGTGACAATCGAACACAACGACGAACTCGAAGACTTCATCCGCGCCCGTCTGGCCGAAAGCGGCGTGGAAGAGAAAGTTGAGCTGCGCATCGGCGATGCTATGGAGCGTCTGAGGGAGTTCTCGGATGCGAGCGTCGACATGATGTTTATCGACGCCGACAAGCGCGCCTATGTCGACTATTATGAGGAAGCTCTGAGGATTGTGCGCCCCGGGGGAATGATAATCGCCGACAATACGCTCTGGGACGGCCATGTTGTCGACCCGGCCTATGACCGCGACCCGCAGACCGTCGGAATCCGCCGCTTCAACGATTTGGTAGCCTCCGATCCCCGCGTGGAGAAGGTTATGCTCCCTCTGCGCGACGGGCTGACACTCATCCGGGTGCTCCCGTCTCAAACAGAATAGGCCCCGGAGGCGTTACTATAAAGGAGCTAAAACAAGAAAACTATGGAAACAAAACGTCAAGCTAAAATCTCAAGACTGATCCAGAAGGAACTCAGCGAAATATTCCGTCGCCAGACGGCCCGTCTCGGTGGCGTGCTGGTCAGCGTATCCGCTGTCCGCGTCTCGCCCGATCTCTCGATTGCCAAAGCTTACCTGAGCATCTTCCCCTCGGACAAGGCGCCCGAAATCCTGCTCAATATCCAGTCGCAGACAAAGACTGTCCGCTATGAACTGGCCCAGGCCGTGAAGTCTGTGCTCCGCAAGTGTCCGGACCTTCAGTTCTATGCCGACGATTCACTCGATTATATAGACAACATTGACCGTCTTCTCGCCTCCGACCCGATCAAGGGCGAGAAAGAGGAAACGGATGAGAACGCCGGTTGAGGCCAGACTCGCGTGGCGTTATCTCTTCGGCAAGAAGAGCCACGCCGCGGTTAACGCCATTGCAGGCGTGTCGGTAGTCGGAATGGCTATCGCCACGGCTGCGATCGTCTGTGTCCTGTCGGTTTTCAATGGTTTTAGGGACGTGATGGCGACGACGGCAGGGCCGTTGCTGTCCGATCTGATCGTCGAGCCGACCAAAGGTAAGGCTTTTGCCGAGGGAGACTCTCTGGCGGAAGCCTTGAGCCATATCAAGGGAGTAGCCAAGGCGGATGCGGTCGTGTCCGACCAGGCGCTCGTGATCTACCAAGGACAGGAGATGCCGGTGACACTCCGGGGCGTACCCACGAACCTGCCGACGCTCCGCGCGCTGAGAGAGACGCTCGTGACCGAGGGCGAGGGCAAGATAACCCCCCGACCCGCCTATGACCCGGAGGCGTTGCTTGAAGACGATTACGTCGCTCCCCGCGCGGCAGACGCGTTGCTCTCGGTGGGGGTGGCCGTCAGACTGAACGTCTATGATCCCGACGCTTCGCTGACCCTCTTTGCTCCCCGGAGGGAGGGGAGGCTGAATCCGGCTAATCCGGCCGCGAGCTTCGTGGTCGATTCCGTACGAAATGTCGGTGTCTTCCAGACCAATCAGTCACAGTGGGACCAAAACGTGGTGGTGACCGACCTGCAGACGGCCCGCGATGTGCTGCAATATACGACCGAAGCGACCAACATCGAGCTGACGCTTATTCCCGGAGTCGACGTCGGTCAAGTGACCGAAGATGTCAAGACCGCACTGGGCGCGATTCCGGCCTCGGTCAAGGACCGCATCGGCCAGCAGGAGATGAACGCCCGGATGATTGACATTGAAAAATGGATTACCTTCCTTCTTCTCTTCTTCATCCTCATCATCGCCAGCTTCAACGTGGCGAGCACGATGTCGATGCTCGTAATCGAGAAGCAGTCGACGCTGTCACTGCTCCACTCGCTCGGAATGTCGGCGCGCCGTGTGGGGGGACTCTTCGCGTGGGAGAGCCTGTATGTGACCCTTGCAGGCGCCGCGGCCGGTATCCTGGGGGGTGTTCTCCTTGTACTTGGTCAGGCCAAGTTCGGGTGGATAAAGATCCAGGGCGATCCGTCACAACTGCTTGTGACGTCCTATCCCGTACGCCTCGAACCTACAGACCTGCTGCTGACTCTCGTTCCTCTGGCGGTCATCGGCGCCACCTGCGCGATAGGGGCCGCTCTATACGCCCGTTCCAAAGTAAAACCCCGTTCATAATTTGGGCTGGAATTTCCGAGTCTGCGAAAAAATAAGTAATTTTGCAGGATATGGAAAAAGTCGACAATCTGGACAGGAAGATCCTGAACATCATAATGAACAATGCGCGCACTCCGTCGAAGGATATCGCCATTGTCTGCAACGTCTCGCGCGCGGCGATCCACCAGCGCGTCCAGCGTCTCTATGAACTCGGTGTGATCACCGGCTCGGGCTATCATGTGAACCCCAAGCGCCTCGGTTACAATACGTGCACCTATGTCGGCGTGAAGCTCGAACGCGGCTCGATGTACCGCTCGGCGGTGGCCGAACTGGAGAAGATCCCCGAAATTGTGGAGTGCCACTACACGACCGGCCCCTACTCGATGTTGATCAAGGTCTACGCGCGTGACAACCAGCATCTTCTCGAACTTCTGAACGACCATATACAGCAGATTCCGGGAGTGACCGAGACCGAGACGCTCATCTCGCTCGAGTCTTCGTTCCAGCGCGAGATCCAGCTCCATGTCGACCCCAACCGACAGAAATAAGATCCGGACGGACCCCATCCACCTTTCTGACACTCAGACTCACCTGACAAAATGAAACGAAATTATATACTGACGATTCTCGCGGCGCTTCTGCTGGCGATCATTTCGCTGCTCTACTTCGCGCCCGACGCGCTCGAAGGCCGTGTGCTCCAACAGCATGACATCATGCAGGGTCTGGCCAACGGCCATGAGATCCAGGAGTATGAAGCCGAAACCGGAGTGGCCTCGCGTTGGACCGACGCCCTTTTCGGCGGCATGCCGACGTTCCAGATTGCCCCCTCATATCCGGCCAACTCGCTGCTCGGGTGGTTCTCGAAGGTCTACACCCTTTGGCTCCCCTCGCCGGCCAATCTTCTGTTCGCCATGATGTTGGGCTTCTTCATCATGTGTCTGTGCATGAAGTTCAAGTGGCCTACGGCTCTGTTCGCGGCCATCGCCTGGGGCTTCTCGACCTACTTCATAATCATCATCGGGGCGGGACATATATGGAAATTCCTGGCCCTCAGCTATATACCGCCGACAATCGGTGGTCTGGCGCTCTGCTACCGCGGGCGCTATCTGGCCGGCGGGGCAATGACGGCTCTCTTCGGGGCGCTTCAGCTTCAGAGCAACCACCCGCAGATGTCATACTATTTCGGCTTCGTCATGCTGGCGCTGATTCTGGGCTGGCTCTGGTTCGCCTGGCGTCAGAAGCGGCTGATGAAGTGGTCTGTCGCAACACTGACCGTCATGGGTGCGGGCGTGCTGGCCGTCGGAGCCAATTCGGCGAGCCTCTACAACAGCCTCGAATACAGCAAGGAGACGGTCCGCGGACGCGCAACCGAGCTGGTAACGCCCGGGCAGGATGCTCCCGCTCCCGGGGCTGACCACGCCTATATAACGGCCTGGAGCTACGGCCTTGACGAGACCTTCTCGCTCCTGATTCCCAACGTCAAGGGTGGCGCCTCACTCAAACCGGAGGCAGGCGTCAACAAGCCTCTCGGCATTCTCGACACACCCAAAGGCCGGCAGGCTTACCTGACGCCGGAAGAGGCGCAGGTGGCCAACGGATTCTTCCTCCAATATTTCGGCAACCAACCGATGACCAACGGGCCGGTATATGTAGGCGCGTTCGTGCTCATGCTGGCGATACTGGCGATGCTGACCGTCAACGG
Organism: uncultured Sangeribacter sp.; assembly: GCA_964615915.1. Lineage (GTDB taxonomy): Bacteria > Bacteroidota > Bacteroidia > Bacteroidales > Muribaculaceae > Lepagella. Next base: position 91,649 of record CAZTSQ010000001.1, read on the forward strand.
CAAATGGGAGACCCCGACAAAGTGGGCCCTCTTCGCGGCCGCGGTACTCTCGATCCTACTCAGCTGGGGCCACAATTTCGCCCCCCTGACAGACTGGTTTATCGATAACTTCCCGGGATACAACAAGTTCCGCACAGTCGCCTCGATCCTGGTGATTGTCGAGTTCTGTATCCCTCTGCTCGCGGCTCTCTGTCTGCGCCAGATGATTCAGCAGAAGGACTATTTCGTGCGCAATAAGATGGTCGTCATCGCCGTCATGGGTTGCGGTCTGTTGATATGCTTTATCGGATGGGTCGCACCGTCGGTATTCGGTCAGCCCTTCAGCACCGGTGAGATCGAAACGCTCGAAGCGGCCGGGGCCCTTCATGATCCCGCCTACCGCAACATCCTCGACACTGTAGCGACAGCCCGCGAAGGTCTCGTGAGCGCCGACTCAATGCGATCGTTCTTCTTCATCCTGGCCGGCAGTCTGATTATCTGGCTCGTGGGCAAGGGAGTACTGAAGAATCCGGCCGTATGGGTCTGCTGTCTCTCGGCCGTTGTCCTGCTCGACCTCTTCTCGGTCAACAAACGATATCTCGACAGCGCCAGCTTCACCACGCCGCTGCCGGCAGAAGAGAAGTTCGAGATGACAGATGCCGACCGCGCGATTCTTCAGGACAAGGGCCACTATCGCGTCTTTGACCAGGCTGATTTCAACGGTGCCCGCTCGTCTTATTTCCACAAGACTATCGGCGGCTATCACGCGGCTAAGTTGACTCGATACAACGACCTTCTGAACCGCCAGATCACGAAGGGCAACCCCGAGGTGATCAACATGCTCAACGGTAAGTATATACTGAACGGCAATCAGTATTCGGTCAATCCCGGGGCGCTCGGAAACGCATGGTTTGTCGAGACCTTGAGGTATGTCGACACTCCCAACGAGGAGATGGATGCCCTCGACACCATCAAGCCGGGCCTCATGGCTGTGGCCGACCGAAAGTTCGAGTCTGTTCTCGGGAAGGCCGAGGGTCATCCGGTTTCTCCGACCGACAAGGTTACGCTCACCTCATACGCTCCCAACAAGTTGACCTATAAGTCTCATTCGCAGACCGGAGGCGTAGCCGTCTTCAGCGAGATCTACTTCCCGTGGGGCTGGACGGCGACTGTCGATGGCAAGGAGGCTCCGATTGGACGCGTCGACTATGTTCTGCGCGCTATGCAGTTGCCTGCCGGAGACCATGAGATCGTGATGACATTCGACCCGCAGAGCCTGAAGACGACCAACATCCTGTCGGTCATCTGTGTGGTGATTATTTGGGTTTTGTGTGCCGGCGCACTCTGCTTCTGGGGTCTGCGTATTCAGAAACGGCGCAAGGGAGAGAAAGATGCTGTCTGACGCGATCAACCGCTGGCGCCACCGCCGTGGCTTCGGAGTCCACAGTCCGGCCGCCTTCATGCTCGTCAAGGAGGTGGTCCGCCCTCACAGGCGCTATCGCTACTATGCGGAAGACCGGGTCGATGTGATGCGCGTTGATGAAACCGATCGCAAGCTCTGCCGCTTGGCTGTGAGGCTGATCGGGTATCTGCATCCCGAATCCCTGACAGTAGGCGCCGACTCACCCCTCGTCCCCCTCTTGAAGAAAGAAGGGATCCCCTATTCATGTCAGCCGAAACCGAGTGGGTCCGATCCATTCCTGACTCTCGCCTTCAAGGCTTCGGGCCATCAAGGGGAGGCACGGCTCTTCAGAGCCATGGCCAAAAGCGAGATTGAACAACTTCTTGACGAGGCACAGGAGACGCTGGTCATCGAGGGGCGACGGTTCGTAATCGAGTATAAAGTTCCGGGGCTCACTTCGCTTCATGTCACAGTCTAGATCACGCTCGGCCGAGACATTGCTTCGCGACTTCGGCGCCCATCTGGTGCTCGAGCGCGGATTGTCTCAGAATACGTTGGTGGGCTACACCACCGATGTCGGCCACCTGCTCGAGTATCTCACCGAACATCAGATCAATGTCGCGGCCGTTGAACGCGGGGACCTCCACAATTTCCTTGTCACTCTCCACGATCTCGGAATCTCTCCTCGCTCTCAAGCCCGAGTGATAGCGGGGATGCGGTCTTTCTTCAAGTTCCTCAGGCTGGAAGGGGTGATAGAGAACGATCCGTCGGCCTTGATTGAGTCGCCCCGCCCCGGGCGCCACCTCCCGGATGTCTTAACTGTCGAGGAGATTGACGCCATGATCGCGATGATACCCGAAGGGAAGGAAGAGAGCCTGCGCAACATGACCATCATCGAGATGCTTTATGGGAGTGGTCTGCGTGTCAGCGAGTTGACCGAGGCCCGTATCTCGCGCCTCCACCTCGATGAGGGTTTTCTTCTGGTCGAAGGCAAAGGTTCGAAACAGAGGCTCGTGCCGCTGTCGCCGAGGGCAATCACTTTGTTGAGGGAGTATCTGGCCGAGAGGGCGCTTAAGACAATCAAGCCGGACGCATCGGACACGATCTTCATCTCGCGTCTGGGCCGGGGGATGTCTCGCGTGATGGTTTTCTACATCATCCGTGACCTTGCGGCGCTTGCCGGCATCAGGAAGCAGGTCTCGCCCCACACACTTCGCCACAGCTTCGCCACCCACCTGCTTGAGGGGGGCGCCTCGCTCCGTGCGATCCAGGAATTGCTCGGCCACGAATCCATCACCACCACCGAGATCTACGTCCACATCGACCGCACCCGCCTCCGCGAGGAGCTCCTCGCCCACCACCCCCACTTCAACCGCCACTAACCACACTTTGACTCATCTCACCCCCAATTCTATTGGCCCTAAGGCCTCACACTTTGTAATTTAATGGGAATTTGCTATCTTTGCGTGACCAATCAAAAGACCAGCGCGATGAAGAAGATCAAGTATCCAGTAGGTATACAGACTTTCTCGGAGATCCGGGAGGGTGGCTATCTTTATGTCGATAAGACAGCGGAAATCTTTAAACTATTCGATGGAAAGTACTATTTTCTATCGCGTCCGCGTCGCTTCGGAAAAAGTCTGATGCTCACCACCCTCAAGGCATACTATGATGGGCGGCGCGACCTCTTCAAGGGCCTCGCACTCGACTCGCTGACCGATGAATGGGAGCCGAGACCCGTATTCCATCTTGACCTAAACACCGGAGATTATGATTCGCCTGAAGGGCTACTTAAGGTGCTTAACAATTTGCTTGGCGAATGGGAAGAAAAATATGGCCTACATGGGGCTGATTTGACTCCTTCCATAAGATTCAGAAATGTTATTAAAAGTGCCTTCGAATTGACCGGAAAGAGGGTTGCTATTCTTATCGACGAATACGACAAACCAATGCTTAACGCGTTCGGAAACGAAAAACTTGTCTCAGAGTTCAGAAGTATTCTCAAAGCTCTCTATTCCAATTTGAAGACGATGGATGCCTATATAGAGATCGCGGTCCTGACCGGTGTTGCCCGATTTAGCAAATTGTCAATCTTCTCCGACCTCAACAATCTGCGCGACATCTCGTTCAACAAAGAGTTTGCAGCGATCTGCGGAATAACTTCAGATGAACTCGACCAATATTTCGACGATGGAATTGAGAAGCTCGCCGAAACCTATGGCAAAACTTCCGGGGAAATGCGCGAGGAACTTCGTACTAAGTATGACGGCTACCACTTTGCGGATGTCTCGCCCGACATCTACAATCCATACAGCATTGTCAAAGCCTGTGCGGACTCAAGTCTGGAGTCTTTTTGGTTCAGGGAGGGCACGCCGACCTACCTTGTGCGGCTGATAGAGAAGGCAGACCTTCCGATAGCGACTGCCTTCCCCTATGAGATTGATGCTGAAGAACTGCGGTCTGCGGGCATCCTCTCGCATGACCCCATTCCAGTTCTGTATCAGACCGGCTATCTGACTATCAAGGGATATGATAGGGATTACGACACGTATCTATTGGATTACCCTAATCAGGAAGTTAAGCAGGGCTTCCTCAAGTTCCTTGTACCTTATTACCTCTCGAAAAGAGAAGCGGGAGTCAACACATTCAGCACCTCGAAGTTCCTCCGGGAGGTTAATGAGGGTCGGATCAAGGACTTTATGCTCTCTTTCAAGAGTCTGATTGCTCATGTTCCCTACTCAGAGAAAGGGACGAGCGAAGACCATTTCCGTACTGCCATCTACCTGCTCTTCACTCTCATGGGCTTCTTCACCAAGATGGAAGATCGGACCTCAAGAGGAAGCATAGACCTAACCGTCGAGACTCCCGGTTACGTCTACCTCTTTGAGTTCAAGATCGACAAGTCGGCTCGCGTGGCGATGGACCAGATTCGCGAGCGCCGCTATTGGGAAAAGTTCCTCGCCTCCGGCAAGAAGATCTACCTTATCGGCGCCAACTTCAACACGAAGACCCGCACCCTCAACGACTACTTGATCGAGGAGGCATAGGAGGAAATTTTCCCCTCGTCCTTCCAGTGGGATGACAAGGTAGGGACGAAGGGAATAACTCCTCCAAAAGTGAACATCACCACCCTCCAGCCGTTAAATATAGAGAATTTAATCTTATAATTGATATCATATATGACAACAGAAGAGATGAAAGTCCGGATTTCGCAGGCTTTCGAGAAGCAGTTCGGACAGCCGGCAGGCGAATTCTTTGCCTCGGCGGGTCGTATCAATCTGATCGGCGAACATACTGACTATAACGGAGGCTACGTCTTCCCCGGTGCGATCGACAAGGTCATCATGGCCGAAATCCGCCCCAACGGCACCGACAAAGTCAACGCCCTCTCGCTCGACCTCGACGCCTTCGCGTCGTTCGGCCTGCGCGAAGAAGATGCGCCCGAAGAAAGCTGGGCCCGCTATATCTTCGGCGTCTGCCGCGAGGTTCAGAAACGCGGCTGGAAGGTCGAAGGCTTCGATGTTGTCTTCGCCGGCAACGTCCCCCTCGGCGCCGGCCTCAGCTCGTCGGCCGCTCTCGAATCATGCTTCGCCTTCGCATTGAGCACCCTCTTCAACGAAGGCAAGATCGAAAAGCGCGACCTCGCCCTTATCGGCCAGAGCACCGAACACAACTACTGCGGTGTAAACTGCGGAATCATGGACCAGTTCGCCAGCGTCTTCGGCAAGGAAGGTCAGCTGATCCGCCTCGACTGCCGCAACATGGAGTACGAATATTTCCCCTTCCATGCCGACGGATACCGCCTCGTGCTTGTCGACTCTGTGGTCAAACACGAACTGAAGGACTCCCCCTATAACAAGCGCCGCGAAAGTTGCGAACGCGTGGCCGCAAAACTCGGAGTCGAGACCCTCCGCGACGCCACCCACGAAATGCTCGACGCCATCAAGGGCGAGATCTCTGACGAAGACTACCGCCGCGCCAAGTTCGTCATCGAAGAGAAGGAACGCGTGCTCGACGTCTGCGACGCACTTCAGCGCAACGACTTCGAGACCGTCGGCCGTAAGATGTACGAGACCCACGAGGGTCTCTCGAAAGACTATGAGGTGAGCTGTGAGGAGCTGGATTTCCTCAACGACATCGCCAAGCAGTCGGGCGTCACCGGTTCGCGAATCATGGGCGGTGGCTTCGGCGGATGCACCATCAACCTCGTGGCCGACGATCTTTACGAGCCCTTCATTGACCGCGCACGAAAGGAATTCGCCGCCAAGTATGGCCACGAACCCAAAGTTTATGACGTCGTGATCTCTGACGGCGCCCGCAAACTCTGATCCCTATGGAAACCAAAGTAACAAAATACCCCTCGCCCAAAGGGGAGATAACCGTCATCAGGCTGACCAACTCCAACGGTGCGTCGGTCGAGCTGTCATCGCTCGGCGCCGGCATCCTTTCCGTCGAGGTACCCGACCGTGACGGCAAGATCGAAAACGTCGCCCTCGGATATGCCGATCCGGCAGACTATCTGGCTGACGGCCCCTGCATGGGCAAAGTACCCGGCCGTTATGCCAACCGAATCGCCAAGGGACATCTGCTGGTCGACGGTCGGTTAAGTCAACTGAAGGTCAACAACGGCCCGAATCACCTCCACGGAGGCCCCGACGGCTTCCAGAACCGCATCTGGGACGTCGAGTTGCGACCGGATGGCGTGCGCTTTTCGCTTGTCTCTCCGGCGGGCGATGAGAACTACCCCGGCGAGCTGGTAGCCGAAGCTATTTACCACTGGAACGACTACAACGAGCTCTCGCTCGAACTCACGGCCGAGACCGACGATCCGACCGTGGTCAATCTGACCAACCACGCATACTGGAATCTCCGCGGCGCCGACTCGGGTTCGGCCCTCCAGCATACGCTGATGCTCAACGCCAGCCGTTATCTTCCAACCGATGACACTCTCATCCCGTTGCCCGAAGCTCCGGCCGACGTTGACGGCACACCGATGGACTTCCGTACCGCCAAGCCCGTTGGCCGCGATATCCGCAAGGACTTCCCGGCCCTGAACTACGGCAAAGGCTACGATGCGTGCTGGGTTATAGACGGCGAAGACGGCAGGCTCAAGGAGGCAGCCGTACTGACCGACCCCGAGAGCGGCCGCACGCTGACCGTGCTCACCGACCAGCCCGGTGTTCAGGTATACAGCGGCAACTGGCTCGATGGCTCACCGAAGAACCGCTCGGGCCGCTCATACAACGACTATGAAGGAATCGCCATCGAGGCGCAGGGATGGCCCGATGCCCCCAACCGCCCCGACTTCCCCTCGCAGGAATTGCGCCCCGGCAACCTTTATCGACGCCGGATCGTCTTCAAATTTGGAAAATAGAAAAAGTCTACACCCCGATCCTCTCCAGATTTGGAAAATAGAAAAAGATTTCGTAACTTTGCACCACGCTTCGAGAGACCTCGGCGGTCGCTAAGACAAATTTACTACTGCTTTCATGGTCAAGGCTGTTGATAAGTCTCTGAAGCACTGAGGATTGTCCTATGGTGTAATGGTAGCACACCAGGTTTTGGTTCTGTTTGTCCAGGTTCGAATCCTGGTAGGACAACACGAGGTCCGACGTCTCCCCCGACGCCGGACCTCATTCTTAACTGGCTTCACACTCTTCCCGGAAAGTACCCCGCGGGAGGCGAGAGGACCCCGTCTCAGTTAGGCGAGGTAGAAGGGCAGTAGGTATACGGGAAGGTAGGTGACCTCTCCCTCTTTGTGGTAGTCTTTAGTGTAGACTATCAAGGGATTGGTGACCTTCGAGGAGAATTTCTCGACGAATATATCCAGGGATTTGTGGGTCTTGTAGCCCGAAGATTTGACCTCTATTGGCGCGATCTTGACCCCTTGGGTTATGAGAAAGTCCACCTCAAGAGTATGGCGTCCATCGGAGGGAAATGTATAGTAGAAAAGTCGTCGGCCGGAGGCCATCAGAATCTGAGCCGTAACATTCTCGTAGACAAAACCTAAATTCGCGGCGAGCTTGTCTGAGAGAAGCTTTGCGTAGATCTCGTTTTCAGCCACATCACGGTCGAAAAAGGCGAGTGTGACGAATAGGCCGGTGTCCCCGAGGTAAATCTTGAAGTAGTCTTTGTCAAAGTCCATGGCGAGACCATTGTTCGGGTCGGCAGTGTGATAGCACATATTGACCATCATAGAATCGGCAAGCTCCGAGACAAGCTTGTCGGCCTTTACTTCGTCAGTGTCCCCGATGACGGGATAGAGCATGTAACGCGAAGCCTTGCGGTTAAGCTGACCTGGGATATTCTCGAATATTCGTCCGAGCCTTCCGCTTTCATCTATCTTCTTGAGGTCACTAATGTATAGGTTGATGATTCCCCGTTTGACCTTGTCTACGCGCAACATGTCTTTGGTATCTATGTACTCCGCTACGGCCTGTGGCATCCCGCCCACAAGGATATAGGATCTGAATAGCCTCATCATGACCCGATGTGCTCCGCCGATGGGCTTGCGCATATTCAGCGCCTGGCGCAGGAGGTCAGGGACCGAATCTTCACCTATAGCCCAGAGAAACTCCTCATAATCCATAGGATACATCTTGATCTGTTCCTCCTCGCTCGGGATCAGGATGTTCCTGACATTCTCGGAAATGGAAATGAGTGAGCCGGTCTCGATATAGTCAAACCTTCGGTCGGCGACAAGATGCTTGATCGCCTGCCGTGCTTTGGGGCAGAATTGTACTTCATCGAAGATGATCAAGGATTTGCGTTCAAAAAGAGAGGTCCTGTATTCAAACTGAAGCTGCATCAGCAGATAGTCGAGGTCTGAGACGTCGTCAAACAACTCTATCACGCGCCGGGAGGCGTTGGAGAAGTCTACTACAATGAAGCTATCGTATTCATTCTTACCAAATTCCTTGGCTATAGTCGACTTACCGATTCGGCGTGCCCCTTCTATGAGAAGGGCGGTGCGTCCCTTCTCCTCATTTTTCCACTGAAGGAGACGATTGTAGATTTTGCGCTTGAATATGTGTCGGTTTTCCTCCATAGGCTACAGATTTCAACCGCAAAGTTAGTCAAAAAAGGTGTTGCGCAAAATTTTTTTGGCTGGAATATCCTGTGAGCGCAAAATTTTTTTAGCCGAAATATCCTGTGAGCGCAAAATTCAGAGGGTTTTTGTGCACTGCCCCACGAAAAGAGGCCATCCGGGTGGGGACAGCCTCTATGAGTGTGGAGCGAAGGAGGGATTCCGAAAGGGGGGCGATCAAGAGGTGGCGAGCTCGCCACGACGATAGGCGCGGAGAAGGGCTTTCAGCTCTTCGATCTGAGACTGAAGCTGACGACCGACGTCGGTGTGGCGGACGTTGACCTGCTGGCTGTTGTGCTCGACGATCGAGGTCGTCGACATGATGTCCGTGCCGCTGCGGACCGCATCTTCGGCCGATGTGAAGGGCTCGTGCTGAACCAGTTCGAGGCCATGGCTGTGATAGATCAGCGTGTAGCCGGCGATACCGGTCGTGTCGTGGTATGCCTTCGAGAATCCGCCGTCGATCACCATCAGCTTGCCGTCGGCCTTGATCGGACTCTCACCCTTGCCCGCCTTCACGGGCACATGGCCGTTGATGATATGGCGGTGGCTGCCGGTGACTCCGAAGTCATCGAGGATGCGGTCGCAGACCTCGGCCTCGTTGCGGAGCTTATAGTACCATCCCTTGGGCTCGGCCTGAGGCTCCTTGTCGCTGATCAGATAACGCTCGAAGGTGGCCATGCGTCCCTTGTCGAACAGCGGCGATTCGGGTCCGCACCACCAGTAGTAGTAATAGTCTCTCGACAGTTCGCGCAGCTTCGGCGAAGCGTCCGAGTTGAAGGCCATACGCATGATCCGGTCCACGCCGTCGAGCAGAGCCTTTCCTTTATAGGTTCCACCCGGAATCGAGACTTCGCGGAGAGAGCCGTCTTCGTTGAGGGGCACCGAGGCGTGGAACATCAGGTTCGAGTTCATGATCGTGTACATCCCGCCATGGTTGAGGAAGATGCCTATATGGCGACGGAGGTTATCAGAGATCTTGAAGCTGTGGACGAGCTTCCTCATCAGCTCGTCTTCCTCTTCGGTCAGCTGATAGGGATTGGCCGGATCAATTGTCGGGAAATGACACTCCTTCAGCTTGTATTCCACGCCGTTGATGGTGGCCGTCCCCTTCTCGTGGTTGATGTTCTCGAGGATCTTGCGCTCTTCCATTCCCCACTGCGGATAACGGTCAATCAGCTGAGCTTCGAGCTTCCACTGGATGACGGAGATGGCCTTGTGCATACGGGCGGTCAGCAGACGGTTCTTCTCTGCCAGGACAGTCTCGGCCGAGGGAACTTTCGGAAGGAAAACGGGACACGGGTCGTCGCCATAGACGTCCATCGCGAACGATGCGAGCGGCACGAGATTGATGCCGTAGCCGTCCTCAAGAGTGGCCATGTTGTCATAGCGCAGCGAGATACGCAAGACGTTGGCGATGCAGACTTCGTTGCCGGCGGCGGCGCCCATCCAGAGCGCGTCGTGGTTGCCCCACTGGATGTCGTAGTCTTTGTATTTCAGCAGGCTTTCGAGGATGATGTGGGCACCTTGGCCACGGTCGTAGATGTCGCCGAGGATGTGGAGACGGTCAATCGACAGACGCTGAATCACCATGCAGATAGCCTTGATGAACTCGTCGGCCTGACCGGTCGTGATGATAGTGTCGACAATCCCCATGTAGTATGCCTCCTTGTTCTCGGTCGGAGCTTCGTGTAGGAGCTCCTCGATGATGTAGGCGAAATCTTTAGGGAGCGATTTGCGGACTTTCGAGCGGGTATATTTCGAGCTGACGGCCTGGAGGACCTTCACGAGTTTGTGGAGAGTCACGCGATAGAACTCCTTGATATTGCGCTCGTTCTGCTTGATCAGAGAGAGACGGCGCGAGGGATAGTAGATAAGGGTGCAGAGGTCGCGGATCTCCTCTTCGCGCATCGACGAGCCGAAGAGCTCGAAGACCTTGCGCTTGATGTTGCCTGAGGCGTTCTTCAGAATGTGGGCGAAGGCCTCATGTTCGCCATGGATATCGGCCACGAAGTGTTCCGTACCCTTCGGGAGATTCAGGATGGCCTCGAGATTGATGATCTCGGTCGCCGCGCTCTGAATGTCGGGGAATGATCTTGAGAGAAGCTCAAGCACCCGCGGAGTCTGGTGGGGAGAGGTCATGATGTTTAAGATTTAAGGTTAAGGTTGATAAGGTATTAGGTTGGAGTGCCGGCTGTTGATCGAGCCGGCTTTGAGTCGTCAGAGAACGTGCGAGAGCGTGTATTTCCACACGCGCCCGCGGGAGTCGGTACGCTCCCAGACCATCTTGCTCGAGTCTTTGCGGACGATATCGAGCCTGACAGTCAGGTCGTGATCTGTACCCGAGCCGAAGCCGGTGGTCGTCGGGAAGATCGGATTGTCGTCGGCATCTTTTCGCGAGGCCGTCTCGGCGGCGCCCTGAAGGGTGAGGACCTTGTCTTTGTCTTCCCAGATTCCGAGAATCTGGCCTCCGCCGTCGAGGTCGGTCATGTCAAAGAACGATGACTGAAACGAGATCATCGTGTGGCCTTTATAATTTGGGTCCGGCTCGCCGTCTATGGTGATCTTTTCGATCACCCACGAGCCGAAGTAGACCCCTATGTAACCGTCGTTATGGAAACAGCCGCCGAGGACAAGCGAACAGACTAGAGCCACGAGTCCGATCACCGCCGGGCGGAGGATATGTGTGTGAATTTTAGACATCTTTCGAGAGATTGGAGGCTGGTTATTTAGACTTCGAGAAGAGGGTGGTCCGGTAGGTCAGCGACACCGCGCCGGCACATGCGTTCTGAGGCAACGACCCATGGTCGACGGCGAAGCTGGCCGAGAGCGAGAGACCCGGAACCTTGGCCATGTTCCAATCGGCGCGGGCTATGAAGCTGGTGCCGTATTTCGGATAGAGAAGCTGCCAGGTGTCGGTCGTGCCCCAGGAGGTGCGGTAGTTGAACTTGACCAGCCAGTCAACCTCGGGGCCGAACGAGCCGGTGAAGGCGAGATGGAAGGCGCGGGTACGGAATCCGGTGATCTCCAGGTTGCAGTTCTTATCAAACAGAGTGCCCATTACCAGAGCGTTGCCGATCGTCATACCGTAGTTGGTATAAGCCCCGTAGAACCAGTTATTGTAGTAGTTGTCCCCGCCCCCGACGGCAACGTTGATGATGCTGTTCGGATGTTCCTGGAGGGCATAATGGAGCGGACCGGCCATGTTAGAGAAGTCAAAATATTCGAACAGGGCGCCGTTAATAAGATGTCGGCCGGGTCGTTTGTACTCTATGCCCCAGAGGCCGTCCATACCGTTGCGTTTGGCCATACCCGAACCGTCCTCCCAGAACCACTGGAAGTAGCCGCTGAGCGTCGAGTTGTCGCGAAACCGATAAGTGGCCTTGAAGTCCCACGATCCCTTCTGGTCGCCCATATAGTGTCCCTCTTTGTCGTTGGGATCCTCGTGGGGGATCAGCATGGAGAAAAGGGCCTTCAGATCGTGGCGGTTCTTCTCGTCGCGCACCTTACGGCCATACTCATAATAGCGGGTTGTACCGCCCCACAGCCCCGGATTCTGCATACCGATCGTGACCGAGAAGGGTTTCGAGGGCTTGGTGCGGAAATAGATGTTCTTATAGGCCCACAGGCGATGGTCGACATAGTGGCCGACCCACTTATTGAAGTGCGTCTGATTCCACTTGTCGTCGAAGAAACGGCCGAAGCTGATACAGCCGCTGATCTGGACCCACCCTTTGGTCAGCGGTATGTTCTGATAGTCGATGAATCCGGCACGCACCGCCGCGATCGGGCGCGCGTTGTTGCTCACACATATGTCGCCGGTCGAAAGTAGCGGGTCGACGATCATCGACTTCTCCTCTTTCATTCCGGCCTGAAGAAAGAGCGAGCGCCACTTCACTTGGCCGTATAGCTGCTGAAGCCAGATCGCCGGTGGACGCTGGTCGGTCGTTCCCCACGTGTTTGACTCCACGTCATAAACATCGTAGGGCACCTCCGAGCTGACGCCCGTCAGCGCCTCGACGCCCCACGAGTAAGAGAAGCGCCGCGTGGTGTCCATCTTGCGCGAGGCCGTCAGATCGAGAAGCAGGTTCTTCGACTGCGTGAGCCGCCCGTAGTTGTTGGCACGCATATAGAAGGGGGCGAAATCGTTCGAGCCGAATCCGCCATATATCGACCCCTCGAACTCAACAGGATAGTCAGCGCTCACCGGCACCCACAAGAGGAGGGCGGCGAGCAACGCCAAAGCGCCGCGGAGGGACATTTTTCTGAATATAGACATAGGTCAGTTTGACAAATATATCCGCAAATTTAACTAATCCTGACGATTTCACCTAATTTCCACCCCCTAAAAGCTCAAACACCCGACCAAATACTACCCTCACAACCGCCCACCACAAGTCTATGAGATAAAATAAGAGCGCGTACCTGTCACAGGCACGCGCTCTCACCATGTGTATGGCCTTCTGCCACTTTTACACATTTTAACCCATTAAATTGAGTTTCTACATTGCTACACCATCAATATGTGTGGGTCTCTCATTGATATGAAGTGAATTTACTTGACATAAGCTTTGATTCGACGCCCGTCAGCCTTGATGATAATGTTAACCTTGCCCGGCTGTGCGCAGGGAAGTTCTTTACCGTCAATGCTGAAGATACGATCCTGATCTGTCAGATCCTCACCGTTGATTGTGATGATACCTGAGTTCTTGTCTGCATTGTCAAGCATAGTCTGGATCATCTCTTCGATAGCGGCTGCGTCTACCTGAGTGCTGTAACTACCTTCTTCAGCGACACGCTCGTATTCGGCATCGGCTTTAGACTTCTGGTCGTTTATAGCCGTTGTGATTGCGTTTGCTTCTGAAGTGTAGGCATATCCGGGATAGTCAGCGCGGATCTTTTCGATAGCATCGTTGAGCGCATCTTTCAGCTCATCGATCTGCTCAAGATCGGCCTCATAAGCTGCCTTGTTCTCTGCCTGACGGGCTGCTTCTGCCTCATCGGCGGCTTTTTGGGCAGCCTTAGCCTCGTCTATCAGCTTCTCGATGGCAGTCTCGATATCGGTTGCGGGCGCTAGAATATTGTCGTAGTTATCGACGAGTGTCTTGTCGGCATACGCATCCTTGATGTCTTCCTTGAGGGAGTTGATGTTCTTTTCGATCTCTTCACCGTTGAAGTTGTCTTTGACATCGGGACAATCGGTAGCGATTGTTTCAAGAGCCTCTGCGAGCTTTTCGCGGAGTTCCTTGATGCGGTCGTTGGCGTTGACGTTGGCCTCGTCGAGGGCTTTCTGAGCGGCGATTTCATCGTCGATCTTCTTCTGCTCTTCCTGAGCCTTGTCGATCATGTCGTTGATTGCATTTTCGATTCCTGTTGCGGGCGCAAGAATATTGTCGTAGTTATCGACGAGTGTCTTGTCGGCATACGCATCCTTGATGTCTTCCTTGAGGGAGTTGATGTTCTTTTCGATCTCTTCACCGTTGAAGTTGTCTTTGACATCGGGACATTCGGTTGCGATAGTAGACAGGGCGTCGTTCAACTTGTTGCGAAGGTCGTTGATGGTTCCCAGAGCATTGTTATAAGCATCTGCGAGTGCCTTCTGAGCGGCTGTCTCGTCGTCAACTTTCTTCTGGGCTGCCTTGGCGTCCTCGATAAGTTTCGCAATGTCTGCGTTGATTCCGGCTACAGGAGCCATCACTTCGTCATACTTCGCGGTGAGGCTCTTGTCGTCATAGGCAGTCTTGACAGCGTTGCGAAGAACCGTGATCATCTGCTGGATTGCAGTGCCGGTGTACAGATGCTTGACATCCGGACATTCGGATGCTATCTGAGTCAGGGCGTTGGCGAGTGCCATATCGAGGTTGGCGAGCTCGGCGTTGGCTTTTGCATAAGCCTCTGCGAGTGCCTTGTCTGCGGCGGCATCATCGTCTGCCTTCTTCTGGGCTGCCTTGGCGTCGTCAACGAGTTTGACGATGTCGGCGTTGATACCGGCTACGGGAGCCATCACTTCGTCATACTTGTCGGCGAGGGTCTTCGCGTCGTATGCGTTGGTCACTGCGTTGCGGAGTACGGTGATCTTCTGCTGGATGTCAGTTCCTGTGAAACGGGTTGCCACATCGGGACATTCCTTGGCGATCTCGGCGAGGGCGTTTGCGAGCGCCTGATCAAGGGATGCGATCTCTGTGTTGGCTTTCAGACGGGCCGATTCGAGGGCGGCGTTTTCTTCAAATGCCTTCTGCGAAGCCTTGGCGTCGGTCACCATCTGTACGATTGCTGACTCGATTCCTGCCTTCGGAGCGATCACGTTGTCGTAGTTTGTGGCTATCGTCTTGTTGTCGTAGGCGTTCTGGATGTCCTTCTTGAGCGAAGCGATCTGAGTCGAGATCTCCTTGCCGTTGAAGTTGTCCTTCACGTCGGGACATTCTGTAGCGATAGTCGATAGAGCCTGAGCGAGCTGCTGTTCGAGTGCGCTTACAACCGCGTTGGCGTTGGCGTAAGCCTCCTGACGTGCCTTCTCGGCGGCGGCAGCGGCGGCTACCTCGTCGTCATGCTTCTTCTGAGCCTCTTGTGCGTCAGATACAAGCTGGGCGATAGAAGCCTCAATACCGGCCTTCGGAGCAACCACATTGTCGTAGTTGGCCACGATAGTCTTGTTGTCATATGCCTGCTTGATGGCATACTTCAGATCCTGAATCGAATTCTTGATGGTATCACCCTTGAAGTTGTCTTTCACATCCGGACAGTCTGTAGCAATGGTCGACAGAGCCTGAGCGAGTTGCTGTTCGAGACCGGCAACGACTGCGTTGGCGTTGGCGTAAGCCTCCTGGCGAGCCTTCTCAGCGGCGGCGTTTTCTTCAAATGCTTTCTGCGAAGCCTTGGCGTCGGTCACCATCTGAGCAATGGCTGACTCGATACCGGCCTTCGGAGCAACCACGTTGTGGTAGTTTGTGGCGATCGTCTTGTTGTCGTAGGCGTTCTGGATGTCCTTCTTGAGCGAAGCGATCTGAGTCGAGATCTCCTTGCCGTTGAAGTTGTCCTTCACGTCGGGACATTCTGTAGCGATAGTCGATAGAGCCTGAGCGAGCTGCTGTTCGAGGGAGCTGACGATCGCATTGGCGTTGGCGTAGGCCTCCTGACGAGCCTGTTCGGCGGCGGCAGCGGCAGCTACCTCATCGTCATGCTTCTTCTGAGCGGCCTGAGCTTCAGAGAGGAGCTGTGCGATTTCGGTTTCGATCGTGCCCTTCGGAGCGATCACGTTGTCGTAGTTTGTGGCGATCGTCTTGTTGTCGTAGGCGTTCTGGATGGCGTTCTTCAGCGAAGCGATCTGAGTCGAGATCTCCTTGCCGTTGAAGTTGTCCTTCACGTCGG
>CAZTSQ010000001.1:107584-119241 GCA_964615915.1 uncultured Sangeribacter sp.
AGCGAAGCGATCTGAGTCGAGATCTCCTTGCCGTTGAAGTTGTCCTTCACGTCGGGACATTCTGTAGCGATAGTCGATAGAGCCTGAGCGAGCTGCTGTTCGAGGGAGCTGACGATCGCATTGGCGTTGGCGTAGGCCTCCTGACGAGCCTGTTCGGCGGCGGCAGCGGCAGCTACTTCGTCGTCATGCTTCTTCTGAGCCTCCTTGGCGTCGGCGAGAAGATTGGCAATTGCGGATTCGATATCAGACTTCGGAGCGATCACATTGTCATAGTCGGCAGCGATAGTCTTGTTGTCATATGCCTGACGGATCGCGTTCTTCAGAGTCTGGATCGAATTCTTGATGGTATCACCCTTGAAGTTGTTCTTCACGTCGGGACACTCAGTGGCGATAGTAGTCAGAGCATCGTTGAGTTCCTTTTCCAGAACGGCTACGACAGCGTTGGCGTTTGCGTAGGCTTCCTGACGTGCCTGCTCGGCGGCAACCTCCTCATTATGTTTGGTCTGAGCTGCTGTTGCGTCAGCTACGAGAAGTGCGATAGCGGCCTCGATGTCGGCTTTCGGAGCGATCAGGTTGTCATAGTCGGGGGCGATCGTCTTGTCCTCGTATGCCTTTTCGATTGCGGCCTTCAGCTGTTCGATTGCGGCGCTGATATTCTGGCCCTGGAACTGATCCTTCACGTCGGGACAGTCGGTGGCGATTGTTTCGATAGCGTCGGCATACTGCTTCTCGAGGTCTGCTACGACAGCGTTGGCGTTTGCGTAGGCCTCCTGACGTGCCTGTTCGGCTGCGACTGCCTCTTCGTGTGCTTTCTGAGCGGCTTTAGCTTCGCTAACGAGCTCGGCTATACCGTTCTCGATTTCCGAAACGGGAGCCATAACCGTGGCGTAGTTGTCGGTCAGAGTCATGTCGGCATAAGCCTCTTCGACATTTGCCTTCAGAGTGTTGATCTGCTCTGCGAGTTCCGTTCCGGGAAACTGGTCTTTCACATCGGGACACGCTGTGGCTATCTCCGCGAGGGCGTCGGCGAGCGAAGTCTCCAGCTTGCCGATCTCGGCCATCGCGTTGTTGTAGGCGGTCAGACCGTTGGTCATCGCGATAGAGACAGTGTCGTCGATCTTCTCTGTGCGGAAATCTACAGAGGCCTGGACATTGTTGAATACGATCGAAGCGGTTTCATCCTTGAAATCTGAGGGAGCGATCACCTTGAACTTCATGAAGTCGCCCGAGCCGGCGTCGAGAACGAGGTTGTTCATCATGTCGGCGATCACGACTCGGGTTGTGTTGCCGGTAGTCTTCGGGGTGATTGTGGCGCCTCCATTCATTCGGGGAGTCTGCTCAAAGATGTTTCCGCCATAGGTCTGGAATGTGAATCCGTCGGGGAGGACGATATTCATCTGCATACCCTGGATCGGACGGTTGTTGTCGATGGCGACTGCGATTTCCTGAACACCTCCGGGGTTGATCAGAAACGACTGCGGGTCGGCCGAAAGAGTGAGGACAACGGGGTCTGTGTTGTCGATCAGAGTGACGGTAGTCGTCTGCTCGGGTATAAACACATTGTCAGCGAAGTCCTGGGCCGTGATGCTGATGTTTGTCAGCTTGATGTCGACCGTGGTCGGAGTCGTCGGCAGTGTGCCGGTATAACGGACCTTGAAGGTTCCGACAGCTCCGGATTCGCCGAAAAAGTTATACTCCTGCATCGAAACGCAACCGAAGATGTTGTTTCTGAATGACAGAGTCTGTCCCTGATTGAAACGGTCAGTTTTTTCAACCGAACCTGTCACTATCTCCAGCCCTGCCGGAAGTTCGATATTGAAGCTGTAGCCCATGATGGGAACAGAGTTGTCGAGCGTGATCTCGACCGGAACCTCCTTGTAGTTGCTGACAGTGAAATCAGGGATCGACAGCTTCACGTCGGCTGAGGCCGAGAAGCCGGAGAACATTGAGGCCGCGAGAGCCAGCACTGTTCCAACTCCTATGTTGAAGTGTGATTTCATTGATTGGCTTTGTTATTTGGTGATGTCCCGAAGAGCAGTCCTGGGAACATGCTCTTCGGGTTCATCGGTAAATTTTTACTTGTTGCGGTTGTACTCCTTCTTCACCTTGCCGTCCTTGTCGCGGAAGATGTTGAGGCCATTCTGGAGTTTGTCGAACATCATGCCCGCAGCGTTGTAGATGCGGCTTCCCATGTTCTTGGCGCCGTCGACGAGAGAGTCGATGAGCGTTGTTCCGGCCGGCTTGTCCATCGTGTGGGTCTGGAAGTACGAGTCGGTGAAGATTGCCTTCTGAGCGCTGAGATCGCCCTTGCCTTCGACATCGATGAAGAAGATAGCACCCGAGTTACCCTCGAAGACGGCGTTCTCCATCGAGTAGAGGACAACGCGTACACCATCGAAGTTTTCCTGACTCTCGAGCATGTGGTTGGCGGTGCGGTCGGAGGTCGTGATGTCGACGAGTCGCATTCCGGAGGGGAGCTTGAGGTCGAACTGACCGGCGATCATGGCGTCTGTGTTGTCGAGCATCAGGGCGTAGCGGCGAACGCCATTCTCCTCGCTGACGAGAGCCAGTGAGATTCCGTTGTTCGAGTCTACGACCGGAGCCTTGAAGCGTGCGGCGCGCTGAGCATTCGGGTTTTCACCGAACATCCACGAGATGTCCATCGTCACGTCGGTGATGTTCAGATCCTGATCTCCATTGAGGTCGGCCGCATAAGCCTGACGCGGATTCTGGGCGAGCAGATCCTGCCATGTGACACCGTCAAGTACCCAGCGGATCATCATCTGGACGTCGAACGAGGTCACGAGACCATTGGGATCGAGATCGACGTTGCCGGGAACGAAGGCCTCTTCGTCTGCATAAGCCACAAGATTCTTGGCGGCTTCGGCGATACGCTGATATTCGTCGATGACGGCCTTGAGATCCTCGATTGTCGAGCCCTGTGCAACCTGTTTGCCGTAGTTGTCCTGATACTCGTTCTGAAGGGTGTCGAGCTTGTCGTTGATTTCATTTCTTGTCTCAGGCACATAATGCTTCTGGAGCGCGATGCCGACGTTGACGAGTGCCTGCTGGGCGAGCAGACGGTTGTCTTCGGCCTGACGGCGATAGAGGGTCTGTTCGAGACCGGCGATGCCGTTGGCCAGTGACTGACCGTATCTGAGTTCGCTGTCAGCAGTGAGCTGAGTGTTCTCGTAGCGGGTGTTGAGATCGTTCTCGGCGGCTTCGAGGAGGCTCTGGAGAGAATCGATGGTGCCCTCGTAGTCACCGGGATACCATTCGTTGGCCAGATCTGTCACGCTCTTGAGCTGATCCTTGAGAGTGGCGAGCTGTTCGCTCAGCTGGCCGTAGGCAGCTTCGTTGGCTTCCTTGGCCAGGCGATCCTGGATTGCCTGTTCGTTGGCGGCTTCGAGGCCAGCCTTGGTGTCCGCAACCTGCTTGGCGATGGCGTCCATTGCGTCGGCATAGGTCTTCTCCATTCCGAGAACACGGTTGCCCGCTTCAGTCCACGCCTCTTTCTGAGCGTCGAGAGCCTTCTGGGCGGCGTCGAGAGCGTTGGCATAGGGAGTAGTGTCGAGACCCTCTTCACAACCGGCCATATAGTCGCGTGCATCGGCGATGGCCTGTGCGATTTCGCCATACTGCTTCTCGAGGGCAGCCACGACAGCGTCTACGGGGTTCTTGCCGTCATGATTCTCACCGGTCCATGTCTGTTCCATCTCGACGTAGAGGTCGTTGAGCTGAGTCTCGAGAGACTGAGCCTCAGTGCGGAAGCCCTCCTTGTCGAACGGAGACACAACCTGAAGGTCGGCGACCTGAGCGGCGAGTTCGTCGATCTTGTCGTTCCATCCGTTGACGGTCTCTTCACCTTCCTCGCCCGAGAGAGTCGAGGTTGTTCCCTCTGCGCCCCTCATAGCAGCCTTGGCGTCATTGAACGCTACCTTGACAGTCCGGAGCAGGGTCTCGGTGAGGTACTGTTGCTCGTTATATCCGATCTGACCGTAGCCGTTGTTGATGGCGTCTGTAATCGAAGTCTTGTAAGACTCGATTTCAGCGGACTTCTGAGTCAGCTGACCGGCGTTGTCTTCAACAAACTGCTTGAACTGGTCGATCTTGTTGCTGATCGAAGAAGGATCGAAAGTCTGGCCGCCGACGAGAGTCGAAGCATAGTCGAGAAGATTCTGAAGGTCGTTCTCGAAGCCGGGGATAACGGTGCCGGTGAGATCCTTGTAGAGCTCCTGGTTGGCGAGGTTGTCCTTGCTTGAGTCCTTGACCTTCTTGTCAGCATCCTGAGCTTCCTTGAGGAGTTCGTCGAGCTGATCCTTGTATCCCTTGTAAGAGTCGATGAGGCCAGCCTTCACACCGATAACGGTGTTATTGAGGTCTGCCATCTCGCTCTGGATATTCTTGATAGTCTCGATAGCCTCCTCGCTGAGACCTTCGTCGGCAAACTTGTAGTCGTCGCCGTTGGCCTCGAGAGCTGCGAGCAGATCGGCAACGGTCTTGGTGGCGTCGCCATAGGCTGCGCTCCATGCTTCTTCGGCCACGGGCTGAAGATCGATAGTATTGAGAGCGGCGTCAAGGTCGTCGGCGATGCGGTCCATTGCGATTCCGAGCGCCTGGGTAGCGTCGGGCTTGATGGCGTTGGCATACTTGCCTTCGGCGTTCTTGAGCGAGCCCTTGACACCGTCGAGAACTGTCGAAGTGATGCCGGCGGCGTCGAGCTGAGCCTGGTAACCGTTGATCTGGGTCTCGGCCTTAGAGTGGAGGTCTGCATAGTACTCTTCGGCAGCTGTAGCGGCCTCGGCGTTCATATTGGCTACAGCGGCTTTCATCTCGTCGATCATAGCCTGTGCCTTCTCTGTCGATACAGCGGCGAAGTCGTCGGCGGTGAATACCAGCGGAGCCTTGTTCATCTTCTCCACATAAGCGTTCACCTCGCCGATCAACTTGTTGATCTTCTGCGAGTACTCATAGATACGCTCATGACGCTTGATGATCGGGAGGACGTATTCTCTCCAGCCTTCGTTGGTCAGGCCGTAGTAGTACTTGTTGTACTGCTCGATCGAGATGCGATACTGGTCGTTCATCGAGCCGATATAACCTTCCCAACCCGACTCACCGACAGTCGCGGTGTTGGCCTCGACAACTGCCTTGGTGTAGTCGTCGAGCATATCGCCGGTGATCTTGTTGAGCTCGTCGAGGATGCGCTGATACTCATCCATGATGGTCTTGTTCTGAGCCATCGACTCGCCCTTGCCATAGGCATCGGCGACAACAAGACCGTTGTTGTACCAGTCGTTGTTGCGCAGAGACTCGAGTTCTGCCAGAGTGTCTTCGTACCAACCTTCGATACCGGTCTGAGGATTGCCGTCGGGACGATTGTAGTACTCATTCAGCATCTCTTTCGCAGCCTCGATCGCCAGACGCACCTCCTCAGCCTTGTTGAGCTGCTGGGTATGGTAGTTATTGTTGTTGTCGATGTCGGTCGATGTCTTGGTGATCAGTTCGCCGAGAGCTTTGACGTCAGCCTGAAGTGTTGTCTGCTGGCCGGTGACGTTCTTCGCAGGATCAGCATAGTTGGCGAGAGCCTCATCAAGTTTCTGCTTGAGGTCGTCCCACTGGCCCTGTATGCCGGCGATCACACCAACGAAGTATTCCTTACCGTTGTCATAAGACTCGTTGTTGTTCTTCTCGGTCAGAGCGTCGATCTTCTTCTGAAGGTCAACGAGCTGTGCATTCAGATCGTCGTAAGCCTTCTGGTTATCCTTATACTTCTGAGCGGTGGTCTCGAGAGTCTTGATCTTGGCGAAGAGGGCTTCGATCTGGGTGTCGGCGTCGGCATATCCGCTGACAGCCTCGGCTCCCTCAGCACCGTCTGCGTCTGCGATGGTGGTGTCGATAGCCTCCTTGTCGGTGTCGATCTCGGTGAAGTCCTGAAGATCAGACTGGCCGGTATAGGTTCCTTCGTTGACGAAGTCCTTGACCTTGGTGATATAGGCCTCAAGGTAAGCGTTGTTGGAGTCTGTAACCTTTTCGGCGAAGTCGCGCTTCAGAGTCTCCAGATCCGGAGTCCAATAGTAGGGGTCACCGAGTGTCTCGGCCAATGCCTTTGCGGCATTGTATATATCCTGCGGTGTGCCGCTGTTCTTGAGATCGAGAATCTTCTGATAGAAGTCCTTCTGAGTCTTGGCGAAGTCTACATACTCCTTGCCGAGGAAGGCCTTTTTGAGAACGTCGGCCTCCGCGCCGTTGGC
Source organism: uncultured Sangeribacter sp. (assembly GCA_964615915.1). GTDB lineage: Bacteria > Bacteroidota > Bacteroidia > Bacteroidales > Muribaculaceae > Lepagella. Next base: position 113,839 of record CAZTSQ010000001.1, read on the forward strand.
GTCAACCTCATACTTGCCGTTGACGAAGGTTTCGAGTCCCTCGACGTCGTTGATGTATGCCTTGTTGGCGTCGAGAAGTTCAGTATAGACAGTCTTGAGATCGTCGGCGGTAGCCTTGACGTCGTCGATGCTGTTCTGGATGCTCTCTGACTGATTGTCTACATCTTCCTGAGTCTGAAGATTCTTGATAGCGTCCTCGATAGCTGCGAATGTACCGTCAGGCTGATTGAAGAGGTCGTAGATATTGATGACCTCACCCTTCGGATCCACTTCGTCGCTGACTTTCTGAACATACTCCTTGATGTTTTCGAAGTCAGTATAGAGCTGGTTGATAGCCTCCATGGGAGCGACGAACTCCTCGAAGTCCTTCAGCAGTTCCTCGATAGCCTTCACCTGAATGTCATATTCTGAGCCCTCGGCGATGTCGAGAGTATGGTCTACGTATTCCTCCTTGATATAGGTTCCGAGCGCCGAGAGAGCTTCATCGATAGCCTTTACCTTGGCGTCATACTCTTCCTGCATCTGTACGGGGACAATCTTCTGCTTGAAGCTTTCGAACTGAGAAGTCAGGTCAGCGGTCTTAGCCAGAGCTTCGGTTGCGTTTGCATTCTGAGTCTCTACGAGAGTCTTGAGATCTTCAACCTTAACCTGGATTTCGGTAACAGCGTTGTTGACCTTCTTCTCGTCTACGAAAAGAAGAGAGGCAGCGCCTGCAGGCTCTTTGATCTGGAGGTCGGCCTTGGCTTCGTCAAAGATTTTTTGGATGTCATTGAGGGCTTCGTCCTTCTTATCCTCGTAGATGTTCTCGTAGCCTCTGATACCCTGGAGACCGTCAATAGTTGTATTGGCACCCTCGAAGGCATTGTTGAGTTTCGGAAGGATGACGTTCATGAAGTTCTCGTAAGCTTCCCAGTCTGCCTTGTCGCCATTCCATACGTTCTGAATTTTGGTGATCTCACCATTCAGCTCGTCATAACGGCTGGTGAAGTCGATCGTGCCTGCGAGTTTATCATCGGCATAGGCGGCGTTGATCTCGTCGAGATATTTCCCGATGGTGGTTTTCAGACCCTCGGCAGAGGCCAGGTTTGTGTGTGCGGTCTGCGCATAGACAGGACCGGCCTTGATGTCGGCAATAAGCTTATCGATAGCGGTAGTCAGTTCAACCTGCTGGGCTATAAGATCGGCTTTTGTCTGAGTGTTGTCGGCTGTATTCTGTATCTTGGTGTTGAGTTCGGCAGCCTTTTCGTTCCAAGCTTCGATATCCTCACCGAGTGCTGTGATGTTGTCGGCAAGCTTGGACGGGGTTTTGTAAAGCTCGTTCTCGGTGTATATCTTCAGAATTTCATCATCTGAAAGACCATCCTGAGTCAGTTTGTCGATTATGTCCTGATAATCGGCTTTCGTAGACTCGAGTCCGGCCTTCTCCTTCAACAGATCCGAAGCGCCGGGGAACGATTCGTCCTGAATCTGAGTGTATTCAGGAAGAGCTTCGATCTGTTTATTGAGTTCGGCGGCGAGATCGGTGAAGTCTACTACAAGCTTAACGTTAGAGCCTGTGAAGCTGAACTGATTGGCGTTCTCACCCTTGGTCTCGATGGTGATGTCACCGATGCTTTCGACATTAAAGTCGACGGTCATAACGCCGGTTCCGGCTTCGGACGATTTGGCCGATGCCAGTACCTTGTCGCCCTGAAGGACTGTGACCGAAAGGTTGTCGGTGGTCTGGAATGAGAGTTGATACTTGCCGGGGACAGCGTTCTTGATGACCTGTCTTACAACGCCGGAATTGAGCACACATGAAAGGTTACCCTCAGCCTGGTTGTAGTCCCACTTTTCGGGGAGTGAGACACCGGTTGATTCCCAAGTGCCCGCTCCCATGTCGATGTCGGCAAGCGCCGGCAGTGCTGTCGGCGTTGCGATCAACAATGAAAGTAGAATCTTCTTCTGCATTTTGTTGATGTTTTAGTTTTGTATTATGTTATAGTTTATCCACATTTTAATATGGCTACAATGCAATACGAAGGTTTATATACGCATTGCAATTACCCTATACCTTCGCATCCCTTACCGATAAAATGCACTGTTTCAGCGCCTTTTCTCTTAGCAAGAGATATGGAAGAATAGCAATTCATTAATAGACAAAGCTTTATGAGAAACTTAATTACTCGTTGGCAGCCTATTTCGCTAAATTCGAATAACGATTAACAAAAAAAAGCACTTCAAAATTTGGTAGATTACAATTAATTAGCTACTTTTGCCGTGCTATTCATATCTCTTGCTAAGAGATTTGGAAATTGTTAAGGGAGTAGTATACGGACGACTTGGAGGGGTAAGGATTGCGAATGGTGGCCAATATATAAGTGACCAATATATATGAGAACCAGACGGCAGTCGTGACTGAGATTGGAATTTAGGAAGATATTTCCTACCTTTGCGGTGAGAAAAGACGACACGACTATGAACAGACCGATCAAATACCCTGTTGGTGAGCAATCCTTTGTGGAAATTCGCGAGGGCAATTGGCTCTATGTTGACAAGACCCGATATGTCGAGATGATAGCCAAGGGCACGAAGTATTACTTTCTGGGGCGTCCGCGACGCTTCGGAAAGAGCCTATTTCTAGCTACTCTAAAATGCTTTTTCGAGGGCCGTCGCGAGCTGTTCAAGGGTCTCTATATCCACACGATCGACTGGGAGTGGGAACCGTACCCGGTGTTGCTCCTTGACCTTAACAGCGCCAACTATACTGTTGACGGCGCTTTGGAGGCAAAGATTGAGAGCCATCTGAGAAGGTGGGAAGAGGAATATGGGATCACCCCGTATGTCATGGAACATTCGGACCGATTTGAGCGAGTAATCGAGACTGTGTATAAACGTACTGGCAAGAAAGTCGTTATTTTGGTCGACGAATACGACAAGCCTCTCGTAAAGAACCTTCACGACCGAGAACGCTTTGAGCGCTATCGCGAGATGCTGGCCGGACTTTACTCTAACTTCAAGAGCTCGGCCGACTACCTCCGCTTGGTCTTCCTCACCGGTGTCACCCGTTTCGGCAAGCTGAGCGTCTTCTCCGGTCTCAATAACATCTCCGACATCTCATTTGACAACAAGTATGCCGGAATCTGCGGAATCACGGAAGCGGAACTCTTTGAGTATTTCGAAGAGGGGATTTCGGGTCTCGCGGAGGAGTATGGAATGGATCGCGACGCCATGGTCGCCAAGCTCAAACGTCGGTATGACGGATACCATTTTGCAAGGATTTCTCCCGATATTTATAATCCCTATTCTCTACTGGAGACTTTCAGCAAAAAAGAATTCCGTAATTATTGGATAGATTCCGCAGCTCCGACTATTCTCGCCGAGCAGCTGAAACGGGACCATACGGATCTGACCGAGCTGGAACCTGCCACGGGAGACATTGCGGATCTCTCGGGCCTTGACCTTGACAGTGTGGAACCGACTGCACTTTTCTATCAGACAGGCTATCTGACCATCAAGGGGACCGATGACCTATCGGGTCTCTTCATACTCGGATATCCCAACGAAGAGGTGTCCGAAGGGTTCTATCGATTCATTCTCCCTTACTACTCCAATATCCAGAGGCAGAAGGTCTTGACGTATATTACCCAACTCGTCCGCGAATTCATGCGCGGAGATGTTGACGCGGCGATGAAGCGACTCCAGTCGCTGTTTGCCGGCCTCTCATATGACCTTGAGATCAACGCCGAAAAGGATGTCCGCAACGCCTTGTTCATCGTCTTCAAGCTGGTGAGGATGATGGCCGAGGCCGAATACCATACCTCGGACGGCCGGATCGACATCCTCGTGCGCACTCCGGAGTATGTCTACATCATGGAACTGAAGTTCGACAAGACGGCCGAGGAGGCCCTCGACCAAATCAAGCGCAAGGAGTATCACCTTCCCTGGTCGGTCGACAACCGCACCGTCATCGCCGTCGGCATCAACTTCTCGTCTGACAAGCGCCGGATCGACGACTGGAAGTCGGAGCGGCTCTGAACCGACGAAAAGGGGGATTGGGAGCTTTCTGTCGACTCTATCGGGAGGGAATCGACATTATTTGGGCGTGTAGATTTCCAAATTCCCATTTTCTTTGTAACTTTGCGGTTTGAAATGGGGAATGACCCTCGAAAAGTCGTCATCGGCCACGGTGACGGCCTCATTCCATCCCTTTCGCTAACCGACAAAACAAAAAATGGACAAAAACACGATTTACGGCCTCATATTGATGGCAGCCATCTTCTTCGCGTTCGTCTGGCTATCGCCCAAGCCCGATGCCAACCCGGACGCCGAGGCCAAAACCGAGCAAATCGTCGACAACGCCGCGACCGGGGTCGACTCTCTGACGGCCACCGAGCGCGAGTGGCTCGTCAAAAACATAGCTGACAACGGAAAGGCCAAGCTTCTCGACGACGGACGCCACGCGGTCGTCCTCACCCAGCCGGGAATGGACCTCACCCTCGTCGGCGACTCCCTCTTCGGCACAGTGACCGTCAACGGCAAGACCCTCGACTGGAAGGATGTGGCCGCAGCTCCCGACGGACGTCTCGATCCGGCCGACCACCGCGCGGCTCTCGCCGTGGTCCGCGACGCCTCGACCTCGATGGGTCGCTACGGCCGTTTCGCACGCTTCCTCAAGGGCCAGCCCAAGACCCTCAAGCTCGAGAACGATGTCCTCGCCCTCGAACTCAATACCCTCGGAGGCACCATCTCGCGTGCTGAACTGAAGAAATATGACACCGAGTACTCCGCCGACGAATCGAAGAAGGTGAAGAACAAGGTCGTCATCTTCGAGGGCGACACCAACAGCATGGACTTCACCCTCCCCGTGCCCCAGAGCGTGACCACCGCCGGACTCTATTTCACTCCGCGTCAGGTCAACGACTCGACCGTCCGCATGACCCTCGACTTCGCCGACGACGCCTATTGGGGAATCGAGTACATCCTCCCGAAGGGCGACAATTACGTGATCACCATGAAGGTGATCCAGAAGAACATGCAGCCGATCGTCCAGTCAAACGTCCGCACCCTCGGTCTCGACTGGCAGCAGAAGATCCGCCGTCAGGAAAAGGGCCGTATGTTCGAGGAGCGCAACTCGGGCCTGTACTACAAATTCGCCGGCGGCTCGGTCGAGCATCTCTCCGAGTCTAAGCGCGACACCGAGGAGCGCCAGGCCAAGGTCAAATGGATCGGCTTCAAGAACCAGTTCTTCTCTTCGGTACTGATCGCCCGCAAGAACTTCAACCAGTCTGACTTCTCTTCAGACGTCATCAAGAAATCGGACTACCTGAAGGATGTCAAGGCACACTCTGAGGTCAACGACTATGACTGGACCTCAGAAAACCCCGTGACGTTCGACTACTACATAGGCCCGAACCTCTACCC
>CAZTSQ010000002.1:0-102219 GCA_964615915.1 uncultured Sangeribacter sp.
ACGGTAGCGTCGTTCATACCGAGGTTGAGGACGGTGTCCATCATACCGGGCATCGAAGCGCGGGCTCCAGAGCGTACAGAAACGAGAAGGGGATTTGACGGATCGTCAAACTTATTTCCGGTGAGAGATTCAACGTGAGCGATGGCTTTCTCTACATCAGACTTGATGTCTTCGACAACTTTGTCGCGACCATACTGGGTGTACTCGGTGCAGACCTCAGTCGTGATGGTGAAGCCCGGGGGAACGGGCATACCGAGCAAGTTCATTTCAGCAAGGTTAGCACCCTTGCCGCCGAGAAGATTTCTCATCTCGGCGTTACCTTCGGCCTTACCATTGCCGAACGTATAGACTTTCTTTGCCATTGATTGGATGTTAATTTATTGTCTTAGTGTTGTTTACATGGTGATTACATGAGCATAGCCGTCCTCACCTGAGAGTTTGAGAACGCCGCTCGACACCCGACGCTTTCGGGAGCAATTGCAAAGGTAACAAAAAATCTTCAATTATGAAAACTTTTGTCTTTATTAGTGGTGACCGAAGAGGAATTTCAAGGGTCGGTCAACTCGTTTGGACCATGCGTCTTCGTTATGCGGAGCCCCTTCGTCGACAAAACTGTCGAGCGAAACACCGTCGACGTATCCGTGACGGCGGGCGATGTCGAGAGCCTTTTCTTCCCACGGGCCGTAGTATTGGTCGATCGTCGTTGTCCCGTGGTCGAAATAAATCTTATGGTCTGTCGGGTCGGGAAGATTCGTGTCTACGAACTGCATCATAGCCTCGCCGAATTGGTTTTCGGCCGACAATGTCCCGTACCAATGGGTTGAAAGGCAGCCGGCTTTCCCAAATGTTTCAGGATATTGAGAGATGAGATACAGTGACATAAGGCCACCCATACTTGACCCCATCACGGCTGTGTTTGCCCTGTCGGGTTTAGTCCTATAGTTCGAATCGATCATCGGCTTGAGTGTCTCGACCACGAACGCGGCATATTCGTTGCCCATGACTGAGTCTCCATCAAGCTTCACCTCTCTGATAAGGTCTTCCAAACCGGCGCCCTTAACTGCATCTTCGGGCATCAGTTGAGAGACGCGTCGCTGAGGATCGCTGTGGATACCGACGATCATTATCGGCTCTATTTCTCCTTCTGCTATCAATCGGCCGGCGGTACGGTCCATTTCCCATGACTGGCCGTTCCATGTTGTGGATGCGTCAAAAAGATTCTGACCGTCGTGCATATATAGCACCGGCAGGTCGGAAAGAGAGTCAATTCCTTCGGGCACCCATACATCGACTTCCATCTCCTCTCCGAGTTGAGGTGAGAAAACATTATGACGGGTTATTCTGCCGTTTTCAGCTTTCTGGAGCGGACTTTCAGCAAAAATACTGCCACCCGAAACCGAGCATATGGCCAGCGTTCCGGCTAAGATTTTGAAAATATTATGTATCTGCATGATTGATAGATGAATCAATCGAGGGTCTGTACACCTCCACCGTTAACCATCAGAGTCTGGCCCGAAATCCACGACGACATTGGGGAGGCGAGGAATAGAACGGCCTGAGCTATGTCTGAGACCTCACCCAAGCGGTGAATGGGAGTATGTGCGAGCATTCGTGCCTCAATCTCGGGGGTCATGACACCAGCAAGGGCATGTGTCCGGGTCGCGCCGGGACCGACGCAATTGATACGGATTCCCATCGGCCCGAAATCGTGGGCAAGGTTTGCCGACATGTGGTTGAGAGCCGCTTTGGTCGAGGCATAAATTGCTATTCCGGGACTATGGTTGATGCTGCTCATGGACGATATGTTTACGATCGACCCATAACCGGCTTCCTGCATATGGGGAGTCGCAAGCTGACAGAGCCGCCAGGGTGCGAACACATTCATAGAATAAATGCGCTCGACGTATTCCCGGTCTATCTTGAACGGGCTTTCGGTACCACCGCCTCCGCCGCCGGCGTTATTGATGAGGATATTTATCTTGCCGTAAGTTTTGAGCGTGAAGTCGACGACATTTACCAAATCATCATCTACCAGGACGTTGCAGGCACACGAGACCGCTTCGCCGCCGTTATCCTTAATCTTCTTTACGATATCGCCCGCTTTTGAAAGCGTACGGTTGCTGACCACAACCTTTGCGCCACAGGCTGCTAAGATTTCAGCGCATCCGGCGCCGATTCCATCTCCGGCTCCGGTGACTATAGCCACCATTCCGGTCAAATCAAGTAACTTATTGGGATCCATACTGAAGAAACACAAATGAGCCCACTCTTGTTCTCTCTTTGCCTGTTCAATGAGTAAGAATCTGAGGATTAATTTGGAGAACTCCAAGATTAATGTTACATTTGCGGAACTGTTGAGGCCTCATGACTAATATGGAAGGCTAGCAACAGGCTTGAGACAAAAGTATTAAATCATTTCAAAGAAGATGTTCCCTCTGTCTGTCCCCTCTCCCAGAGAGATGGTCCCGAATGCGAGCAAACGAAGGTCATGGCACGACTATGCGCGCCATGCCATATATCTTGTGACCCTTATTAGGAATCAACAGGCAGAACCTTTCTCTGAGTTTTCTGGCGGAATCGCTCCCGGTTCGAAGACACCCGAATTAACTCTTACGTCGAATGGAGAAAGTCTGGAGGATGCTCTTGAAGTGATAGAGAAGTCTTTTGAAGGGGTTTCAATCCCTTCGTCTGTGATCCTTCCGGATTACGCCATGTTCATCTTACGGAATGTTTCGCCCGACGAGAAGACGCTGCAGGAAGTGATATTCTGGATAAAACAGGAATGTAACAGACGATATCTGAGAGAGGTTTCCATGTGTTGTGAACCTACTCCCGGCGGAGAGCAACTAAGTTCAATGTTTGCAGGAGGTTTCGACGAACGGATTGCGCGCCGAAAGAGTGATGTCGAGAGGTTTGAGCATTTGATTGAGGTGGCTCCCCGTCACTTCATATATCTCCAAAACAATCCCGACTTCAACCGTCGTTTCCAGATCCGGACTAAAGACGGCAGGATTTTCGAGGGCTTTGGCAATCCTCTCCTTTTGGATGACCCCCAGATCTCAGCTGTCAGAGTAAGCAGTCGCTACACGCCCGAAGAACTTAACGAAAAGAAAAGTGATTGGTTTCGAACATCTCTCAACGGAGGTGTGCTGGTCTCTCCTTTTGTTTCGGGGGCTGAGTTGAAGGTTCGTCGGTGGGCGCTCGAGAATGGGGGAAGGGTGATAATGTTGATGCACAATGGATTCGGTTCCATCTACACTCCCAATCCTTATCTCGTTCCGGCTCTGACGAGCGGCCGCTTGCTTCAGATCGCGCCTATGACTCATGACCCGGATCTGCTCAGGCCTAACCGTGACCTCTGCCTGAGTATGAACGAAACCGCCGAGACGATTGCGAACCATAATTACTTGTAACTATAATTTAATTACTTGTAACTATAATTTGATGAAAAAATGAATAGAATAGATCTTGTTAAACTTCGTAAGAGAGCTCATATGAGTCAACGTGAACTTGCTGAACTTCTTCAAGTACGACCCAGCTTTCTTTCAGCGATCGAGAACGGCCGGAGCAGACTCCCCGAAGAAAAAATGAACAGGATTAAAGAAATTTTCGAGATAGATAGCTTTGAGGACTATCTGCTTGACGAACACGTTGAGGCAACTGTTCCTCCCCACACTCATTCCGATCCCGCCGATTCGATCTCGCAGTTGCTTAATCATTTTCATGACCTTGCCCATAAGAATCACTCGACATCTGTTGACAGCGATCTGGAAGCACGGATAGATTTTCTTACCAAACGAAATGACCGTCTTTCCGAACGAGTGGATCAACTTCGCGATGAAGTGGACGCCTTGAGAACCGAGAATCTGAGACTAAAGGAGTTGTTGGTTCTTAACGGAATTTCCTACTAATTGTCCGAGATATCTCGAACTGTGACTATATATTCGTCTTCAGATGAAGCCACCACTTCGGTTTCGAATCCCCACGTCTTGATTCTGTCGGCCAATGTGGACGCCGGAGGGAGATGATCGCTTTCTGATTTTCTGTCGTGGTGAATGTTGTTGATGAATTTTTCGTCACTCGGAAAGGCAATCACCACGAATCCCCCCTTGTTGATATTGAACTTGAAGAGCCACTTGAGAGTGTCTTCCGGATGATGGAGATGAGGGTAGACCGAATAAAGAAAGACTACGTCATAAGTCCCCGGAATTAACTCTTCCTCAAAGTCGAGTTTGAGGAAGTCTACATTCTTCAGATGACCAAATTTTTCGATTGCCCTTGACAACATACCCTCCGAGAGGTCGATGGCCGTAATATGTCCATCCTCGCCAATTATTTTTGAGAGATAAGGGATAAGAACTCCTGTGCCGGTTCCGAGATCCAACACTCTCATACCTTTTCTCAAAGGTAACTTTGCCAAGATTCCGGTCACTCTCTCTGGGGTGGACCGTACTTCATTCGCATCCCACTGTGGAGCCAGGGAGTTAAAGAAGTCAATTTCTGAACGGTTCATAGCTCGTGAAGTGATAATTTAGTTAACAACGTTGCAAAGATAAGTGAAATTAGGTGAATTTGAAAATTTTTTGGTAACTTTGTGGACAGAATAATCTAACCTTAACATATTCCAATGAAACACAGACAATTTGTTGGAATTCTCCCGCTGACTCTCATTGCCTTCAATGCAATGGCCGGAGAAGCTCCGCTAGACACGATCGGCCTTAAGGAAGTCATCGTCACGGCTCCTATAAAGAGTGACTGCGATCTGATTCCTCTTAATGTCACTCAAGTAACCGCCGAAGAGATAAACAAATCGGGTGAGAGTTCCTTGCTTCCTGTTCTCGTCGCCAAAGTGCCGGGTCTGTTTGTGACCCAACGGGGTTTCGCAGGCTACGGAGTTTCGGGGGGAAGCGCCGGAGAAGTGAACATTCGCGGCGTTGGCCAGGGAAACAAAGTTCTCTTCATGATCGACGGCCAGCCTCAGTGGGCCGGTGTGTTCGGACACTCTCTTGCCGATACATACGTTGCCAACGGAATCGAAAAGGTCGAGGTTGTAAAGGGACCCTCCTCGTTGCTCTACGGCTCGAACGCTATGGGTGGTTCCATAAATCTTGTTACCCGCACCCAACGTCAAGACGGACTGACCGGTCGTGCGAGAGCTATGTTTGGCTCCTTCTCAACCCAGAAATTCGCCCTCTCTTCTGGATATAAGAAAGATAGATTCTCGGCCACCGTTTCCGGGCAACTCGACAGAAGCAACGGCAACCGTAAAGGGAGTGAATTCTGGCTTGCCAACGAATTCGTTCAATTGAAATATGGAATCAGCAGCAATTGGAGTGTAGCGGGTATGCTCGATATGACACAGACTCACGCCAATAATCCGGGAACGCTTCAAGACCCGCTCGAGAATATGTGGACCGACATTTTCAGAGGAACGGGGGGCCTATATGTCAAGAACCAGTATGCCAAAGCTGACGGTGGCATCCAGGGTTATATAAACTGGGGTAGGAACAATGTGGATGACGGTAACACCCCCGGTCAGACACCGCGCGATTACCTCTTCCACTCGACAGACTATAACATGGGCTTCACCGCTTACGAGTCCATGTATCTGTGGACTGCAAACACTCTTTCCGTTGGAGTAGACTTTCAACACTGGGGAGGGCATATCTGGAATACCAACAAGGAAGACGAATCGATCAGAACTTCTGAATCTCGCCACCACGTCAATGAGATCGCCGGTTACGCAATGATGCAGCAGGGATTCTTCCGGGACATCCTGAATATCAATGCCGGGGTACGTCTTCAGCATGGTTCGACTTATGGCAACGTGTGGGTTCCGCAGGCGGGTCTTATTGTAAAGCCGGGTTATAACTCTCAGATCAAGGCTTCCTTCAGCAAAGGCTTCCGTTCACCCAACATACGTGAGCTCTATCTATATCCGCCGGCAAACCCTGACCTGAAGCCGGAATATATGCTCAACTACGAGATCAGCTATCGTCAGCATTTCCTCGATTACGCCCTGATGGTCGGAGCCGCCATTTTCTATATCGACGGCAAAAACATGATCCAGACTGTACGTGTCGACGGACGTCCGAGAAATGAGAATACAGGCAAGTTCCACAACAAAGGCTTTGAACTCGAGGCCGCATACAATATTCTCAGCAATCTCACTGCCTCGGCATCCTGGTCATATATCCACACTGACTCTGACAATTTGTATACGCCGAAGAACAAGTTGAACGCTGAGGTAACGTACTCTCCCGGACCTGTAAGCCTCACGCTCGAAGAGATGAGCATCTGGTCGATGAAAAACGGCAACCCGGACGGTGCGACCGTAAGTTATTCTCTGCTCAACTTCCGGGCAGCCTATACCTTAGGTCAGAAAGTTCCGGTAACTTTCTCGCTGAAGGTTGACAATCTCACCAATAAACACTATCAGATAATCTACGGATGCCCTATGCCCGGAACGACAATCATGGGCGGAGTTGAATTCAAGTTCTGATATAACCTATTGAAATGAAAGCTCGTCTTTCGACACTATATTTTATCCAGTTCGCCGTCTGGGGGTGTTACCTGACCTGTTTCGGACAACTTCTCGGGGCCGGCGGGCTGGGTAAAGATATCGCCTGGTTCTATGCAGCAATAGGTCTGGTCTCCATACTCACCCCCTCCCTTCTCGGGCGCCTTGCGGACCGCACCGGCCGACCGGATATCCTTTTGGGTGTGTGCCATCTCCTTGCCGCTTCGGTAATGATAATAATGTGGCGCTACGCGATGACTCATTCCCAGTTGGAATTCAAGGTCTTCTATACTCTTTATCTTCTTTTCCTATCTCTGTATATGCCCACCATGGCGTTGGCGAACACAGTGACGTTCGGGTTGCTCTCATCATCAGGTCTCAATACAGTGACGACCTTTCCTAAAATACGAATCTGGGGAACAATTGGCTTTGTCGCCGCTATGTGGTTTGTTAACTCTGCTTACTGGAAAGAGGGAACCTTAGGTTTTATTTTCAGTGATGTGGCCGATAACGGCCATTTGCGTTTTCAATATAACGCCATGCAGCTCCTCTGCTCAGGAGTTGTTGGACTGTTGGCCGGTGTATATTCTCTGATGCTACCACGCTTGAAGAAGTCACCTCAAGAAAAGATTTCGGTTGAGAAGGTGAACGGTTTGTCATCTTCATTGAGAGAAATGTTTGGCAGAAAGGAGATCGCTGTATTCCTTATTTTTGTCATATTCGCGGGAGTATGTCTTCAGATATCAAATGGCTTCGTGACTCCCTTCATCACTCACTTTGTCGGTATTCCTGAATTTTCCGACTCTTTGGCATCCGGAAACGCGACGATGTTGTTTTCTCTTTCTCAAATTTCCGAAGCTTTCTGTGTTCTTCTGGTTGGTCGTTCATTAAAATCGTTCGGTATAAAGTGGGTCTATGCCATAGGACTATTCGCGTGGGGAATGCGTTTTCTTATGCTTGCGGTCGGCAATCCCGGCTCAGGACTATGGCTTCTCGTCGGATCGATGGCCGTATATGGAATAGCTTTCAATTTCATCACTATCGCCGGTCATCTGTATATCCAACAGATAGCGCCCAACGGGATGAAAGGCTTTGCCCAGGGTCTGATGATGTTTATGAGCAACGGGATTGGGGCCACCTTTGGAACGATAGCCGCCGGATATGTGGTTAACCGCTGGTGTGAGTGGGAAATGGTCCCCGGTTCCGGAGGTGACGCTATGATGAGGCTCTTTATGGGCCAATGGGAGTGGCCTTGGCTGATATTTGCCGGTTACGCCTTCCTGGTCATGTTCATGTGGCTCTTATTCAAAAAGATGGGAAATTCAATTAGGAAATAACTGGAAATACTACCCTGAAGAAGGGTGTAACAATAAAGACTTTGGGACGCTGTTGTGTAGCGTCCCAAATCTTTATTGTTAGGTTACTCCTTGTTAAGTTACTTGTTGTCCAGATACTTGAGGTTGTACAAGTAGGGAATGTGGGCGCTGGCGTCGAAAGAGGGACCGGCCGACGAGGAGACTACGAGATTTACTTCCGACCCTAATGGGAGTCCGTATTTCAATGGGAGCTGAAGACCGGTTCCATAGGTATACGTGTTCCCGAAGGTCATCTCGTAAGGCTCTCCGGAATTGAGATTCCCGCTTCCGGCGGGAAGTTTATTGTCGTCGTAGAAGCAGAGGAGGTCAAACTTGAGGTATCTGAAGGAAATGGTTTCTCCTGCTGACACCGCGGGACCCTCTCCCAATTTAACGACCTGCATGTACACCGTTCCCTCTTCATCAAGCTTATAGAAGGGAGAGACGGAGCTGGGCTGGATATCAGTCAGCGGAGGGAGATGGTCGATGACCTCAAATCTCTTTATGTATTTGGACATAGCCTTTTGCTCTCTCTGGATCATATCATCCTCTGTGATCGCAGCCTGGGTGATAGAGATGGAGCCGGATTGACGGCGATGCATCTTCTTGACGGTGAAGTAGAGGGTGAACTCGCGTGCTGAGTCCGTGTCATTATCGGTCACGTCTATCTTGAACGAGTCCTTTTCTTTGGTCACAGTCATCCAATTCGGAATCGGCTGGTCGGAGAAGAAATACTCGTCGTAGGTACCGATCAGGTTGACCTGAACAAAGTTTGCGTAGCCTTTGAAGCTAACGTCTGCGTCGTGGAGTCCCATGGCGATTTCGGTGGGAGACATGGTGCCCATCGTCAGTCGGAAAAGTCCCTCCTGATTTTCCGGTTCATCACGTTGACAGGAGACGATGACCAGTGTCAGAAGAAGAGAGAGAAGAAATAAGGTCTTTTTCATCTTTCTTTGTTGGTTAATATGTTAACAAAACGCCTTTTCAGTTCCAATTATTACAAAACAGGGAAAAAAACGGGATACTTCGAGAGTGCAGTCTATACAACCATTCACCTTTAAGGGTTGTTAAAAAGGAGAGTCCATTTTATGACTTTACCTTAAACTTTATCTAATTCAAAAACTCTACCTATACTCAGATGTTGGAAGCTTTCGTAGAACTTCTGAGGAATCACCCCGTGATTCCGCTCTTCTTCACCATAGGCGCCGGGTTCTGGCTCGGACATTTGAAATATAAATCGTTCTCACTCGGAGCCGTAGCCGCGACTCTGCTTGTAGGCGTGATCGTCGGGCAACTCGACATCCAGATTCCAACCATCGTGAAGAACATTTTCTTCATGCTGTTTCTTTTCTCAATCGGGTATAGCGTGGGTCCCGTTTTCTTCAGGTCCTTCAAAGGACAGGGGCTTAAGCAACTGCTTTTCGCATTAGTCGGTGCGCTCGTCTGTGCGGGAACAGTGCTCGGTGCTTCATATATCATGGGTTATGATACCGGCATAGCTTCAGGTCTTTTCGCAGGCTCGCAAACTGCTTCCGCTTCGCTCGGCGTGATGGGAGAGACTCTCCGAGGACTTTCGATGGAAGATGCCGACCGCGACAAAATTATCTCCATGATGACAGCCTGCTATGCAGTAACCTACATCTTCGGCACGATAGGCACAGCGTGGTACCTCTCTAATGTTGGACCATGGCTTCTCGGAGGTCTCGCGAAGGTGAAGGCCGAGACAGCCGCCATAGAAAATGAACTCGACGATGGCATCTATGAACCGGCCGCTGGTTTCATAAATGCGCGTCGCCCCGTTTCGTTTCGTGCGTTCAGAGCTGACGGTGAATTCTTCGCTTCACCCCATACAGTCGCTGAAATAGATGATTTTTTCGAGAAATTGGGTCTCAGAGTCTTCGTCGAGCGCCTTCGTGTAAAGGGAGAGATATGTGAGCCGACGGATGATCTCGTGGTCAGCAAAGGCGACACGATTGTTCTCAGTGCGCGTCGGGAGGTTATGGTAAATGAAGTGACTCCACTTGGTCATGAGGTGGTTGACCCGGAACTATTGAACTTCGGTGCGGAGAAACTTGATGTGACCATCTCAAAATGTGGGGCTGACGGGTTTACTTTCGGCGAACTCAGGTCGAAGCCTTATATGAGAGGGGTCATCGTAGGGTCAATCAAACGTACGGGAATGAACCTTCCCTGCAAAAACAAATTACGGCTTCATAGGGGAGACGTGCTGACCCTGGTCGGGCTACCGGAAAATGTCTCACGGGCTGCCGCCGAAATTGGTTTTGCCGACAAGGAACGCACTGAGACAGACATGGTGCTTCTTGGTTTCGGTATAGCCCTCGGCTGTCTGTTGGGTGTCCTGGCCATTAAGATTCATGGTGTGCCTGTATCGCTGAGTTCAAGCGGGGGTGCGTTGATTGGTGGTCTGTTCTTAGGCTGGCTGCGTGAGCGCCGTCCCACATTCGGACGCATTCCGGGTCCGGTAGTATGGTTGCTCGATAATCTCGGTCTGAATATGTTTATCGCCGTGGTCGGTATCAATGCCGGAACGACCTTCCTTGCCGGCATCCATCAGGCCGGGTGGGGGCTGTTCGTCGTCGGAATGATTTGCACTGTCGTGGCGTTGACCATCAACATCTTCATCGGTCGGAAAATATTCCGATTCTCCTCTCCCGAGACGCTCGGATGTGTCGCCGGCGCCCGATGCGGCATCGCTTCGATCGGAGCTATCCAGGAGACTCTTCAGAGCAATGTCCCCATGATTGGCTACACCGTCACATATGCCGTCGCCAACATAATTCTCATTTTCTCGAGCCTGATTGTCCTCTTCCTGACCTGATTTTAGCGGAAAATCCAAAGAAAAGTGTTAAATTCGCGTCGCTAAAATAAACGAACATAGACGGGCTGAAAGGGCCGTTGAGATATATGGGAAGAAAAAAGAAGGAACTGCCGTTGCTTCACAACGTTGAGGTGAGCGGATTTGCCGCCGAAGGGAAGGCGTTGGCGCGCGTTCGTCTTCGTCCGGAAGATGAGAACGAAATAGTCGTGTTTCTGCCGTACGGCGCCCCCGGCGACATAGTAGACCTGAAGATAGATAAGAAAAAACGCTCGTATGCCGAAGGTCACATCGAGCGCATAGTTACTCCATCGCCTGTACGTGTGTCACCTCGGTGTGAGCACTTCACTGTTTGCGGCGGTTGCAAATGGCAACATCTTCCATATGCAGAACAGCTGCGCCATAAGCAGCAACAAGTCTTCGACGCGCTCACACGACTTGCAAAAATTGAACTGCCCGAAATTTCACCAATTCTCGGGTCGGAGAATGTATGGCGTTATCGGAATAAGATGGAGTATACCTTCTCCGACAAACGATGGAGAACATGGGAAGAGGTACGTTCCGGCAAAGAGTTTGCCGATTCAGGACACGCCCTCGGCTTTCACATTCCGGGAGCGTTCGATAAAGTTCTCCATATTGAATGCTGCCATCTTCAGTCGGAACTTGGCGATCGCCTCCGCAACTTCATTTATGACTTCGCCGAGAATAACGGTTTGTCGTTCTACAATATCAAGGAGAACAAGGGATTGCTCCGAACGGTGATGATCAGAATAGCCTCGACGGGACAGACGATGGTCTGCATCCAGTTTGGCGAGGATGACAAGGAGGGGCGGGAATCCCTATTGAAAGCTTTGCGCGAAGAATTCCCTGAAATAACCTCCTTGCTATACACGGTCAATCTGAAGCTCAACGACTCGCTCACCGGACTTGAGATTGTCTCGTATGATGGACCGGACTATATCGAAGAGGAGATGGAGGGTCTGAAATTCCGCGTGAATGCCAAGTCTTTCTATCAGACCAACTCTCTCCAGGCCTATGAGCTATATAAGGTTGCCCGCAATTTTGCGTTCGAAGGTCTCGCGGAAGACGCGCGTCCACTGGTCTACGACCTGTACACAGGCACGGGAACAATCGCAAACTTTGTAGCCCGCAGGGCAGGAAAGGTTGTCGGGATCGAGTATGTCGAGGAAGCCATTGAAGATGCTAAGCTGAACTCACGTGTCAATGGCATTGACAATACCCTCTTCTATGCCGGCGATATGAAGGACGTCTTGACCGATGGGTTCATTGAGAAGCATGGAAAACCCGATATCATGATCATCGACCCGCCGCGAGCAGGTATGCACGAGGATGTTGTTAAGACCGTGCTTCGCTCCGCGCCCGAGACAATCGTATATGTCAGCTGTAACCCGGCGACCCAGGCACGAGACCTTCAGCTTCTTGACGAGAAATACAGAGTAACTGCTGTTCAGCCCGTCGACATGTTTCCCCACACACATCATGTTGAGAACGTGGTGCGTCTGGTGAGAAGGGGATAAGAACAACCGGTTGCCAAAAAGTATTGGCTATTGATTGCCTATTGGAAAAGGACTAACGGTTGCCGAAAGGTGGCATGAAAGCGTCCTCAATGTATTCTATTTTCGGATTGGCAGACAAAGGATCTGTCACACCGGCGATATCGAAGCGATACTCAAACATGTATGGCTGTTGACGCAGATAAGCGTCGGCAGCCTTACTTGTGTTCACGATCTTCCGACGGTCCACTGCATCTATAGGATCAGAGTGGTTACCCTTTCGGGTCTTCACTTCGACGAAGATCATCAACATGTCTTTGGTGGCTATGAGGTCAATCTCAAGCTTTGAAGCGGGACTGGGCTTCCAATTTCGTTCAATTATTGTGAAGCCTTTAGCAATCAGATAGTTAGCTACAAGTTGTTCGCCGGCTTTCCCTTCTTCGGTTGTATTCTTGAACGAACGGCCCGACTTCCCGCTGTTTTCTTTATGTTCTTCTTTGCTCATATTATCTTATCGGAACCGTGTCTTTAGAGGCCAGGGATAGACATGATGATGTCTGTGTTATCTTCAGGAAGGACTGACTGGACATTAAATTTGGCGATTCCGAGGTCGATCAGCCGCTTGTTGTCGTCGGATTCAGGTACAAATACCTCAAGGTGATTTTCCGTCCATCTGATTCTCGCTGGTCGCTTGTTCATCCATGAAGGAGCACAATCGAGGGCCTCGAGACAGGCAGGAAGTTCCGGTACGGCTTTGAGTGCATCTTCGTAGTCATTTTCAGTACCTACGAACAGCTTCGACGCGGACACGTTCACGCTTTTCAACATCTTGACCATCAGATTTTGAATAGGTCTCTTTGCCGCTTTGTCTTCATATCCGAAGAGAATTACGAATAGAATCTTGCGGTCTACCCTGAGATTGACCCCGGTCTTCGTAGGATCGAATGTCCCACCGACGAAGCACGTCCCCAATCCGAGTTGGACAAGATTGAGGACAAGCTGCTCGGAGAAGTAGCCGGCACGTTCATAAGCACCGGGAAAAGAGACGTCGACAACGGCCGCGATATAATTCTTCGGATTCCGGAAGAATCCGTAGCTGCGGGTGAAACCACGGAAAGGATTGTCATCGTCGAAGAAGGCTTCGAAGTGCATCCCCGCCTCATGGGTATCTATCATGGTGACCATCGATTTGATGGTGTCGCGCATAGACTGGGGAATGGAAGAATCAATGAAGGAGCGCACGGATCGGCGCTCCTTCAGTTGATTGATGGTGAATTTTTCGAGCATATATTACTCTGCTACCTGAACTTCTTCTTCGAGATTGACGTCGAAGGTGTCGAGGAACTTCATGGTGGCCGTGATGTAGTCGGTCATCACGACGTCTTCTTCGACGAACTTCACGTGCTTGCGATATTCTTCCATCACCTTCTCGATGTAGGGCGAAGACTTCAACGGACGGCGGAAGTCGATTCCCTGTGCCGCGTTCATAAGTTCGATGGCGGCGATATACTTCAGGTTGTCGATGATCTTGTGGAGCTTTGTGGCGGCGTTGGCGCCCATCGAAACGAGGTCTTCCTGACCGTTCGAGCTCACGATGCTGTCGCAAGATGCGGGCCATGCGTACATCTTGTTCTGGCTGACCATCGAAGCGGCGGCATACTGCGGAATCATGAAGCCTGAGTTGAGACCCGGGTGAGCTACGAGGAACTCGGGAAGGCCGCGGAGACCGAGGATCAGCTGAGCCACGCGGCGCTCGGAGATATTTCCAAGTTCGTGGAGAGCCACGCCCATATAGTCAAACGCGAGAGCGAGCGGTTCGCCGTGGAAGTTACCGCCCGAAACAACCATGTCATCGTCGGGGAAGACTGTCGGGTTGTCGGTAACAGAGTTGATCTCGATGTGGAGTACGTCGGTCACGTGGTTCATCGCGTCTTTCACGGCGCCGTGAACCTGGGGGATGCAACGGAACGAGTAGGGGTCCTGAACGTGTTTCTTTTCACGCGCGATGATTTCCGAACCCTTCAGGAGGTTGCGGAAGACCTTGCCGGTTTCGATCTGTCCGGGGTGAGGGCGAACCTGCTGGATGCAATCGAAGAAAGGTTCGATGCGGCCGTCGAAAGCCTCGAGAGACATGGCGCCGAAGAGGTCGAAACAGTTGACCATGTGCCAACCGTCGATGAGGGCCTTGATACCGTTGGCGCTCATGAACTGAGTGCCGTTCAGAAGAGCGAGACCTTCCTTGCTCTTCAAAGTGATAGGTTTCCAACCGAAGATATTGAGTGCTTCGCTACCCTTGATCACCTTGCCGTCATACATCACTTCGCCTTCTCCGATTAGCGGGAGGAAGAGGTTGGCGAGCGGGGCGAGGTCACCCGAAGCGCCGAGCGAACCGCGGTCGTAGACAACAGGCAGAACGTCGTTGTTATAGAAGTCGAGGATTCTATGAACTGTCTCGACTTGAACACCGCTGAATCCCATCGATAGGGCGTGGGCCTTCAGGAGAAGCATAAGTTTGACGACTGTCTTGTCTACGGGAGTGCCGACACTGCAAGAGTGGCTCTTCACGAGGTTCGACTGAAGGGTCGAAAGCTCCTCGGGAGAGATGGAACGGTTGCAGAGAGAGCCGAATCCGGTGGTAACACCGTATATTGGGGCTTCCGAGTCCTCGGTCTTTTTGTCGAGGAAGTCGCGGCAGTGCTGAATTTTCTGGATTGCCTCCTCGGAGAGGGTCAGCTGAGTGCCGTCTTTGAGGATACGTTCTATGAGGTCGTAGGTCAGGGGCGACGAGCCGATGGCATACGTCTTAAGGGGTTCCATATAAAATGATTGGTATTTTGGTTAGTTTGTGATAGATCAAATATTGTCGGCGATCTGAACGCCTCGGCGCCAGACCTTCTTCACGCAGTTCATCCCGACGTAATAGGGGAGGGCTGTCAGTGTGTCGAAATCGAGCATCACGATGTTGCCTTCTTTACCGACCTCGAGCGAGCCGAGGCGGTCCGCGCGGTCAACAGCGGCTGCAGCATTGAGTGTCAGGCCTGTCAAGGTCTCTTCGACGGTCATGTTCATATAGATACATGCCAGTGCGATGGTCAGAGGCACAGAGCCGGAGAAACAGCTTCCCGGATTTAGATCGGTAGCCAGGGCGACAGCTGCGCCGGCTTCGATAAACTTACGTGCGGGGGCAAACGGCTCCTTGAGGGCGAAGGCTGTCAGCGGGAGAAGTGTGGCTACAACTCCTTTTTCGGCCATTTGCTTCACTCCTTCGTCAGATACATGCAGAAGGTGGTCGGCCGAAACGGCGCCGAGTTCGGCAGCCAATTCGGCGCCTCCGAGAGTGACGATTTCGTCGGCATGGAATTTGAGCTTGTAGCCCATGTCCTTAGCCGCCTGCATCAAACGGCGAGAGTCTTCGATTTCGAAAACGTTCTTCTCGGTGAAGATGTCGCAGAATTCGGCCTTGTCCTTGAATTTAGGGAGCATCTCCGAGATCACCTTGTCGGTATACTCTGCCGTACGACCCGCGAACTCTTTCGGAACAGCATGTGCGCCCATGAAGGTAGCGACTACTTCGACCGGTGCGTCTTCATCCTTGCGGAGACGGTCGATCACGTCGAGCATCTTCTCTTCGGTCTCGGAATTGAGACCGTAACCGCTCTTGGCCTCGACTGTGGTCACACCCATGGCAGCCATACGGGCCATGAAGATGCGTGCCTTTTTCTCGAGTTCTTCAGGGGATGCTTCACGAGTGGCGTTGACGGTTGACTGAATGCCTCCTCCACGCTCCATAATAGACATATAGGTGTCACCCTTCAGTCGCCACGAAAACTCATCGGGGCGATAGCCGCCGAAGACCATGTGGGTGTGGGAGTCAATGAAACCCGGAAGGACCGCACGACCCTCTGCATCGGTTATAGTATGACAGCCGCCGTCCGTTCCGAGTTCCTGATCACTTAGGTCTGCGCCTACGTATGAAATGGAGCCATCCGTAACGACGACAGCGCCGTTACGGATTTCCATGATTTCGCCCATCTTCGCTCCCTTTGCGGCTTCGGTGCCGACGGGAGTGAAGATGTGAGCATTATGAATTACTAAGTTGCCTTTCATTAACTTGTCAACTACAGGTTATCTGTGGCTCTTGTTTATTTCTTTGAAACCGTGTTCTTTACGAGTTCATCCGACGCGATAAACGGTTCGGTGATCATGAAGCCCTTGTCGCCCATGGTGTCGTTCCATTCTTCGACAGTTGACATCGCGTTCTCGTTGCGAGCCCAGCTACGGCGTGCGACACCACCCATAACGTCCCAAAGCATAGCCTTGGTGAGGATCTCGTCCACACGTTCCGATCCGTCGCAGAGCATACCGAAGCCACCGTTGATAGACTTTCCGATTCCGACACCCCCACCGTTGTGGAGAGCGACGAGGCTCATTCCGCGTGCGCAGTTACCGGCGAAACACTGGATAGCCATGTCGGCCATTACGTTCGAACCGTCCTTGATGTTGCTGGTCTCGCGGAAGGGAGAGTCAGTGCCGCTGACGTCATGGTGGTCACGGCCGAGCATGATCGGGCCGACCTCACCGTTGCGTACCATCTCGTTGAACTTCAGGGCGATCTTCAGACGACCCATTGCGTCCTGATAGAGGATGCGGGCCTGAGTGCCGACAACGAGCGCGTTCTTTTCGGCGTCGCGGATCCAGTTGTAGTTGTCGCGATCCTGACCGCGGCGGTTCGGGTCGATACACTCCATAGCCGCCTTGTCGGTCTTCACGAGGTCCTCGTGCTTGCCGCTGAGGCAAACCCAACGGAACGGACCGTAGCCGAAGTCGAACAGCATCGGGCCCATGATGTCCTCGACATATGACGGCCAGATGAAGCCATCCTTTTCATCGATGCCGTTGCGCGAAATCTCCTTCACACCGGCGTCATAGATGGCTTTCATGAATGAGTTGCCGTAGTCGAAGAAGTAAGTACCGTCGGCTACAAGAGCCTTGATGGCATCATAGTGACGGCGAAGTGATTCGTCAACGAGTTCACGGAACTTCTCAGGTTCCTCGCTGAGCAGACGAGTGCGTTCCTCGAAGGTAATTCCCGCAGGGCAATAACCGCCCTCATAAACGGCGTGGCAGCTGGTCTGGTCGCTGAGCAGGTCGATGTGTTCGCCGGCCTTGACAGCATGTTCGAGGAGGTCTACTACATTTCCGAGATATGCGATAGAGATGGGCTTTTTCTCCTCCATCGCCTTGTGGGCAAGACGGAAAGCCTCTTCAACTGAGTCGGTCTTCTCCTGTACCCAGCCCTGATTCATACGGGTTTCGATACGCGAGGGATCAACCTCGGCGATGATTGCGGCTGCTCCGGCTATTTCGGCAGCTTTGGGCTGAGCACCGCTCATGCCGCCGAGACCCGACGAAACGAAGAGGTGACCGCGGAGGTCTCCGTCCTGGGGCACGCCGAGCTTCATGCGGCCGGCGTTCAGAAGAGTGTTGAACGTTCCGTGGACGATACCCTGCGGGCCGATGTACATCCATCCGCCGGCTGTCATCTGACCGTAGTTGGCCACACCCATCTGCATAGCCTCGTGCCAGTCGTGAAGATTGTCGAACATGCCGACCATCATTGCGTTGGTGATGATTACACGCGGTGCCTCGGGCTTCGAGGGGAACAGACCGAGGGGGTGTCCGCTCTCGACGACGAGTGTCTGGTCCTCGGTCATTTCCTCGAGATATTTCTTGATGAGGTGATACTGGAGCCAGTTTTGGCATACCTGGCCGGTCTCACCGTAAGTCACGAGTTCATAGGGATAGAGGGCGATGTCGAAACAAAGGTTGTTGTCGATCATCACCTGGAAGGCTTTGCCGGCGAGGCATTTGCCTTTATATTCGTCGATGGGTTTTGCTTTCAAGTCGCCCTGGGGACGCCAACGGTAGGCGTAGATGCGGCCACGGGTGCGGAGCTCCTCCATAAATTCGGGTGCAGCTTTTTCGTGGAGTTCCTCGGGCAGATAGCGGAGAGCGTTCTTAAGGGCAGTTGCGGCCTTGGCATCGGTCAGCGTGAAGCCGCGGTCAGGAGCGCGGCGGATGCCCTGCTGGAATGCGGGCATCTCGGGCCATTCGGCCCCAAGGCGGATACGATTGTCTTTCATGAGTTTAGGTCTCAGACTCCGTTCCCCGGAATGTAAAAATCCGGTCGTCGGAAGTCCTTCGTTCAAAAGGTTTGTTATTTTCTGCCACAAAGTTAGTGAAAAAATCCGGAAAAGTACGGTTAATATGGTCCATTTTTATTGCGGATTTAGTAACTTTGCAGTCGAAATCCGTCTTCCGACACTCTTTTTCGGAGTATCGGGACTAATATCTAAGGCTATGATCAACATAAGAAGAATATGCGAAGGAATCAGCTACGTCGGAGTCAATGACCGCTCGATCGATAGATTCGAGGCCCTCTGGGAGGTTCCGAACGGCGTCAGCTACAATTCATATCTCGTACAGGGGTCCGAAAAAACCGCACTTATCGACACAGTCGAGACCGGCTATTTCCATAATCTCGTCGCCAAACTCCGGGCTAACGGGGGTAAGCTGGATTACCTTGTGGTCAACCATATGGAGCCTGACCATTCGGGATCAATTCCGGAACTCATCCGTCTTTTCCCCGATGTAAAAATCATCGGCAACAAAATCACGATCGGTATGATCGGTGGCTATTACAAAATCACGGATCCCGAGCGTTTCATAGAGGTCAAAGATGGCGATGAGTTATCGCTCGGAGACCTGACACTGAAGTTCATCCTCACACCTATGGTGCACTGGCCCGAAACGATGATGACCTATGTCAAGGAGCGACGTGTCCTCTTCAGTGGTGACGCCTTCGGTTGTTTCGGCGCGCTTAACGGGGCCGTCGTCGACTGCGAAATGAATGTGGATCTCTACTGGCGCGAGATGGAACGCTACTATGCCTGCATCGTCGGCAAATATGGCGTTCATGTCCAGAAAGCCCTTGGCAAACTCAAAGATGTTGAACTCGACTATATCTGCTCAACCCATGGGCCCGTTTGGCATGACCTCATAGATAAGGTAGTAAGTGTCTATGACCGCATGAGCCGATATGAAGCCGAAGAAGGCGTGACCATTGTCTATGGTTCCATGTACGGCAACTCGGCCTCAGTGGCAGAAACTATCGCGATGGAGATAGCAGCCCGTGGTGTCAAGAACATCCGTGTGCACGACGCTGCCCGCGCATCTTTGGGCGAGATGCTGGCCGACGTTTTCCGGTACAAAGGTCTGGTGATTGGATCTCCGACCTATTCGATGACGTTCTTCCCTCCGGTTGCTCAACTTCTTACAGCTATCGAGACGCGTGAGGTAAAGAACAGAACCTTCGCCTGGTTCAGCTCATAC
This sequence comes from uncultured Sangeribacter sp., assembly GCA_964615915.1. Classification (GTDB taxonomy): domain Bacteria; phylum Bacteroidota; class Bacteroidia; order Bacteroidales; family Muribaculaceae; genus Lepagella. The sequence continues at coordinate 19,618 of CAZTSQ010000002.1, forward strand.
ACTTGGGCACCCGGAGCTTCAAACGCATTCAAGAAATACTTCGAGAACCTCAAGGTAGAGCCGGTTGCAAACATGTTGATGAAGCAGAGCGCTGGAGAAGAAGATCTCGCAGCGGCGGCCGAACTTGCCGAAAAAGTGGTTGAATCAATCAAGAGCTGATGAAAGATGGTACAGATTCCCGAAGACCTCCTTCACTGGGCCGATGAGATCGGTTGCGCGGTGACTATCTGTGACAAGGACGCCAAGATACTCTATATGAACGAGAAGTCACGCGAAACTTTTGCCCGCCACGGTGATATAATAGGCCATGACCTTCTTCAATATCACCCGCCGAAAGCTATCGAACAGATCAAACACATGCTCGCCACTGGTGAGACAAACACCTACAAGATAACCAAGAACGGTCGCGATAAGATCATCTACCAGACTCCCTGGAAAAAAGATGGCGAGGTGATGGGACTCGTCGAGCTGTCGATCCAGCTCCCCGAGGAAATGCCCCACTACATTCGTTGACCCGCAGTCTATCGACTAAACTTATCGCTCCCCATTCAATGCCGATAATAGACCGGTGTTGAATGGGGAGCGATTGTTCTGTTTTTCTGAAAATTTGGTTTAAATTGGCCGAAATTGCGGTTTTTGATACGCCTATAACGAAATTTAAGCTAACTTTGCAAATTGGGAGGGAATAGGCGCTCTACCGAACGGAACCGTTTAGGCTCCCGACGTGATAGGGGAGTGCCTTTTCCTTGAGGGAGTTGCTCCTTGTCCCGCTATACGTATCTAACAAACACAAAATAAAGTAGTAATGATTGACAACCGTTATTTCAAGATGGCGCTCTGCGTGGTTGCAGGCGGCGCTTTGTTGACTTCATGCGGAAAGAAAGGCGCGGACGCCGGTCAGCAACAGGCGCCCGAGTTCGCCGTGATGACTGTCGGCGAATCTGACGTGACGCTCGAGACCGCCTATCCGGCTACTCTTCACGGTCAGAACGACGTCGAGATCCGTCCTCAGATTTCTGGTTTCCTGACAAAGGTACATGTGACCGAGGGTCAGCATGTTTTTGCCGGTCAGGTGCTTTTCACCATCGACCAGGTACAGCTTCAGGCTGCCGTCGACGCCGCGCGTGCGCAGATTCAGGTCGCTCAGGCAAACGTTAACACGGCCCAGACCAATGCGAACAACAACAAACAGCTTTTCGACAAGAACATCATCTCGGCCTCGGCCTATCAGACGAGTGTCGATGCCCTGAACTCGGCTAAGGCGCAGCTCAGCGCGGCTAAGGCTCAGCTCGTAAGCGCCGAGAAGAATCTGTCTTATTCGGTTGTCAAAGCTCCGGCAGCCGGTATCGTCGGCTCAATCGACAACAAGGAGGGCTCACTAGTATCGCCTTCGACTCTCCTGACTGTTCTTTCGAACAACGGTGGCATGGAGGCTTATTTCTCGATGACCGAGAAACAGATCCTCGCCTTCACCGACGGCGGCCGTCGATCGGTCAACGCAGCCATCGATTCTATGCCGGCTGTTACTCTTAAACTTGCCGACGGCACCCTATATCCCGAGAAGGGTAAGATCGTGTCTATTTCGGGTGTGATCGACACCTCAACCGGTTCGGCTACCGTCAAGGCCCGTTTCCCGAACCCTGACGGTATGCTCAGAAGCGGCAACACCGGTCAGGTGCTCATTCCGAACATCGCCACCAATACCATACAGATTCCCCAGAAGGCCACATTCGAGATTCAGGACATGAAGTTTGTCTACGTTCTCGGTGACAGCTCGAAGGTTCACACAATGCCTATCACAGTCGACGCCATGAACGATGGTGTCAACTACATCGTCACCACCGGTCTGAAACCGGGCGACGTGATCGTTACCGAAGGTGTAGGCGTAGGCGTGAAAGACGGCATGGTCATCACCCCGAAAAAAAGCAAGTGATCTGACAATCACTATTCAAACTGACTGATTCTTCAAAAGAATTGAAATGAGATTAGATAGATTTATCAACCGTCCGGTGCTCTCGACCGTGATCTCGATCTTCATCGTGATCTTCGGTCTACTCGGCCTATACAGCCTCGCTATCGAGCAGTATCCGGATATTGCGCCGCCGACAATCCGCGTCTCGACAACCTATACGGGTGCGGATGCGCAGACGGTGCTCAACTCCGTGATCGCACCTCTCGAGGAGCAGATCAACGGTGCGGAGAACATGGACTACATGGTCTCCTCGGCCTATAACAACGGTTCGGCCGAAATTCAGGTTTACTTCAAACAGGGAACGGACCCGGATATGGCGGCCGTCGACGTTCAGAACCGTGTGGCGAAGGCCGCGGCATTCCTCCCTTCCGAGGTCAACCAGGTAGGTGTGATCACCCAGAAGCGTCAGACTTCGATGCTGATGGTTGTCGGTCTGTTTGACAAATCCGATCACTACACTACCCAGTTCATCGACAACTATATGTCGATCAACATTATACCGCAGATCAAGCGTGTGAACGGTGTCGGTGATGCCATGGCTTTCGGCGCCGATTATTCGATGCGAATATGGCTGAAGCCGGACATCATGGCTCAGTACAAACTGATGCCTCAGGATGTGACAGCCGCTCTCGCAGAGCAGAATATCGAGGCTGCTCCCGGTCAGTTCGGTGAGCAGGGCGATCAGTCTTTCCAGTACGTAATGCGTTGGAAAGGTCGTCTTTCGAACCCCGATGACTTCGAAGACATCATCATCAAAGTAAGTCCCGACGGAGATATCCTCCGCCTCGGCGATGTTGCCAAGGTCGAGCTCGGTCGTCTGACTTACGGCTTCACCAACAAAATCAACGGTAAGCTCGGTTCGTCGGCGATCATCTACCAGTCGGCAGGTTCGAACGCAACCCAGGTTATCGAGGACTGTGAGAAATTCCTTGACAGCGAGCGCCAGTCGTTGCCGGCAGGTCTGGAGTTGTTGACCCTGATGAGCGTCAATGACTTCCTCTGGGCGTCGATCCATGAGGTTATCAAGACCCTTATCGAGGCGTTCGTTCTCGTGTTCTTGGTAGTGTTCATCTTCCTGCAGGACTTCCGCTCGACTCTGATTCCGATGATCTCGATACCCGTCGCGCTTATCGGTACTTTCTTCCTCCTGTATATCTTTGGCTTCACCATCAACCTTCTGACCCTCTCGGCTCTCGTGCTTGCGATCGCGATTGTGGTCGATGACGCGATAGTGGTGGTCGAGGCTGTCCATGCGAAACTCGACCAAGGATATAAATCCGCACGTAAAGCCTCTATCGACGCCATGAGCGAAATCTCGGGAGCGCTGATTTCGATCACGCTCGTGATGATGCTCGTGTTCATCCCCGTGTCGTTCCTCGGTGGAACATCGGGTGTCTTCTATCGTCAGTTCGGTCTGACAATGGCGATGGCGATCGGCCTGTCGGCTATCAACGCATTGACCCTTTCGCCCGCACTATGTGCCATCCTTCTTAAGCCGCATAAGGTTGAGGGCGAACCCGAAGAGAAGCTCAGCGAGCGCCTTTCGAAGGCATACAGCGAGGCCGGAAAGACGGTTGTGGAGACCTACAAAAAACGCTTCCACTTCCCGCCGATCGTCACCTTCGCTCTGCTTGTAGCGGCTATCGTCTTCCTCGTGCTTGGCTGGTACTCTTTCGAGAACATTACTCTCGGAATCATCTCGGTTGTTGTCGCCGCGCTTGCACTCATCGGTATGTTCCAGAGAGCATTCCTCGACGCATTCAACCGCACTTTTGAAAGTCTTCTCAAAGTTTATCGCAAGGGTACGGATTGGTTCCTCCACCACAAATGGATTTCGTTCGGAACCGTTGGCGTTTCGATCGGTGTACTCGTATGGTTGATGTCGATCACTCCGACCGGTCTTGTGCCGACCGAGGATACGGGTACGATCATGGGTGTCGTAACTCTTCCTCCCGCTACTTCTCAGGAACGCACCCAGGCTGTGATCAACAAGATGGACTCGATGATGGGTACCATTCCCGAGATCAATAGCCGCACTGCGATCAATGGCTTCTCGTTCATCGGCGGTCAGGGCAACACCTACGGCTCGTTCATCATCAAGCTCAAACCGTGGGATGAGCGTACGCGTCCCGACCAGAGCGCCTCGGCAATCGTGGGCAAACTCTTCGGAATGGCTTCGACCATCAAGGATGCGAACATCATGTTCTTCCAGCCCCCGATGATCTCCGGTTACTCTGCGACGAACGGTTTCGAAATCAAACTTCAGGATAAGACCGGCGGTTCGCTCGACAAGTTCTTCGAGGTTTATAACAAGTTCATCCAGACACTCAACGCCCAACCTGAGATCCAGATGGCATACTCGACCTTTAACCCGACCTTCCCCCAGTATATGGTAGAGATCGACGTGGCCAAGGTCAAGCAGGCCGGTCTGACCCAGAGCGCCGTGCTTCAGGCTCTTCAGGGTTACTACGGTGGTATGTACATCTCTAACTTCAACTCGTTCGGTAAACTGTATCGAGTGATGATGCAGGCGTCTCCCGATGCCCGTGTTAGCCCCGAGACACTGAAGCAGATCAAGGTTCGTAACGGAGCTGACATGGCCCCGATTGACAACTTCGTCAAGCTCACCCGTGTCTATGGTCCCGACCTTGTCAGCCGCTTCAACATGTTCACCGCGATCTCCATTACCGGTAACCCGGCTCCGGGTGTATCGTCAGGTGACGCGATCGCTGTCATCAATCAGGTTGCCCAAGAGACTCTCCCCGTCGGTTACTCATTCGAATACTCGGGTATGACCCGTGAGGAGGCTTCCGGAGGCAGCGGTTCGATGGGGTACATCTTCCTGCTCGTGCTTGTGTTCGTATACCTCATCCTCTCGGCCCAGTACGAGAGCTACATGCTCCCCTGGGCGGTTATTCTCTCCGTTCCCTTCGGTCTTATGGGTACCTTCATCTTCGCCCACATCATGAACATCGACAACAACATCTATCTCCAGATTGCGTTGATCATGCTTATAGGTCTGTTGGCTAAGAACGCGATCCTTATCGTAGAGTTCGCCCTCGAGCGCCGTCAGACCGGCATGTCGATCATGAAGGCGGCCATCCAGGGTGCGATCGCACGTCTGCGACCGATTCTCATGACCTCGCTGGCAATGATCATCGGTCTGTTGCCTATGATGTTCGCCCATGGCGCCGGCGCAAACGGTAACCAAGCGCTCGGAACCGGTGCGGTCGGCGGTATGTTGATCGGTATGATTCTCCAGGTGCTCATCGTCCCGGCGCTGTTCGTTGCCTTCCAGACCCTGCAGGAGAAGATCAAGCCTCTCGAGTGGGACGACAAGGATACGTCAGACATAACCCCCGAACTTGAACAGTACACGCCCCAGAGATAATTATGAAACTCAATAAGATTCTGAAAATAGCGGCTCTGGCCGTGGTTGCCCTTTCGTTAGGGGGGTGCAACATATACAAGAGGTATCAGCTTCCCGTCGAGCAGAGCGAGATCGTTGAGAACTATTCGAAGGCCCTTCAGGCCCCGGTAGACTCTGCGTCTCTTCCGATGCTCGGCTGGGAAACGGTCTTCACCGATCCTCTGCTTCAAGGATATATCCGAGAGGCTCTCGACAACAACACGAACCTTGAAAATGCGCGCCTCAATGTCGATATTGCCCGCGCGCAGCTTCAGGGTGCGAAGTTGAGCTATTTCCCCGCGGTTCAGCTAAACCCCAATGTCGGCACCTCGAGCTATGGCGGATCGGATATGAAGCTTTCGTATACGATTCCTTTGGCTATCTCATGGGAGATCGATGCGTTCGGCAAGATTCTCAACCGCAAGCGCGGTGCCAAAGCAAGTGTCGAACAGGTCGAGGCATATCAGCAGGCAGTGCGTTCACAGATCATCTGCGGCGTTGCTTCAACCTACTACACCCTGGCTCTCCTCAACCAGCAGCTCGAGCTGACGAAGCGGACGGCACTGATCTGGAAAGAGCAGGTACAGACCATGGTCGACATGAAAGAGGCCGCAATGACAACCGAGGCCTCGGTTGTTCAGAGCCGTGCCAACTACTATTCGATCCTCTCGTCGATCCCTGACATCGAAGCGAGCATCGTGACAACCCAGAACGCACTCGCCCTGCTTCTGAACACATATCCGAGAACGTTCGAGGTCACCTCAGACCTGACCTTCACGCTTCCGGCAGACATCAAGAACGGAGTGCCGATTTCATACCTGGCGGTTCGTCCCGATGTCCGTGCCATGGAACGTTCGTTCGCGGCCGCTTATTACGCCACCAACTCTGCCCGCGCTGCATTCTATCCCTCGATCATGATCTCGAGCAACGGCGGCTTCACCAATCTGTTGGGTTCAATCATCAAGAATCCGGGCGAATGGTTTATCCAGCTCGCCGGTTCGCTGACAGCTCCGATCTTCTCGCGCGGTCAGAACATCGCGACCCTCAAGGCGGCGAAGGCACAGCAAAAACAGGCCCTCAACAACTTCGAGTACAGTGTGCTCAGTGCGTCGGCCGACGTAAGCAACGCCCTTTGCGCCATCGAGAAGAACGCCGTGAAACAGGAACTGATTCTCCAGCAGGTTGACCAGCTTGAGAAGTCGGTTGAGTACACCAACGATCTGTTCATGCTCAACCGCGGAACATATCTTGAACTCCTCACGGCCCGTTCTCAATTGCTCAACTCTCAGTTGGCAAGTCTCGCGTGCATGCATTCACGGGTCTCGTCGCTCATCAGCCTTTATCAGGCTGTAGGCGGTGGCCACTAATCGAAAACTAACCTTAAATCATACGAGTATGGCTTCTAACATCAGCAATCTGGCTTATGTCAGCCCGAAAGCGCAGATCGGCGAGAACGTCACCATCGATCCCTTCGTGTATATCGAAGATGATGTCGTGATCGGCGATGACTGCCGAATCCGTGCGCATGCATCGATACTGAACGGTGCGAGGATCGGCCGTGGAAACGATATATTTGGTGGTGCCATCATCGCCGCCACGCCACAGGACTTCCGGTGGCATGGCGAAAAATCGTACGTGGTAATCGGCGACAACAACCGAATCCGCGAACAGGTGATCATCAACCGCTCGATTCGTGAAAACGGCGAAACCGTAATCGGAAGCAACTCCTACATTTTGGCTCAGTCGCACATTGCCCACGACACCAAGATCGGTGACTACACCGTTTTGGGCAACGGGGTGAAGATCGCCGGCGACTGCAAGATCGGCAGCTACACCATTCTGTCGACCGGAGCCAAGATCCATGAGAAATGCGAAATCGGAGACTGGGTATTGATCAAGGGGGGATGTCGTGTAAACGGCCACATCCCACCCTATGTGATCATGGCCCACAACCCGATCACCTACTACGGAGTCAACGAGGTCATCCTGAAGAAGGGTGGCCGCTCGGACGAAGTGATCAAGGATATCGCGAAGTGTTACCGCCACATCTACAAGTCGACGACAGCGGTCTACAATGCGCTTCGCCGCATAGCCGAAGACATCACTCCGAGTGACGAGCGCGATGCGATCATCGACTTCATCAAGACTCACGACTTCAAGCTCGCAGCCCTCAACAAGGACTCCAACTCCTAAACACGAAACGGCCGCCCAAATTCGGGTGGCCGTTTTGATTTTTTGGAGCAAATACTTAATTTTGCGTCATGATACATGAGGTAACAGATATCAATGATCCACGACTGGCACCGTTCGCGAGATTGACAGAGGCGCAGCTCCGCAATCGGCTCGAGCCCGAGAAGGGAATCTTCATAGCCGAAAGTCCCAAAGTGATAGCTGTGGCGCTCGACAAAGGATACGAACCGTTGTCGCTTCTTTGTGAACGCAAACATATCGATGGAGACGCTTCGGGGCTTATCGAGAGAATGCCCGGCGGCGAGATTCTCACCGGTTCCCGGGAACTGTTGGAGACGTTGACCGGTTACAAGTTGACACGCGGTGTTCTCTGCGCGATGCGAAGACCGATGCCGAAGTCTGTCGGCGAAGTTGTAGAAGGCGCGAAAAGGGTAGTGGTCATTGACTCGGTGACAGACACAACAAACATAGGCGCGATCTTCAGGTCGGCCGCGGCGTTGGGTATCGACGCCGTCCTGCTGACACCGACGTCGTGCGACCCTTTGAACCGGCGCGCGGTAAGAGTGTCGATGGGTTCTGTGTTCCTGGTTCCGTGGACATGGCTGAAAAAGTCTCCGGCAGAGCTCAGGGACTTCGGTTTCAAGACTGTAGCCATGGCATTGGTCGACAGATCGGTCAGCATTGATGACCCGATTCTGAAGGCTGAGCCGAAGTTGGCGATTGTCATGGGTACGGAAGGAGATGGGCTTGCGCGCGAGGCTATCGAAGAAGCTGATTACGTCTGTAAGATACCTATGTACCATAACGTTGACTCCCTGAATGTAGCCGCGGCGTCAGCGGTTGCGTTTTGGGAGTTAAGGGCGAACCGTTGAGCGATTAGGGTCGTTATAACATAAAACGATTCTATGGAAAACACTGAAAAGGGGACCGCGTCGGCGATGACCGCGGGCTCTGAGGCTGTTCAAAAGCCTGATAAGGCTCCCAATGCTCCAAAAATTGGCAGCGGAGGCTATTTTGTATTTCTTGTCATCTATCTCGCGCTTCTGAGTGCGTTCGGTTCGTTTGTAAACGATATGTATCTGCCGACGCTCCCTGAGATGAAGCGTGCGTTCAATTGTTCAGTATCTACCGTTCAACTCGGATTGACATTCGGAATGATAGGACTCGGCCTCGGCGAGCTCATTCTCGGTCCGCTGAGCGATCGTTACGGCCGAAAACCGATTCTTCTAGGTTCGCTTGTCGTTTTCTGTATCGGCGCGGCGGCCAGTGTCTATTCTCCGACCATACATGCCTTCCTTTGGTGGCGTCTGGTCCAGGGTCTCGGTGCCTCGGGTGGTTACTTCCTTGCCCGCACCATCCCCGCTGACCTCTATGGCGGCCGACAATTGGCCAAGGTGATGGCCCTTGTCGGAGCAATCAATGGTTTCGCACCTGCCAGCGCACCGGTTGTCGGCGGTTTGGTGGCTAAATCTATCGGGTGGCGCGGTATCTTCTGGATCCTTTTCGGATTCAGCGCCCTTCTGCTGATACTTTCGCCGGCGCTGAAAGAGTCGCTTCCTCCATCGAGACGAGATAAAGGGAGATTCGGAACTGCTTTTCTGAACTATAAGAGCCTCGTCAAGAACCGTAGGTTTGTCACTCACGTGATGCTGAAAGGTTCGGCCCTCGGAGTCCTGTTCGCCTACATTTCTTCCGCTCCGTTTATCATCCAGACCCACTACGGATACTCACAGTTGCAGTTCGGTCTGTGGATGGGTATGAACGCGTTGTTCGTGGCTGCCGGCGCGACGATGGCCCTAAAGTTCAAACCTCTGAAGAAGGCGGCGGTATGGGGTGCGCGTATCCTGATGTTGATCTCCACAGCCCAGGTCATCTGTTTCTTCCTGTGTGATCACTTCTGGCTTTATGAAGGGCTAAACATCCCCATGTTGGTTTGTCTCGGCATGCTCTTTACAGTCGGCAATACGTTGTCCATGAACGAAGGCCGCAAGTGTGCCGGCGATGCTTCGGCCCTTATAGGAATCGTCGGCTATATCTTCGGCGCGTTGGTGTCGCCGCTGGTCGGAATGGGTAACATTCTCCATTCTACTGGCCTCGCTTTTGTATGCCTGTCTGTATTGGTACTCATCTTCGCCCGGATGTCAAAGAAGTTGCCGGCAGACCTAAATGCTCAGCCGGATGCTGACTAACATTCAAACTTATTTCGAAATTCAAAATCTTTTCGTTAATTTTGCAGATTGAAGCCGAAGAGCCGTCGGACGATTAACAAGGTTCGGGGTTGGAGGCTTCAATCTGTCGTTATGAAGATCAAGAAACTGCTCAAATACACGTTGGTCAGCTCAATGCTTGTACCGATGGCCATGATGGCAAACGACGAGACGTCTTCGCTTCCAAAGGTAGAGCGAGACGGTCTCGAGTTTTATCAGTATGAAGTCAGACATGACGAGTCCCTCTATGGAATCTCGAAGCGTTTCGACTGGGATATAGACGAGATAATAGCTTATAACCCGGAGGCCAACGGCTCATTGAAAAGGGGCTTTTTACTGTACTATCCCACCGGTAGGACCGTGAAAGTCACGCCCGCTCAGCCCAACATGCCGACAGTCGGCGATTCTGAACTCCCGGAGCTTGCGGAAGCAAAAGCAAAGGCCGAGGCTCCCGCCGAAGAACCTGTCGAAGAGGAACCTGCCGGAGCGGGAGTGCCCGTGACGCTGCCTGATTCGGTTCTGATCGAGGAGAAACCGGAATCTGCCTCTGTGTCGCGAGAGGCCAATGCTCCCGTTGATCCAGACCGTGAGCTGAGACTCATTCTTCTTGTCGAAGATCCCTCTTCAAAGAGAGAATCTGAATTTGCCAAGGGCCTGTTGATGGCTCTCGACGCAATTAAGGGAGACGAGAAAAAAGTGCAGCTGAAGATCATGCAGGCGCCGAAGAATGAGAGCGGGGAGGTAGAGGTTCTTGAGGAAATTGAGACTTATGAGCCCGAACTGATTTTCACGACCCATGAGAAAAACTTTCCGACTTATCTTCTCAACTATGTCAATCAAGGGCCGGCGGAACTTGTCAATGTCTTCGACGTTAAAGACAATGCGTTCGAGAAGAATCCCGGAGTGGTGCAGATGATGACTCCGTCCGCATCCTTCAGCAAGGATGTGGCCGATTTCGCAGCCTCGCGTTTCAGAGACCGCGATCTGATCGTGATCGGCACGACAGACAGTGCGGACGAAGTCGGCTCACTGATGGTCGAACAATGGCCCGGACGCACCGTTGACTCAGTGACGCCCGAGATGTTGACCGACATGGAGTTTGACGAAAACCGCTCATATCTTCTCTATGTCAACGTCACCACCAAGAACGACATCAACCGGCTTCTGACTCTTATTGCTGAAAAGAAACAGCAGTTCCCCCTGGCCGACATTTCTGTCTTCGGGCGCGCCAACTGGATAGTGTATGCCGATGCTTTGAGCGACAAATTCTTCGATGCGGACGTATATTTCCCTTCGCGCTTCTATTTCGAGACTGACAGCCGTCGGGGAAAAGAGTTTCGCTCAAAATTTAACGACCTGTACGGTCATGCTCCGGTCAAGAGTTTTCCGATGTTCTCTGTCGCCGGCTATGACGAGGGCCGCTATTTCCTCGATGCGCTTCGTGTCAACGGTGGCAACTGGAATCGGGCGGCCGTTGGTGTCGGTACCCCCCTTCAGGCCGAGATCAGATTGCAACCCGTTGAGGACGGCGGTTTCGTCAATCCGGTCTGCTATGTCGTGAGATTCGCGCCTTTCAAGATGATAGATAAGATGCCGTTGAAATGAAGCGTGTCCTGATCTCTTTTTTCCTGACTCTGTTGTTGGGTATCGGTTTGGCTGGTGCCCAGTCGCATTATGACTCGAACATCTCGCTCGGAGTCAGGGGGGGAGCCGATATGTCCAAAATGTTCTTTCACCCTTCGGTTGAACAGCTTTTCAATTTCGGAGCGACGGCCGGCATAACGTTCCGATATGTGGAAGAACGACACTTCGGCCTGATTGCGGAGTTGAATTTCTCCCAGCGGGGTTGGAAAGAAGATTTTGAAGACGCACCATATAACTATAGCAGGACGCTCAATTATCTTCAGCTTCCGATACTGGCCCACATTTACTTCGGCCGACGCGGTCGCTTCTTTATCAACCTCGGTCCGGAGTTCGGATTGATGCTCGGCGACAAAACTTCGGCCAACTTCGATCCGACTCAGATAGAGACCCTACCGGATTTTCCATACAAGAACAGGATGACCTCACAGCTTACTGAACCGGTGAAGTCGAAGTTCGATTATGGAATCACTGCCGGCCTCGGCGGGGAGTTCCTTGTCAATCCCCGCAACTCGCTATCTATTGAAGCGCGATTTTATTACGGTCTCGGAAACGTCATGGCCGCTAAACGAACAGATCCTTTTCAGACTTCGACACAGATGACGCTGTCGCTGGCTATCGGGTACTGGTTCAGGATCAAATGAAAAACTCAAAAAAAGAACAATCAGTCAGAGATATGAATAAAGTAGTTGTCCGTTCACTCTCGGGAATAGTATATATGGCGATCATAATCGGCTGTATCTTTCTCGGCGTACATGCCGTCACTGTTCTCGCACTCGTTCTCGGAGCTCTCGGACTTCTGGAGATATACAAGATAACTGAGGGGTTGACTGACGACGCAGTGCCTCCGATGATTCTCGACTATTGCGGAGTGGCGACGTTGATCATCGGGTGCTACAGGACGGAGTTCCTGTTCCTTTGGCCGGTGATTCTGATGATCCGATTCATCATGGAGCTTTATCTCAAGGCGCAGGATCCAATCAACTGTCTTGGTCGATCTGTTTTCGCTCAGGTTTATTTAGGGTTCCCATTGGGCCTGATGCAGAATCTCGAGACGTATAACGGAGGAGGTTCGTGGGGTCATGGGTTCGCACTGTTGGCCATCTTCATTATGATATGGCTCAACGATACGGGTGCCTTCTGTGTGGGTTCTCTCTGCGGCAAGAGACGGTTGTTCGAACGCATCTCTCCCAAAAAATCATGGGAAGGTTTCTTCGGCGGTCTCGGCTTCAATATCATCGCCGCCATCATCTTCTGTTACTGCTGTCCGAACATTTTCGCCATCCATGAAAATGTATGGGTATGGCTTGGATTGGCGGCTGTGGTGACTGTTTTCGCCACATGGGGAGATCTTCTCGAATCATTGATGAAACGCACCTATAACGTCAAGGATTCCGGTCACTGGATTCCTGGACACGGCGGTATCCTCGACCGAATCGATTCACTTCTCTTCGTAGCTCCGGCCTCAGCGATCTATCTTCAGCTTTGCCACTGCGCCATAATTTGAGGATTTTTTTCGGTGAACTGAGTTAGATCTTCCACGCGGTCATCAGGAAAAGTTAACGGGCTCGCAATTTTGGTTGCGAGCCCGAATTATGTGTAACGAGATTATCCCTTGGTGAAAGGGGGAGGAGTCCCCGGATCTTCGGGATCTTCCGTCTTGTCGTCTGCCTTAGGCTGTGGTGTGGGGTTGGCTTCATCAACTTTCGGATCAGATTTCTGGTCGGCCGGTTTGATATCAAACGGCTCCGAGAATCCAGGTTTCTTGCGGTTGCGGTTGATGAATTCAGGAGCGGGATTGGCTGCCTTCTCCTTCGCGCGCTTCTCTTCTTCCTTCTTGTTGAGCTCTATGATCTCGTCGGTGCGCGAGCGCCATTTACGTTTGCCGAGAATGGCTTCGACGTCGTCATGATAGATCACCTCGCGCTCAATCAGCAGATCTCGAATCTGGTTATGCTGGGCGGCATACTCGCGAAGGATGGACTTGGCGCGTTCGTATTGTTCGTTGACGATACGCATCACCTCTTCGTCTATGATTCGGGCCGTTTCTTCAGAATAGGGCTTAGTGAAGCCGTAGTCCTGACCTGTCGAGTCATTGTAGTTGAGGTTGGGGAGACGATCGCTCATGCCGTAGACGAGCACGAGTGAGCGGGCAAGCTTGGTGCACTTTTCAAGGTCGTCTGAAGCACCGGTACCCACCTGGCCGGTGAAGACTTCTTCGGCTGCGCGACCTCCGAGCATTCCGCACATTGTGTCGAGAAGTGCCTGGGTGGGAATAATCTGACGGGCCTCGGGAGCGTACCAAGCCGCGCCGAGAGCGCGTCCGCGCGGAACGATGGTTACCTTAACCAAAGGATTGCCATATTCGGTCAGCCAGCTGATCGTGGCGTGGCCTGCCTCGTGCGTGGCGATTGACCGTTTTTCGGCATCGGTGATGATTCGCGAGCGCTTCTCGAGACCACCTACGATACGATCGATCGCGGCCATGAAGTCATCCCAGTCGACAGCCTGCTTGTTGTTGCGGGCGGCGATAAGAGCGGCTTCGTTGCAGACGTTAGCTATGTCCGCACCCGAGAAGCCCTGAGTCTGCCGGGCAAGCTGTTCGACATCCAGTTTGGCGTTGGCCTTGATATTGCGAAGGTGAACGTTGAAGATCTCGACACGGTCTGTGAGTTCGGGGAGATCAACGAAGATCTGGCGGTCGAAACGTCCCGGGCGGAGGAGCGCCTTATCGAGCATATCGGCGCGGTTGGTGGCCGCGAGGATGATCACACCATTGTTGGTACCGAAGCCGTCCATCTCGGTCAGCATCTGGTTGAGGGTGTTCTCTCGTTCGTCGTTTCCGCCCATGCTCGGGTTCTTTCCGCGTGCACGGCCTACGGCGTCGATCTCGTCGATGAAGATGATACAGGGCGCCTTTTCTTTAGCCTGTTTGAAGAGGTCGCGGACACGGGCCGCGCCGACACCCACAAACATCTCGACGAAGTCTGAACCCGACATCGAGAGGAACGGGACATTGGCCTCACCGGCGACAGCCTTGGCCAACAGGGTCTTACCTGTTCCAGGAGGACCTACGAGAAGTGCGCCCTTGGGAATCTTAGCTCCCAGTTCGGTGTATCTCTGCGGGTTTTTGAGGAACTCGACTATCTCTTCGATCTCCTGCTTGGCCTCTGCTTGACCGGCGACGTCCTTGAAAGTAACGGCCGGACCGTTGCCCTTATCGAAGACTTTTGCGCGAGACTTACCTACGCTGAAGATACCTCCGCCGCCTCCGGCACCTCCACTCATTCTGCGGCTCATGAAGTACATGAAAGCAAAGATGAGAAGAACCGGGCCGAAGTACCAGAAAAGCTTCATCAAATCGGATCCCTTTTCATAATTGACCTTTATCTCGGGTTTTCCTTCGGCACGAAGTGTCTCGTTCCATTGGTCAATCTTATCCTGGATCTTATCGGAAGAGGGGACAACCGTCTTCAGATGCAGTTCCTCGGTTGCGAAGGCTGAGTTCCGGGCCATCTCCATTTTCTGGTTCTTGATGCCCTGCTTGGTGAGTGTGCCTTCGGCAGTGTTTGTCTCGGCTATGACGTCGATCTTTTCGAAGTCACCGGCTAAAGCGGCCTGCTCAAAATCTGTCCAATCGACTGACTTGCTCTGTGTTCCATCCTGGAAATAATAGAGCGCAAGTAGCGAAAGGATAATGAGAGCGTACATCCAATACATGTTGAACAACGGTCGCTTGTTGTTCCTGTTTGGACCTTGGTTCGGTTTACGGTTTGGAAACATTATGGGATTCTAAGGTAATTAAATCAAAATAGGGGATATCCCGGACCTTTCAGTCAAGATCCGGGATAACGGTCATATCGGCGTCGTTCCATAACTCTTCGAGTCGATAGAACTGGCGTGTATCGGGTAGAAAGATATGGACCATCACATTTCCATAGTCAATGATAATCCATTGTGAGTTCCGGTAGCCGTCATAGTTCACCGGTTTCTCGCCCATCTCCTTCTGTACACGCTCGCGCACACTGTCGGCGAGAGCGCTGACCTGAGAAGTCGATTTTCCGGTTGCGATGACAAACGCGGAAGTCGATGCTCCGTCGACTTTCGAAAGGTCGAGAACCTTGATCTCGGTTCCCTTCTTATCCTGGAGCGCTTCGATTATTTCGGGTACAATATTATTCTTATCTGTCATTTTAAATTCTTTAGGTTTAGAAACATTCCGCATATCTACGGTCTACCTCTTTCCAGTCGAGAATATCCCAGAAGCGTTTGAGATACTCCGCGCGACGGTTTTGGTAGTCGAGATAGTAGGCGTGTTCCCACACATCGGCGACCATAATGGGGGTAAGACCATCGGTCATCGGGTTACCGGCGTTTCCTGTGGTGGTAATCACGAGTTTGCCGTTGGCGTCTACACAAAGCCATACCCATCCGGATCCGAACACCGCTGTTCCTTCGCTTTCAAACTTCTTTTTGAACTCGTCGAAATCACCGAACTCATCGCTGATGCCTTCCATCAGTTCCACGCTCGGAAGCTTTTTCGGCTGGGGTGAGAACTGGAAGAAATAGAAGAGGTGATTCCACGTCTGGGCCGCGTTGTTGAAGAGCGGTCCGGCAGGGGCAGTCCGAATTATTTCCTCGAGAGGCATCTCGGAGTATTCCGTATCCTTTATCAGACGGTTCAGATTGTCGATATAAGTACGGGTGTGAACTCCGTAATGGAAGGAAACGGTCCGTGCGGATATCGCGGGTTCGAGCTGATCGTCGAAGTAGGGAAGCCGCGGAAGTGTGTATGTCATAGTCGTTATTTTTTAGTGTGGAAGATTTTAAGGTACTCAGACAAATATGTGTTATGTCTCTCTTAAACTATTAACAAAAAAATAACGTCTAAGTTTTACCAAATTCCCTAATATTAGTTAATTCGGCCTCCCCTTGAGAGCTATGTAGAGACTATCGAAAAAATAGTCAGGACCGGGGATGTGAAGGGGCTCACCGTGAAGCTGACGCTTTCAATCGAAAAGGGCGTCCCAGTCTTTCCAAACCGGTTCATAGCCCTGTTTGCGAATGGCTTCAGCGACTTCAGCGGGCGTACGATCGTCGCAGACCTCGAACTGTTCCAAACTCTCGGGGCTGACGGCATATCCTCCCGGTTCAGTCTTCGAGCCCGCGCTCATCGAGTTGACGCCCAACGAGAGCATTGCGTCGCGATATTCCGGAGCCTCGCGAGTAGAGTATGAGATCTCGACATCGTGATCGAAGATTCTGAACGCAAAAGTCAGGAGGGCGAGGTGACGGTCATCAATGATACTCACCGGTTGGAAACCGCTCTCAGACGGCCTCATTCTCGGGAAAGCCACAGAATATTTGCTTCGCCAATACTTCTTCTGGAGATATCGGAGATGGCGCGCGAGCATAACTGCGTCGCCTCGCCAGTCTTCAAGTCCCAGAAGAGCTCCCAGACCGATCTTGTGGAGTCCGGCCTCTCCCATGCGGTCGTACCCGTTAAGACGCCAGTCGAAATGACTCTTCATTCCGCGGGGATGGTACTTTTTGTAGGCATCGCGATGATACGTCTCTTGGAAACAGATGACGCCATTCAGACCCGACTGAGACAGTCTGTAATAGTCTGCTGATCTCATAGGCTGAACCTCGATCGTCATGTTGTGGAAGAAGGGGCGCACCTTCTTGAGAACCTGCTCAAGATATTCGACACCAGTCTTGGAAGGGTACTCTCCGGAGACGATCAGAATGTTCTCGAAAGGACCCAGCTCGCGGATTGCCTCACACTCACGTTTGATTTCGTCGAGTGTGAGGGTCGTCCGGCTGAATGCATTGTCATGATTGAACCCACAATAGACACATTTGTTTGTGCAGTGGTTCGAGACGTACATGGGGATGTAGAGCGATACCGTTTTGCCGAATCTTTCGGCGGTGAAAGCTCGGCTCATTTCCGCCATTTGGTCGAGATAGGGGAGTGCCGAGTCTGAAATCAGCACGGCAAACTCCTCTGGTGTCAGTTGCTTCTGGTTGCGACGTGCCTTGGATAGAACACGTCTGACGTCGGCGTCTGTTGCCGACTCGACCATCCGGATTGTTTCATCCCAATCCCATTGGTCTATCTCGTCGGCGAATCCGTGGCCGAAGATTGCTCCCGGAGCCGGGTCCGTCTTGAAGACTTTTTTTTCGCCGATGTTATCGTTCATTTTTGGTTAGATTTTTCGCAACCTGTCTCAATGTCTTGTGAAATTCGCATAGCGCAGAAGTTGGGGCCGCACATCGAACAGAACTTGTCGTCGGCATCTGGAGCGTCGCGGCGACCTTCGAGCCAGTAGCGTTTTGCTTTTTCAGGATCAAGCGAGAGATTGAACTGGTCTTTCCAACGGAACTCATAGCGAGCCTTAGAGAGGGCGTCGTCGCGAACCGTCGCTCCTGGGAATCCTTTCGCGATGTCGGCGGCATGAGCGGCGAGCTTATAAGTGATCACACCCTCGCGGACATCCATCAGGTTCGGAAGAGAGAGGTGCTCCTTCGGAGTAACGTAGCAGATCATGGCGGTACCGAGGTTGCCGATGATTGCGGCTCCGATTGCCGAAGTGATATGGTCATATCCCGGGGCTATGTCAGTCGTCAAGGGGCCGAGCGTGTAGAAGGGAGCCTCCTTGCAGACATCGAGCTGTTTCTCCATGTTTTCGCGGATCTTGTGCATCGGCACATGACCCGGACCCTCGATGATAACCTGAACATCATGTTCCCATGCTTTCTGGGTCAGTTCTCCGAGCACCTCGAGCTCGAGGAACTGAGCGCGGTCGTTGGCATCGTGAATCGAGCCCGGACGCATCCCGTCTCCGAGCGAAACGGCTACGTCATATTTGTTGAGAATCTCGCAGATTTCGTCGAAGTGAGTATAAAGGAACGACTCCTGGTTATGCTCGACAGTCCACTGGGTCATGATCGAACCGCCGCGTGAAACGCAGCCCGTGAGACGGTTCTTCACGAGGTCGGCATGTTCGCGAAGAACACCGGCGTGGATAGTGAAGTAATCCACTCCCTGTTCGCACTGTTCGATCAGTGTGTCGCGATAAATCTCCCATGTCAGTTTCTTGACATCTCCGTTGACTTTCTCCAGAGCCTGATAGATTGGAACGGTACCTACCGGCACGGGGCAGTTGCGTATAATCCATTCGCGGGTCTCATGGATGTTGTCTCCGGTCGAGAGGTCCATAAGGGTGTCACCACCCCAATAGCAACTCCAGACGGCCTTGGCAACCTCTTCTTCGATTCCAGAAGAGAGAGCGGAGTTGCCGATGTTGGAGTTGAGCTTGACGCTGAACGCACGGCCGATGATCATCGGTTCAGCCTCGGGGTGATTGATGTTAGCCGAGATTATTGCACGACCGGCCGCTATCTCATCACGAACAAATTCAGGCGTGATGTACGATTTGATTCCACGCGCCTCGTTATCAAGGTTTTCACGGATAGCGACATACTCCATCTCGGGCGTTATCACTCCCTTTCGGGCATAGTGAAGCTGGGTCACACGCTTGCCTTCTTTCGCACGTCTCGGTTTGTGCGAGATCGGGAACCGGATTGCATCGAGTTCCTTCATCGCGCGACGTTCGCGACCATATTCGGAAGTAATGTCTTCGAGCTCCTCAGTGTCACCCCGATTGATCACCCATTCCATGCGGTGACGGGGGAGGCCGGCGTTTATATCGACCTTGACGTTCGGATCTGTGTAGGGGCCGCTGGTGTCATAAACGACGATATCCTCGTTCGGCTTCTCGACTCGCTTCCCGTCAACATAGCTGACTGTAGGAAGCTGGTGAATCTTTCTCATTGCTACGCGGATGGGAAACAGTTTCCCGTCAACGTATATCTTCTCGGAGTTGGGGTATTCCGAGACGTTTATGTTTTCAATCTTCATGATTTTCGGTTAGGTGTGAACGGTTGAGGGTAACCGTATTAAGAATTGAGGAATGAGGTGAGTGGTGAAGAAGCCTGGGCGGAATGGGAGACAATCCCGAGTCCGGCATTGAATGCCTCCCGACCCGCAATGACTGCCCGGCGGAATGCATCCGCCATCATCACCGGATCGTCGGCCACGGCGATCGCCGTGTTGACCAAAACGGCGTCGGCTCCCATCTCCATAGCTTCGGCCGCGTGTGACGGAGCACCGAGACCGGCATCGATTACAACCGGTACATTCGATTGCGATATTATGATTTCGATCATATCCCGACAGATGATGCCCTTGTTTGTACCGATAGGGGCAGCGAGCGGCATCACCGCAGCGGCTCCGACTTCTTCGAGGCGTTTGCACAGGACAGGATCCGCCTGTACATAGGGAAGGACCTCAAATCCATCTTTAGCCAGCTCTTCACATGCCTTCAAGGTCTCGATTGGATCCGGAAGCAGATATTTGGGGTCGGGGTGGATCTCGAGTTTAATGAAGTCAGTGTGGAAAATCTCACGGCTCATCTGGGCTGCGAGAACTGCCTCTCGCGCGTCGCGTACACCAGAGGTGTTGGGAAGAAACTGCACGTGATCGCGGTTGATGTGGGTGAGCATATCGTCCGTGGCCTCGTTGAGGAGGTTGATACGCTTCATGGCCACAGTGATCATTTCAGACTTCGAGGCGAGCACCGCTTCGAGCATGATTTCCGGAGATGAGAATTTTCCGGTACCCACGAAGAGGCGTGAGCCGAACTCACGCCCTCCGATGGTCAGTTTATCGTTTGTAATCATTTATCGTTCAGCTTTTCAAGCTCTTTCTTCTCGTAGACAGCGAGGAGGTCGACGAATCGACGGGTCTCCTCGCGTATATCTTTGGCAAAGGCTATTGCGCCGCTGACTGCCACGCCGTTGACACCGGCATCCATCAATTCAGCAACGTCGTCATACTTCACGTCGCCGACGGCAACCTTCGGAATCAGTATCTCCTCTTCCTGCATCCTGTCGCAGATCGCCTTTATGCCGTCGCGGCCGAGGATAGGGGCGAGCTTTTTCTTTGTCTCAGTGTACCGGAAGGGTCCGATGCCAATATAATCGACATCGAGCGATCTAACGGCCTGCACATCCTCGAAAGTGTTGGCCGTGACACCGATTACAGCTGCCGCTCCGAGAATAACTCTGGCTTGAGAGGGAAGCATATCCTCGCGACCAAGATGCACGCCCCCGACATTGAGAGTCTTGGCGAGCTCAACGCGGTCATTGAGAATAAGGAAGGACTCGGTTTCGAGACACATCGGCATGATTTCGTCGATTACCTTCTTAATTTCTTCATCAGACGCATCTTTCATCCGCACCTGAATCCAGCGGCCACCGCCGTCGAGGACAGCCTTGACCTGATCTTTGATAGGAACACCACAATCGGTGTTTGTTATGTATTGTAACATAGTTTCTAAGATTTCAGTTTTATATTAAAACTCTCTGAAACTGACTGAGGTTCATTTTCGAGACATTTCCAAACGTATCCCAGCATCGCCGCTCCGGCAAAACCGAGACTTCTGAGGTTTTCGAAATGTTTCGGAGTCACTCCTCCGAGGGCTATCGTGTTCGGGGGCAAATCAGACAGATCTTCTGGGTTGAAGGCGCTGACGTAGCCCTCCTTCGAAATTGAATCGTAGATAGGAGAGAGAGTTTGGTAGGCTATTCTTGGATCTCCCGATGCGTCGGTTGCCTCCTCGACAGAATGACAGCTCTTTGAGACAACAACCGACCCGGCTGGAGCTAACCCGTGTCTACTGTTGAGTTGAAAACCGACCCGATAGCCTCTTTCCGAGATTAACTCCGGCGTTTGATGAAGGGTAATTTTTTCGTGGTAATCAGGTCCTATCTCATCGAGAAGACTGCTGACTTGTTCTGCAGTCCACTCAGGTTTGCGGATATGGACACGGTCAAATCCGGCATCGAGAAGATGCCGGATCTTGTTCGCATCATCCGGGACGTAGTCCGGAAGTGTGATTGCTATGAGCTTGAAGTCTTTCACTGCTAAAATCAGCCGCCGAAGGCTGCGGTGATGACAACAATATCATCCATCGGCTTGAGGGTTGTGTGGTCCCACTTTTCGCGACTGATGAGCTTGTTGTTGACGGCTACAGCCATTCCGCGGAGGGTTCTGTAGTTTGCTGAGAGGAGTTGAGAGAGAGAGATGGGTTCGAAAGGAGTATCGACTGCCTGATTATTGAGGAGAAGTGTCATGATGAAAAGTTTTAAGGTTAGAAATAGGTAAGTATGAGTAGTTTACGGTTCGACGAAGAAGTCGAGCGGTCCGGTCCCGCGTCCGAGATGCAACTTGCGTCCCGACTCAAGAGCCTTTGAGATGAATCGCTTGGCGCGCTCCACAGCTTCGGGCAACGAGAGTCCTTCAGCCAGTCCGCACGCTATCGCTGTTGAAAGAGTGCAACCTGTTCCGTGAGAGTTCCGTGTGTCTATTCTGGGAGCCGTGAATTCTTCGGCTTTGATACCGTCTGGAGTTTTCATCAGCAGATAGTCTCGACATTCTTCCTTGACACCGTGACCACCCTTAACCAAGACTGCCTTGGCTCCCGTCGTTCCGAGCAGACGCACCGCCATTAGGCCAGGGTCTTCGAATTCTTCGGCAATCCCGAGAAGAGAGACTGCTTCGGGAATATTTGGAGTTATGAGATCGGCAAGGGGAAAGAGGTCTGAGAAGAATGCTTCAATGGTCGAAGAACCTTCGCCACTGAGCGAAGAACCGGACGATGCTAACAGAACCGGATCAACGACTATATTCTTGAGGTCAAACTCTTTGATTGCCGATGCAATCACCCGAACAGCCTCAGCGTCTCCGACCATTCCGATCTTGACAGCGTCGGGTCTACTGTCAGTGACGACAGATTCGATCTGCTTCCGGATCATTTCCGGAGTGATTTGCTGAATCCCTTGCACTCCGACGGTATTCTGGGCTGTCACGGCAGTCAGCGCAGTCATTCCGTAGACGCGGAAGGCACAGCAAGTCTTGAGGTCTGCCTGTATTCCTGCGCCACCGATAGAGTCGCTTCCCGCTATCGACAAGACGGTTCTTATATTGTTATTAGTCATTTTTTTCTATTGTCCTGTTTTTCAACGTGGTGTGACTCTTTTAGTCTCGAGCAACCCCCATCCCCTTGTTCTCTTCGGGAAGTGCCGACTCTATAGACTCACGACACTCTGCCATCAACTGTTTGGTATTGAAACCGCGCTCACCGGGATAAATCGGCTTGTGGATGGTCAGCTTGATGGTGCAGGGAGTGACATTGTAAGTTGTTCGCGGCATAGCCTTGAACGATCCGTCGATAGTGATCGGAACCACCGGCAGTTTGAATTCACCGGCCAGCATGAAGGCCCCACGCTTGAAGGGTATCATTTTGCCGTCCCATGTTCTACTGCCTTCGGGGAAGATTACGAGCGACATTCCATCTTTGAGTTTGTCTTCAGATTCTGTGATTGTCTCTCTGATGGAGCTGAGTTTGGAGTCGTCGACAAAGACATGGCCCGAAATTTTGCAGGCGTATCCGACAAGGAAAATCTTTTCCAGTTCCTTTTTCATCAGCCACTTGAAGGTGTGGTTAAGATAGCCGAAGATTGCCCAGATGTCGAATGCCCCCTGATGGTTGGCGACGAAAACGTAGCTGGTGTTCTTGTTGATATTCTCGCGGCCGTGAACTTCCACGCGAACGAACCAAAGCACGCAGACACAGCGCGACCAATAATGGGCCGGCCAATATCCGAAGATCTTTGATCCTCCGAGAGCACAACCTATGATGGTTATCAAGGCTGTAAGAATCGTCAGTACGAGAAGAATCGGACCGGCGATGATATATTGATAGAATCTGAAAAGCAGTTTCATTCGAGGCTCAGAGTTTTGTTTTTCTGATTAACGGCAAAAATACAAAAAATCTGCCGAACAGACAACAGATTGGTTAAAAAACGTAAAAACAGGACACCGTGTCACATAACCGGGTGTCCTGTTCACATATGTTTTGATGCTGATCAAGAGGAGGTTTACGCTTCCGGAGCGATCAGCTTGTAGCCTTTGCCGTGAATGTTGATGATCTCCACATTCGGATCGGCCTTCAGGAGTTTACGAAGTTTTGTGATATAAACATCCATACTGCGTGCGTTGAAGTAGTTATCATCGATCCAGATTGTCTTCAGCGCGAAATTTCTTTCAAGGATGTCGTTGATGTGGTGAGCGAGCAGCGAAAGGAGTTCCGATTCTTTGGTTGTCAGCTTGGAGACGGTACCATCGTCGAGAGTGAGAGTCTGTTTCTGAGAGTCGAATACGAAGCGTCCAATCTGGTGAACCGTGGTGTCACGATCTTTCTTACCGCGAACACGACGAAGAATAGCGTTCACACGAAGCACCAGCTCCTCCATCGAGAAGGGTTTCGTCAGATAGTCGTCTGCTCCGATCTTGAATCCTTCCAAAACATCTTCCTTCAGGTTCTTGGCGGTCAGGAAAATAATTGGCACCTCGCTGTTCATCGCCTTGATCTCCTGTGCGAGTGTAAACCCATCTTTCTTAGGCATCATCACGTCGAGAATACAAAGGTCATATTGGCCTTTCACAAAGGCGCGATATCCTTGCTCCCCATCTGTACAAAGCTCGGGATTATATCCCTTTGCCTGCAGATACTCACGAAGCAACATGCCCAGGTTCTCGTCATCCTCGCAAAGAAGTATTTTAAGTTTATCTTCCATAGTTTTATTTTTGACAAAGTATTGGCTACTGTGTTTTTGTGTCTCTGATGAGGACGGCGTATCTTGATCCTACGGACCCTCATCTACTTATATAACACTCAAAATTTAACAATTCCTAATCGATTGTTAAATTATTTTGAAAATATTTTGCAACTATTTGTCAATCAGGAGGATAAGCTGAAAGATTTTTGTGTTGTGACATGAACCCATCCCGTAGTATTTACTTCTCTTCGGCCAAGGGAAGGGTGATTATGAATACCGAACCGAGTCCGAGTTCACTCTCGACGGAGATTGAGCCCCCGAAGAGAGTGACCATTTTTTTCACATATGCCAACCCGAGTCCGAAACCCTTGACGTCGTGGCGATTGCCGGTCGAGACACGATAGAACCGTTCGAAAACGCGCTTCTGGTCGTCTTTCTTGATGCCGATGCCGTTGTCTTCGACCCTGATCTCAAGTCTGTTGTGGCCGAGGTCACGGGTGGTGACGGTCAACACTGGCGGAACCTCTTCCCGTCGGTATTTAATGGCGTTGTCAAGGAGTGAAAAGATGACGTTGGTGAACTGCATCTCATCAACCCGAACGAGCGCCTCGGGGGCTTCGAGTTTGCATGAGGTTGAACCGCCGAACTTTTCTGCCTTGATTTTGAATGTGTTGACCACGTTCTCAACGATCCGGTTCGCATCGACGACCGTGAAGTTGATGGCAGTCGACGAGTTCTCGAATACTGAAAGCTGAAGAACCTTATCGACCTGGAACCGGAGCCGCTTTGTTTCGTCGGTGATCACGTCGCTCAGGTGTTTGATAGTTGACTCAGACTTGTGTACAGAAGTATCACCCAACATCTGGGCCGCGAGAGAAATGGTGCTGATAGGAGTCTTCAGCTCGTGGGTCATGTTGTTGATGAAGTCACTCTTCATCTCACTCAGTTTCTTCTGGCGGAAGATCAAGATGATAGTCAGGAGGAAAACAACCAACAGGACTATCGAAAGCGCTAAGGTCGGAATGATGAACTTGACCGAAGAGAAAATGTAGGTACTCTTCTGGGGGAACATCACCTTCAGTGAGTACTGATTATCGGTATGGGCGAAGAGGGGAGAGGCGTAGGTCTCGAGATTTTTGCTCGTGTCGAACCCCTCGGTTGCATAGACGATCTCATCGTGCGGTCCCGTAACGGCAAATACGAATGGGGTCGTGACTCCGTTGGCTTCAAGTTCGGCGGTTAGGAAGTGGCGGATCGTGGTAGAGTCAGCCCGCTCGTTCACTGGGCGCAGCGAAGCATCCTGAAGGATGACCATAATCACCTCGTCAAGCAAACCGCGCTGGTAAAGATACTGGTTCCGTACTGCCTCCTGTAGATGGCGGTATGAACTGCTGACCTTCTGCGGAGCCTGAGGATATGAAAGGGTGAAGCGTTTCTTTTTGCCCGGAGACTTCTCAATGGAGTATGTAGGCGCACCCGTCCCGAACTGAGCCGGCTCGTCGAAGAAGTGCGACTCGAGTACGTTGACATCCTCTTCAAGATAGTGGAGCGTCTCAGACTTCTCGAGAAATCCTGCAGTAGAGGAAATCGATCGCATTACACCCTCCGAAAATTGAGACTCACGCATGCGAACCATGTTTTCCAGATACATGATCTGGAAATATAGGAGCGCCCCGAAAGTAATCGCCATGACTATGGTCAGGAGCCAAATCAGTGATTTTTTCATGCTGTCTTATCGGGGTTACTCGGCTGGCTGAATCATATGGACATCCATCTGCGGGAAGGGGAAGGAGAAGCCGCGTTTCGGAAGCTCGGTGAAGAGGATCGCGTTCATTTCATAGAAGAGCGACCAGTAATCTTTTTTGTGACACCAGGCGCGAACCGTCAGGTTAATAGACGAATCAGCCATCTCGTTCAATCCGACAAAGGGAGGACAGTCGATTGATTGCGGCTCAACCTTCACACCGCGCAGACGGCTCTTTGATGACTCATCATTTTTGGCCTGGAGGGCATCCTCCTTCACATATGAAGTCACAACGCGTGGATCTGCGAGAAGAATCTCCTTGATTGCCTTTTCGGCAGCCGCGTAGTCGGTGTCATACGACAGTGACACCTGCCAGTCAACCCGCCGGTAATCTTCACCTGTGTAATTATTGATGGATCCGGTCGATAGTTGGCCGTTGGGGATGAGGATTGTCTTGTTGTCGGGAGTGTTGAGAACCGTGTGGAAGATCTGGATAGCCTTGACGGTTCCCGCGTAAGTGCCCGTGTCGATATAGTCTCCCACACGATATGGCTTGAGCAACAGAATCAAGACTCCGCCGGCGAAGTTCTGGAGGGTACCGCTCAGTGCCATACCGACGGCGACACCGGCTGAGGCAAAGAGTGCGAGGAAGGACGATGTTTCGACTCCAAGAATTCCTACTATCGTGACGATCAGGATGAAGTAGAGGGTTATGTTGACCAGCGAGAGCACAAAGGTCTTCAGCGACATGTCCGTGTCGCGGGCTGTCATGATGGAATTCAACAGCCGGTATAGTCTGCGGATTACGAATCTACCGACATAGAAGACCAGTATCGCTATAAGCAACTTGAACGTGAAGTCAACGATGCTGTTGGCTATCTTTGAGAGGGCATCGTCGAGGGTCAATCCTTTGAGGAGCGACCATGACTCACCTGATCCTTCGGGAATCGAAGGGAGATCGACAATATCATTTGAATTCTCGGATTGGAACATATATTTCGTATATTATTTCTTCAAATATTTGTTTACTTCCGCCCCCCAGCGGGTCTTGGCGTAAAAATTTTCGTAGTTTTCGTTTGAGGATCCCGGAATTCGGACGCTAAGACCGCAGTAAACATTCTGATCCCATGAATAACCGTTGAAATCACGGTCAGAGCACGATCCGTACTTCACCGTAGAAGTCAGGTCTGACTCGAGAGCCTCCATAATATCGACGATGGACCCATTGATTGGTTCGGCCATTTTTCTGTACAGGTCCCTGAAATCGTAGAAAGGACCAAAAGAGGATCGACTGTACTTCTGGACCGGAGACAATGTCAAAATCTCCGGATTGGCATTGATCAGCTCCGCAAAATGTTTGGGCATCTCCCTGAAGGCTTCTGCAGTCAGATCATAGACCCCGATCGTATAACTGCTCCCTTTGTTTGAGAAGTATTCTGCAACTTTACGGGCGCCTCCGATGAGATCCGGCTTTTCCGAGGCAATAAAGGGCAAAACAAGATCGTAGGGGAGGCCCTCTGACCATACTTCAGAAGGGTAGGCGACCATCATTGGGATTTTCGGAGAAATCTCATAAGCAACTTCGGCCGCTCCCATATAGCAACAGTCGAACCAAACGAAATCGAACATCCCATCCGGAATTGCAGAGGCGAGCTCGGTGATCTCACACTGGTCAGAGATAGTTACGGGTTTGCCCTCCGGTCCTTCGACAGAGATTTGATCCTGCCCGTATGACTTCATAATTGTCTTCGGAGCGGCAACTACATGATCCGGGAATGCCGGAGTCCAGCCGGTCGCGTGGCTCCACAAAACAAGCCCATAATTATCGGAAGGGAAGGTCGTGCGAACATCTGAAAAGACTTCTGACATTCTGCGCGGATCGGTCGAAAATGTCTCCCGGTCATATTTCTTGACGTCCCTCAGCTCCCATTTGTCCTTCTGCTTTTCAATCACGCTGAGAGTAGCCTCTTCTGCTTTGGGAAGTACTGAGTAGACAACTATCCGTACATCCTTATTCATCCTCGCGACGCGCTGGGCACCGAGGAGGATCTCGTTTTGATCGTTCAGCCAGTCGGGATATAGATTGTTCGAGGCCACAGCGTAGATCAGCAGAGTCCGCTTGGTATGCTTGAACTTGGGATTCTCGATTGGACTCGGTCCAGGTTCCGGACTCGGTTCCGGTTCGTGATTCACACACGATAGGAGAAATAACAGGGGTAATATAAGTAGATAAGCTATCTTTTTCATTTACAGAGAGTATTGTCTTTTAGAAAGAGAAATGAAGACCGAAACGAATTCCCCAGCGGTCAATTCCGGGGCGGTTTCGGTAGGTCAGTCTGTATACATAATCAACTCTGAAAAGGCGCAAAATATTGTCAATTCCGGCCGAAAACTCCATGTACGGAGTCCTGGGGTCGAGTAAACCTGACTCGGCGTCTTCCGGAAAGGCAAAGAGCTTGCTGTTGAGCGCCGGGTTATTCTTCTTCGAGAGTGACCCGAAAAGACCCTTGAATCCGATTATCTCGCGCAACCGGAGCTTCTTGACGAGAGGAATCCTGTTGAAGAGGATACCGTTACCGCAATATTGGAGGTCCCACGAGGCATACTGGTCGACGGCAAACTCCATCGGATTCATGAGGGAGTAAGCGTTTTCGGCGATCGTGTAACTCAGGTTCGCAGCCGGCCATGGCAACGACGGGAAATCGACAGAGTTCCAACATTTTGTGCCGCTGATGACGACATCCGCATATCCAAACGAGGCAAACCAGAATCGGTATCGGGCCGAGAGGGATGTGATGTTCAGATTGTAACGCGATCCCAACAAACCTCTGGGCCCGAATTGGTGCTTGATCCAGAAAATCGGTGCGTCAAGGTTGACATGGGTTCGGTTGGTCGCTCCCTGGATGAAGGTTTCTCCCGGCGAGAACCGAATCTTGGCAGAGAAATAAGCCTGGGAGTATTCTCTAAGCGATCGGCCGTCTGAGAGTAGGAACGGCAGATATTTGGTCGCTTTTTGAATCTCATGATTGACAGAGAGTTCCAGCGAAAGATTGTTGGTCCACTCCTTGACCCAGCTCAATGATGTGAATCGGCGATAGGTAACCTTGTAGTTCTTCTTTCTTGTGATCGAGAGAAGAATATTTGAGGAAGCTCCCTCATACTGCTGGCCCATCTCGAAGAGGTCATACTGATGCTCGAGACGGATGGCGTTCATCGGGAACTCACGCGAGTGTCTCTTCTTGGGATTGAAGGAATATTCGACCTCAGCGTCATACTTCCATACCTTGTCCCGAAATCCATAGGCTACATAGCCGCGTCCGAACCAGTTTCGCGACAGGTCTGCCGTAGTCATGCCACCGACTTTGAGCCGGAGCCCCTCGGCGGTGTTAAAGGCGACGAACGATATTACGTTTCCTATGTCGAACTTCGAGTCCTTTTTGGCAGTGGATATGTAGCCGTCGGCCAACCATTTGACCAAACGTTCAAAGACGAGATACCATGTCTGGGTCCTCATCTGCGCCGAAAGGTGATCGAGATTGGCCTCGGCCGGAGTCAAGGGAATTCTTCGTGTATCTGCCCAATACTCCGGTTCTTTGCGGTCGGCGTAGAAGTCTTCGTGATATACTCCCGGAGCCGAATAAATCTTCTCGAGGTCTTTTCGGCGATCGTATGAGAAGTTGGAGTAGTCGACCGTCTTCTCGGCATACAACGCCTGTGTGCCGGAAAGAATATGGAAGTTCGCCCCGAGGAACTCGCGGGTCTTGTTGCGGTTCCCGAGAGAATCGAGATCAAAGTCTTGCTCAACATAAAGGTCTCTTACGAAATTGAGGTTAATGTCGTGAGGCACCCTCATTTCGAGGTGACGGATCGTCATGGTCGAGTCATTCACAGGAATCAATAGGCGACCCTGAAAACTCATTGACTCGGGTGAGTGAGGGAGGAAGGTGAGCTGATAATGACGGCTCCCGTTCCAATTGATTGTATCCAGATAGAACTTATAATAGTCTGCCGCTATGGGTGACAACGGCGATACAAATTTGTTCTGAATCAGAGTAATGTTCGGCTCGTAGATGTCTACATTTCTGATGAGGTCATTGAGAAACACGGTGACATTTGCCGAAGGTATGGCGCTTGTAATGCCGGTGCTCCGGCTCGCCGCAGTGTATGACTTATGACTCGAAGGGTTGTTGGTGAAGAGTTCCGATCCCTGTCGTTCTTGTAGAATCATCTTCAGGACGGTCATGTCCTGGTGTGCCGCTGAGTCAATGTAGTCGTTGACAAAGGCCATCTTTGATTCCTTCCCATCTTCACCCGGAACTTTTGGGTCAAAGTCGCTCATTCCGAGCACCATCTTTTCCTGAACGTCGAAGCTGAAGTGAGGCTCTTTAGTTGGATCACCGGCTTTTGATGCAGTTTTCAGCCGGTTGAGGAATTCGACGGCGGGGTTATTCTTCTTCGAATATTTCTCTTTTTTAGGACGAATGACTATCTCGGCCAATTCATAGTCCGCCGGTTGCAGACGTATATCGAGAGAGCCTGAATTATTCGGATAGACTGCGACGCTCTTTGGCAAATAACCCAAACAAGTAATCCTGATGGAGTCTACGGGTTGGGAGGTCCTGAATTTAAAGCGACCTTTCTCGTTGGTTACGGTACCTCCTTCTGTCGAGTTGATGAAGACGTTTACGAATTCCAGAGGCTCGTGCGTCAGCGAATCGGTCACCTGCCCCTTCAGAACCGTACCTTTGGTGACGGCACCAAAGCCCGTCGAAATCACGGCGAGCAAAAAGAGTAGAAAAACAAAGATTCGCAATTGCACACTCATACTCCTTATTAACTCATTTTCCCCCTCTTTATTGTGGCTGTCGGTGGCAAAAATTTGGCCCCAAGATGTGGTTTACGACATCTGGGGGCCAATTATGTCTTGATAAGATAGTGCTTTCCCTTAGTTCATTCCCATCGGGGTCATGTGGTAGCCGAGGGCGTTGAGCTCCATGGCTGCGCCCATCAGATAAAGGGCTTTAAGAGCGCCTACATAGGCCTGGGCTGCCTGTTCGGTGCCCGGTTCAAAATGAGCGCGGTGAAGTGCAGACAGCGTACGGGCGGCACATTCGCCGACAACCTCGCTGACCTTTTCGGCCTCTTCCTTGTCGACACCGAGAACTGTCTCAAGAGTATGATCGTCGAGATTGTCGAAGCCTTTCTCATCACGAAGGTTCTCGTAGATCTTTTTGCCACCCTCCTTCTGATATTTTTCCCAGTCGGTATCCCAGTATTTGGCGACTGCCATACCGACAAACATTATCCATCCGAGAGACACATTGGGATAGTCCTGAAACTCACGAACG
Source organism: uncultured Sangeribacter sp. (assembly GCA_964615915.1). Classification (GTDB taxonomy): domain Bacteria; phylum Bacteroidota; class Bacteroidia; order Bacteroidales; family Muribaculaceae; genus Lepagella. The sequence goes on from CAZTSQ010000002.1 coordinate 50,816, forward strand.
CCATCGGGGAGATAGGCTTCGAGAATTGCGGGCCAAAGCTCCTCGATATCCGGAGTCTGAGGTAGGATCTTGTCGACACGGTCAACACTCACGAGATATTTGTGCAGATCTTCCTGCGTCTGTTGTTCAAAGTTCATAGTCTTTCAGTTTTGATTCTACCTTATTAACAACGTGTGGAGGTTATTGGTTGGCCGCTACTCCTTTATCTTGCCTAATGTCTCGAGAATCCTGTCGCCGAGTCCTATAGTGTATCCCTGGGTGACGAACACCACCCGGTTAAACGAGTCCGCAATCACAAATATGGGAAGCGATGGGTCAGTTAAATTCAACGACTCGCGAAGCTCATCTTGAGAGAGATTGCCCGTGTCGACACCAAAAGTCAAGTTAGAGGGCAACCCGGAGAAATGACCTGCGTCAAAGCGAGAGGCTGAGTCATCATCGGGGAAGAGCACAACGATTGAGTGACCCCATTTCTCAAGTTCGTCGCTGACGGCCGAGAGGTCATTGAGGGCATGCGCCGATGGTTCCTGTCCTGCTCCGATGATCCCGAGCACATAGTAACCTCGTCCCGTTGTTGAGAGAATGCTTCGGTCTGCATCTTCGCCAAGGGGTCGATAAAGATTTTCCGCATTGAGGTTGCCAATAACCTGAACGCCGGCGGGATCCTCTCTGATGATCAATGGTAACTCAGCGTCTGATCCATCCTTGAGAACGAAAATTTCTCCACGGACAAGTACTGAACCATCTGCCATACGTTGGCCACTCATGAGCATATATTGACCTTCATCAAGGGGTTCGTTTTCCTTGTTTATTTCCTCGACGCCATAGCCATCCTCATATTCGAGTTGGGTCGGAAATCCTCCCTCAATCTTGGAGATGGCAAAGTGGTTATAATAGCGGGGATTTGTCAGATGACCTGTGGGCGTATAGTTCAGCTGCAAATGGCTCTTCTTGACTTCTGACGGTGCTGTTGCGCTCTCAGTTCCGTCAGAGAATTTGACGTCGGTCCATCCGTCGTTACCGGCGGTCATCACCTGTACTTTGCCAGTAACCGGGTCGATGCGGGAAGGGATTCCGGCCGTGCGGGCGACCGCCACAAAGAAAATGTCGCGCGAAAGGGGGTCGGTTTTACGAAGATTGAGAACTGTCATCGGGTCCATCCTGATGCTCATCGGGTTTGAGACGGTTTCGACAGAAATTTTCTCGTTCACCCACTTGACTAAAGCGAAGGGATCCTTCCTAAACTCCCGGAGCTTGTCTTCGCCCAATCGCGAGGCGATCTCTTTTTTAAACGGAACGAGCTGTTCGGTGTCGATTCTGGGTGACAAAACGTATGGTGCCCAAATTTCAAGCTGGTAATAGCATGCGCCACAGGCGTCTCGCCTGTGGGAGTCGTCCATCATTCCTCCTACATAGTGATACTCCAGATTATCCGTAATGACCTCGCGCGGAATGTCGCGCCGATCTTTTTCGGTTACGTTTTCGAGCAGATTGACAGCTGTTTCGATTTGACTCTCCGGGAGAGAGGCGAACATTTCTGCGAGCATACGGGAGTTGCCGCGAGAGTCCATCAAAATGCTGACGATTCTGTCCGGAGCAACAGCGCCCGGGAGGGTGTTTGCCAATTGACGCGCATCTTCATCGCTCAAGAAGGTTGACTCATATTCCTTTCGGATACGGTCTTCATCGGCCAGGCGGAGCTCATTTGCTTTCACGAGGTCAGCCGACGGGGAGGGGAGGGTTCCGGACCCGGATGGGGGAACAATGGTCATTTCGAACGTCCCGGTGTAGTCCGAGTCCTTGTCGAGAACGATCTCGTAAACGGTATCTTCTTTAGGTGAGCCTTTTGTCCAACCGAAGTTTGTTCCGTCGGATGCCCACATCACCGCGTCTCCCTTACCCACGATTAGTGATGCCTGGCCGCTTTCGTCGCTCTTCTTCGTTGTCACCGGGTAGAAGTCGGCGTAGTTGTAAATACAGAAGGCAACATCGGCATCCTTTACCGGATTGCCATTGGAATCGACAACACGAACCTTCAATTCACCGACCGGAGCATATTTGTCGGTTACGTTGATGGTGGTGACGAGGGGTCGCACGGCCAATTTCTCTTCCGGTCCGTCATAGGCGCCGAAGACGTTGGTGGTCATCATCATTCCGCGCGAGGCCGGAGCATTGAACCAGGCCATGTCGAGAATCGGCGCTGGCTCACAGGCACCGAGGAAGTACCATTCACCGTCCGCCCAGGCTTCGACCCAGGCGTGGTTGTCGTCTGTATGTGCCCAGCGTGGGGTGTAAACCTGTCGGGCCGGAATTCCGACGGCACGAAGTGCCGCCACTGTGAATGTCGACTCTTCGCCACAGCGTCCGATAGCCTGACTCATTGTGCTCAGAGGGGGAGAGGTCCGGCCGTCAGAGGGCTTATAGGTCACGTGCTCGTGACACCAGTGATTAACCTCAAGTATGGCATCTTTCATTGACATACCTTTCACCCTGTCGGCCAACATTTCATAGATGACCGGTCGCGACATGTCGAGTGCCTCGTTGTTGACACGAAGAGGAAGCACGAAGTGACGGAACTCTCGGTCGGGGATCTTCTCTCCCCAGGGCATCTCCTTCCGGGCGCGCAAAGTAGCTTTCACATTGTCAAGGTGAAAGTCTGCGCTATGGCCCGCAAGATCCGGGAGGGGCATGTAGGTATATAAGAATTTCAACGCCTCCTCCTCTTCGGGTGTCATTATGCGGTCGTTGAACACTTCGAAGATCTCCGAAGGTAGCTCAGCCTGTCTTTTTTCGAAATCAGCGTCTACTGTCGGCGTACCCAGAGTGGCGGCTGTGAGGATAAGGGAAAGGTATAACATTTTTGAGTTTACAGAGAGTGAACGATTGTCGCCAATTGCTTGACGAGTACTGAAGAAGTGCCGGGACGAAGATATTCATCCGTTCCGGGCGTTCCCATCGAGACAGCGCTGTTCCTGAAGGTCATCTCGCTCGGGATGTTGTGCTTACACGACGCGTGGACTTCATCAACGCCGGTCGAGCGGATAATCTCTTCGACATTTTTGGCACTGACACCCGCACCGGCGAGTATCTTCAAGCGACCATCTGCATTCTTTACCAACTGCCTGAGAGTTGCGATTCCGTTCACGGCGCTGTTTGCACCTCCCGACGTCAGAATGCGGTCAACTCCAAGATCGAGCGCACGTTCGAGGCTTTCAAGTGGATGTTTGACAACATCGAAGGCCCGGTGAAGGGTGAAAGATGCCGGGCGCGAGACGGCTATCATCCGCCTCATCACCTCCATGTCCAGTTCACCGTCGGAAGTCAATGCTCCGAACACAATACCTGCCGCACCGGCTTCGCTGACAGCCCGGATATCTTCTTCTATCAGCTCGAGTTCTTCGGGAGTATACAGAAAATCTCCGCTTCTCGGCCTGATTAGGACGTTCACCTTACCCGGAATAAGTTCCAATGCTTTGCGTACCAGGCCTATCGATGGCGTCAGGCCCCCACATTCAAGGCCTGAGCAAAGTTCGATCCTGTCGGCACCTCCCGCTTTTGCAGCGAGTACGCTTTCGATGTCGGCGCAACATACTTCGAGTAGCTTCATTTGAATTCCATTACGATTATATGGTCCACAGTTTCTTCCGGAAGTTCTCCGAGGTGCAGACGGTAGCCCTCTTTCTCTTTAGTCACCTTGACCGCCGAGTTGTCGGCGAAGAGAGCGGTCTTTGTCAGTGTCGTTCCGGGAAGCCCGGCGTATGGAATGACAACTTCACCGGCCTTTTCCGGAGAGGTTACATGCACAAAAAGTCTGTTACCCTTTCGTGTAGAAGTTCCCCACTCTTTATTACCGAACGGCGAGGCTGTTGTCCCGTAGATCGTCTCTCCGTTTGCACGCATCCACTCGCCGAGACCTTTGAGACGGTCGAGCGCCTGCTCGGGGAGAGAGCCGTCAGGCTGAGGACCGATGTTGAGGAGAAGGTTTGCTCCTTGCCCGGCGGTCTTCACTAGATACCGGATAAGCGTCGGCACACTCTTGTAGTCTGTATCCTCGACCTTGTATCCCCACATTCCGTTCATAGTCTGGCACGTCTCAAGAGGCAATCGGCTGATATCCTGCTCGGAATAACCGGCGGTGTTCTCTCCCGGAACATCGCGCTCGAAGATCTGGATGTCTTCGCCCGGGAAAGGATTCTGATGGTGGTTGTTACCGACTAAGCAGGAGGGTTGGAGTGAGTGTACGAGGGCGTATTGTTCGTCAAGATGCCAGTCGAACGGTTCCGGGTCTTCATCATGATCCCACCATCCGTCGAACCAAACCGCGCGGATCGGTCCGTAGTTGGTCAGAAGCTCTGTCAACTGGGCGTCCATGAAGGCCGAGTATGTGGTCCAGTTTTCCCTTCCCTCGGGCCTCCCTGTCGTCTTGCCGGTGCGTCCCCGTGGATAGTCATCACGCATCCAGTCCAGATGAGAATAATATAGGTGCAGACTCAGGCTGTCTTGTGCACAGGCTTCGGAGAGCTCCTTCAGTACGTCACGACCGAACGGAGTACCGTCTACAATATTATAGTCATTCTGGTCGGTGTCGAACATCGAGAAGCCGTCATGGTGTCGGCTTGTGAAGCAGATATATTTGGCCCCGGAGTCCTTGATTGCCTCGGTCCATTCCTTGGCGTTGAAGTTGGCCGGGTAAAATCCCTTAGCCGCTTTTGAGTATTCTGAGGCAAGAGGACCGTTGTTGAGATACCACTCCCCACGGGCATACATCGAGTATATTCCCCAATGAATGAAGATTCCGAATCTGTCGTTGGCGAAATCCTCCTGGCTCTTCACAATCTCGGGAGACGGCACATACCCTTCGGCAAGGACGCCCGTCGTTCCACAACCCAGAAGTAGTGACGATAGAAATATTTTGGTTATCGAGTTCATGATGTCAGATAAAGCGATTATTCAACGAGCGCGGCGGCTCCGAGAATAGCAGCTTCCGCTCCCGATAGCTCGGAGGTCAGAATCTTCACGCGATTCTTGTATAGAAACAGAGCCTCGCGCTCCATTGCCTCCTTCATTGGTTTAATCAGAAGGTCTCCGGCCTTCGAGACGCCTCCGAACAGTATGACCGCGTCCGGGTCTGTGACGGCCAGGAAGTTGGCTGTGGCTTTGCCCAAGATCTCACCCGTAATTCTAAATGTCTCGAGGGCAATGGGGTCTCCTTTCTCTGCGGCTTTCGCTATCTCTTTGGCTGTCAGTTTTTCAGTCGTTATATTTCTGAGGAGAGAGTAGTCATCACTTTTTTCAAGCAGCTCGCGGGCGGTCCGCACCACTCCGTCGGCCATGCAGTAGGTCTGCAGACAACCTTTTCGACCGCAGGGACAATCACGATCGTATCCCTCGCCGAGTGTGACGTGGCCCAATTCCGCCGCGAATCCTCTGGAGCCGACAAGCAGATGGCCGTCACAGACTATTGCACCTCCGACTCCGGTCCCCAATGTGATCATGATGAAGTTATCGATGCCTCTACCGGCGCCGAACATCTTCTCGCCGGCAGCCGCAACGTTGGCGTCGTTACTCAGCGTTACCGGGATTCCGAAATGGTCTGTCAGAAGCTTGGCGAGCGGAATTATCCCTTTATAGGGGAGGTTAGTCCATCCATCGATGCACCCTGTGGCCTGGTTCGCACACGGTGCACCCACTCCGGCGCCGATCACTTCCGTTCCGTCGGGGAGTGCTCCGACCATTTCCCGGTACATTTCTCCCATCCGGCCGATATATTCTTCAAGGGTTTCGTAGCCGGTGGTGGGTATGGTCTTTCGGGCCAGGAAATTCCCGGCGCCGTCCACTATCCCCATCTCGGTGTTGGTTCCCCCTATGTCTATTCCGAGACGACCGACAATCGTCCCGTTCTCGTTTTTCATGTTAGAGTCGCTCATACTCGCAAAATTACAAAATAGACTCGAATTGCGCAACATCCCTCAGGATGAGAAGGAGTGCTTTCTTGCTCCCGTCAAGTGTCCGATCTTGCGCCGCTCAACATTTTGTCGTATTTTTGTATCCTGGAATGGCAGTCAAGATAAGTGAAATTCCGGTAGTCAAGTTCTTCTTGATTCTCGGTATAATATTGATTCACAGCAATGTGGCGATAAATCTTCCACCGCATTGCTGTGCTATGTTAGGCACTGAGCTCGTCAGATTCATCACTGTTGATCTGACGAGCGCTTGCGTGCCCTCTTTCCTTATCATTGCCGGCTACCTCTTTTTTGCCAATGTCGATTCCTTCAGGCCGAGAGATTATGGTCGAAAGCTGAAGAGCAGGGCCCATACTCTGTTGGTCCCTTATCTGTTCTGGAACGCGCTCTGTTGCGTGCTCCTTTACTTCAAGCAAAAGTATCTGGGTTTCCCAGGCTTGGGAGTCTTCGAAGGTGATTCGGTCAATGTTGCCAACCTTCTGAAAGGGTTCATCGCGTTGCCGAATGATTTCGGGATGCCTTATGCCTTTGCCTTCTGGTTCATACGGAACCTCATCGCGCTCGTGGTGGCCTCGCCGTTGGCTTGGTTGATTGGCCGGAAGTGGTGGGCGACTATTGCAGTGGTTATATTGGTCCAGATGCTAAGGGTAAATGTTTTGGGTTTCCAATGGTTTGTGACCGGCGCCGCTCTTGCTTTACATCAAGTGAAGATCGGCCGTTGCCTCCTATCCGGTACTAATCTGACGCTCTGCTGTGCCTTGTTTTTGGCCGGGGTTTTGACCAATACGTTGACGTCCACTCAGTTTGTCTTAGGGGGAGTGGTACATTATATTGCGGTCCTACTCTTTCTGGTTGTCATGATCAATTTGGCGGGAATGATGCGAAGCCTCGATAACACAAGGTTCGGGAAACTATTGCTTCAGTCGACCTTTTTCCTCTATGCCTTCCATCAGACCTTTGTCTCGGTAACAAGAAAGTTTGCCGTGAAGGTTTGCGGCTATAATCATGATTGGCAGATAGTCTGCGCGATGCTCCTGAGCTTCGTTATCCTGGCAGGGGTCTCTTTTTGTGTTTATTTGGTACTTCTTAAAATCTGTCCCCGGTTCCTTACCTTTGTAACCGGAGGGCGATCATAAAGCTTTTTGGAATGAAATCAAGATACTCAAGAAACACTATGGTAATCGGTGATGAGGGTCAGCAACGTCTCCTCGAGAGTAGGGTGCTGATAATTGGTTGCGGCGCTTTGGGTAGCCCTGCGGCAATGTATCTTGCCGGAGCGGGTGTCGGCACGATAGGACTCGTTGATTTCGACACCATTGACCCGACCAATCTTCAGCGCCAGCTTTTCTATCGGGAAGATGAGGCCGGGAAATCTAAGGCTCATACCTTAGCCTCGAGAATAGCGGCACTCAATTCTGAAATTGAGGTGAAAGTACACGAATGTCTCTTGACCGAAAAGAATGGCCGGGATATCATCTCCGACTACGATTTCGTGATTGAGGCTACGGATAATCCGGCTTCTAAATACCTGATAGACCGACTCTGTTTCGAGGTAGGCCGGCCCGTGGTAATAGGAGGCGTTTCCGGAATGCAGGGTCAGGTGACTACTTTTGCCCCGGGTCACATGCGCTTCTCAGACTTCTTCCCGGTTCCTCCCGAGGAGCAGGGTGTCCTTCCATGCGCGGTGAATGGCGTTCTCGGTCCTGCCGCCGGAGTCATATCGTCTATCCAAGCCTCAGAAGCCATCAAATATCTATCCGGTTTCGGAACGCCGCTTATTGACCGGCTGCTTACGGTTGATTTGGGGTCGGATAGGTTCCTTCTTATTGAGTGATAACTACTTAAGTTCTTCTCATACCGGCTGGAAGCCGGCGCTACTGCGTGCGATGACAATACCGGCTGGAAGCGGCGTCCAATCGGGAGCGCCTGCTTCCAGCCGGTATTAAAAGGAGTGTTTCGTCGTGAGCTAATTAAGGCTTATCCGCAGTGCCAGGACTTCTTGACGACCTTCATCATCTCTGTCGGCGAGCCTTCGACTTTGCGGCGAAGGTTGGCGTCGTCGTGCTTGCGGAGCTTGGCGATTACGCCGTCGATCATCTCGGGTGAGAAGACACCGTCTTTCTCGAAGTCGGCGCGCTTCTTTGCGAGTGCCTCGGCCGAAGCGACGCAGCTGTCGGGCAGTGACTCGAGCGATTCGAGTTTCTCCTTGTTCTCGTCGTTGTGGATGTTGACGTTGACATACATTGCCTCGGCGCGCTCGAGTGCGTTTTCGATCTCGAAGCCTGTGCGGGCTGCGACAACCATGCCGGCGATGAGCTGGTAGATGTCGGCTGAGCAGTCGGCAGAGCGGAGCTCGGCAGTCTGTTTCTGCGGTGCCTCAACATCATCGGCACCCTCGAGAGGATTGGCCTGTGAGCACATGTCAACCTCTCCGGTCCAGCCGAGGGGTACGCGAACGAGAACCGAACGGTTGCGGTCGCCCCAGCAGATTGAAGTGGGAGCCTCCTGATGAGGAACGAGGCGGAAGTATGAGGTCGGTACCTTGTTGCCGAAGGCGGTGATGGCGTCGGCGTGGTCGAGTATACCGGCGATGGCCTTCTTGGCTACGTCGCTCAGCTTGCCGTCTACGGTCATCATATTCTGCCCGTCCTTCATAATCTTGAAGTGGATGTGGAGACCCGAACCTGCCTTTCCGGCGGTGATCTTCGGCGCGAAGGTCACGTCATATCCGCGACGCATGGCGGCGGTGCGGATAACCCACTTGGCGATCATCAGGTTGTCGGCAGCCTCCTGTGCGGGGATCGGGAGGAACTCGATCTCGTTCTGCTCATAGATGTGACCGTCGAGAGTGAAGTTGCCTACCTCGTTGTGGCCATATTTGATCTGACCGCCGGCCTGGGCGATCAGGTGCATGCACTCAACTCGGAAGTCGTTGAACTTGGCGTAGGGGGAAGACTCGTGATAGCCCTTCTGATCGCGTGCGGCGAAGAGGCCGTTGTCTTCGGAGATTACATAATATTCGAGCTCACCCATTGCGTAGAACTCCATGCCGGTAGTCTTGCGGAAAGACTCGCAGGCCTTGCGCAGAGTGTATTCGGGCGACGATTCGAGGGGACGACCTTCCTTATTGAAGAAGGAGGCGAGCATCGTCAGAGTCGGGATCTCGGCGAAGGGATCGACGAATGCGGTCGAATAGCGGGGAATGACATAGAGGTCGCTGTTTCCGGCTTCGATGAAAGGGAAGAGCGACGAACCGTCGACACGTTCACCATAGGTGAGGATCGACTCCAGATAGTCTTCGGAGTTGATCACGAAGTTGAGGGTCTTCAGACGGTTGTCATCGGCGGGATACATGAAATTGACCATCCGGATACCGTTTTCGCGGATAAAGCGGATGATGTCGGCCTTGCGGAATTCAGCCGGCTCTTTGCCGAGGAACTGAACCACCGGATTCGGGCTCATATTCACGTTTGACATTCTTTTTGAGTTTTTCTTGATTGGTTAGATTAGATGAACTGAAGAGGAAGAGAGGAGAGGAGATAGTTAAGCCTCTCTCGAAAGAGACGAGTCTTCAAAAAGAAGAGAAGAGCGGGAGAGAGTGAGGAAGAGGAAGAGGCGTCAGATTTTAAGGTTAAGGGACGAAACGACCCTGAAGTTGTCAAAAGGTTTTTCTTTCGACACCGCAAAGATAGCATGAAAACCCCAACCCGCCAAAATGTTTAACAACATACCCCAACGGCACTACTCTACAACCTCCTAAAGCTGTTCGGATTTCCAGTCGTCGATGCGGCGTTTTTCGGACGAGTAGTTGATGCCGACGGCGATGACCGTGCGGTGGTCGACGCTCCAGGGCAGAGCGTATTCCTTGCGCTTGATCTGGTCGAGGGCTTCTTCCGCAGTATGATCGAACTTCAGCTCCATTATATAAACGTAGTCGGGAGTGCGCACAAGAATGTCGATTCGTCCGTCAAAGGTCCGGTATTCCGCTTCGGCCATCATCCTGACGAGCTTAAAAACGATAAACAGAGCGTTGCGGACATCCCTCTCCTGGTCTATCTTCAGATCATAAGACAGTCCGGCAAACAACGACTGGAGCCGTTTCATGGCCTCCTCAACATTCCCTTTTCTGAAAGCCATCACGAGCTCTTTGATAAACTGCATTGAGCTTTGGTTGTGAAGAGAAGCATAATATGGTAGGATTGATTTATAGAATCCCTCCGTAACTTCCTCGTTGGGGTAGCCCAACTTAAAGAGTTTGCTTTCTTCATCGTAGCCCTTGAGAGTAAGATAGCCGGTCTGGTAGAATAGTGCGACTGGATCCATGTGTTCAAACGAAAGCCCGGAAAGATCAATGGCCTCCCTCTCAGCCAAAGGAACGGATTCAAGATCCATGTGCCTTCTCTTTAGTTGCGAGACAAGAAGGGAAGGTGTACCCGTAGTGATCCAATAACTGCCGAATTCATTGTCATCAAAAGTATTCAGAAGTGAATACGGATTATAGATATCCGGACACCTTAATGTAAAATGATAACCGTCATATCTCTTTTTGAGCATTGAGACAGTTTCTTCTCTCGATTTCCCTTGCGCTTCCGAGAGGATGGTAATACTCTGATCGAAATTCTCGTAAAGCTCGGTCTCTGTTATACCACAGATAGCGGCGAATTTTTCGTTGAAGGAGATATCCTTGATATTGTTGAGTCCGGAGAATACGCTTAGTTTCCCGAAGCGGGAGACTCCGGTGAGAAAAACCAATCTGATATAGTCTGCGGCACTCTTGAAGGTTGAATAAAGAGCGGCCAGCATTTCGCGGTACCTCTCAAATCGCCCCTCGTCATGCAGGTTTTTGACCAGTGGCTTATCGTATTCGTCAACAAGGATCACGACATTTTTGCCAGTCCTTTCTTGAACTGTGCGGATGACTGTTTTAAACCTTAAGCCGGGTTCATCTACTACGGGCTTGATATCGTATTTTGTCTCCCAATCGTGAAGATGATATTCTATTATCCTTTCAAGTGCCCCATCGACAGTATAATCTGTGTTATTGAGATCCAGCAGCAGGACGGGATACGGTTCCCAATCCCAATCGATTGTATCGAGATAGAGGCCCTTGAACAGGTCGCGCCTTCCTTCAAAGAAGCACTCCAGAGTGGACAGAAACAGGCTTTTCCCGAAACGGCGAGGACGTCCGAGAAAGTAATATTTTGTCCCTTTGGCTATCATTTCGACATAACGAGTCTTATCGACATATAGCCAATTACCTTTGCGGATCTCCTCGAATGATTGCTCGCCCACGGGATAATTGATCTCTCTGTTCATAGTCATGTTGGCTTTTCTTCCTACAAAGTTACAAATTTTTCTTGACTTTTCCTCCTTCTCAGGCGTGATACACCACTAACCGGCAAGCAGTCTCGCCTTCCAGGCGGTGACCACAAGGGTAAAAACTCCTTCTACGTCAGAATATTAATTGGTATGTAAAATTTAGAGAAAAAGGCCCTTGAAGCCTTTTCTGAGCGCAAAAATAAGTCAAATTATTTTATACCGCAAGTTTTTGGGCCAAAAAAGAGCCAAATGGAGTCGATTTTAACATTTTAAGCTACAAACTAAACGGTATTTAATAGGGTTGAGCTGTGGAATTCCGATTTGGAGATGAGCGCTAGAATGACTAAATTTGTTGGCAAATCAAGTCGATTCCGACTATTGAAGAGTCTTTTGCCATGCCGAAGAAAAACAACCGACAGGAAACACTATATCATGCCGCCTTCAAGCTGTTTCTGCTCCATCAGTTTAAGGGGGTGTCTCTCAAACAGATTGAAGAGGAGGCGGGGATGACTCGCGGAGCGACGTTCTACTACGCCAAGAACAAGATGGATCTTTATCGGAAGGTGGTCAAGCACTATTGGATCGATCGTCAGGACTTGACAAAGAAGATGAACGTCAACCCCGAGACACTTAGGGAGTTTATCGTGGAGTACACGGCGGCGATCGGTAAGTCAATGAGCGGGCTTCACTCTCTTCTTGTCGGGTGTACGGTTCAGGAGGCGAGCCAAGCGTATCTGTCTTTTCTGATGCAGCTGAGGGAGACGGCTCCCGACCTACACGACGAGTATCTGTCGAACCGCACCAACGAGCTGTTTATCTGGAACGACATCCTGAGGGAGGCGAAGAAGAGGGGGGAGATCGCGGAGTCGGTCGACACCTACGCCTTCGCCCAGATGTTTGTCTACATCTTCTACGGCCAGACCTTTTGGGAGGCGCTCGATAACGGCCTGAACGTCGACCTCCTCCGCCGCAACTACCTCAAGCTCTACGACGCCATCAAGGCGTAGCGGCAAACGCCGGTAGCCACTGCATGTACCGCAGGCGTCCCCGCCTGCGCGGCAAGTGCTTAATAGCTAAAGGGTTAGTAGCGCTCGGAGAGCCACGAGTCGATGCGTCGTTTCTCGAACGAGAAGTTGATACCGACAGCGATGACGGTGCGATGGTCCACCGACCAGGGTAGTTGGTATTCCTTGCGTTTAATCTGGTCGAGAGCCTCCTCTGCTGACTTGTCGAACTTCAGCTCCATGATGTAGACATAGTCTGGGGTGCGGACAAGGATGTCAATACTGCCGTCTGAGGTGTGGTATTCTGCGTCGGCCATCATCCTAACCAACTTGAAGACAATGAACAGAGCGTTGCGGACATCCCTCTCCTGGTCTATCTTCAGGTCGTACGACAGGCCTGCAAACAGCGACTGGAGCCGTTTCATCGCCGCGTCAATGTCACCGCGCATGAATTCCCTGACAAGTTCGGTAATATAGCTCAAAACCTTCTGTCTCTGGAGAGTTGAGTAATAGGGGAGAATGAATCGGTAGAAACCCTCCGAAACTTCTTCGTTGGGGTAGCCGAGTCTGAAGAGGCCCGATATTTCATCAACGCCTTTGATGGTCAGGTAACCTGTTTGATAGAAAAGCGCTACCGGATCTACACTGTCAAGATCCAGACCCGAAAGGTCGGCAGTGTCTCCCGAGGCTGGTACGAGTTCGGTCAGATCCGTATGGTCACGTTTCAGTTGCTCAGCGAGAATCGTCGGAGCTCCTGAATCAATCCAATAGTTACGGAACTCTCTTTTCGTGAAAGTCTCCAAAAGCGAGTAGGGATTGTATATATCGGGTGAAATCCTTGCGAAATGGTAGCCGTCATATCGACGTTTGAGTTTGGCGACCATTGAATCGCGATCCATCCCATACTCTTCGGCAAGATCGGATATTCCCGGGCCGAAATACTCGAAGAGCTCCGTCTCAGTAATACCGCAGATGCCTGCGTACTTATTGTCGAACGAGATGTCTGATATATTGTTGAGGCCCGAGAAGACGCTCAGCTTTCCGAAGCGGGTGACACCTGTAAGAAAGACTAAATTGATGTACTCGGCTGAGCTCTTGAAGTTCGAGTAAAGGCCGGCGAGCATTTCGCGATACCGTTCGAATCGATCTCTGTCGTGCAGGTTCTTGATCAGAGGTTTGTCGTACTCGTCAACAAGAATTACAACCGGTTTGCCCGTCCTTTCGCTTAGAACACGGATAATGTTCTTAAAGCGTTGGGAGTGGTCGGTAACACGAGGAACAATGTCATATTTTTCTTCCCACTCCAGAAGTTGGTTCTCAATTAAGGCTTCCAAGGCACCGTCAACCTTATAATTGGCGTTATTGAGATCGAGAAGCAATACTGGTTGCGGTTCCCAGTCCCAATCAATCGTGTCAATATACAAACCCTTGAAAAGTTCGCGCTTTCCCTCAAAGAAGCACTTTAGGGTGGTTAAGAAGAGACTCTTCCCGAACCGTCGGGGGCGTCCGAGAAAGTAATATTGACCCCCGCTGTCAATTAACTGTTCTATATATTTGGTTTTGTCTACATACAGTCTCTCTCCTTTGCGTAGGCGCTCAAAGGATTGTTGACCAACGGGATATTTTACGGTGCTCTTCATATCGGTAACGTTTTCTGTCTGCAAAAGTAACGAAAACTTTACAGATTTCCAAAGGACTTAACTTCCTGCTTTCGTTACCGGCTGGAAGCCGGCGCTACTGCCGGGTCTCTTCGTACCGGCTGGAAGCCGGCGCTACTGCCGGGTCTCTTCATACCGGCTGGAAGCCGGCGCTACTGCCGGGTCTCTTCGTACCGGCTGGAAGCCGGCGCTACTGATGGGGTAACTGAACCGAGAGGGGAGGGGGGTTGTTATAGAGATAAACACAATCTTAAGAAAGGAAATACTATGGAAAAATTTGATGAAATCATTCAGTCTCCGACTCCGGTGCTTGTGGACTTCTATGCCACATGGTGCGGTCCGTGTAAAATGATGCATCCCCAGCTCGAACGTCTTCATGAGATGATGGGCGATCAGGTCCGCATTCTGACTGTTGATGTCGACAAGAATCAGGCTCTCGCCGAAAAATACATGATCCAGAGCGTTCCGACTCTGATGATCTTCAAGAACAACAAGCTCGAGTGGCGCGGCTCCGGCGTTCACAATGCCGAAGACCTTAAACGTCTTCTCGAAGCCTATATCAACGGGTAAGTCGTTCGGAAGACCAACCCTAACTATGTATGGACATCGCTTCGCGGTGTGGAAATGTGAAAAAGATTTTTCAAGTCCACATCGCAAAGCGATGTCCCTACATTCGTTCACGGGTAATTCCACATCGCAAAGCGATGTCCCTACACGATTAATCTTCGATCGTGAAGCGGTCGGCATCCATATAGGCCGGGAACTTGGTGCGGAAGCGGTCGAGCGACTCGCGGCTGAGATGGGCGTAAAGGAAGCCATCGTCGGTGCGGACGGTGACGTCCTTTCCCTTGAAGTCGATCGCCATCGAAGATCCGTCGTATTCAAATCCTTTCGGATCAATGCCCTTGCAGTCAACGGCGCAGACATAAGCCTCGTTCTCTATCGCGCGCGCCGGTATAAGTTTGTTCCACGCGTCAACGCGTACCGTCGGCCAGTTGGCCACCACAAGGAGCAGGTCATATTGGTTGTCGACATTGCGACACCAGACCGGGAAGCGAATGTCATAGCATACAACCATCGCTATCTCCCATCCCCGGTAGCGGACATGAAGACGACCGTGTCCGCGCGAGAAGCGTTCGTGCTCCTTGGCCATGGTGAACAGATGGCGCTTGTCTTCAAAGGTCTCTTCGCCACTCGGTTCGATAAAGAAGGCACGGTTATAGAGCGAGCCTCCCGTATCGGCCACAAACGTTCCGGCCAGGGCCACGTTGTATCTCTTTGCCAGGACCTTCAGATAATCAACGGTCGGTCCGGTGTTTCGTTCGGCCAAGGGACGGATCTCCTCCTTGTCGGCCATCGGGAATCCGGTTGAGAATGTTTCCGGAAGGACAACGAGGTCGGTATCGGGATGTATCTTTTTGAGAGCTTCTTCAAGCGTACGGAAATTTGCCTCCTTGTCTCCCCAAACTATTTCCATCGGGAGCAGGCAGACGTTCAAGTCTTTCATGTGTCAGGTGTATGTTGGTCAGGGAATGAACTTGTCGGGATACTTGGCGGCGTCTGTATGGTCGGTGTAATAGCCTCTGATCGCAGCCATATCTTTTTCGACATCTTTTGTAGGGGTGTATGTCTTGGATATGAAGATATCCTTATGCTGGTAGTCAATGACAGCCAAGAGAATCGGCACCTCGGCTCCATAAGCGATGTAAAGGAAGCCGGTGCGCCATTTGGCCGTCGCCGAACGGGTGCCTTCGGGAGTCACGGCCAGGTTAAGATATTGCGACTGCTTGAACTGTTCGACCACATTTTCGGTCAGCGAACCTTTCCCCCCCGAGCGTTTCACAGGAATGCCTCCGAGCGCGCGGAAGAGATACCCGAGAGGGAAGAAGAACCATGAGCTCTTCATGAGAAAGTTTGCCTCGCGTCCGAGCGAGCGATAGGCGCACAGACCGAGGATGAAGTCCCAGTTGGAGGTATGGGGCGCAACACAGATGACGCACTTGTCGGGCAAAGGAACATCGACATGAAACGTCCAGCCCGACCAATCAAGTATCTTCTTCCATAGGTTCATAGCCACAGATTTTTGCCTCCCTCGGTTAGAAGAGAAGCTGAAAAATAAACTGCGACGGCATACCAAAATATCTTGTCAGTCAAATATTCTGATACGCCGTCGTTTTGTCGTTCTGATAACAAGGATCAGGCGAGAGCCTGTTCGGTTGCTTTGCGTTTGTCTTCGGGGATAGCCTCGTTGAACTCCTTGAGAGCGGCGTTCACTTCGTCGGTGAAGTCCTTGTTGATCTTCTTGAAGAGAGTGCGGAAGAACTCGCGCTTTGCCTGAGAATAGGCCTTCATGTCGTTGAACGCACGGTGTCCCTTGTCGAAGAAGACGTTGGCGTGGCTCTTCGCGGCACCTACTGCACCGAGTACTTTGCCGATGGCGTTGCTGATAGCCTCTTTGTCGACACCGTCAACATTGTAGTAGACCACCATCATATCATTGCAAACGTTTGCACCGATTGCATCAATTGTCTTTTTGAAATCTCTTTTGTTTCCCATGATTATTTTGATATTTACAGGAGCCACTTTTTGTGACGCCCGATGAAATTCAGAGCTATGAATGGCCGAGAGGGGATTGAAAAGCAACCTTCGACCGAGGTAACTCTATCATATTAACACTCCGGAACGCAAAAAGTATCGAACCGAGGTACATTTATTTGTCAACTGCTTCGCTCGCGTCTCGAGGCATCGAGCTTCAACATGATGAATATCAGGATGGTAAAGCCCCAGAGGGCGGAGCCGCCATAACTGAAGAAGGGGAGGGGTATGCCGATTACAGGGCATAGCCCGATGACCATCCCGACGTTGATACACAGATGGAAGATGAGATACGAGGCGACACAATAGGTATAGACGCGCCCGAAGGGATTGCGTTGTCGTTCGGCGAGGTAGAGGATGCGTAGAATGAGAGCCAGAAATGTGATTAGCACAGCGGTCGAGCCTACGAACCCCTCCTCTTCGCCGATTGTGCAGAAGATGAAGTCGGTGTGCTGTTCGGGCACATACTTGAGCTTGGTCTGCGTTCCGTTCAGAAATCCCTTGCCGGTAAGTCCCCCTGAACCGATGGCGATCTTCGACTGATTGACGTTGTAACCCACGCCCCGAAGGTCCTCGACGATTCCCAGAGCTACTTTGATTCGCATCTGTTGGTGGGGCTGAAGGACATTGCTGAAGACATAGTTGACCGAGAAGAGGAAAAGCAACGAAGCCGCGACGAAAGAGACCGAGATGAGATAGGGTCGGATCCGGTGGTGGAGCATCATCACGAGAATATAGGCGATCGACAGTCCGAACATGGAGAAGAAATAGATCTCGCCGTTCACACTAACATTGAGGGCAGACAATCCAGCGACAACCATAGCCGAACCAACCCATCCGATCAGAACGTTTCGAGCCATCGTGATATCCTTGCAGAAGAAAGCCAACAGAAGCACCAACATGAGGGCGATCAGAAGCATGACCGTAAATTCGCCGCAGGGCATCCCGAGAATTAGTGGCTCTGCATATTTGACAGCAACGACGAAGAAGGTGATGGCGCAAAGAACGGCGAAGAGCACTATTCCGGACATTCCCTCCCGGTAGAGTACGAACATCAGCGAGAGGTAAACCAGCGCCGAACCGGTCTCGTGCTGGAGTATGATCAGCGCGATAGGCACCAGGATGATTGTCAGCGCCCTGAAGTAGTTGGATATCTTGAGGTTAAGACTGAAATTGTATCCGTCGAAGAGTTTAGCCAAGGCCAAAGCAGTCGCGAACTTGCCGAACTCAGCCGGCTGGAGCGATACCGGACCCAAGACGAGCCATGAGCGCGAACCCTTGATGTCGGGGGCGATGAAAATCGTGACGATCAGCAAAAGAATCACCGCACCGTAGATAGGATAGGCATAGGCCTCATACAGTTTACGGTCAAGGAGCAGAATGATCGCACCCAACACGAGCGACAGACCGATCCAAAGGAACTGCTTGCCCGAAAACTCCTCGAACGAGAACATGGAGGCCTTGTCGAAGTCGTAGCTCGCGGCGTAGATGCTGATAGCTCCGGCGACAACCAAAATGAGATAGAGGATAACCGTCACCCAGTCTATTGACTTGAAGACGGCGATACCTGTGTCAGTGCTTCTTGACTCCACTGTATATGATGGTGTTAGCGTTCAACATTTGTTCTTCCATTCCTTTGCGTGAGGGAGAGATGTCGCCGTAAAGGTATTTCTCCATGATCAGGGAGCCGATCGGGACACCGTAAGCGGCTCCGAAGCCCGCATTCTCCACGTAGACGGCTACGGCGATCTTCGGGTTATGATAAGGGGCGAAACCCATGAAAGCTGAGTGGTCTTTACCGTGGGGGTTCTGAGCTGTTCCGGTCTTTCCGCAGACCTCGACGTCGCGGAAAGCTGCCTTTCGGCATGTGCCGCCGATGACGGCCATTCTCATTCCCTCGGCTATAGCCTCGTAGTGTTCACGTTTTATCTTAGGGGCATGTTTCTCGCGGAAGCTGCTGTCGATGACAGTATCCTGCACGGCTTTGACAACGTGGGGAGTGTAGAACCAACCGCGATTGGCGATTGTGGAGCAGAGGTTGGCAATCTGGAGGGGTGTGGCGAGTACCTCTCCCTGCCCGATCGAGATGGAGATGATGGAGTTGCCGCTCCAGTTCGCGCCGCGGAAAGACTTGGAGTAGAATTCCGGATTGGGAATGAAACCACGGCTTTCTGAGGGGAGATCGACACCGAGACGGTAGCCATAACCCATCTCGACCATGTAATTCTTCCACTTCTCGAGCTGTTTCGACGGAGTCGAGCCCTTCTTGTTGATGAAGTTGTAGAGACCCCAGCAGAAGTAGGCGTTACAGGAGGTTTGGAGAGCCGGCTTCAATGCGATTGGTGAGCCATGGCCGTGACAACCTACTCTCAAGCCGTTGATGTATCCATGATAGCAGGGATATTGAGTCGAGAGTGTCACCGTTCCTTCCTGAAGGAAGATCAGTCCCTGGGTCGGCTTGAAAGTTGAGCCGGGCGGATAGGCTCCCTGAAGCGCGCGGTCATAAAGGGGCTTGTAGGGATCCTTAACCAAAGCGGCGTAGTTCTTTCCGCGCTCCTTACCGACAAGCATCGAAGGGTCATAGTTGGGCGAAGTCACGAGACACAGTATTTCACCCGTCTCGGGTTCTATGGCCACGATGGCTCCGATTTTGTTGGCCATCAGTTTCTCCCCATATTCCTGAAGCTCCATGTCGATCGAGAGAGTGAGGTTGCGTCCGGAGACAGGGGAGACGTCCATGCGCCCCTCTTCGTACTTGCCCTTGATTCGACCGAGCGCGTCTTTCATCAGAATCTCGACGCCCTTCTCGCCACGCAGAAGCTTTTCGTAGCTTTTCTCTATACCGAGGTCGCCGGTGTAATCTCCACGCCTGTAGTAAGGATCGTTGTCTATATCGGTGGCCGAGACTTCGCGGATATTGCCGAGGATGTTGGCTCCGGCCGGGTAGGCATATTCGCGCACCGTCCTCTTCTGGATGAAGAAGCCGGGGAAAAGGTAAAGTTTCTCAGCCAATCGGCCGTAATCTTCCTGCGAGAGGTGAGTCAGAAGTTTCTGAGGAGTATAAGAGGAGTATCCTGGGTTGAGGCGCGGGTTCTTCATGTCGGCCCATCGGCGTTCGAGTTCCTCTACCGGTATGTTGAGGACCTGACAGAGAGCGAGGGTGTCGAAGTCCTTGCCGAGGTCTTTGGGGATGAGCATGACGTCATAGGCCGGCCGGTTGAATACGACAAGATTGTCATTCCTGTCATAGATGACACCGCGTGCCGGGTATATCACCTTCTTGAGGAAGGCGTTGCTTTCGGCGTTCTCTTTATATTGTTCGCTTGTGACCTGAAGCGAAAACAGGCGGATGATATAGATAGCGACGATTGCTATTATGAATCCGCCGATAACGAAACGCCTTTTTTCGAGTCCATCACCTGCGTTGTTCAATTTATATTGTGTTGATGTGAGGTTATAGTTGAATAATCTCTTCCAGAGAAACGGAGCCTCCCATTCCGGGATTGTAACTGAGATTACTTACTGAATGAGAGGCGTGTAAAGAAGATGCTGTCGATTCCGAGCATCAGCGGGAAGGAGAGGGCGGAGCTGGCGGCGGCCATGATGACGATGTTCTTGATTTCGCCGAACGAGAAGAACTCGATCCCGAAGTCAAGAAAGCAGTAGATCGTAGTCATCGTCAACAGAAACTTGCAGTAGTTTGACACTCCTATAGTTGTCATCGACGGCTGTTGTACCTTTGTCTTGTCGTCAAAAGGTACGTAGAGGAAGAAAATCCCCTTTTTCAGAACTGCCAGCAAAACACAAGCCAAAGAATTGACTCCCAATGTGTCGGAGAAAACATCGACGCTGAAACCGAGGAGAAACGATAGGGTGAACAGCCAGTTGAGGCTGAGATCCATCGGCAGACGGATTATGAAATAGATGAAGATGATCGGAACCGCCACATTGAAAAGGACAAGGTGATTGCATATCAGCACCTGTGCGAGCACAAGCGAGACGAACAGAATGATGTAAACGATCACTGACTTGTTCATTTCTGATTGAGAGTTGACGGTTAGCTTCGAGTGTTTCTTACTTATCTATGTCTATGTCGAGGGTAGCGAGCGAATCCAGCTCTGGTTTCCAGGCATCCTTGATCACGCGTACTGTGCTGAGGTTTCGGAAATTGGAGCCCAAATGGATCTTCAGGATAAAGAAGTTGTCGTCGGTTCCCTTAACGCGGTTCATCACCGTCCCGATCATGATTCCTTCGGGGAAGGTTGTCGAGAAGCCGGATGAGACGACAGTGTCGCCGATGTTGAACTTGGCGTGGCGCGGAACCTCCTCCATATAGGCTATGGTCGGGTCGCCTCCTTTCCACGACAGGGTGCCGACGAACTGTGTTCCCTTCAACTTGACCGAGAAATGCTGGGTCTCGTTGAGAAGAGATATCACCCGCGCCGTGTTTTTGCCGGCTACGTTGACTATCCCGACGATACCGTTCTGGTCAACTACTCCCATACCGGTTTTCACCCCCTGGGCGTAGCCCCGGTTGATTGTGAAGTAGTTTTTCGGGTGACGTATGGAGTTGTTGATGACCGTCGCCGTTTCGTAGTCATATCTCGGTTCGCGCTCGACGAAGACCATTGAATCGCTCACCAAAGCCTTGTATTCCTCGAGTTGCGTCTTTAGGTTCAGCAGCTCGTTTTCGAGACGGGCGTTGCTTTGCTGAAGATCACGGTTGATTGTCCGGAGATCGAAGTAGCCGGTGATGTCAGCGACTTCACCGTATATGCCCGAGACGACCGTGTTGGCCGAAGTGAGAACAACAGCCTGCTGGTAAGACTGGCCCATCCCCAACAAAATACAAGAAATCAGCACATAGAATGTGAAGACAAACCATGCGCTGTATCTTATGATGAAGTTCAGGAGATTTCTCACTTGGCGAGCACCCGGTTATCGGATGAAGAAACCCTATTATCTGATCAGGAAGTTGAAGCGGTTGATGTTCTTCAACGCGACTCCGGTTCCTTTGGCTACCGCGTGCAGCGGATCTTCGGCAATCTTGAATTCGATTCGGATCTTGTCGGTCAGTCGTTTGGCGAGACCTCTGAGAAGTGCGCCTCCGCCTGCGAGATAGATACCGTTGCGGACGATGTCGGCATACAGCTCCGGGGGAGTCTGTTCGAGTGCTCCGAGAATAGCCTCCTCCATACGCTGAATAGACTTGTCGATGCAGAGCGCTATCTCTTCATGAGTCACGGCTACCTCCATCGGGAGCGAGGTCATGCGGTTCGGGCCGACGACGGTGAAGGGTTCGGGCGGATTCTCCAGATCGGTCAGAGCCGATCCCACGTTAATCTTGATCTGTTCCGCCATGGTGGCGCCAACCTTGAGGTTGTGAACACGTCCCATGTGCTCCTGAATGTCGGCGGTGAGGTCGTTACCGGCCAGACGGATAGACTTGTTCGATACGATACCGCCGAGTGAGATGACGGCGATTTCGGTCGAACCTCCACCTATGTCGACGATCATGTTGCCTTCGGGGGCTTCGACGTCGAGTCCTATACCGAGGGCGGCTGCCATCGGTTCGTAGATCATGTAGACGTCGCGTCCGCCGGCATGGTCACAACTGTCGCGGACTGCACGGAGCTCGACTTCGGTCGAACCTGAGGGTACGCAAACGACCATTCTCAGCTGGGGAGAGAACCAGCGGCGCTTTGAGCTGACCATCTTCACCATGCCGCGGATCATGAGCTCGGCGGCATTGAAGTTTGCGATCACACCGTCGCGAAGCGGACGGATGGTGTGTATGCCGGGAGGTTCCTTGCCCTCCATCTGGTGGGCAGTGGTTCCTACCGCAAGCAGTTTGTCGGTCTTGCCTTCAATCGCCACGACAGAGGGCTCGTCGACTACTATCTTGTCGTTATGTATTATGATGGAGTTGGCGGTGCCCAAGTCCATCGCGATTTCCTGAGTGAATGAAAAAAGTCCCATATTTGACGTAAATCTGAGACACTGAGCCTCGTTTTTCCGAGACACCGGGCCTCGTTTTTCCGAGCCACCGGGTCCAGTTATTCCGAGACACTGAGCCTCGTTTGGGTGTTCTGACAATATTTCGCCACAAAGTTAGTGAAAAAATCCCGATTTTACACCATAAAAAGAGCCGCAACTTCTGTCGCGGCTCTCTTTTAAGATATTTTTAAACCTATTATTTGTTAAGGCAGGTTTAAATTAGTTGTTGAAGTAAGTTTCGAGGACGTAGTCGATGTTCTCGATCACGTTGTTGAGGTCGTAGTCGTTTGCACCTTCGGGTTTCTGTTTTGCCTTGTCGGTGATGGCCTTGGCGGCGAGGAAGTAGTTGTTCTTCACATCCTGACGCGCGGCCTGAGCCTCAGCTGAATTGCCTTCGATGAGGTTCCACTTTTCGGTACCTACACGCATGATCTTCTTGGCGGCGTTCTTGAGGTTCTCGAAGTCGGTGGTCTCCATTTCTGCGGCCTTGCGATAGTCGGCGAGAGAAGCTTCGTCGTTGTCCATGCGGTCGTAAACGAATGCACGCATACCGTAGAGGTTGCCCTGGTCGGGATTGGCGGCCATAACGTCGTTCAGCAGGTTGATCGCGCCCTGGAAGTCTTCGTTCATCACGCGAGCGTTCACGAGGTTGTTGAGGAAGACGGGCTGTTCGAGACCGAACTTGTCGTAGCCTGCCTGAGCGGCATTCTCGATAGCTTTAGTTGCTTCTGCCTCACGGGTAGAGTCGTTCTGGGCGATGTTCTGCCAGCTTGCGATCTCAAGGATGAAGGCTGTGGGATCATCGTATCCGAGGGGACGGCCCTGGGCGAGGATATCCGCGGCTTCGTTGACCATACCTGCGTAGTAAGCGCAGAGACCGGCATAGTAATAAGCGAGTGCGCGGTTCTGGTTCTCGATAGGGGGATTGATTACCACACCCTGCTCAGCGAGGTCGGGGAGGGTAGCGTAGATCTTGAAGAGCTGATAGCCCGCGGGAAGTTCCTTGGCGTTGTAAGCTGCTCCACCCATCTCGAAGAAGTTGGCGGCGTGAGAGCTGAGGATATTTGCGATATCCTTTTTATATTTGGCCTTTACGGGTTTGCCTTTGGCGTCAACTTGAGTGCCGTCGAGGGGAAGGGTCATAACGAAGTAGTTATAACCGTTCAGAAGGTTCTGAACCAGATCGGCAGGATTTACAGATTCGGGATTAACGCCGGCTGCCTGCATGTTTTTGTCGAAGGCGCTGAACTCAACCTTACCGCCGGTGAAGTAAGTGCGGGGGTCAGATTCGGTCTCGGGGTTCTGAGAAGCCTCGAGAATCAGGCTGCGGGCCTGTGCGATGTCGGCAACCTTGCCGGCAAGCTTGTTGGCCTGGTCGACATTCGCTTTCTGTGCGCTCATCGAGGCTACAGAAGCCAGGGTGAGGGCGATAGCAAGATACTTTTTCATATCGTTATCTATTTGTTGTTTTGTTTTTCTATTCCTTCGGAGAGGCTGTCGTGTTTAAAACGAGCTGAGAGACAAATTATTTGTCTTCTGCCTCTTCTTCTTCGTCAATCTCTTCGGCCCCGTCGACGATTTCTTCGATCTCCTCGTCAAGTTCGGGATCGTCGATCTCTTCTTCGACCTCGACTTCTTCTACCGTGTCGTCGACTTCGGGTGTAGACAGCACCGACATTGCCTCTCTGGCCTCGCGTTCTTCATCGCTCAGCTGTTCGTCGATTTCTTCGGTGACCTCTTCTTCGGGTTCGCTGTCGACCTTGCAGACCGAAGCGATCGAGTCGCCGCGTTTCTTGAGGTCGATGAGCTTGACACCCTGGGTTGCGCGTCCCTGCACCGAGATATTCTTCAGAGGCATTCGAAGCGTGATTCCGCTCTGGTTGATGATCATGAGATCGTCTTCGTCGGTAACGTTGAGGATCGCGATGAGCTCTCCGGTCTTCTCAGTGACATTCAGGGTCTTGACACCTTTACCACCGCGGTTTGTGATTCGGTAGTCGTCGAGCTTCGAACGCTTGCCATAGCCCTTTTCAGAAACGACCATGATGGTGTGTTCGGAATCGGCCGGCATCGTGATCATGCCGACAACTTCGTCGCCCTCTTCTCCAAGGGTCATTCCCTTGACACCGGTCGACATTCGGCCCATCTCCCTCACCTTGCTCTCGGGGAAGCGGATTGCGCGGCCCTCACGGTCGGCGAGGATTACCTCACTCGCTCCGTCGGTCAGTCGAACCTGAATCAGGCGGTCGTCTTCGCGAATGATGATTGCGTTGACACCCATCTGGCGAGGACGGGAGTATGCGGCGAGGGGGGTCTTTTTCACTATACCGTTCTTGGTGGCGAAGATGAGGTTGTACCTCATGTTCTCTTCCGGATCGAGCAGACGTTGTTTCGGAATACAGATAGTGGCGTTAACCTTGTCTTCGGCCGAGATATTCAGCAGGTTCTGAATTGCGCGACCCTTCGAGTTCTTGGCCATCTCGGGGATTTCGAAGACGCGCAGCCAGTAGCATCGGCCGCTGTTGGTGAAGAAGAGCATATAATCCTGATTGTTTGCAGAATAGATGCTCTCGATGAAGTCCGAGTCTCGGGTAGTCGAGCCTTTCGAGCCGACACCCCCACGGTTCTGAGAACGGAACTCAGAAAGGGGAGTGCGCTTGATGTAACCGAGGTGGGAGATGGTGATGACCATCTCGTCGTTCGAGTAGAACTGATCTTCGTTGAAGTTGGCGCTTCCCTTCGGGTTAATGCGGGTCCGACGTTCGTCGCCGTACTTGTCTCTGATTTCGATCAGCTCGTCTTTCATCACCTGACGGCAAACCTCATCGTTGTTGAGGATTTCGTTTAGATGCTGGATGAGCTTCATCAGCTCCTCGTACTCATCTTTCAGTTTCTGCATCTCCAGTCCGGTCAACTGGCGGAGACGCATCTCGACGATGGCGCGGGTCTGGATTTCGTCGAGATCAAAGCGTTTGCCGAGTTCTTCTCGTGCTTCGTCGGTAGACTGAGAATGGCGGATGATGTGGATGACCTCGTCGATATTGTCGACGGCCTTCATCAAGCCTTCGAGGATATGTGCGCGCTCTTCGGCCTTACGGAGCTCGTAACGAGTGCGTCGGATGACCACTTCGTGTCTATGGCCAACAAATGCCTCAAGCAGTTCCTTGAGGTTTAGGGTCTTGGGTCGGCCATTGACAAGCGCGACATTGTTGACACTGAATGAAGTCTGAAGAGCGGTCATCTTGTAGAGCTTCGTCAAGACGACCTTCGAGTTGGCGTCGCGTTTGAGGTCGATCACGATCTTAATCACTCCGCGGGCCGATGTATCCTTGATGTCGGAGATGCCGTCAATTTTCTTCTCCTCAACGAGGTGGGCGATGCTCTTAACGAGCTCGTCTTTCAAGACTCCATAGGGAATCTCGGAGACGATGATCTGGTCGTGCGTACCTGTGTTCTCCACCTCAGTCTTTGCGCGGAGGATAATGCGTCCGCGGCCGGTTTCGTAGGCCGAACGCACCCCGTCGAGTCCGAAGATCTCTCCGCCTGTCGGGAAGTCGGGAGCCGAGATGTGGGTCATCAGCTCGTCGATCGTGATCTCCGGCTTGTCAATCAGCGCGATCGAGGCGTTGAGTGACTCGGTAAGGTTGTGGGGAGGCATGTTTGTGGCCATACCCACGGCGATACCGGCGGCGCCGTTGACGAGCAACTGAGGGAAACGGGTCGGGAGGACGGTCGGCTCTTTCGAGGTGTTGTCGAAGTTGGGAACGAAGTCGACGGTGTCGGCGTCAATGTCGCGAAGCATCTCTTCGCCCATGCGTGAGAGTTTGACCTCAGTATAACGCATGGCCGCCGGCGAGTCGCCGTCGATAGAACCGAAGTTACCCTGTCCGAAAACGAGCGGATAGCGAAGTGACCACTCCTGAGCCATACGGACCATCGTCATGTAGATCGAGCTGTCACCGTGGGGGTGATAGTGACCCATCACGTCACCGACTATACGCGCTGATTTCTTTGTGTTTCCCGAGAAGGGAGTTCCTGTCTCGTTCATGCCGTAGAGCACACGGCGGTGAACCGGTTTGAAGCCATCTCGAACGTCGGGAAGCGCACGCGAAACTATCACCGACATGGAGTAGTCGATGTAGGCGCTCTTCATTTCCGACTCGATACTTATCGGAATTATTTTATCTTCTCCTTGCATCTTTAATTTAGGTTTGTCTTCCGGCTAAACGGAGGCATTAGCCCGTCGCTTAGAGGCGGCACCGGAGGATGTGGCGAAGGCGCGGAGAGGAGAACCGACACCTATTTTATATGTGGCCGCAACGATTTGCAAAGTTAGCAAAAAATTCCGAAATAACCGCGTTAGGCGCCTCTGAAAATCGGCTTGAGGCACCCACCAACTTCATCGTTTCGTTAAAAATTGCCAATTTCGCCTCTTTAAACCCGTTTCCTCGAATTTTTGGCACGACTTTTGACTTTTTACCCTCTCACAACGTTAATATAGACGGGGAGACACGTTTTCCCGTCTTTCCTCCCACTCTCTCCCCGGTTGGAAAAACAAAATTATTACTGGATGAAAAACGATTTTTCAAAACAATTCAGGCCAGTGCTTGAATCTGCCTACTCGGTTTCTCAAGAGTTCGGGACCCCTCTGCTGGTTCCGGAGCATTTTGTGCTCTCAGCTCTCAGAGACCGTCAGGGCTACGCTTTTAAAATCCTCTCTCAGCTCAATATTCCGATCGACACAATGGTTACGGAACTTGAGGACTATATAAGGACTATGACTCCTCAAGGGGAGTCGACGACCCTTTTCGAACAGCGCTTCCGAATCACTCTCTCAGCCGTTCGTCTGCTTCAGCTTGCAATCGCCGAGGCCCGAAAAATGAATGTCTCGACCGTCGGCGGCGAACATATTATCCTCGCGCTGATGCACGACCGTCGTGCCGTGGATTCAGACTTCCTTCTTGATTTCAAGGAGAAGTACCTGAACTTCGACATCTCTATCCAAAATATCGGCGGACCTACTCAGCAGCCGACCGACCAGTCATCGTCAGACGATGATGACGACATGGAAGAGCTCATGGGTGGACCCGAACAGGGCTCACGTCAGAGTGCGCAAGGCTCGAAACGCGGGTCGTCTCAGGCTCCCAAGTCTTCGACTCCTACCCTCGACAAGTTCGGTTACGACATGACCAAGGCTGCCGCCGAAGGTCGTCTCGACCCTGTTGTCGGTCGTGAAATAGAGATCGAACGTCTGGCTCAGATCCTTTCACGTCGAAAGAAAAACAATCCGGTGCTCATCGGTGAGCCGGGTGTCGGTAAGTCTGCTATCGTTGAAGGCCTTGCTTTGCGAATCAACCAGCGAAAGGTATCGCGTGTCCTTTTCGGCAAGCGCGTGATCGGCCTCGATATGGCCGGAATGGTTGCCGGCACTAAATATCGCGGTCAGTTTGAGGAGCGTATCAAGGCTGTTCTCGATGAAGTCTCCAAGAATCCCGATGTAATCCTCTTTATTGACGAGATCCATACGATCGTCGGCGCCGGAGGCGCGCCCGGTTCTATGGACGCCGCCAATATGCTCAAGCCGGCTCTCGCGCGCGGTGAGATTCAGTGCATCGGTGCCACTACGCTCGACGAGTATCGCCAGAATATCGAGAAGGATGGAGCACTCGAGCGCCGTTTCCAAAAGGTGATGGTCGAACCTACCACTCCCGAGGAGACTCTCGCCATTCTCGAGCAGGTGAAAGAGAAATATGAGAAGCATCACAATGTCTATTATACAGACGATGCGATCAAGGCCTGTGTAGATCTGACCGGTCGTTATATTTCGGACCGTAACTTCCCTGATAAGGCTCTCGATGCGCTCGACGAAGCCGGTTCTCGAGTTCACATCACCAATGTTGTGGTTCCTGAAGAAATCGAGAAACTCGAGGGCGAACTGGAGAAGACTAACGCCGACAAATTGGCGGCCGCAAAATCTCAGGACTTTGAACTGGCAGCCTCTTTGCGCGATAAGGAAACGAAGTTGCGAGCTTCTCTCGATCAGGCCAAGGCGGAGTGGGAGAAAACTCTCGACGCCGAGCGCCAGGAGGTGAACGAAGAGAAGGTGGCCGAGGTTGTAGGCATGATGTCGGGCGTTCCGACCCAGAGAATCGCCCAAGCCGAGGGTTCACGTTTGATAAAGATGGGTGACGAACTTCGCGGAAGCGTGATCGGCCAGGATGAAGCCATCAAAAAGGCTGTCAAAGCCATTCAGCGCAACCGCATCGGCCTCAAGGATCCCAATAAGCCTATCGGCACGTTCATGTTCCTCGGTCCCACCGGTGTCGGAAAGACTCATCTCGCCAAGAAGTTGGCAGAGTATCTCTTCGATTCGACAGATTCCCTCATCCGCCTCGACATGTCGGAGTACATGGAGAAGTTCACCGTGTCTCGTCTCGTCGGAGCGCCTCCGGGATACGTTGGATATGAAGAGGGCGGTCAGTTGACCGAGAAGGTTCGTCGCCATCCCTATTCGGTTGTCCTTCTCGATGAGATCGAAAAAGCTCACCCCGACGTCTTCAACCTTTTGCTTCAGGTGATGGACGAAGGCCGATTGACTGACTCTCTCGGGCGCAAGATCGACTTCAAGAACACGATCATCATCATGACGTCTAACGTCGGTTCACGCCAGCTTAAGGAGTTTGGCGGTGGAGTAGGGTTCAACACCGAGTCAGTAAGCAAGGAACAGGCTCACGGCGTGATTTCGAAAGCTCTCAACAGAGTCTTCTCGCCCGAGTTCCTGAACCGTATCGACGACGTGATTATGTTTGACCAACTTGATCGCGACGCTATCTTCAAGATCATCGATGTGGAGTTGAAAGACTTCTTCGATCGCGTTGAAAAGCTTGGCTTCAAGCTCAATCTCAGCCCTGAAGCAAAGGATTTCATTGCCGACAAGGGATATGACAAGAACTTCGGAGCCCGCCCGCTGAAGCGTGCGATCCAGAAGTATCTGGAAGATGATCTCGCCGAGCTGATGTTGACTCTCAACGCAGACGGACAGATCGGCGGCACTATCGATGTGACACGTCCCGAGGGTGCTGACAAGCTCAAGTTCGAATACCATCCGCTCGCGTAAAGAGAGGGAGACATAACTAAGGATTACCCCGGTGGCTGTCAAGTCATCGGGGGTAATTGTTTTCTTCGGACCATATATAAATGAAAAAAAGCCGGAATAGCTCCGGCTTTTGGTGTATTGTATTTCTGTGACTTCAGTCGTCATATTTGAGGAACTTTCCCTCGGAGTTAAATTTCATCTCGACTCCGTTCGAGAGATCTACCTGATATCCTCCACGCTCCTTTTCAATTCCGGTGATGATTGCCTTCGGCTGGTATTGTTTGACATAGTTGACAATCGCTTCGGGGACGAACTTCTTGGGAACTGAGGTGGTCGGACCCATCTCAATGTCTTTCCAGTTACCGTCGCTATCGAAGGTGATCTCGGTGCCGTCGTTCAGGATGACATCGTATTCCGACACACGGCCAAGGGTCTTGTCGATCTTGATATGATTGACGTCAGCCTTGAAATTATTCTTGAGAGTGGTACGGGCGGCAACCGGGAGTACGCTCACGTTGTGAGTGTATGTGTCTTTAGCCGAGACTGCGAAGACGGCGCTCAGCAGGACGAGAAGCGAACAGATAAGTTTTTTCATAGCGTTTGGTTTTGTTTATGAATGAAATGAGGGAGGTAATGCTCTTGAAGTAAGGCTCTTCCTCTAACTAAAGAACGTTTTGGCGAAAGGTTTGGTTCAAAAAAGAACCGCCGGGCGTTATAGATAGCCCGGCGGTATACGAAGGAAATCGTCTTTCACAAGACAAAGTCAGTGGTTACGATTAGCGTACGATTACTTTGGTTTTCCCTATTATATTCACACCTTTTTGCAGGTTATTGAGTTTTTTACCTTCAAGGTCATAGATCTCTGCCTTGGCACCCTCTTCGAGTAGAGTCTGGATACCTGTTAATGCAGAACCTATTGCATATTCCGGAAGATCCGAGCCTTCAACGGTGAGGAAGCAACGGAACGGATCCAAGAATGTCATGTCGTCTTCTACGCGGTAGAATTTCGATGTCTCGTCCATTACGAGGGGTTCGAGAACGTAAGAGCCCATCGGAACCATCGTGTCTTCAAGTGTTCCTGTCAGCAGACCGGTAGTCAGAGAGGGGAGTTCTTCGGGGAGTTCCGAGGGATCGTAGGTTGCCGAGATGGTGGTGTCGAACAGGCTGATGTTTTCGAGCAGAACGGGAGTGAAGGCATCCAGAGTGCTGGAGTTGATTTTTTCGAGAACTACATACTCATTCTCAGTCTTCACGACCTTGTAGGCGAGGAGGTCTTCGGGAATTTCAACATCGACAGGGCTCATGAATGTGCCGTACTTTGTCATGGCTTCGATGGTTGCCTGTGCAAGCTCTCCTTTCGGAAGTTCGCTTTCGAGAACGAAGTGGGCCTGTAGGTTGAAGACTGTGGGATCTTCTTCTACGTCAGAAGTTGCGAACACCGTGATGATGTTGGGATTGTTGCCAGACGAATCATCGGGATAGTAGTAAGTATTCCCATACTGATCGGTGAAGTTGACGAGTACGTAACCGTCAACGGGTTCGTTGTAGATCATAAAACCTACTGTTGCCCCTCCGTTGGTGTCACCGAAGTCGTCACCGCGCTGTACGTCTTCGTAGACTTTTTCGTCGTCGGAGTTCAGCATGTAGACTGTTCCGAGACCCTTCGAGTTTTCTGCCACTTCCACGGTAGCCTTTGCGTAATAGAAGTGACTGTTTGCTTTTGCTTCGTGACACATCACGAGACCCAAAAGCATAAGGCTAAGAACGAAAATTTTCTTCATAAGCTTATCATTTTAGGATGGTTTGTTTTTTGATTGGTAGGAAGGTGAAGCGGTTCGAGAGATAGTTTGCAAAGCCTTCCTGATAGCGTTTCGCCGCTACGAACGAGGCGCCGGTTGAGATTGCTACGATAATGAGTGCCGGGTCCGTGAGAGAGTGGGGGATGAGTATCATCGTCGCGCTCCAGATGAGAATCACTATGCCGTAAGGCATTTCCCATTTATCGCGCCACTTCCAGAAGATGGCCGGGAGCGGATTGAACGGAATCAGGAGCCAGCTCCATTCTGTAGCACACAGGGACGAGAAGAAGACCAGATAAACGTTGACTAATCCCAGAACGAACTGCAGGACAACAAGGAACTTCAGCATTACCTGTCGGCCTATCAGTATATTGGCGACCGTCAAGATTAGAATGATAGTGGCCAGAATCATCGGTGTTAACCAAATTCTCTTTGAAGGCTTGGACTCATTGACCTTTTGGATAGGCGCCGCCGAAATCAAGGGTTGGTCCATCAGTCGGCTGTTTTTCAAGAGTTCAATGAGTACAGTCGGTGTGATGGCCTTTTCCTTGGGTGGGACTTCACTGTTGGCCGAGCCGTTGGTCAGAATATTGATGGCCACGCGTGTCCAAGGCGAGTCTTCAAGTTCGGCGGTCAGAATCTCACGACGGTTTTTCTCGAAAACCGGGGGGAGATTTCTGAACTCCAGCCGTCTGTGTCCGAGGGCTTCCTCAAGGATATGGAGAACACTTATCGCACATCCACGCTCAATGTAGTCATACGGAAGCTCCATTCCCTGGTCTACGTATCCGTCGAGAACTCTCCAGAGGTCTTGTTTGACAGCAATAGGGAGATTAAGGGGATACTCGGTCACACTGCGACCCTCTTCCTTGTAGCTATTGAAGAA
The DNA here is from genome assembly GCA_964615915.1 of uncultured Sangeribacter sp. Lineage (GTDB taxonomy): Bacteria > Bacteroidota > Bacteroidia > Bacteroidales > Muribaculaceae > Lepagella. The sequence goes on from CAZTSQ010000002.1 coordinate 83,133, forward strand.
GTCGGCCGTGGGGACAGCGCGCATACCCATTTTTAGATGACCTCCGAGAAAGGAGAGGACTCTATCGGTTACGTTTTCACTTTCATAGCTGAAGCAATAGTCCATTCCGGCCGAGGGACACTGCATGCGGAAACACGCATGTCCGGCACAGGAATAGAGGGTTTCTCCGGGCCCGGTTACAATGACCGAGGCCCGAACGAAATCTTCCGGCGGATTGGCCGGTGGAAGAGCGTCACATGACAAAGCCCCACCTGCGACGGCCAGCAACAGGGTTCCCAACCGACTAATAAGTTTTTGTATACGAACTTTTATCATGCGTCTTATACTCTGTTAACGAATAATTACTTTCGAGGACTTGTCTCCTTTGCGGACAACGACGGGAGTACCTTTCGGAAGAGTCTTTCCGTTCAACTTTTGACCATCGAGCGTATAGACAGCTTCGATTTCCTCGAGGTTACCGGCGATTTCCGAAACCTCAGAGGTGGAAACGCCATTCATCTTCAGTGACTCAGGCACCCAGTGGCCGTTCTTGATTTCCGCTTCCCAGATCACAGTCGATGTTTCTTTGTTGGGATCAAGGGGTACGGGGAAGTGGAACAGTCTCGGTTCCCATTCTCCGGCCATTTCCTGTTCGGCCCAGCTGACAAAATACAGCTTGTACTTACCGTCAGGGCGAGGAGTGGCGCCATCTGTGTCGTGCAGCAGTCCGGAAGCGTAATATTCCTCGGGAAGCATGAGCCCTCCGATTACCGGAATAGTTAAGCCATCTTCCCAGGCACTGTAGAAGAAGGGGAGAACGACAGCGTGATCATTTTCACCCTGAACCACAAGTCCGAGGAGCCCCTTAAAGTTAAGGGCAGAGAAGTTGTATACAGCCACCGATTCTATTTCCAGGTTATCGTCGACAAACTTCAGTGTCGGGTACTCATATGTTCCGAAAAATGATTCATATTCCGCACCTTCGGCCGGTTTCGCAGAGGGATTCAATCCGATGACCATAAGCTGGTCGTCACAGAAGTTGTACTTGATCTCTGATCCTACATACGGATCCATATAGGAAGGTGTGAGACCCGAGAGAACGGAGATGTCGAAATATCCGTTGGCCGAACCTCCCCAGCCCCAGTTGACGTGTACGAACCCTTTGCTGTCCATTCCGTCAAGAACGAAGGCGTGGCCCATGCGTGCCGGATCGGTAGCAGCGTAAAGAATAGGTCGTTTGGCCTCGATTTCTGAGTGGACCATGTCAACCCACTGCTTGTCTGTGTAGTAGATGCGGGTTCTCACGCGAAGTGACAGAGAGTCGTAGGCCATGTTATGGGCGAGACCATTGCCACCGTCATAGAGGTTGGCTCCCGATCCCTGAGATGTGTAGACCATCTTCGTGGCATAACCACAGTCTCTCATCAGCTCAGCAACAGCCTGGGCTTGTTCTTCAGTATAGCCCATTCTGTAGCGGTCGAGCATCTGATCCCACTTGTATTCGGTCGACATTTTCACTTCATTATAGCTTTGACCGTCTGTGGAGTAGAAACCGATTCCTTCCGATTTGGGAGGGTATTGGAAATACTTCAAGACCTGAGCCATGGCAGTCGCCACACAACCGGTCTGAGCCTTTCCGCCCCAGAAACCTCCGACGGCAGGACAAAGATTGTTGTACGGACTGTCCTGTTCCCAAGCGGTCTTCAGCATCGGACTCACTTCTTCGAAGGGCGCATATGAAACCGGCATCAGATTTTCACGCTCTGTGAGAACTCTGTCTGCTTGAGACAGCCACCACTGCAGACCATCGGGCAAATTGTCAAGGTCAAGGGTGTTGTCGGAATATCCGATTACGGGCGCTGTTGATGTAGAGCGGCTGACCACAACATAACCTCCTTCTGAAGAACCGTAGACCGACACCATATCCTTCTCGATAAGTGTCTTCATCTCCGAATTCTTGAGGTTAAGCTGCGTGCGGGCGCACTTTCTCATTTCGGACTCACTCCGCTCCCAGGCTCCTGATGTGAGAGCCGGGAGAAGAGCAAGAGCTAATATCAGAACCTTTTTCATTTGCAGATTGAATTGAAGGTTTTGGTTACGCGGGTCTTACCGTTGCTGAGAGTCTCGCGACGGATGATGAAACCCTCTTCGTCACCGTTGAGTTTGCGGCCTGCGAAGTCGTAATATTCCACATTTACAACCTCTTCTGCGTCGACAGTTGCAACACCACTTCCCTGAAGCTGACCGTCTACAATTTCGTAGGTGTTCTTTTCAGACGGAATATAGGTGGAGCCGAACTGGTAATAGCTCTGTACGCTCAGGCTATGCTCGGGCTTTTGGAGAGTCTGAAGTTGGTGAGTGGTTCCGGAAACAGTCAGAGAGGTTGCGATGGAAGCATCCTGGAACTGGCCGTAGAAAGGCAGATAGGTAGCTCCGTAGAACTCGAGAGGTTTCTCGTCAAACCAAATCTGGTAGTAGATGTTCTCCTGAGGAATGAACTTACCGTCTACACTTTCATAGGGAACGACGATAGTGGTCATACTACCGGCGAGACCGAAGGCCTCATATTCCTTAAGATCGAGATAGAAGGTCACTTCGGGAGCTGCGGGAACTTCAAGAGTCGGTTCCCATGGCATATACAGAGGTGCGGGGAAGGGAGCGGATGCGTCGCCCTTCTTGTCCGGATTTGAGCTGAAGAGAAGAAGCTGAGAAGTAGAGTACGAATCGTTTTCCTCATCAAAAGAGAAGACGATGTCCTTGCCGGCTTCAACAGTATAGTCGATCACCTCATACTCCATTCCGGTCATAGGATCGACCTCGGTCCGTGTGAACTGTTTGCCGGTCACCAGATAGAGGGGATAACCGCTTCCGGCTCCGATGTACTGCGGAGTCTTGACTACTACTGATCCGTCTTCCTGCATAGTGCCTTTATACCATGCGTCGGGAACTCCGACAGGATCCGAGAAGTAGAGATCGTAATCCTTGAAGGCGATTACCGCAGACTGTTTCATGCGATCGTTGGGAAGTCCGAACTCCATATAGTAAGAGCCGTCTTCGGCATCGGCCGGAAGAACAACCGGTTTGTCCTTGATCTTCTTGACAGAGATGTTTTTGTCGCCGTATCCGTAGAAGTTGCCCTGAATATCAGTCAGAGCGAGAAGGCCGCCGTCTGTCTGGGTGAGTTCCCCGTCTATATAGGAGAAGACGAGATCAGTGTTTCCCTCAACAGGTTTGCCTGTCTGCGCGTCAACGCGGGTAGCGTAGAGCATGATGACATTACCGGGCTGGGGCTCGTTGAGCATGTAGGCCTGAGGAGTCTGGAAAATAACCTTGGTGCCATCTTCCGATATCTCGCCCTTGATCCAGGCCTGAGCGATTTCAGAAAGCGCAGTGAGCGGAGAGGCGATGTACATTGTGTTGCCTACCGTGACAATGGTAGGAACGAAGCCTGATACCTCTGCCCAAGCCAGCCCGCCGTTGCCGGGATAGCATGCTTCAGAGCTCCAAAGAACTTCGGTCATGCGTTCGCCTTCGGGAACCATTGTGAGGATGTCGTTGGTCACGGGTGTCATTTTAGACATTCCGCTGCGGGCCATCATTTTCATGGTCCCTTCTGTCGCTTTGGCGTGACGCGGAGCGATGGTCAGGTTGTTGCCTGCGTAAGACGCAGTCGACAGGAGCAACGCTCCTAAAAGTATTATGTGTTTCATGAGTTGATTTTATGGAAGCAAGTAGATTATTCCTGTTGATTCATTAGATCAACGATTCATTATTTTCCGGACCTTTCCGTCGGCAGAAACTTTGATTACGAGTCCCTTGGTGTCCGGAGTTACTTTCTGACCGCTGATATCAAAGTAGCGATCAATGGCAGACGAAGCCTCTGCTACTTCATTTACAGAAGACGGAGCGGGAACTTCGAGACGAACGGAAGCGACATTTTCCACGACGTTGTTTGCGATCACTTCGCTGTCTCGGTTGGCAATGAAAGCAACGAAGCTGATGTCGGATCTCTTCCAGCTCGGATCGAGAGTAATCGTGAACTGGCGCGAGGCATTACCATTTTCGAAGGTCAGTTCTTCGCCCCAGCTGCCATTGTCGGTTCTGATTACGTGCTGATGATAATAGTCGGCACCGGCGCCCTGCTGATATTGCGCCTTGACATTGTCTTCAAGAGTATAGAAGACCAGGCGGGGATCAGTAGCGTTAAACTCAGAATCGGTTATCACGTTCACATCAATCACGATGGAACCCTCTGATTTATCGACGATGCTGAGGCCGACCATAGCATGAGCAGGGATCGCCAAAGCCTTTTCGATACAGTCTTTGATATCCTCTTCGCTTCTAAGGGCCACGATGGGTTCTTCTTTGGCCATTGTCAAACCTTTCTTGAAGGTCGGAATGCGGTTGAACATTGCCGAGGGAGCGTAAACCTGTCCTTCGGGTCCGAACATCCAGAGAAGGTCGGTGTCACACTCGCGGGTAAGGAAGTCTGTTCCTACTGTCGAGTGGTGGCAAACGGGTACGGTGTGAGATGCATAGAAGGGATCCTCAAGAACCGAGTGTACCATCCGAGCTCCTTCCGGACAGTTTGGACACTGTTCGGTGGTGAACTCTTCGAGAAGAACGTTGCGCGAGAAGACAACCGTTGCGACAGCGGCGTTGTCTGTTGTGTCTGCATCCTTGCCCTCGTTAAGAGATGATATGGAGACGGTTACTTCGCCATTAATAGTCTTGTCGGCTTTAACCTTGGCTGAGAACGACAGAGTCTTTCCCGGCTCAATGTCGAGGTTAACTTTTCCTTTGCCTGATTCAACACTTCCTTCTGAGACTGTCACCTCGAAGCCGCTGATTTTCTTCATGCCGACGTTCGAAACGGTACCGGAGACCACATAGCAGTTTTCGCCTTCAGATGGATCGGGAGAGATTTCAGCTCTGTTGAGCGAAAGGTTGTATTTAGGGAGATTAGAGCCGGTAATGATAGCTTCGATGCTGAGCACGCCTCGAGAGGTCATGTCTTCCCACTTGCCGTTTTCGGAGGTCTTAAGCCATGTGGTGAAGTCACCTGCTTCGCCGAGAATCGAAACCGGATGAGATGAACCTGTATTCTGGTAGTTGAAGCCGATGTACAGGCCCGGGCAGTCGGTTTCAATTGTATAGGACTTTTCGAGAGTTACTTCGTTCCACCCCAGCTTTCCGCGTTCAATTGAACCTGATGCGAGGTTGTCGCCGTCAAGATTCTTGCGAACCCAGACAGTCACTTCGCGTACGTTTATTCGGCTTATGAGGCCCACGTCGATGCGTGTGATCTCATTGCCGGCGAGACTCTTCAAGCGCGTTCCGGGGATGAACATAGCCGCGGAGATCTCTCCCGGGGAGTCGGAGCCGAAGCCGCTTCCTCCGGCGATCTTGTGATCACACTCACTGAGTGTGAACGTCTGGGCCGACACGCTGATCGAGGTCAAGGCAACGAAGAGGATCGCCAAAATATGATAGAGTGATTTTCTCATGTCGTTGGTCTTATCTGATGATTATTTTTTTGCCTTCTGAGATATAGACACCCTTCGGGAGTGAGCTGCGGTCTGCGCCTGCCTGAAGAACCAGTCTACCGTCGATCGAGTAAACAGCGCCGGTAAATTCTTCTTCGGCGATGTCTTCGACAGCTGCCGGATCCAGGATGCGGAGGAAACCGTCGGTCAAAGTGATGTCGTCACCTTTGAGGGAGCCCATCGAGACCTTGATTACGTAATCGCCGGGCTTTGAATCTGCCTTGGCCTCACAGCTGAGCTCAGGCTCGCCCGTGACATATTCGCCGTAAATGCGGTAGGTCAACTCGGGGTTGGCCTCACCTTGCTTGCGGACAATGTTGTTGGCCATGACGTTTGTTCCGAATTCAGCGACGTTGTCAAAGGCGAAGAACTTGCCCCATTCGCCAGAGCGCATATATGCGTCGGGAGTGCCGGCTGGTACGAGAAGGGTAGTATAGCCGGGATCAAGTGTGGCGAAGGCAGCGGCAGCCATGTGAGGAGGAAGAGCAGCGTAACACTTGACAATCTTCAGGGTCGGGATATTCTTGAAGGCATCGGTTTCGATTTTCTCGATCGTAGCCGGGATTTCGACACCCTGAACTCGGTGGCAACCTTCGGCTGCATTCTTACGGATAACTTTTACGCCGTCGCGGAAGGTCAGCAATGAAGTGTAGTCGACGATCACGGCCTTGTTGTTCGAGTAGTAGGGGAGAACGGCAATAACCTCTGTACCATCCTTTGAATAGATGATGTCGTCTTCAACAAAATAGTCACAAGCAGCCATATTCTTGGGGAATACAACTTCACGAAGGTCGCGGCAGTTTGCAAAGACACCCGTTCCGATTGAGGTCGTGTTCTCGGGCAGATAGATCTTGGTGAATCGCGAGCCATAGAAGCACTTGTCGGGAAGGAATCCGTCGGGGAGTGTTGCCTCTGTTAGGTCGAGATAGTTCGCTTTGCCATACATACTCTTCTCTACAGCGTCGCGAAGGTCAGCCGACGTCAGTTTGCCGGTGAGCTTGAGCACAACGGCATCGCCGCTGGGGGCATTGGGGGGAGCAACACCTATAATCATGTCCTGCTGATCAACGAAGCTATGGATACGGGGGTTGAGGAGGGCGACTTCATAGTAACCGTCGTTGCGACCATACCAACCCCAGTTGACGTGGACAAGACCCTCTTCATTATAACCGTCGAGAACGAAGGCGTGACCGCCACCGCCGACAGTACCCCATTTATCGGCGCCTGAGTAGAGGACGGGACGACTATGAGACAGCTCGTTGTAGATGGTCTCCATCCATACCTTTTCGTTATATTCGCGACGAACCATCAGTCGGGCATTCTCGAAGCCAAGGTGCTCGCGAAGAGAGACAACTGCGCTGTCCGAATACGTGCCCGATGCTCCGGTACCGTAGATCATACCGAAGGAGACTCCGACAGGATAGGAGAGGTTGGCGACTGCTGCGGCCTCTTCTTCGGTGTAGTTACCAGCCGAGTATGAGTCACGCATGTTGGCCCAATCGAATTTATAGTCTTTAAAGTCGACTTTGAGAGGAACCGGTTTGCCGAAAGCGTCTTCGGTCTGCATGTCGATGTGGACACCGTGTCCTTGGGGAGGATACTGGTGATAGTGCATCACTTGAGTAGCCGAAGTTGCCACACAACCTACAACACAACGGCCGATTAACTTACCGTTCTGATCGTATTCGAGAGGGCAGAGGTTATTGTGTGGTTCCATCTGGCCCCAGACATCGCTCAACAGTTTCGGCACACGGGTCGGAAAGCGCGAAGGATCGGGAAGAGTGCGATCGGCCGCTTCTTCAGCTGCGAGACGGTCTGACATAACCTTGCGGATTGCGTTGCTCCACCACTTGAAGCCGGGGTTTTCTTCAGCACCGTCAAATGGAGTCGAAGAATAGGCGAGGACTGCGGGGAACATATCGTCGTTAGAGATGATCGAATAGCTGCCGCCGTCGAAACCGACAACTGAGTACTCAGCGTTCTGAGAGATAACCTCAAGTTTCTGAGCTTTGAAGGGCGAGCGCATCATTCCGGGCTGACTCTTGATCAGAGTCGATGACGCTGCCTGGAGGATTTCACTCTTTGTGCGTGGACGACTCCATGACGGCACAACTGTCGCCACGAGCATCGCGGCTACTAATATGTTTCTTGTTTTCATAGAGCTGTTCACTTGATGAGGGTCTTTTGACCGTTAATTACATACATGCCGGCCGGAAGGTTGGCCTTATCTGTTTCCGAAAGGCGGGTACCGTCGAGGAGATAAATCTCATCGTTGGTCATGTCTGAAGACATCTCCGCGACTGATGTTGAGCCCGGAGCAGCCTGAGTTCCTCCTTCGGGGATAATCTGGGCACATGCGTTGTTGTTGATAGGGTTGACATCCATTTCCCATTTGAGGATTGCCGAAACCTCGACAGAATCTTCACCTTTGATATCAACCGTCGTGGCGATTCTCTGAGTCTCACCCGGGTTAAGGGTTCCCTGAAGGCGAACCGTCTTTATATACTTACCGTCAACGTTGATATCTGCCCAAGCATTGCTTGCGGGCTGGAGACCTTCGTTGGTGATGATAAGGGTGATGGGAGTCTCGTCAATAAATCTTTCGGGGGCTTCAATGAAGAGGCTTAGGTCATGTCTGAAAGGATCGACAAACTTGATGTCGTCAAGTATCACAGCTTTGGTGTTACCATTTCCGAGCTTGAATTTAGGGATAATGTACCGTTCTTTAGTGAGCTTGGAGAGATCCACGTTATAGTTTGACCAATCAGCTACCGGGCCGTTGATTTTGAGCAATGTAGCCTCGGCACCGTCTGCGCGGGCTACAACGAACTCAAACTGTTCTCCTTCAGCGAGCCCCTTCAATGAGAAACTCATCCGGGGATTGACCGTATTGGCCATGCTGATCTTCCCCATATTGAAAGATGAAGATGAACCGTCGGCTGCCGGAACACAGCTGAGAGCGCCGGCATCTGCGTCAGAAGCTTCATCTGTAATCATAAGGAAGTCAGCGTCGCCGTCCTGCCAGCATAGACCGCTTGCAGTTCCGCACGAGAAACTTTCGCAGTAGGGGAAGTAATACGGTGCTCCGGTGACGACTTTTACGTACTTATAGTCGCTGTATCCACTTGAGTTATATGCTCTCAGACCAAAACGGACGATATCTTGATCACCATTGTCGGTCGGCATGTATGCGTCATAAGATTGTGTCTTGGATTCGGAGAGGGTACGTCGGGGAGAATACGAGTCGTCCAACTCCTCGAGCATGTAGGTCACGGCGTTGAGGTTAACTCGCTCGCCGTTCGCACCTGTGCGGGCACTCTTAGACCACGTGAACGAAATCTTTCCGGAAGATACCGAAGCTCGGAACTGTTCGGGAGCGAGAGGTTCGTCTACGCCTACGAATACGGTTACCTGTTCGGATGACTGGCTGGTTCCCGCAGTTGCGGAAGCCACGGCGCTGTAAGTCATGTAACCGGTGTTGACAGAATTGTCAGTATATTTGTATTCCTCGCCGGGTTGAATGTTGTCGAAGACCTTTACGGTCTCTTTTCCACGCTTGATTTCGATCTTCGAAAGAGAAGCCAGGGGAGCACCGTCTGTGTCTACATTAGGCGCCTTGACCGTGACTGTCGCTTTAAGAAGGCCGGTAGCGTCAGCTTCAACGTTGAGCTGAGGCTGGGCCGGAATCCCGGTCGCCGCCGAGGCGACGACCGAGGCTAAAGCCGAGAGTGATAGAATCTTAACTCTTTTCATAGGCAATTATTTCATCACTTTCTTGCCGTTGATGACATAGATTCCCTTCACCGAGGCGTCTTTCACTACGCGGCCGTACAGGTCATATACGATCACGTCCTTCTCTGCATCGGCGATTGCCGATTCGATCTGAGAAAGCTGACCTTCGTAGAAGGCAGTGTTCGCGGGAATCTCAGCAGGCCCCCAGAGGTAACGGGGACCATTGTCGGAGGCGCCCATGATGATGTAGTTGCCAGCGTTTTCTACGGGGAAGAGAGTTCCCTGAAGCACTCCGGCTGCCAAAGACTCGCTCTGCTCGTCGAGGAGGAGAAGCTTATTGTCTTCGGGCTTCGAAGATTTGTTGCGGATGATCACGGGTGAATTCGCCGGGATCACGTCTCCGATCATCTTCTGGAGAGTCGGGAGATCGGTGTCGTAGTCCATTGCCGTGGCAGTGTACACTTCGAGGTCCTGTGACAGGATTTTAGCGTCATACGCCAGGTTGAGAGTGCCGTAGTAATAACCTGATGCGTCGGAGGTGTAGTCCTTGATATCAGCGGCGAAAGGCTCCTTTTCGCTCATGAGGTCGAACTTCCATGTGCAGCGAGCGACATCGTCGGCCGTTACCGTAACGCCTGTCGAATTGAATGCGTCCGGGAGCTCCTGAATCTTGAGACCACCTTCTTCGCTCTCTCCGATGATGTAGAGTGCGTTCATCTTCGAGTCGCCGAGAAGGTTGTGGATGAAGTTCCAGGCGGGAGATCCTTCTGGGTGCTCTTTCTCGATCTCCATCATGATGTAGTGCTTGGCGGTTCCCCAGATGTCAAGCTGTTCGGCATCCGGATCATTACCATTGTCTGACAGCATGTTGTTGATATATGTCTGAGCCTTCTCCATAGATCCGACATAGATCGGAGTCTTGAACTCGAAGTAGTACTCACCGGTGGGATGACCTACAGACTCCTCGTCTTCGGGATCATCGGGTGTTGAGTAGACGGGGTGTAGGTAGAGACCGAAGTCCATAACTGAGCGCCACTTGGTGAGATAGTTCTCCAGCCACGTGCGGAAAGCGCCCTCAGTCTCGAGGTTGACGGGCTTGATTACGTCTGTTGCTACAGCACAGAGGAACATCAACATGCTGTAGTAGTCGTTGTATATCTTTGAGGTCTCGGTGTTGAGGAAGTTCTCGAGAGCGTCATCCGCAAGATCGGGAAGCTTGGCGATCATTTCCATATAGTCGAAACCTTGGGCTTCGAACTTCGTCACAGGGAAGAAACCGCTCTTCCATGAAGTGATGTTCATGAGGTTCATGAACAGAGCGAAATACTGCTCCTCAGTGATTTCACCGGCCTGAAGTTGCTCTTCGAGTTTCGTCATCTCGTCAGCAAACGAGTACATCTTCGCGGTCTCCACACGGAAGACGCTACCGGCGTTCGTTGGATTGGGCAGAGTCGCGCCGAGGTCATATTGATGGCGGGCGGTAAGTGCCTCCTGGAAGGCGGAATTGGTCATGCGGTAGAAGCCGTCGATTTTTTCAGGCAGTTCCTGAGCCGAAGCTGTCAGACCGAAACTTGCGGCCGTCAGGAAAAGGGTGGTAAAGATTTTTCTCATAATGTATCGCGTTTGATTTGTGAAATCGAATTTCGATGGCTCAAAGTTATCTATCTGTCAAGTAAAAGCCTAAAAAAGTACTACTTAAATACTACTGCATATCTGAGTATCAATAGGTTAAATGGTGTGTAAAAAGTCATGCAGTGATATATCTCCGGTAATTCCGAACTTCTTTCGGAGCCTGAGGCGGGTAGATTCTACGCTTCTGATCTCACGGAAAGTGAGTGCGGCGATCTCTTTTGTACTCATTCCGAGGTAAAGATATGTGCAGAGTCGAAGATCATTGGGGGTTAGTTTTGGAAACTTTTCCGATAACCGCTTGAGATAGTCAGGATGCACTTCATTGAAGTAGACTCGGAAGTCCTCGTTTACCTCTTTTCGGTTGAAGTTTTGAAGTCGGACTATTATGTCGTTGATCTCTGCTCGTGCTGATTCATCGCCGTGGAAGCGCAGTTTCTTCAGAGAGTCTGTCATTATCTTGTGGAGTTCACTTATTGAGGCGGCGTCGATAGAATAGGCGGTCAGCTGTCTGTTCTTATAGTCCAGCTCCTCTTTGAACTCTTTTTCTTTGCGTGTGTGCTCCAGGCGTTCCAACTCATGAAGTTGTTCTCTCTGTTCTCGGATCAATCTGTTCTTCTTCCTGTCGGATCTTATCTTATATATTAGGAAAATGGCAAAAGAAACGACGACAATTGTCATCAATACCATTATATGGTTCAATTGTTTCTGACGCTTCATGTTAAGCTCGAGTCTCTTGTTGTGTTCTTCAACACGCTCCGCATTGTATCTCACGAGAATTTCACGGAGTTGCTCACTTTCATGTTTAGAATTCAAAGAATCAGCAAGTTGCTGGGCCCTGAGACCCCATCTCAACCCTATTATTGAGTCTCCGATATGCATGTAAATTCTGGATATCTGTGAGTATGACTCCACCAGACGGTCTGCATCGCGAAGGTCTATATTCCTGGCGATTGTCTTCAGCATTTCCCGAGTCTTTTCGGGATGACCGAGTGCAGCCTGATTGCCGGCTTTGTTGAGCCATGTTTGAAGTGCATCAGAGGTATCATATCTATTGTCAAGATATTCAAGTGCTTCGTCAAGATATTTGTCAGCCTTCTCATATTCCTTGACATATGAGTAAGTCTCTGCCAAATTGGTTAGAACGCCCGCACGGAGTGTAGAGTCATTTCCTATCAGCTGAAGAGAACGCTGATAGTACTCGATGCTCTTCTCGAAATCATCCTGTTTATAGGCAAGAATACCTAAGTTGTTGAGAATCTTTCCTTCACCTATCTTGTCTCCGGCTAATTGATAGAGTTCCAGAGAACGATTGAGAAGTTCATTTGACATCGTGACGTTCCCCGAGTTGAGATAGATAATGAATAGCTCGTTACAGAGCCTTGCTACCTGTTTGGTCTGGCCGGTGGCTTCCGCAATCTTGACTGCCTGCTCAAATAGATCGGCTGCTCGAGACGAAACCCCCAAATTTTGAAAGTTCTCGCCCTGGAGCCTCAGCATTTCGGAGAAGTCTATTGAATCCTGCCTACTCATTTTAGAGGGCAAGTTGTCAATGTACCGGTCAAGAAGCTTAGCCGCGTCAGCATATTCCCTTTGTTCCTGCAGATTTCGCGCCCGACTAATCACATATCTAAGACTGTTCTCGGCCCTTAAGTTTAGGGCTGAGAAAGTAGCAATAAAGAAAGCACAGAGCAAAAAGAGTCGTTTCATGTCCACTATATTTTGACTCAAATTTAATGTCAGTACCGTATTACGTCAACAATTTCTGCTACTTAATTACTACTGCAATTATGTAACTAGTTGATGAATAGATTATTATACTAAGGTAATTTCACGTTACTTAGTCTACTGGTACTAGAGCGGCGTCACTTGATGCTTCCGATTATGATACTGTTGGCTTGGTCGACTACAGATGTTTCAAGGCTTGTGAGATATATTTGAGTGGTCATTTCAGAGGTATGTCCCATTCCTTCACTAATGACACCGATGGGAATACCGTTTGTCTTTGCTGCCGACGCCCAACTGTGACGGGCGACATATAAAGTAAGGGGTAATGATAGCTCCACCATCTGCCCGATCTTTTTCAGGTTCCTGTTTATGGTGTAGTTTGCGTTTCGGTACGCGTAATATTGGTTGGGCCGCTTGGTTGTTAAGATGGGTAGCAGAAACTCGGTAGGGTTCTCCGGATATTTGTCGACGATATCCTGCATTTCTGCTGTCCAACCTATAGAGAGCATCTGGCCGGTTTTGCGTCTGCGGTATTTGATAAATCCGTTTCGAAGATCAGTCTTCTTGAGGAACGCCATATCGATAAAGCTCATCCCTCGGAGATAGAAACTGAGAATGAATATATCACGGGCGAGGTCGAGATTTGGCCACTTTTCAAGGTTGAGTTTGCGGATATTTCTGATTGTATGTATTGGCAGTGCGCGTTTTATTGTCTTTCCGATGCCGGTGTACACTCTTCTGAATGGATTCTTTGGTTCTATCTTTCCTTCGTCTACCGCCCGATTATATATAGCCCGAAGAATTCTCATGTAGAAGGAGGTTGTGTTGGGAGAGTGTCCATTTTCTTCGTGCCATGCTTCATACGCTTCCAGCACGTCTGTCGTTATTCTGTCAAGGAGAATATCATTCGGAAATTCCGTGTCGGGCAATTCTCCATAGGCATTTGTTCCGACTCTTCCGGTTGCCAGGAATTTAGTAATGCTTTTGAGCGTCGCCAGATATGTCTCCGAGGTTCTGACTCTTCCGTTCGTTCTGAGCCTTGCGATTAACTTTGATGTGTAGTTTACCAGCGATCTCTCCTCAGCGTATCGAGTAAAATCTCTTATCAATGAGTCAAGTTGGTATTCTCTGTTTCGCACCTTATATTTAAAGATGAGTTCAGAGAAGAGCGCGAGGTCTGTCTTAATATTGTCATTGAGTGTAGACAAGCGGAAGTCGTTCGACGAATAAGATGAGCTCACTACAGTCTGTGTCTCTTGATTCCATTCGTCGGCTCTGATTCGGTAGGATGTGTAAAGGACACGTGAGATGCCTTTGTGAGTAATTCTATAGATGACGTTACCCTCTGATGAAGCTCTGTTCGCTTTGAACTTGACTTTTACTGATGCCATGAGTTTGAAGTAATTTAAGTTGTTTTTGTAAAAAAACAACTCACTTAACCTTTCAGGGCACGAACCTAATGTAGGACGTCGCTTTGTGATGTGGAGGTATATCCCACATCACAAAGCGACGTCCCTATGATATGTTTGAAAGTTAATTACTTACCCTTCGGTGTGGAAGCTTGTGAAGGCTCCGCGTTCTTGTGCGGGGATATCCTTCTTCATAGCATTGATGGCCTTGATCATGAAGGCCATATTGCGACCGAGATTGCGCATTGTCTGGAGGCCCTCGAGATCAGACTCTACGTCTTCAGCGGTGAATCCGTGAACTTCGTTCCAATAAGTACTCGAAACGATCGGCATCGCACTGATTGTGAAATACTTGTTGATTTCGTCAAAAGCCGATGTCGAGCCTGCTCGGCGTGAAGAGACTACTGCCGCTCCAACCTTCATTGTTTTGTTGACTGTCGTGGCCGTGCTATAGAATAGGCGGTCAAGGAAGGCGAGCGCCTGACCGTTAGAGCCGGCGTAGTAAACCGGACTTCCCACCACGAGACCATCTGCTTCAGCAAATTTTGGAGCTGTCTCGTTTACGAGATCATTGAAGACACAGCGACCATGTTCGCGACAGAAATTGCAGGCGATACAACCGCGGATATCCTTGTTGCCGATATTCACGCGTTCAACTTCGATTCCGTTTTCTATAAGAGTGTTTTCCAGCTCACGCAACCCTCTGTCGGTACAACCGTTTAGATGAGGGCTTCCATTAAGTACTAAGACTTTCATTTTACAGTGTAATATGAGTGTTTGATTTACCTATATAACCTCTTGAGTCTTGATGGGGTTTATTAGGTCACGATGTTTTTGAGCACCTTTGTCGTAAACTTGACCAAAATTTGGTAACTTTGCCACATAAAACGTAACGACAACCTAAATGAAAAAGATAGCTCTCGTAACCGGAGCAACCTCCGGCATAGGTCGCGCGACAGCACTCAAATTGCATGACGCCGGTTTTCGTATAATCGGTACCGGCCGAAATCTTGACGCCCTCGGCGAACTAAAAAATATCCTCGGTGACGATTTCATGATGCTCAACTTTGATGTCCGCGATCGTAAGGCAACGGCAGAGGCTGTAGCCAGTATTCCCTCAGATTGGCGCGATATCGAGGTACTGGTAAACAATGCCGGACTCGCACTCGGTCTCGAACCTGAGTTTGAGGGTTCTCTCGATGATTGGTTCACCATGATCGACACCAACATCAAAGGCCTCCTGCACATGACCCGTCTGATCGTGCCTGAGATGATCGAACGAGGTCGCGGCCACATCGTCAATATCGGTAGCGTGGCCGGTGACGCCGCATACGCAAACGGAGCGGTTTATTGCGCCACTAAGGCAGCTGTGAAAACCGTGACTGACGGACTACGAATCGATCTCGTGAACACTCCGCTGAGAGTGACTCTCGTGAAACCGGGTCTCGTAGAAACTAACTTCAGCAAGGTCCGTTTCCATGGAGACGAAGAACGTGCGGACAATGTCTACAAAGGAATCAAACCTCTTACCGGAGACGACATCGCCGATACGGTTGTGTACGCTGTACAGGCCCCCGAGCATGTTCAGATTGCAGAGATCCTCGTTCTGGCTACCCATCAGGGTTCCGGCTCGGTAATATGCCGCAAGCAGTGACCTGAGAGGGCCCTATCGTTCCGCATTACGTTTAAGCCACTCTGAACGGACTTTGTCCGGTAGGTGCGTGACCTTGAAATCAGAGAAGCGGGCAACGAAACCGTCGCCGTCCGGTGAAGCGCCAAACATACCGACCTTCACCGGACGGTTTGCTTCGAGCCAGGCATTGCGCATCATATGATACTCCTTGTCATCGAAAGAGTAGAAGATTTCGACTGCGTCCAGGCGACGGACAGCCTTAATCCAAATGAAGTCTACAGGTCGTTCAAGTTCGATCACGCTCCAGTCCGAGGTCTTGTGAGTTACGACCGCACTTATGTTATATTTACCATCTACGAATTCGATTCCGGTCTTGATGTAGTTCTCGTGGTCGAGTCGAATCATCAATCCGGCCTGGTCAAATCTCACCTTGTAATCGCCTGATATTTTAACTTTGGCCTCAAACTCTCCGCCATATTCGGCATAACAGAACGGAGCGTCGTCAACCGTGAAGCCATAGTGACTGATTCTCCAGTAATCAGTTTTTGGAGTGACAAACATTTCGAGAACATTCTCTTTGATTTCCCACTTCTCCGGTTCATTAAACCAGTTCATCTTCGGTAACGTTTGGGCCTGAGTCGGCATCACGCTCAAACCGAGCGCGGTAGCCACACTGCCTATGATCTTACTATTCATTATACACTTCTCAATTAGGGGTTTTCTCTGTTCCGGGCATGCAGTCCGTAACAGCTCCACAAAATTACCAATAAATCTCCGATTAACCTAATTTTGACTTTCATCATCTCGTTGGAGTTGGCTCCGAAACAAAGCGCACAATTCACTGAGATATTTTTAACACTCTTAAATGGCTGAAAATTAGGATAATTAAAATTAATCTCTTAACTTTGCGGTAGTATAAGCTAATCCTTGTTAGAGGTTGCACACCATACTTCTCAATTAGTCTATTTCTAATATACTTATGGATCTCCTTTGAGGTAATACAATCTGTAAGTATATATGCGATGATATAATCATATTCATAATTAACAAGCTAACCTATGAGCAAATTTACTCAGTTAAGACTTCTCCGTTCCAAGGGGTGTCTGTGGTTCGCCGCCATGCTCTGTGCGTTCGGTGTGAATATAAGCAGTGCGGAGACATTGCTTCCACGCCTGATTTTCACAGGAAACGGCTCACAGAGTAAGGTCATGTCGCTCGACGAATTCAACCGTATTGACTTCGGCGACAATTCTATGTTCGTGAGCAGTACCAAGAATCCCTCAAATGTGGTAGAGCTTCCCTATTCGGACTTCAACAAGTTCTCGGTAGGCGAAGAAATATCATCTAACGTAGGACAGATAGCTACTAATATGGCATCATTGATCTATGATGCCTCGGCTTCTTCACTCCGTCTCGCAGCTTCCAATGAGAGCGTTTTTCAGCTCCAAGTTTTCAATGCTATGGGGACGAAGGTTCTTGATGAAGAAGTAAAAGGTGGAGACTCAGTCTCGCTACTATCTCTTACCTCAGGTGTTTACGTTGCAGTGGCAACTGATGATGAAGGAACCCAAAAAATCAAATTCTTGAAATAAGAAGGAGAGTCTTATTTCTACTCCAAATCGAACCAACAGATATGAAAATCAATAAGATAATAGGAACGACCCTTCTCGGTGCATTCTGCTTGTTCTGTTCAGGACTTCAGGCAGAGACAACCAAGGTGATACGAGTATTCAACGGCAACAAGGTTGTTGGTGAGTTCGTCGCTTCGAACGTTGATTGCGTAGAGATCGCTGACCCGGAACCTCTTCAGGAAATCAATGGACATGAATATGTTGACCTCGGTCTACCGAGCGGTCTGAAGTGGGCAACGTGCAACGTAGGTGCATCGGCAAGAAATGAATATGGAACTCTGTTTTGCTGGGGTGATCCGGAACCCAAAACAGGCTTCATAGTATCCTCCAGCGTCAATGGCGTGGAGTTAGGAGACATTGCCGGGGACCCGAAATATGATGCAGTGACGGCTGCCTGGGGTGGAACGTGGCGTCTCCCGACACTCGAAGACGCTAAGGAACTCCTTGCCAACTGTAAAATCGTCTTCAGAAATGAAAATGGGGTTCCCGGCAATCTTGTGACGGGCCCCAACGGCAATCAGATCTTCCTGCCATTCAACAAGTATGAAGATGGCAATTCAGCCCTATGGCTTTCTACCCCCGCCGCAACGACAGATAGAGCATACTATCTGTATACAATAGTCGGCTCTTACTATACAAACTTTACGAGTCGAAATTCAAAATACGCTGTGAGGGGAGTCTCGGAATAATACTCTCATGTAAAAGTAAACTAAACGCGAGAAGAAATGAAAACAAAGATAACAATGATTGCCATCGCCTGTCTTTTCACAGTGGTGGCGTCTGCGCAGTCGAACAAGGTTCTCCGAATTCATAGTGGTGACCTAATTCTTAAGGAATACAAAGGTAGGGAATTTACTGCTGTGGAGATTCAGGATT
The DNA here is from genome assembly GCA_964615915.1 of uncultured Sangeribacter sp. Lineage (GTDB taxonomy): Bacteria > Bacteroidota > Bacteroidia > Bacteroidales > Muribaculaceae > Lepagella. Next base: position 101,296 of record CAZTSQ010000002.1, read on the forward strand.
CTGAGACTGTCAAGGGGGAGATAAATGGTTACGAGTACGTTGACTTAGGTCTGCCCAGTGGTCTTAAGTGGGCAACGTGTAATGTCGGTGCCGCGTCACCCGAAGAGTATGGGGACTATTTTCATTGGGGAGAAACTACCACAAAAGAAGAATACAGAGAAGAAAACTGCTCTACCTACGGTGTTAACGTGGGAGTGGCAGACATAACCGGTATGCCGGAATATGATGCTGCTGCCGCTAACTGGGGAGGAACGTGGCGGATTCCTACTTACGACGAGTGCCGGGAACTATTCGACTTTGGCGAGTGGGAAGATTCTACATATAATGGAGTAGCTGGTATGAAGGTCACAGGTCCAAACGGTAACTATATCTTCCTTCCTTACAACGGAAGCATGTATGGCACCTCTCATACGTCAAGTCCAGGAGCAGGGGGTTACTTCTGGAGTGGAAAAGCCACTTCTGATAAGAACGGCTATAAGGTTGGCTTCGCAGTAAGACACCAAGGCTTTTCTATGTGCGCCCGTTACTATGCAAATGGAGTACGCCCTGTCTCAAATTGACGGACTTCATTATTCAAAACAAAAAAGTAAAGACTGAAGCTCTTGAGCTCCAGTCTTTACTTTTTATCAGGGTGGAGACGGAAGGACCCGAATCTAATGTCACAAGTAAAGCAGTATCAATAAGATACAAATGCTGGTTCAAGAATCTGTAAACCCAATGCAGATTCAATCTTGAATATTGTTTCTATACTTAGGTTTTCTGAGCCTTTCAGTACACGCGAGATGTATTGTTGTGAGCAGCCCATGCGTTCTGCCACAGATTTCTGCGTAATTCCCAGTTCTTCCATCTTATCAAGCATCATCATGGCTATTTTTTGAGAATAACGCAGCCATTCCTTGTTCGCCTGACGTTCTACAGCCTTTT
>CAZTSQ010000003.1:0-80257 GCA_964615915.1 uncultured Sangeribacter sp.
GCCTGAGGTACATGCGTTTGCTGTTCCGCTCAGGCGGGGACGCCTGAGGTACATGGGAGGTACATGTGAAAAAAATTGGGGGAAAATTTGGTGGTTAGGGAAAAAGGGTATAATTTTGCCGGAGAATTGGGAGTGACCCTTCTCATGGTCGGTTATTTACCGGCTGGAAGCCGGCGATACTGCTATTACCGGCTGGAAGCCGGCGTTACTGCCGTGGGCGTCCCTCCTCCTAACAACAAATACCTTATATAGAACATCATGAAAAAACACAATTTCTATGCCGGCCCGAGCATCCTCAGCCAGTATACCATCAAGAATACGGCTGATGCTGTGATCAATTTCGCAGATATGGGCCTGTCGATCCTCGAGATCTCTCACCGTTCGAAGCAGTTCCAGGCTGTCGTTGACGAGGCTGTCGCTCTGGTGAAGGAACTTCTCGCTGTGCCCGAGGGCTATTCTGTACTCTTCCTCGGCGGCGGCGCAAGCCTCCAGTTCGCTATGGCGCCGATGAACTTCCTCAACAAGAAGGCCGCATATCTCGACACCGGCGTATGGGCTTCGAAGGCCATCAAGGAAGCCAAGCTCTTCGGTGAGGTTGAAGTAGTAGCTTCTTCTAAGGACAAGAACTACAACTATATCCCGAAGGACTACACAGTTCCGGCTGACGTAGACTACTTCCACTACACTTCAAACAACACTATCTACGGTACTGAAATCCGCAAGGATCCGGACGTTCCCGTTCGCATGATCTGCGACATGAGCTCGGATATCTTCTCTCGCCCCGTTGACGTAGCGAAGTACGACCTCATCTACGCCGGCGCTCAGAAGAACCTCGCTCCTTCAGGCGTTACCATCTGTATCGTTAAGGACGACGCTCTCGGCCACGTTGACCGCGTGATCCCGACCATGCTGAAATACAAGACCCACGTCGACAAGGGTTCTATGTTCAACACTCCCCCGGTACTCCCGATCTTCGCCGCTCTTCAGACTCTGAAGTACTACAAGTCTCTCGGTGGCGTAGCAGAAATCGAGAAGACCGACATCGCCAAGGCCGACAAGCTGTATGACGCTATCGACAACAGCAAGATGTTCGTTGCCTGCGTTCCCAACAAGGAAGACCGCTCGATCATGAACGTTACGTTCGTGATGAAGCCCGAGTACAAGGACCTCGAGAAAGAGTTCGTTGACTTCGCAACTTCGAAGGGCATGATGGGCATCAAGGGTCACCGCGACGTTGGTGGCTTCCGCGCATCTCTCTACAACGCCCTCCCGATGGAGAGCGTTGAGGCTCTGATCGAGTGCATGAAGGAATTCGAAGCAGCTCACTAATCGAACCGTCCGATACCCGCAACAACAAAAACAGAAGCGGAAGGGAGTGTCTCAAGGGACACGCCCTTCCGTAACTTCACATATAAAAAAGACACTACAAGCAATGAAAATATTGGTTTTCACCGAGAAGCCTTTTGCTCCGGCAGCTGTGAAGGCTATCGAAAATGTTATCAACGCTTCGGGCAACGAGCTCGAGCTCGTTGAACGCGGCACTCGCGCCGACCTCCTCGAGGCTGTGAAGAACGCCAACGGTCTGATTGTCCGTTCGGACGTTATCGACGCCGAGGTTATGGACCACGCTCCCGAACTGAAGGTTATCGTTCGCGCCGGCGCCGGCTATGACAACATCGACCTCGAAGCCGCCACCAAGCACGGTATCTGCGTAATGAACACTCCGGGTCAGAACTCAAACGCCGTTGCCGAGCTCGTTTTCGGTATGGTGGTAATGATGTGCCGCAACAAGTATAACGGTACTTCGGGCTCAGAGCTGAAGGGCAAGTCGCTCGGTATCTACGCTTTCGGTCAAGTTGGCCGCAACGTAGCACGCATCGCCAAGGGCTTCGACATGAAGATCGAGGCTCTCGACAAGTTCGTGAAAGACGAGGTTATGGAGGCTGAAGGCGTGAAGCCGGTTCACGATGTGAAGGAGCTCTTCTCTCAGAACCACTTCGTTTCGCTCCACATCCCGGCAACCGCAGAGACGAAGAACTCGATCGGGTATGATCTCGTGATGTTGATGCCGAAGGGTGGCGTGCTGATCAACACTGCCCGCAAGGAGGTTATCGACGAGGCCGGTCTGATGAAGGCTCTCGAGGAGCGTCCCGACATCCGCTACGTATCGGATATCCGTCCGGCTGCCGCCGAGGAGTTCGAGAAGAAGTTTGCGGATCGCGTATTCTTCACTCCGAAGAAGATGGGTGCGCAGACCGCCGAGGCCAACTTCAACGCAGGCGTAGCAGCCGCGGAGCAGACCATCGCTTATCTGAAGGATGGCTGGAACAAGTTCCAGGTGAATAAGTAAGAGCTTTGCTCTTTGAGCAAGGAAGCCGCGGCCTTGGGGTCGCGGCTTTTTTGTTGGGGACAGGCGCAGGAAACCCTCGCTAAAGTTTCGGGGCTTCCCAAAAACCTGACGGTCGGGAGGGACAGGTGGAGAGAGTCTTTAGGGTCCTTAGGGTCTCTAGGGTCTTAGGGTGGGGCGGCCTTCTTCGGTTTCGAGTTCGACAACGCGCTTGACCTCTTTGAAGAGGGCGGAGGCGAAGACGAAGTCGTTGAGGGATTTGGAGGTCGATTTGAAGATGGTTTTGTCGTTGCCGACCCAGTCGCAGTGGCCGTGGTTGATGAAGATGATGTTCTCACCGATCCCAAGCACAGAGTTCATGTCGTGGGTGTTGATGACGGTGGTGATGTTGTATTCGTGGGTGATGTCGCTCAGCAGTTCGTCGATGAGGATGGAGGTTCTCGGGTCGAGACCGGAGTTGGGTTCGTCGCAAAAGAGGTAGCGGGGGTTGAGGGCAATGGCGCGGGCGATGGCGACGCGTTTCTGCATACCACCGGAGATCTCGGAGGGAAATTTGTTGTCGGCATCCTTGAGGCCGACGCGGTTGATACAGAAGTGGGCTCGCTCAAGCTGTTCGGCTGTGGTCAAGGGCGAGAACATTTTGAGGGGGAACATGACGTTGCCGAGGACGGTCTCGTTGTCGAAGAGTGCGGAGCCCTGAAAGAGCATGCCGATCTCGGTACGCATCTTTCGCTGCTCGCTCTGGGTCATGTCGCGGATTACGCGGCCGTCATAGAGAATCCTCCCCTCTTCGGGGCGAAGGAGGCCGACGAGACATTTCATGAAGACGGTCTTGCCGGATCCTGACTGACCTATAATAAGGTTAGTCTTTCCGGTTTCCATCGTGGCGTTGATATCGTGAAGGACCTGAACGCCGTCGAACCATTTTGAAACGTGAACAGCCTCGATCATTGGAGAAGAAGTTTGGTGAGAATTACATCAGAGAGGAGGATGAGGATTGAGGTAGAGACCACGGCGCTGGTGCTCGCTTTGCCGACGTCGATAGAGCCGCCCTTGACATAGTAACCGTAGTAAGCGGCGACGGTGACGATAATGAAGGCGAAGACAACGGTCTTGATCAGGGCGTAGTATACGTGCCAGGGGATGAACATTGCCTGTAGGCCGTAGATATAATGCTCAACGGTGAACATGGTCGTGAACTCGCCGACGAGCCAGCCGCCGAAGATACCGATGAAGATGGAGAGGATCGTGAGGATCGGCACGAAGAGGACGAAGCCGACGAGTTTGGGGAGGACGACGTAGTTAGCCGAGTTGACGCCCATGATGTCCATGGCGTCGAGTTGTTCGGTGATGCGCATCGTGCCGATCTCAGACGAGATGTTACTGCCGACCTTGCCGGCCAGGATGAGGCAGAGCATGGTCGACGAGAACTCGAGGACGAGGATCTCGCGGGTCGACATACCTGTGGCGTAGGCGGGGATAAGGGGTGAGTCGACGTTGAGGGTCATCTGGATGGCGATCACGGCGCCGATGAAGATGGAGATGATGACGACGAGGGCGATTGAGTCGACGCCGAGCTTGTACATCTCCTGCACGAACTGACGGCCGAAGACGCGCCACTTGTCGGGGGCGCGGAAGACCTGGGTGAGGAAGAGGCAGTATCGTCCGAAGGACTGGATTGAGGAAACAACCATTTTCTTTTTAGATTCGGGGCAGCGCGAAAGGGTGGGCGCCGCCGTTTGAAACTGCAAAGTTAGGAAAAAGGAGGGTGAAAAGCAAATAAAGTTCGGGGAAACACCGGCGACAAACCGGCTGACGCCGTCAACCCTCGCTGAAGCTTCGGGGCTTTTCAAAAACCTGACGGTTGGAAGGGAGGGGACTGACACGGGCAAGACTACGGAACGGGACACGGGCTTCGCCCGCGTCGCCGAACCAAGAGAGGAAGGGAAGGGAGGGGGTGGGGGTTGTGGGAGTGGAGGAGTTTTTGTAACTTTGCGGGACGGGGGACACCTACGATAAGCCGGCTGACGCGGGAAAGGCGCGGCAGAGCGGGGATCGGGGACTGTTTCGCGCCGGCGAAAGGGGGAAATTAACTGCTAAGAAAAAGATATGCTTGTAATTGGAATAGCCGGGGGGACCGGATCGGGGAAGTCGACGGTGGTGCGGAAGATTATCGAGAGCCTGCCGAAAGATGAGGTGGCGGTCATTCCTCAGGATTGCTACTATAAGGATAACCATCACATACCTCTTGAGGAGAGGCTGAAGATGAATTACGACGAGCCGGCGGCTATCGAGTGGAGCCTGCTGACCGATCATCTCGCTGCGCTTGAGCGCGGGGAGGCGGTTGAGATGCCTACTTATGACTTCATTACCTGTTCGCGGCTGAAGGAGACGGTCCACGTCGAGCCGAGGGAGGTGGTGGTGGTCGAGGGTATCCTTGTGTTGACCGACAAGAAGCTCCGCGACATGATGGATGTGAAGGTGTTTGTCGACGCGGATGCCGACGAGCGGCTGATCCGCGTGATTCACCGGGATTGCATCGAGCGCGGCAGGACACCGCAGATGGTCATTGACCGTTATCAGGAGGTGCTGAAGCCGATGCACGAGCTCCATATTGAGCCGTCGAAGCGGTTTGCTGATTTACTGGTGCCCCAGGGCGGTCACAATAAAGTGGCAATCAAGCTTTTGACAGATTATATTCGCTCACTTCTCCCCTCTTCGAAGGGAGTGAAGGGGGCTAACGCTTAAAGATTGGGGTTGTGAAGTTCAAGTGGTTTAAAGGAAAAGGGGGAACACCTTCGACAAACCGGCTGACGCAGGGGGCGAGCTTCGGAGAAGACGAGGAGGCGCCTTCGACAAACCGGCTGACGCAGGGGGCGAGCTTCGGAGAAGACGAGGAGGCGCCTTCGACAAACCGGCTGACGCAGGGGGCGAGCTTCGGAGAAGACGAGGAGGCACCTTCGACAAACCGGCTGACGCAGGGGGCGAGCTTCGGAGAAGACGAGGAGGCATCTTCGACAAACCGGCTGACGCAGGAGACCCTCACTGAAGCTTCGGGGCCGCTCAAAAACCTGACGGTCGGGAAAGACCTTGGGGACCGGCTGGAAGCCGGCGCTACTGAAGAGCCGGATATGAGGGTCGAGGTCGAAGAGACGGAGGAGGTCGAGAAGCTGGCGGACGGAGAGACGGAGGTGGAAACCGAGGTCTCGGCGAAGCCGGAGAAGGGGGTGTTGCGGACCGAGAATCTGGTGAAGAAGTATGGACGGCGCACGGTGGCCAACAACGTGTCGATCAACGTTCAGCAGGGGGAGATCGTCGGGTTGCTCGGGCCGAACGGAGCCGGAAAGACCACGACCTTCTACATGACCACCGGTCTGATTACTCCGAATGCGGGGAAGATTTTTCTGGATGATGTAGATATTACGTCGCTGCCGGTCTATAAGCGCGCCCAGCTCGGAATCGGTTACCTACCGCAGGAGGCGTCGGTGTTCCGCAAACTGACCGTCGAGGACAATATCCGGGCGGTGCTGGAGATGACCAATACCTCGAAAGAGTATCAGAAAGAGAAGCTTGAGAGCCTGATCAAAGAGTTCAGCCTCGAAAAGGTGAGAAAGAACAACGGCGAGAACCTATCGGGCGGTGAAAGACGACGCACGGAGATTGCGCGCTGTCTGGCGATCAACCCGAAGTTCATCATGCTCGACGAGCCGTTTGCGGGTGTTGACCCGATCGCGGTCGAGGAGATTCAGACGGTTGTTTATCACCTGAAAGAGAAGAATATAGGCATCCTCATCACGGACCACAACGCACCGGAGACGCTCTCGATTACGGACCGGGCTTATCTTCTTTTTGAGGGGAAGATTCTGTTTCAGGGAACGAGCGAGGAGCTGGCGGAGAATCCGATCGTGAAGGAGAAGTATCTGGGTCGGAACTTCATTTTCAGGAGGAAGAAGTTTTGACTCCTGACACCTTCGACAAACCGGCTGGCGCAGGGGGACTTTAACCTCGCAGTCGAGGCTGAGGCAGACAACCCTCGCTAAAGCTTCGGGGCTTCCCAAAAACCAAACGGTTGGAAAAGCTATTCTTACCGGCTGGAAGCCGGCGCTCCTTGCCGTAGGACACGGGCTTCGCCCGCGTCGCCAAACCAAGAGGGGGCAATTTGGAGAGGGAAGTAGGGGCCGAAAAAGAGAGGGACGAAGGCGTCCCTCCTCCTGATTATGAACGCTGAGAAATTGAAGAACGTGGTGGGGATCCTGCAGTCGCTGTTGCTGCTGGGGGGGATGATGATAGTGGGGCTGTTTTTGGCCTCGCTGTTGATGTCGTTGATTTCGGGTGAGGAACTTTCGCGCAGTGCGGTGTTGTGGGGAAGCGTGGCGCAGAATTTGCTGGCGTTCATTCTCCCGGCCGTGCTTCTCCCCTATTTCATAGGCCAGAAGCCGGAGAACTGGCTGGAGATCAGGCCTCACGGAGGATGGAAGGTTTACGTCGGTCTAGTGTTTATGATAGCCGCGTCGTTGCCGGCCATGCATTATATAATCGACCTCAACGAGGCGATCCATTTCCCCGCGAGTTGGGCCGGATTTGAACAGACATTAAGGGAGATGGAAGAAAAAGGGTCTGCCAGCGCGGCGATGATTATCCAAAACGATACCGTCGGACAGCTGATAGTCAGCGTTTTGGCCGTTGGGGTACTGACAGGCATCGGCGAAGAATTCTTCTTCAGAGCCGGACTTCAGCGGGCGCTGTTCCGCTTCGGCGTCAAGCCGGGATGGGCGATCGTGATAGCCGCGATTATCTTCAGCGCGATGCACTTCCAATTCTTCGGATTTATTCCACGAATGATCCTGGGATGCTGGTTCGGGTGGCTCTATTGGCGCTATCGGTCGATTTGGCCGGCCGCTACGGCCCACGCACTGAACAACACGCTGGTGGTTGTCAGCACATGGGCGATAGACAAGGGGTACCTCTCCCCCAACTTCGAGATGTATGGCACCGCAACCGAGCGGCCGTTTATGATGGCCGTTGCGTCGGCGGGCTACTGCATCGTCGTATACTATTTCTTCTTCTATAAAAAGCGAGCTAAATAATGGCAGTAAAGGCAACTCTGGGATCGGGATTCCGAGATATCCTCACCCAAATCAAGAAGCGCGAACTGGCGCCGATATATCTTCTGAGCGGTGACGAGCCGTACTATCTCGACCAACTTGCCGACGTCTTCGAGGGCAACGTGATCGAAGAGGGAGACCGCGACTTCAACCAGTCGACACTTTACGGCGCCGACACGGACGCGGCCAATATCGTCAGCGCCGCTCAACAGTATCCCTTCATGGCCGACCGCAGACTGGTGGTTGTCAGGGAGATGCAGTCGATGTATCGCGCCAAGTTTGAGCTGGAGAAGATAGCTCCCTATGCCGAACGGCCCAACGAAGAGACTACGCTCGTGCTTGTATATAAAGGAGAGGCCATCAGAGCAACCTCCGCCCTAGTTAAGGCAATCAAGAAAGGGGGCGGGATCGTCTTCACGAGCAACAAGCTGAGAGACTATGAACTCAAAGGACCAATTCGTGACCACGTGACTTCGAAGGGGTTCGGGATAGACGACGACGCGATCGAGATGCTTGCGGCGATGATCGGCAGCGACCTGTCGAAACTCTTTGGGGAGATCGACAAGATGGTTATTGCGGCAGGGGAGAAGATGAAGCGCATTACCGGTGCGCTGGTAAGGAGTATGACCGGTATCAGCAAGGAATTTGCGCCCTATGAGCTTGCGAAAGCAGTCGGGGCACGAGATTTCATGAAGTCGATGGTGATCGTTTCGCAAGCGGCGAGGAACCCGTCGAAAAACCCGACTGCGTTGATAGTGCCGGCGATCTTCAAGTTGTTTCAGAATCTTTGCATCGCACACAGGGCTGAAAACAAGACCGAGATCGGGATTCAGACGGCGACGGGCGCGAAGAATGTCTACGCGGTCAGGGAGATAATTGAGGCGATGAGGAATTACAACCTCACGCAGTGTCTGGGGGCTATATCGGCGATCAGAGAGTTTGACTGCAACACGAAGGGGATCAGGTCGCAGCAGAAAGAGCACGAGCTGCTGAGGGAGCTGGTGTTTAGGATAATGGCGCTGTAGACCCTCGCCACACCTTCGACAAACCGGCTGGCGCCGACGACTAACTCTACACCTTCGACAAACCGGCTGACGCTGTAAGCCCTCGCTACACCTTCGACAAACCGACTGACGCTGTAAACCCTCGCCACACCTTCGACAAACCGGCTAGCGCTGTAGACCCTCGCTACACCTTCGACAAACTGGCTGGCGCCGACGAAGGACGCGGACTTCGCCCGCGTCGCCAAACCAAGCCGAGAGGGCTATTGGTTAGTGTAGGAGTCCCATTTGTCGATGAGGGCGGTCATGTCGGGGGGGATGGGGCATTCGAAGTCCATCTGCCGCCCGGTGCGGGGATGAACGAAGCCGAGGGTGCGGGCGTGAAGGGCCTGGCGGGGACAGGTTTCGAAGCAGTTGTCTACAAATTTCTTGTATTTCGAGAAGGTGGTCCCTTTGAGGATCTGGTCGCCGCCGTAACGGGCGTCGTTGAAGAGAGGATGGCCGATATGGCGCATGTGGACACGGATCTGATGGGTGCGACCGGTTTCAAGCACACATTTGACGACGGTCACATACCCAAACGACTTGAGGACTTCGTAGTGGGTGACGGCATGTTTGCCGATAGTCGGGTCATCGAAGACAGCCATCCGGAGCTTATTGCGGGGATCTCGCGCTATATTGCCGACGATCGTACCTGTGGGCTCGTCAAAGCGACCCCACACCACGGCTACATATTCTCGCTTGGTCGTTTTGTTGAAGAACTGAAGGCCAAGATGAGTCTTGGCCTCGGGTGTCTTGGCGACAACGAGGAGGCCCGAAGTATCCTTGTCTATTCGGTGGACGAGACCGAGGCGAGGGTCGGAGACATCATAGTCCGGATTGTCGCGGAAGTGCCAGGCGAGTGCGTTGACGAGGGTGCCGTGGTAGTTACCGTGGCCCGGGTGGACAACGAGGCCCGCGGGTTTGTTGACGACAAGGAGGTCAGCGTCTTCGTACACGATATCGAGGGGAATATTCTCGGCAATTATTTCGAATTCATACCGAGGTCGGTCCATCACGATCTGGACGACATCGAGAGGCTTGACCTTATAGCTTGACTTAACCGGCTTACCGTTAACGATCACGCATCCGGCGTCGGCAGCCTGCTGGATACGGTTGCGCGACGTCTTGATCATTCGGTCGGTGAGGAACTTGTCTACACGGAGAAGCTTCTGACCCTTGTCGGCCTCGAAGCGGAAATGCTCATAAAGCTCGCGCCCGTCCTGGGTGACGAAGGTCGGCTCCTCGGGAGAGTCGGTGTCTTCTTCGACATCGAGATCCGCCCCCTCATCGGAAACTTCCGGGCTATCGGGGAAAGCGGCCTCTACCGGGGCGTCATTAGGCTCCATATTAACCTCCCTGGGATCCGGACTATTCGATGTACTCATACTCCTCGGCGGGTTCTTCTTCTGATTCGGTGTTGGTCACGGGATCCTGAGAGTAGACAGACTCATAAGACCGGCCGGTCTGGTTGCGATACTCAATCTCGGAGAGCGAGTCGCGAAGGGCCTCGAGACGGCCGTCGTAGACCTCGACTATTATACGTGCGTTTACGGGGACGCTTTCTGTCTTCTTGACTGTGTGGCCGTTTGCCATCACGCGGACGATGCAGTCATTGTCGCCCAAGACCTTGATTACCTGGACATTCTTGAAACCAAGCTCTTCGAGACGGGCCATACCGTTGCGGAAAGAGAATCCGCGCAGAGCATCCTCAGCCGGGTTATTGTCTTCATCGATGACCACCTCCTTAGGATTGACCGCGTTTATATAGAGAAAGATCTTGCGGCCCGGTTTGACTACGGAATTAGACTTCGGGAACTGCTCGATCACGAAACCGGGCTTAACATTGTCGGTATAGAGGGAGTCGCGAATGTCTACGCGGAATCCATGGTCGTGAAGGACGCGTATGGCCTCGGTATAAGACATATTCTCTACAGAGGGGACGACGTCTGACTCGCCGTGCTTGGTGAAGATAGCGATAGCGAAGTATACGATCCAGATGCCGATAAAGGCGATGAGGATTATGATGGCAAGGTTGGCGAGGATAGGGTGTTTCCCGGCGAAACCTTTCTGGAATGGTGTTTTTCCGTTGGTCATTACTGATGATTGGCGTAAAATCGGGGTAAAGTTACGAAAAAATCGGGGAACATGGACCAAAAAGAGCAGAATTTTTGGCAAGAAGGGGTGAAGTTAGGGAAATTTTTAGTAACTTTGCCGAGTTAAAACGACAAGGGGGTCATTGTGCCCGTACGCGAGAGGCTCCCTTAGGCGAAAGAGACTATGAAGAAAAGCAGACTGATCGCAATCACGGCCGGCGCCCTTCTGATGATTTCGGGAGGGTGTAATGAGTATGCGAAGGTGATGAAGAGTCCCGACGCAAACGTTCGCTATGAGTATGCCAAGAAGGCATTCGATCAGAAGAAGTATGTACAGGTGACCACAATTCTTCAGGATCTGATCACCCCACTTCGCGGCACTGCCGACGGCGAAGAGTCGCTTTATCTTCTGGCGAGAGCCTACTACGAGAACGAGGACTATCTCAACTCGGGAGTCTACTTCAAGACATATTACACCCGCTACCCGAAGGGGAAGTATACCGAACAGGCCCGCTTCTATTCCGGCTACGGTTATTATCTCGACTCGCCCGATCCTCAGCTGGACCAGTCGGCTACAATCAAGGCCATCGAAGAGCTGACGGCGTTTATGGACTATTTCCCCCGAAGCGAGAAAGTCACCACGGCACGCAACGCAGTCTTCGAGATGCAGGACAAACTGACACTCAAGGAACTGCAGAACGCCCAGCTTTATTATAATATGGGTAACTTCTTGGGCAACAACTATGAAGCGGCTATCATTACCGCCCAGAACGCCTTGAAAGACTACCCTTACTCGAAATATCGCGAAGACTTCGAGCTGTTGATCCTAAAGTCAAAATTTCAGGAGGCCCGACAGAGTGTCGAAGAAAAACGCGAAGACAGGTATCGGGAAGTGATTGACGAGTACTACTCGTTTGTCAACAACTATCCCGACTCGAAACACAAGGGCGAGGCAGAGAACATCTTCAAGATAGCCTCGAAAGCGCTGCCCGATTAAAAAAGAAGGACGTTGAGGCCGGAAGAGATTCCGAGCGAACCTTGACGACCGATCAAACACGAAAAAATATCACCGATATAAACGAAATGGACTACAAGAAGACAAACGCACCGCAGACAACTGTGACCCGCGATATGATCGCAATGTCCGAGCAGACAGGCAACGTTTACGAAACCGTCTGCATCATCGGCAAACGCGCAAACCAGATTGCCGTTGAAATGAAGAAAGAGCTTGACAAAAAGCTTGCCGAGTTCGCTTCGACCGATAATATGGAAGAATATTCAGAGAACCGCGAGCAGATCGATATCTCAAAATTCTACGAGAAGCTTCCGAAGCCGACACTGATCGCCACTCAGGAATACATCGAGCATAAGCTCTACTTCTCGAACCCGCTGAAAGGCCGCGAGAGCCTCGAGGACTAATCGAAGTGAGTAGAGGTAAAGGTTCTTGACACAAGAGAACGCAAGTAGCAACCCTCTGATTTTGTCGAAATGACAAAAGAGCTCTACATATTCAACCCGGATACCGACTACGCGTTGGCATCCGGGTCTGTCATTTATACCCCTTCGAAGGCGGTCGGCGAGATGATCAGACGGATGACCCTCTACCCTGCACTTTGGGCCTCTCCCGGTGGAGTGATTCTTTCGGAAATTCCTGTGGAGAAGGCCTTGGCAGAGGCACCGGATGCGATCAGGGGAGCTATCGACCGCAAGAAGCTGAGGATCACCGACTGGAAGAGGGTCGGAAAAGAGCTTGAGGGGAATTCACCCGAAATCAGGCCCTGGGGATGGAATCAGGTGTTGGCCCACCGGCTCATGAAGGCCGGAGTATCGCTCAACAACGCACCGGAGGGGAATTGGGCCGACAGGATGGTGTTGGCTTCGAGAAAGAGGACCATCGACTTGAATCTGCATCTTGCGGAGAAACTGCCGGAATTTGAGATACCGGTTCCGAGGGCTATTGAGGAGGTCGAGGATGTACTTTCATTTAGAAGAGCACACGGGGAGGCGGTTTTGAAAGATCCGTGGAGCAGCTCGGGACGCGGGGTGCTGATGACCGAGGGCATGACCGACAGGAAGATCGAGGAATGGTGTCGGGGGGTCCTCAGACGTCACGGGTATGTGATGGCCGAAACTGTCGCCGACAGGTTGACAGACTGCGCCACGCTCTGGGAGGTCACAGCCCGTGAAGCACTGTTTATGGGGTTCTCCATGTTCAAGACGACGGAGAGGGGGAAATATCTCGGCCAGATAATTCCGGACCCGAGGGGGATGGAATATATGAGGGAGAAGCTTTGGTTTCTGAGGGATGACGAGCTAACCCGAAGGATTTTGAGCGCTCAGAAAGAGTTTCTTGAGCGCGAAAAGAGGATCGAGGGTTATGTCGGGATTGACATGTTGATTGAGAAGAACAGCAACATCAGGCCCGGTATCGAAATCAACAGAAGAATGACAATGGGGACTGCCGCTCTATTGATAGAGAAGACAATGGATGCTGACGTTGCGCTTCCGGACCCTTTTATCAAACTATAAACAAATGAAGATCAACATCATAGGAATAGGCAACGTCGGGACTCATCTGGCGAGGGCCTTGGCTGAGGTCGGTGAAGTCAATCTGGTCTCGTCGCGAACACTTGAGGGATTGGACGAGGGAGCCGAGCTATCGATTATAGCCGTACCGGACTCCAAGATCGCGGAGGTTGCCGAGAGATTGGAGAAGTTGGAGGGGATTGTGGCGCACACCTCCGGAAGCACATCGATTGAGATTCTGAAGGAGAGGGTGAAGAGGCCGGCGGTGTTTTATCCACTCCAGACCTTCAGCAAAGAGAGGGAGATGGATTATTCGGAGCTTCCGATTTTTTTGGAGGCGCAATATGTCGAGGATCTGAAAGTTCTCGAGAAGGTAGTGTTGGGCTTTACTTCCAACCTGAAGGTCGTTAGCTCCGAGGTTAGACGGAAACTGCACTTGGCCGCGGTGTTTGCCAACAACTTCACCAACCACATCGTCGCGCTGAGTCAGGAATTGCTTGAGAGGGAGGGGATTGACCCGATGGTGTTGATGCCGCTGTTGACCGAGACTTTCGGGAAGTTGAGGGAGATGCCGGCAGCTGACGCGCAGACAGGACCGGCAAGGAGAGGCGACAAGGGGACAATCGAAACGCATCTGAAGATGCTGAAGGGGATGCCGAGGCATCGGGAGGTGTATAGGATGCTGAGCGAGTCGATAGAGGATTCGTTAAAGGCTGACGCCTTCGACCCTCGCTAAAGCTTCGGGGCTATTCAAAAACCTGACGGTTGGAAGGGAGGGGGAGGACTCAGGCTTCGCCCGCGTCGACAAACCAAGAGGGAATAGGGGGAAAGAAGCAACTCAGGGAAGAAGGGAGGGGGAGCAATAGGGAAAATTTTTTGGAGTAGGAGTAGAATAATTGATGTTTGACAACTATGCTGAAGAACATATTTTAAAGTAGAAGGCTGATTGCTAGGAGATTAGAAATTGAGAGCAGATAGGGCGTTAAATGGGGTAAAGATAATTTAACAAAAATTATTGTTACCTTTACATACTACTTTAATCTCCTTAATCTCTTAGCATGGAAAAACACTATGATGTAGTCATCATCGGCGGAGGCGCGACGGGAGCCGGAACGGCCCGTGATTGCGCCATGCGCGGACTTAAGGTACTTCTCGTCGAACGGTTCGATTTCACAGCCGGCGCGACGGGTCGAAACCACGGCTTGCTCCATAGCGGAGCGAGGTATGCCGTGACTGATCAGGAATCGGCGAAGGAATGTATCGAGGAGAACATGATTCTCCGAAAAATCGCACGCCACTGTGTCGAGGACACGGGAGGTTTGTTTGTTACTCTTCCCGAGGATGATCTTGACTATCAGAAAAAATTTGTAGAGTCGTGTCTGAGCGCTGGAATAAACGCGGAAGTCATTGACCCGAAGTTGGCCGTCAGAATGGAGCCCGGAGTGAATCCGGACATTATCGGCGCGGTGAAGGTCCCCGACGGGGCAATCGATCCTTTCAGACTGACCACGGCCAACGTACTCGACGCAAGACGTCACGGCGCAGATGTTCTGACATATACCGAGTGTATCGGCTTCATAATCAACAACAACGCAATCGAGGGTGTTCGACTTCGCGACGTTAAGACAGGCGAGGAGCAGACTATTGCTACGAGTCTCGTCATCAATGCCGCCGGCATCTGGGGGGCGCACATAGCCGAGCTCGCCGGGGCGAAGATCAATATGTTCCCGGCCAAAGGTGCGCTGTTGATTTTCGGACATCGCGTTAACAATATGGTGATCAACCGGTGTCGAAAACCGGCCGACGCCGATATTTTGGTCCCCGGTGACACCATCTCGATTATCGGTACTACATCGACCCACATACCCTTCGAAGAGTGTGACCACATGGAGGTTACACCCGAGGAGGTTGATGTGCTGATGCGCGAAGGCACGAAGATCTCGCCTCAACTCGCCTACACACGTATCCTCAGAGCTTATGCCGGTGTGAGACCGCTCGTAGCCTCGGACGATGACCCGTCGGGTCGCACTATCTCACGCGGTATTGTCTGTCTTGACCATGAGAATCGCGACGGCATCAAGGGTCTGATCACGATCACCGGCGGCAAACTGATGACTTACCGTCTGATGGCTGAATGGGCAACAGATCTGGCGATGAAGAAGTTGGGTCGCGACGGCAAATCTGAAACGGCCACCACTCCCCTACCCGGGTCCGAGGTCACGGAACTCGAAGAAGAACACAAACTTCACCATACGATCGACCTCTCGACCGACCAGAAAGCCGCCAATGAGCGTCACGGCTCACTGAGTTCAATGATTACCCGCGCTGATGAGGGTGGAGAATCGATAGCATGTGAATGTGAGCAGGTTAGCGTCGGAGAATTGGAATTCGCCATCCGTGATCTACACTGCGAAAACCTCATCAATCTTCGCCGCCGCACACGTCTCGGAATGGGAACCTGTCAGGGAGAGCTTTGCGCCTGTCGCGCCGCCGGACTGTTGGTCAAGCACAACGGATGCGCAGAGAACACGCTCAAAGACCTCCACAGCTTCATCAACGAGCGCTGGAAAGGTATGGAGCCCGTCGGATGGGGCGAAGCCCTTATCGAAGGTGAGTTTATGAGCTGGCTCTACGAAGGAGTCTGCGGCTTGAATCAGATCGAAAGTTCCGGTATATCTCAGTGATAGCCGGTAAACGTTGACCTTAAACAGAACAACCCATGAAATTCGATACAGTCATAATAGGTGGCGGACTCACCGGTCTGACAGCGGGGATCAATCTCGCCGAAAAGGGGCGGAAGGTAGCCATCGTCACTTCGGGCCAAAGCGCTCTACACTTCAATTCGGGAGGCTTCGGACTTCTCGGGTATGACGCCGAGGGGAAACCGGTCGGCAATCCGCTCGAAGCGATGAAACATCTTCCGGAAGAGCATCCGTACAAGAAAGTCGGACTTGAAAGAGTCGAAGAAATTGCCCGGAAGACACCGGAGTTCCTGTCTCGCGCCGGCCTGACACTGGAGGGTTCGGCCAATGAGATCCGCTGGCGGCTGACACCGCTCGGAATGTGGAAACCCTGCTGGCTGTCCATGCGTGACTTCGCCATCGCCAAGGATCCGGCCAACTGCAACTACGGGAACACGCTCATTATCAATCTTGAAGGGTTCATAGACTTCTATCCCGACTTCATCACACGCGGGCTCGAACTCTCTGGGGCGAAATGCACGACGAGAATCATCACCACCCCGGCACTCGACAAACTCCGCAAGAGCTCGACCGAGATGAGAGCTACGAACATCGCGCGAATCTTTGACGACGAGGCGATGAAGGAGATGGCCGACAAGATCAACAGCCATATCGAGGACCTTCGCAAGATCGGCGAAGAGATCAACACTGTCATAATGCCAGCCGTCGCCGGATTGTATTCCGAAAAGCCCGCTGAAAAGCTCGCTTCGATGGTCGAGAAACCATTGCTGACAGTGACCACCCAGCCCATGAGTGTCGGAGGTATGCGGGCCCAGATGTTGCTTAAAAAACGTTTTCAGGAACTCGGAGGCACCTTCATCCCCGGAGACACCGTCAGCCACGGAAACTTTGTTGACGATCAGCTGAAAAGAATATACACGGTCAACCTTGGAGACATGCCGCTCGAAGCGCCTCAGTTCATTCTGGCCACCGGCAGCTTCTTCAGCCACGGACTTCGCGCGACGCCCGACAAGATCAAGGAGCCGGTATTCGACCTCGAGGTCAACGCACCGGCCAAGCGGACAGACTGGTACTCGAAAGATCTGTACTGCGCGCACCCCTACATGAAAGCCGGAGTCAAAAATGACGAGGAGTTCAGGGTGATCAGAAACGGACGTCGAATCGAAAATCTGAGAGCATCCGGCAGTGTCGCCGGTGGTGCCGACTCACTCAAAGAAGAGAGCGGAGCCGGTGTCGGTATCGTAACCGCCTTCCATGTGGCCGAACTTGTCGAGCGAGACCTCAGGGCGAAACCCGAAACAAAAAATTACGGAACCTCGGATCAACTTCAGGATCAGACAACAGACTGAACGGAAAGATCATAAAGAAACGTAACGATGACAGAATATCAACAGACAACTTATAGCAGCAACAACTTCGAGCAATGCGTGAAGTGTACGATCTGCACGGCATTCTGCCCCGTGACCGCAGTCAATCCGGATTATCCGGGCCCGAAACAGGCCGGACCGGACGGAGAACGTTACCGACTGAAGAAGCCTCTCTTCTATGACGAAGCTCTGAAGTACTGTCTGAACTGTAAGCGTTGTGAGGTGGCATGTCCGGAAAACGTTAAGATCGGAGATATCATCCAGGCGGCCCGTATCAAATACGCGAAGAATCCGCCGAGTCTCCGCGACCGGATCCTGGCCTCGACAGATCTAATGGGTAGTCTCGCGACTATAGCGGCGCCTATCGTCAACACGACTCTGAAGCTCAAGCCGGTTAAGGTAGTGATGGACAAGGTCCTCAAGATCGATGACCACAGAACGTTCCCCTCATACGCATCAGAAAAGTTCACGACATGGTTCAACCGCGAGGCACGAAAGAATCAAGATAAGTTCACCAAGAAGGTCGCCTACTTCCACGGGTGTTATGCCAACTATAACTTCCCGCAGATCGGCAAAGATCTGGTGAAGGTGATGAACTCGCTCGGATATGGAGTCGTGTTGCTTGACAAGGAGAAATGCTGTGGCGTGGCCAAGATAGCCAACCGTATGATCAAGGAAGCCACTCGCGACGGCGAGATCAACCTCAAGTCGATTCGCGAGGCCGTAGCTCAAGGAATGCCAGTTCTTTGCACCAGCTCTACCTGCTGCTTCACAATGCGCGACGAGTACCCGCACCTGCTTCATCTTCCTAACGAGGATGTCCGCGACCACATCATGCTGGCGACCCGATTTATATACTCTCTGATAGAGCGAGGCGAGGCGACTTTGAAATTCAAGCCCGAATATAAGAAGAACGTCTGGTATCATACGCCTTGCCACATGGAGAAATTGGGATGGCAAATCTACAGCACCTCGCTGATGAGAATGATACCCGGAATCAAGTTCGGAGTGCTCGAAAGCCACTGCTGCGGAATCGCCGGCACCTACGGCTTCAAGAAAGAGAACTATCACTACTCGCAAGGAATCGGAGAGCCCCTCTTCCGTCAGATCAAAGAGGAGAATCCCGATATCGTAGCCACAGACTGTGAGACGTGCAAGTGGCAGATCGAGATGTCGACCGGTTACCCGGTAATAAACCCGATATCGATACTTGCCGAAGCGATAGCAGATTGAGCCGCAACCATCTCTTAGATGGGAACTCAGAAGAGACGCTCGCAAACGAACTAAAGACTAACATAAACAAAAATCCATAATACCATGGCTCGATTTTTAGCACCGCCTCCCTATAAGCCGGAGGCACCCGCCGGTCCCGAGACCGACGCAAAATACAAGAGGCTGAGAATGGAGGTTTTCTCAGGAGCCTTCATCGGATACGCGGCCTTCTACATTGTCCGCAACAACTTCTCGATGGCGATGCCGGGTCTGGAGACCCTCGGCATTCACAAAGGAGAGTTGGGCACCGTGTTCGCAATGAACGCAATCGCCTATGCACTTTCGAAGTTCCTGATGGGCTCGGTTTCAGACCGAAGCGACGCCCGCAAGTTCCTCCCCCTCGGTCTGATCATGGCCGCCATATCGATGGCTTTCATGGTTGTTCCGATCACCGGTCTCGACCTCACACATCATCCCGAGCGCAAGATGTGGGCAATCGTCATCATGGGTGCCCTCAACTTCCTCATCGGTTGGTTCAACGGTATGGGCTGGCCTCCGTGCGGCCGAGTGATGACCCACTGGTTCAGTCAGAACGAGCGTGGAACGATGATGTCGATCTGGAACTGCGCCCACAACGTGGGCGGCGCGCTGGTCGGCCCGATGGCCACCTACGGCGCCATGTGGTTCGGTTCGTGGTTCTTCGGCAACAATACGGACATGTACTTCGCTGTCGGTGCTTTCCTATTCCCGGCCGCTGTGGCTATTCTTATAGCGATCGTCGCCTACTGCCTGCTTCGTGACACACCGCAATCGTGCGGACTGCCTTCGGTTGAGAAGTGGCGCAACGACTTCCCGAAGCACTACTCGGAGAAGTCTGAGACCGTCCTTTCGACCAAGGAGATCTTCATGAAGTATGTGCTTCCCAACCGTTTCCTTTGGTTTATCGCCATAGCCAACGCCTTCATTTATATGGTGCGTTACGGAGCCTTGAACTGGGCGCCGACCATCCTCACACAACAGGGCTTCTCGCTGAAGGATGCCGGCTGGGCATACTTCGCCTTCGAGTTCGCCGCAATTCCCGGCACACTCTTCTGCGGTTGGCTCAGTGACAAGGTGTTCCACGGACGCCGCGCTATGCCTACGATCATCTTCATGGCCGCCATCATCCTCTTCCTCGTGATGTACTGGCTCTGTCTCGACAGCTTCACGCTGGCGATGATCGCCCTGATCGGCATCGGCTTCCTCATCTACGGCCCCGTGATGCTGATCGGCGTTCAGGCTCTCGACCTCGTGCCGAAAAACGCCGCCGGAACGGCAGCGGGTCTGACCGGATTCTTCGGCTACTTCTTCGGAACAGCAATCCTGGCCAACATGGTTGTCGGCTACGTGGCCGAAGCCGCAGGCTGGAACTGGACCTTCATTCTTCTGATCGCCGCCTGCATTCTCTCTTGCGTCTTCATGGCCTTCACCTATGCTGAAGAGAAGCGCCTGAGCAGCGACGACGGAAAAGCTAAATAAACAAACGAACTATATCAACTAACCATAAAGTTTTCAAACATGAGAAACCTATGTCTGACATCTGTCGCTCTGACAGGAGCAGCGCTGATCGCGCTGACTTCATGCCAGCAGGAACAGGACTTTACCAGCATCAACACCGACGCTATCCGCGTTGAAGTCAACCACATCTCACCGGAGATGGCGAAGGTTCGTGACTACGTTCCGCAGTATGCCGTCATGGCTCACCGTGGTTCGATCTTCTGGGGACCGGAAGAGACCGAGGCCATGTGGCGTTGGGCCCGCGAGATGGGCGCAGACTATCTCGAGTCTGACCTTCAGTGTACCAAAGACGGTGTGATCCTCGCCAACCACGACGAGAACCTCTGCCGCACTACGGATATTGAGAACGTGTATGGCGAATACGTTCCCCAGACCCGAGTTCAGTTCTATATCGACCACGGCTGCACCCGCGCCGAAGCCGAAGAGCTCTACAAGAAAGACGTGGCCAGCTTCCGTCCCTACTACGCAAGCTCATACATGTATGCCGAGCTTCTGAGACTCGACGCCGGCAGCTGGTTCAACCAGACCAGCCAGGAGCAGGCTCGCGAGGCCTTCTCGTCGAAGCACCAGTACGTTTCGGCCCTCTCTGACCAGATAGCCTTCGCCGAGGGCAAGATGCTAAAGCGTAACGGCCAGGGTGAACGCGTGTACACCATCACAGGTACTTGGGACGCATCGAAGCCCCTCGACTGTCTGACTTATCATCTCGAGTATGAGGCTGACCCCGAGTGGACCGGCAACGTACCCGGTGTCTACATCGAGTTCAAGGAGTCGTGGATCAACCCGTCTGACTTCGAGCAGCGTGTATATGACGAGCTCGACCGCCTCGGATGGAACATCATGACCAAACCATGTGACGGTGTGCCCAACTATAAGAACGGCAAGGTAAACGTCGGCAACGCCAACGCAAAGGTTATTCTCCAGACCTTCTCGTTTGACGCTCTTCAGCGTTCGTCGAAGATCTTCAAGGGTCAGATCCCGATGTGCTTCCTCCTCTGGGAAGGCAACTATGCCACCGACCTCAAGATCGACAATCCCGTCGGCTACGCATCGTTCATCAACAAGGGTCTGGAGCTGAAGGCTCACATCATCGGCCCCGCTATCGCAGGCGCACCGAACAACTATCCCGAGATGGACGCTCCCTGGCAGGCTTATCTGATCAAGCGTTCGGGTATGCTCAACCATCCCTACTCTTTCGACACCTACGCACAGATGGGTAAATACATGGGTCAGTACAACTGGAACCAGCCCACTCAGTTCGACGATCTTCTTTCTGTAAACGTCAACGGCAAGGAATGGACTGTATATCTCGACGGTCTCTTCACCAACCGCTCTGAGCTCACCCTCCGCTATCTGATCGAGAACGGCTTCCGTTGCAACCCCGCCTTCGGCAACGAACAGGCTCCCAACGTGGTTCCCGATCCCGTCGAAACCCTCAAACGTCTGGGCTACTAAGAAAAGCTCTCTCCATCCCTCCTTGGAGGGGAGGAGATACCGACAAATGTTTTCACCTAATCATCACGAAAATTCACTATGAAACATAAACTTTTCATCGCCGCTCTCGTAGCTTCTGCATTCGCAGCTCAGGCACAGGACTTCGACGGTAATCCGACCGTCAAGATCGACAACGAAAAGAACGATCTCCACTTCACAATCGGTGCCCGCATGATGATGGACGCCGCGTGGTATCACACTGACTACACCCCGATGAAATCGGGCGCCAAGCTGACCGACGCACGTATCCGCACGTCGATGGCCTTCAAGAACTGGTACTTCTATGCCGACTTCGACTTCTCGGGAGGCAACTTCACTCAGAAGAACATCTTCCTCCGCTACTCTTTCAACCCGGACCGTTATGAAGGCGTCAACCGCATCCAGGCCGGTTACTTCCAGACTCCATGGGGAGGTATGGCACGCGCCACTTCTTTGGGCTCGATGCACTTCATCTCGCGCTCGGCAGCCACAAACTCGCTGGCCGACGGCCGTGCGCTCGGTGTAGCCTACGGCTACTACAACAACCCGTTCTACTCGAACGTGGGTGTGTTCGCCGAGAACCTCTACAACAACCAGCCTTCGGGCTATCAGGGAGTATCGGTGGGCGGCCGCTGGGCATACCGTCCCATCAACAACGGCACCGAGGCCCTTCATATCGGCGCAAGCTTCGGCTACAGCTGTCTGAACACCGGCCTCGTCGAGGGTCTGGGCGTGAAGAAGACCGAGCTCGTTCTCGGTTCGCCGATGGAGACCTATGTTGACAACACCGAGTTTGTCAACGCGATCTGCCCCTACGCCCGCGACATCTGGAACGTAGGCGCCGAGCTGATGTGGGTTTCTCCCAAATTCTTCGCCAAAGCAGAATACTTCTACAAACACGTGACCAAGAACCGCGATGACCAGGCATGCTTCGAGGCTAACCTCGGCTCGATCGACTCATGGGCAACTCTTGAGAGCTGGCAGGCAGGCAACCCGCTCGGAAGCAACAACTTCCAGGGTACCTATGTAGAGGCCGGCTACAAGATCTTCGGTCCCGACTACAAGTACAGCTCATCCGAAGGTATCATGAGCGGTCTGACAGGCAAGGCTCTCGAAATCGTTGCCCGTTACAGCTTCACCGACCTCGACGACAAGGTTGCCGGTGAATACTATTGGGCAGGCCGTGACCAGTACTACCCCAACGGCGTGATCGCCGACTGGCCCGCAACTTCGCTCTCGATCGGTGGCGGTCAGCTCCACTCGGTGACTGTAGGAGCCAACTTCAGCTTCAACAAGTATGTACAGATCATGCTTGAGTACAACTACAACCACCTGAGCCGCGACAAGTATACCGAGGATAAGAACTTCAACACTATCCAGGGTCGCCTCCAGTTCACTTTCTAACTCCACTCCACAGACCAAATCATATCCCTCCGGGCACACAGCTCGGAGGGATTTTTTCGTATTCGCGGAGGATTTTGTAATTTTGTGGCCGGATTTACGAGGAGGAATGGCCGTTGACCTTCCGCCAAACGATCCGCAAAAAGAGAAGAAAAAAGTTATGTTAGACAACCTGAACAAATATAAAATCCTGCTGGCGAGCAAATCACCCCGCCGCCGCGAACTGCTGGAACAGCTCCGTATCCCTTTCAGCACCGTCACAATCGGGGGCATCGACGAGGACTTTCCCGAGGAGTTGAAGCCGATAGATGTGGCCGAATTTCTGGCTAACCACAAGGCCGATGCCTACAAGCGGATAATCAAAGGCAACGAGCTGGTGATAACGGCCGATACCCTTGTCATTGACCACGAGAGGATATTCGGAAAGCCTACGTCGCCCGAAAATGCTGTCGAGATACTCAAAGATCTTTCAGGCAAGACACACCAGGTCGTTACCGGCGTATGCGTCATGACGGCCGAGCAGAGGCGTTCATTCAGATCGATCACTGACGTCAAGTTCGCGAAACTGACACGCGAGGAGATCGAGTACTATGTCTCGAACTTCTCACCTTTTGACAAAGCAGGAGCCTATGGTATCCAGGAATGGATCGGGTGTGTTGCAGTCGAGAAAATAGATGGCAGCTTCTACAACGTCATGGGATTACCGGTCAATCGCCTTTATCAGGTCTTGAAAGAGTTTTGAGAGAAAAAATTTTTCGTTCGGTTTAAACTGATTGACAATAGGTTAACGGTCTATGGAAAATTTTTCTCAATTTTTTGGTCAAAAAAATTTGCGGGAATCGGAAAAATGTCCTAACTTTGCACTCGCAAAACGGGAACAACGGGTTCTCAAAGAGAAAACGCTGACCGCTTAGCAGACATAGAAATTGCCTTGTGGTGTAATGGTAGCACGCAGGTTTCTGGCACCTTTAGTGAGGGTTCGAATCCTTCCAAGGCAACTCCCCCTTCCCCCCGAAAGAGTCATTACAGTTTTTCTGTATGGCTCTTTCACTTTTTATACCCTTTTACAACCTCTACCCCCTAATCGGGAGGTGTTAAAGAGTCGAAAGAATCTATAAATAGACTTACAGGAAGTAATAAGATGACAGGAACTTGGGTTAAATAGAAACACAACAATCCTTCAATAGATACCTGCCGAAATTAATGACAGATACCTCAAACAAGAATAAACGGCCCAAGGAGATCTCCTTGGGTGTCGCCCTCATTCCCATCTTCATTCTATTTTGCTCACTGGCAGCCCTCATTGTCTTTATGGGGACTGACAGCATTACGGATTATGCCCCGCTTGTTCTGCTGGCATCAGCATTGGCAGCGGGTTTTGTGAGCTATTGTACCGGTACTATGCGCCGACGCGCTATGAAAGCCGGGCTTCTACGGGCTTCGTCTCAAGTTCTGCCGGCTATACCGATGCTCATTTTCATTGCGCTGCTCTCGACGTCATGGATGATGGCCGGAGTTGTTCCGGCGATGGTGACCTACGGGATGGCTATTCTCGATCCCCGATGGTTTCTGGTCGCAAGCTGTCTGATATGTTCGCTTGTCTCGGTGATGACCGGCTCGTCTTGGTCGACAATCGCTACCATCGGAGTGGCCTTGATAGGTATCGGTGAAATGACCGGCACAAGCACTGCATGGACAGCTGGCGCGGTGATTTCGGGAGCCTATTTCGGCGATAAGATTTCACCGCTCAGCGACACGACAGTGATAGCATCGGCTACATGTGAGGTGGATATCTTCGCCCACATCCGTTACATGCTGATCACAACTCTTCCGGCTCTCGTCATAGCCTTGATTGTTTTCGCGTTCAAAGGCCTCTCTATGCCGACAGTCGCGATTGCCGAAACCTCTCACCTTCCCGAGGTGTTGAAAGGGGTCTTCCACATCTCCCCTTGGTTGTTGCTTATTCCAGTTGCTACGGTCGTGATGATAGCACTTAGAGTCCCCACTTTATTAACCCTCGGCGTCAGCTCTTTGGCCGGGCTTCTGACCGCCTGGTTTTATCAGGGTGATGTGCTCGGTGACTCCAACCATATATGGACCTTGATACGAGACGTGTTCGCAGGTTTTTCAGTCACCACGGGCCATGACTCGATTGACTCCCTTATATCTACGGGTGGCATCTTCGGCATCATGCCTGTAGTTTTCCTTGTGCTCGCCGCCCTTGTGTTCGGGTGGATGATGATAGGTTCGGGGATACTGAGTCTTTTGACCGAGCGACTTACCAGGGGGCTGAAACGTCCTGCTTCAATAGTAAGCGCTTCAATTGCGTCCGGGTTCACCTTGAGCGCATGTACGGCCGACCAATACCTCTCGATAATCTTGGGTGGCAACATGTACCGGAAGCTCTATCGCAAGCATCGCTTGGAAAACCGTCTTCTCAGCCGTTCGCTCGAAGACTCCGTGTCGGCAACATCCCCCCTTATTCCCTGGAGTTCGTGTGGCGTTACGCAAGCCTCAGTGCTTGGCGTGAGCACTATCGCATACCTCCCCTATTGCGTCTTCAACTACGTCACTCCGATCTGCGGTCTCTTGATAGCCCTGACCGGATGGGGAATCAAGTCACGCAAAGGTTAGTAACTCTGACATAAGAAGCGACCCTTAGAGAACTAAAAAGACCGCGCCGGGAGTCCGGAGCGGTCTTTTCTATTTCAACGATAGTTTTCTTACTGGGCGTTCATCAATGGTTTTCATACTGAGCTGGACGTTCGATTCCCTCTTTCTTGGCACGTTTTGTCAGACGATCGATGCGCTCCTTGGTCTCGGGGTGAGATGAGAACATCTTCTGGATGTAGCTCGAAGAGCCGGCACCCTCCATGCTCTGGAGTTTCTCGAACGACATGATCATACCCCAGGGATTGCGTCCATTGGCTACAAGGAACTCATAGCCGTAGTCGTCGGCCTCTTTCTCCTGCTTCTGAGAATATTTAGCGCCGGCGAGCGACTGGGCGAGAGTACCGAGCTGAGAGTCGGTCAACGCCGCGATTTTTCCTCCGGTTGCAGAGATCGCATCCTTGAGGGCACCGGTCAGAAGTTCCTGCTTGAACTGTTTCTTTGAGTGATGCTTGGCAACATGGCCGATTTCGTGGCCGATGATACCGAGGAGTTCGTCGTCGCTCATGATATCCATCAGCGAAGAGAATACACGAACACTTCCGTCGGGACATGCGAAGGCATTGACATCGATAACCTCATATACCTTGAAGTTCAAGGGTATTCCGTCTACTTCAGTCATTCCCTCGGTCAGACGGTTGAGACGCTTGGTGTATTCGCTGTCGGGATCTGAAACCTTGTTGTGGGTGTCCATCCAGTCGACTGACTCCTTGGCATAGCTTGCCATCTGCTTGTCAGAAAGAGTGAGGGCCTGTACACCCTTGACGCCGGAGTTTATGGCTTTCCCAAGATTCAGCTGCGCTGAGGCGGTGGCTGTACCCATCATAGAGAGGGCTGCCACGGCGATGATTCCAAATTTCTTGATTGACATATTGTTTCTTTGGTTTTTGTCTAACTTTTACCAATCCCGGCAAGCGAAAGACAGGTCACTTGCCCGTTTTGGCTTGCAAATTTAATAAATTTTTCGGAAATATCCCAAAGCCCCCTCTTGCAAAATTGGAACAGATTTTGTAATTTTGAATTTCCGAACAGTCCATAATACTCTTATGCATCCCTTCACTCATTTACACGTTCACTCTCAATACTCCCTTCTTGACGGAAAGGCTTCGATCAGCGAGCTCGTTGACAAGGCGGTTGCCTGCGGCATGCGTGGCCTTGCGCTTACCGACCACGGCAACATGTACGGAATCAAGGAGTTCTACAACTACGTCAAGAAGAAGAACAAGTCTCTGCCCGACGATCAGAAGATAACGCCGATCATCGGTTGCGAGATGTATGTGGCTCTGAACGGTATCGAATCGAAGACCAATACTCCTGACGACAAAGGCGCTCACCTTATCGTACTCGCCAAGAATGAGAAGGGATATCACAACCTGATCAAACTCGTCAGCCAGGCATGGACCGACGGATTCTATTTCCGCGCCCGTACAGACCACGCTCACCTTGAGAAGTACAGCGAGGGCCTTATCGTATGTTCGGCCTGCATAGCCGGGGAGGTGCCTGCGCTCTATCGTGACGGACGAGTAAAGGAGGCAGAAGAGGCGATCCTGTGGCACAAAAAAGTGTTCGGGGACGACTATTATCTTGAACTTCAGCGCCATCAGACTTTCAAGCAGAATGCAAACACCGAAGCATTCGAGCTTCAGAGCCAGATCAACCCGTGGCTGATCGAGATGAGCAAGAAGCACGGAATTAAGCTGATAGCCACCAATGATGTTCACTTCACCAACGAAGATGATGCTGAAGCTCACGACCGATTGATATGTGTGTCGACCAACACACTGGTTAACGCGCCGGGGCGAATGAACTATTCGAAGCAGGAATGGTTCAAGACGACCGAGGAGATGACCTCGATCTTCAGTGACGTTCCGGAAGCTTTGGAAAATACGTGGGAGATCCTTCAGAAAGTCGAGAACTACTCGATCGACCATGCTCCAATCATGCCGAACTTTGAGATACCAGCAGAGTTCGGCACAGAAGAGTCTTACCGCAAGACAATTTCCGAGAAGCAACTTTTCGACGAGTTCACTCAAGATGAGAACGGGAACGTCGTGCTCTCTCAAGAAGAGGCCGAGGCAAAAATCAAGCGACTCGGCGGGTACGACAAGCTTTACCGCATCAAACTCGAGGCTGACTATCTCGAGAAACTGACATGGGAGGGTGCCGAGCGGATTTATGGAAAAGATATGAGCGATGAAGTGCGAGAACGGCTGAAATTCGAGCTCTACATCATGAAGACGATGGGCTTCCCCGGCTACTTCCTCATTGTCCAGGACTTCATCAACGTCGCGCGCCGCGATTTGGGGGTCAGTGTAGGCCCGGGTCGTGGTTCGGCGGCAGGCTCGGCGGCAGCATACTGTCTCGGAATCACTCAGGTCGACCCGATCAAGTATGACCTTCTTTTCGAACGTTTCCTGAATCCGGACCGTATTTCACTCCCCGATATCGATGTTGACTTCGACGATGACGGTCGCTACGAGGTGTTGAAATATGTAACAGAAAAATATGGTGCGGAGAAGGTTGCACACATCGTGACCTACCAGACGATGGCGGCCAAGAACGCCATCAAGGATGTTGCGCGCGTACTCGGCCTCTCGCCCGGTGAGGCAAACCGGTTGACGAAACTTGTACCTGACCGACTTCCCGAGGTCGATGGCAAGGCTCCGAAGATCAATCTTAAAAATGTCTTGAAGTATCACCCGCCTTTCGCTGCAGAAAAGGACAGTCCCAATCCGCTGGTTAGAGAGACCATCAAGTATGCGACCCAACTTGAGGGCAACGTACGCGGTACTGGTGTGCATGCCTGCGGTGTGATCATATGCCGAGACGATATCACCGATTGGGTCCCTGTCGCCACGGCCACGGCTCCGGATGGAACGAAAGACATGACCACTCAATATGAGGGTTCGGTGATCGAGGATACCGGTCTTATCAAGATGGACTTCCTCGGGCTGAAGACTCTGTCGATCATCAAGGAGACCCTTCTCAATATCAAGGAGGCCCGGGGCTTCGATCTCGATATAGATCATATTCCGCTCGATGACCCGGCTACCTTCAAGCTCTACTGTGAGGGTAACACCACCTCTACCTTCCAGTTCGAGTCAGCCGGAATGCAACAGTCTCTGCGCAAACTGAAGCCCTCGAAGTTCGAGGACCTCATCGCGATGAACGCCCTTTACCGGCCGGGGCCGATGGACTATATCCCCTCGTTCATTGCCCGAAAACATGGTGAGGAACCGATCGAGTACGACATCCCGATCATGAAGAAGTATCTCGAGGAGACCTACGGCATCACCGTCTATCAGGAACAGGTGATGTTACTTTCGCGTCTGCTCGCAAACTTCACCCGAGGTGAGAGCGACGTGCTCCGGAAGGCCATGGGTAAGAAGATGATCGACAAGATGAACGAGTTGAAGGTGAAGTTCATCCAGGGTGGCACCGCAAACGGTCACAAAGAGGAGACCCTTAATAAGATATGGGCCGACTGGGAGAAATTCGCCAGCTATGCATTCAATAAGTCGCATGCGACATGCTACTCCTGGGTCGCTTACCAAACCGCCTACCTGAAAGCAAATTATCCAGCCGAATACATGGCCGGCACGCTGAGCCGAAATCTTTCGGCCGCCGACAAGCTCAAGGTGATAATGGCTGAATGCAAGCGCATGGGTCTGGATGTCAAGAACCCCGACATCAACGAGAGTCGCGAGAAATTCAGCGTCTCGCCTTCGGGGGTTATCCGGTTCGGTCTCGGTGCGATCAAAGGCGTGGGAGTCAATGCGGTAAACGCCATCATATCGGAGCGAAAGAAAAACGGTCCGTATAAGGACATTTATGACTTTGTGGAGCGCGTGAACCTGTCGGCCTGCAACCGAAGCGCGATCGAGAACCTGGCGTTGGCAGGGGCGTTCGACAGTTTCGGTATAGATCGAGAAATGTTTGTGGCGCCGATCAGCGACACGACATGGAGTGATCTTCTCGTTCATTATGGTCAGGGTATCCAGAATGACAAGAACTCACTTCAGGCCAGTCTCTTCGATGATTTTGAAGACGAAATCGAGACAAATAAACCGCCGAAACCCGACTATCAGAAGTGGCCGTT
Organism: uncultured Sangeribacter sp.; assembly: GCA_964615915.1. Classification (GTDB taxonomy): domain Bacteria; phylum Bacteroidota; class Bacteroidia; order Bacteroidales; family Muribaculaceae; genus Lepagella. The sequence continues at coordinate 29,596 of CAZTSQ010000003.1, forward strand.
GCTCGAACTGCTCGAGAAGGAGAAAGAGTTGGTGACCGTCTATCTGTCGGCCAACCCGCTCGACCCTTATTACATGATTCTCAATTATGAGTGCACAGCAACTATGGACACTCTCGACGATCATGAACAACCGGGCGAGGAGCTGACCATAGGTGGGCTTGTAGTCAACACCGAAGAGAGGATGACCAAGAAAGGAAAGCCGTTTGGGAAGGTAGAAATCGAAGACTACACCGGTAAACATGACTTTGCCTTCTTCGGCAAAGACTATGAGACGACTTTCCCTCGCTTCAAAAAGGGAGACGCAGTCTTCATAAAGGGACAGGTTGTTCCGAAAATGTTCAGTCCCGGAGATGTCGAGTTCAAGGTCTTGAAGGTTGATCCTCTCGACAAACTGAAAGGACAGGTCGCCAATATGGTCACCATCCAGGTGAATCCTGAGTTTGATGATGAAAAGACACTCAAAGGCTTAGGGGACCTATTCAGCAAAGAGAACTGCATGAAGGCTCATGGGGATGGGGAAGTCTTGGGAACGATCAACATCAGGGTGACTGATCCGGAGAGCAGATACACATATAATTGTATCTTGAAACACAAGGCTCCGATCACACGCGAACTCGTCGACTTCCTAGACCAAAATGGACTCAGATATAGGGTTTCGACCGACTATTGAGCGGACTAAACATGTTTAAAACTAACTATGATCATGAAAATCAAGCACTTCAAACATAATTTGATCGTGTGGCTGACAGTTATCTGTCTGGCAGTCGCAGGAGCCTCATGTACGACCTATCATCACGGACATGGCCCCCACCCTCATCATAAGCCCCACAAGCCAAAGAAACCGAAAAAGCCAAAGAAGCCCAAGAAGCATCACAGGGGTGATCACCACGCTGAGTTCGAGATCCCGAAGAACATTTCTTCCGAACGCCGGGCCGTACTGACCGAGGCGGGAAGCTGGGTGGGTACGCCCTACCGCTATGCCGGTGTGGATAAAGATGGCACAGACTGTTCAGGAATGGTATTGACAATATATGATGACGTCTTGGGGATCAAACTTCCCCGCAACTCGGCCAAGCAGGCGGAGTTCTGCAAGAAATTGAAAGAAAGAGAGGTGCGACCGGGTGATTTGGTCTTCTTTGCTACCGGCAAAGACCCGGACTGTATCTCACATGTCGGAATCATGTTAAATTCAGATGACTTCATCCACGCCTCTACCTCGAAAGGAGTTGTCATCTCGCAGGTCTCTACCCCTTACTACCAACGTACCTTCAAGATGTACGGTCGTGCACCCCAGCTAAACTGACACTCAAAGAGTTGGCTGACGACTTCAAGATGAAGGAGAGCTAATATGAGGAACTTAATGGTAAATAACAAATAAATGAAAGCATACTCATGATGAGAGAAAAATTATATAAAATACTTTTCACTTTCGCAATAAGTTTCGCAGTGGTGGGTTGTCTTACCGGGTGCGAGAAAGACGAGCCAAAAGGAGACAAAGAGGAGCCATCGGGAAATGGTAACGGAAATTCAGGCTCCAGTACTTCCGGTTCGAACTATCCGAAGTACAACATCCCGGAGTTTGTGTTGAAAGGAAAGGTCATCGACTCTTCAGAGCAGCCGATCAAAGGAGCAAAACTTGACTTTTCATATGTGGTAGATGATAAGACCACCACGAAGACCGTCAAAACAAACAGCGAGGGAGAGTATGAGTACAAAGGGAAAATAAAGAGATGGAACCCTGAAGTTAAGGTGGATGTAGTGCTAACACCGCCCTCGGACCGATATAAAGGCACCTCATTCACCATCAGGATGAAGTATCAGGAGTACTATGATCCGGATTTCGGATGGCAGGATGAGAATGCCTCTTTTTCTTACGGGACCTATGCGCACATCATATATCTCTCCGAGCAAAACAGCAAAGCCATCTCTAGGGTGATGAAAGTTTCGGAGTAAGATTAGTGACCGAAAATTTGGAGAAGTGGGAAAAAAGGGTTAACTTTGAAAAATGAAAGCAGTAGGTTCGTCTCTCACCTGAGAGATATCAGTCTAAGCTTTCGAAAATTAAGTTGGACAAACATTTCAAAAATAGAACAGAAACATGGCACTTCAATTTACTGACCAGACCGCTCGCGAAGCTATCGAAAGCGGAAAGCCCGTGGTAATCGACTTCTGGGCGACATGGTGCGGTCCGTGCATCAAGCTCGGTCCCGTTGTCGAAGAACTTGCTGAGAAATATGACGGCAAGGCAATCATCGGCAAGCTCAACATCGACGAAAACGATGAAATCGCTTCTGAGAACCGCGTCCGCAACATCCCGACCGTTCTCTTCTTCAAGGACGGCCAGCTCGCAGACCGCAGCGTTGGTCTCGTGAAACTCTCTGACCTCGAAGAGAAACTCGCAAAGCTTCTCTAATCTCAGAGCAACGACACATAAGTCCGGGCATCTCTTCGGAGATGCCCTTTCATTTCTAAACACTGAACAATATGACCCAAATTGTAGTCACCTTAGACCATAATGCAGATGAAAATTTCCTTCGTCGCATGATTGAAAACATGAAAGGAGTGGTTAAGGCCACCTTAACACACTCAAAAGCTAATGAAGACAAAGAGAAGGAGAACGAACTCATTGATTCTTTAGATTCGATTAAGAAATCCTTTAAATCGAATCCCATAGATCTTTCAGATCCTAAAACCCAATATATTCTATCAAAATGAAAAAGATTTTTCTTGACACCAACTTCATATTGGATTACTTCACTAGAGGGGATATGGATGGTAGTGGAGAGAAATTACTGAGGATAGGGGCTCAAAAAAACTACGAGTTTTATTTATCCTATCTATCAGTTGCAAATTTTGCTTATATAATGAGAAAATTTCAAACTGAAGAGATAGTAAAAAAACATATCTACAATATGTAGAATATTCCGTGTCATTTCTAATACAAAAGAACAGATTTTAGCAAATCTCCAGAATCCATTTAAAGATTTCGAGGACGGTCTGCAGTATCAATGCGCTTTATCGGCTGGATGTGAGTACATTATAAGTCGAAATAAAAAAGATTTCACTGAGTCTAAAATTCCAGTCATGACCGCTAACGAGTTTATAAATATGGAGAAAACATTTTTACATTGAAAAGTGAAGGTGATTAGGCAGGGGGTGATCCCGTTTGGAAGGTTTGCGGCAATCAATCTGTTTGGGGTGCTGTTTGTCAAATGCGACGTGAAGTTGACTCCCGAGCTGATCAACCATGAGGCTATACATAGCCGGCAGATATGGGAAACCGGATTCATTTTCTTCTACCTTCTTTACTTTATAGAATGGCTTTGGCATTTGGTCACTCACAGATTCGACTCTATGAAGGCTTATCGAGCAATTTCCTTCGAAAGGGAAGCCTATAGTCACATGAACGACCTCACCTACTTGGAGAAGCGGAAAAGATATGGGATGTGGAGATGTTAAGACCCCGTTTCAAAAAAATGGCTGCCGCACGGGTCGCAGCCTTGAGGCGATTTTCGTTCTGCAGGCGAGGGAGCATAGCGAGCTATGTGACTGAGCCAAAGGACGAAAAGCGGCCAAGGATGCGAGTCCGGTCGTAGCTTTCTCCCCATCGAAGGCAGAATAACTGAGAGCTTGCACACGTTAAGATATCGAAATGCCGCAGACCGCCCTGGTGGCTAATCTGCAAATAAATGTAACCGAATCTTAACTTGCGTTCCCTTTGTTCCATCGCGTCAACATAAGCGAGAATCAACGGCTGTTTCTGAAAAGTATCTTTCCCCGGCTGGCCCGAAAACATCCCAGGCATTGTCCGTTCGAAATTCTGGAGGGCATTTATTACCTCGTCTACGCCGGCTGCCAGTGGAGACACCTGCCATCCTGTTACCCTCCTTATCAGACGGTCTACTATCATTTCGGGGTGTGGACCGCCTCGGGCGAACTTGACCGCCTGCTGGCGCTTCTGGTCATCATGAAACGCGAGCGGATGGGGCAGTTGCCTTCACCTTCGGTGACCGTCATCGACAGCCAGAGCGTGCGTCTGGGACTTCCACATTCCGAAGCCGGCATTGACGGCGGAAAATGTGTCAAGGGAATAAAACGCCAGCTGGCCGTAGACAGAAACGGCTTTCCGTTGGGAGTCGAGATCACCAGGGCCAATGTCCATGACTCGAAAGGGGCCGACAGACTTATTTCCAATGTACTGTCTCTTTTCCCCGGCATAGAGGTCATCAAGGCCGACATGGGATATCGGGGTGCCTTCAGGGAGATGCCTCTTGATGAGCTGGGAGTCAGACTGGACTGCGTCAAATCCAATTACGGAACCTCCGGATTTCAACCCATCGATGGTCGCTGGGTTGTCGAGAGGACAATCTCATGGTCGCAGACCTACCGGAGGCTGATGAGGAATTACGAGCGGTATCTGTCAACGGCTCGGGCGATGGCTATGTTTGCCTTCGTCTTCTTCATGCTCCGGTATTTTGCGTAGAAAGTTTCCTTAATGCCTCCTTTTATCCCGGTCAAAGGTCGGGACGGTCCGTCATCACTCACGGGGCAGCACGGCCCATAAAAGGGCTTTCAATATGAAAAGTTACCCTTGTCCGTCTCCGGCCGGTGCTTTTCGCCAAGCTTCATCGGTCGCGATGCCCGCATCGCTCGGTCTTCAGCTTGCGAAAATCCCTCGACCGGAGCCGCCCGTGCGACTGCCATTTTTTTGAAACGGGGTCTAAATTAGAGCACTTTCATACCACCAGCAATCCGAAAAGGACCTTTATAGTACAGGCGAGAGCCGTGTTGGCGAATAGAAGTGTGTATTTACATTTGTTAAGATTGGGACCGGCGACTTCTTAAATTTTCGTAAAATCGGGGCGCTATTTGTAATAAGTGGCGCGGAATTTGCTTTTACGTAACAGAACAATATCTTTTCATCATGAACAGAAACCTTCTTAAGATGGCCGGTTGCGTGCTGGCAGGCGCAGCGGCAGTCTGGTCTTTCGCCGGAGAACGTACAGACGGCGGAAGCTTCATCAAAGTCGCCAACTCTCAAGCATTTGAAACAGACTTCACATCTGCCGCCGAGTCGACCATCAACTCGGTAGTTTGCATCAAGAATTTCGTCACCCCCCGTGGAGGCAATCAATATGGCTATGGCGGAGGCAACGATCCGTTCGGAATGTTTGACTTCTTCTTTGGCCCCCAACAGCGCCAGCAGGAACAGCCGCGCACCCAGAAAAAGAAACAGGAACCCGTTCAGAGCGGCCTCGGCTCGGGCGTCATCATTTCATCTGACGGTTACATCGTCACCAACAACCATGTGATCGACGGCGCCGAACGACTCGAGGTACTTCTGAATGACAACTCGACATATGACGCACGCGTGATCGGTACTGACGAAGCCACTGACCTCGCTCTGATCAAGATCGACGCAAAAGGTCTCGACGCTATCACCCTCGGCAATTCCGAGTCTGTCAAAGTAGGAGAATGGGTTCTGGCCGTCGGCAATCCCTTCGGCTTCAACTCGACCGTAACAGCCGGCATCGTTTCGGCAAAAGCCCGCAGTCTCAGCCACAACTCGCGCAACGGCCAGATGGGTATCGAATCGTTTATCCAGACTGACGCCGCGCTGAATCCCGGCAACTCGGGCGGTGCATTGGTTAACCTGAAAGGTGAGCTGATCGGCATCAACTCGGCGATCTACTCCAACACAGGCTCTTATGCGGGCTTCTCGTTCGCCATTCCCACTACTATAGTAGAGAAGGTAATCGTTGACCTCAAGCAGTACGGCACCGTTCAGCGCGCACAGCTCGGATGTACCGGTACGGAGTTGACGGCCGCCATCGCCAAAGAGAAGGGTATCACAGCGACCAAGACCGGCTTCATCATTGCCGATGTCAACGACCGTTCAACCGCCAAAGAACTCGGACTTCAGGAAAATGACGTCATAGTAGCCATCAACGGGACAGACGTCGCGTCTCATGCACAGTTGGTTGAACAGCTCTCGAAGTATCGTCCCGGTGACAAGATAGAAGTCTCGTTCTATCGTGACAACAAGAAGATCACCAAGAGCGCAACTCTTCGCAACAACCAGGGTTCGACAGCTATCACCCGCAAGGGAGATTTCGCAAGTCTCGGCTGCGCATTCAAGAAGCTCAGCGAAGAGACCAAGAGAAACCTTGAACTTTCAAACGGCGTACAGGTGACCGGACTCGGTAAGGGTCTCCTCCAGGAGAACGGAGTTCGTGAAGGCTTCATCATCACCGAAGTCAACAACCGCGATGTCAACTCGTCAGACGACATTGAGGCCATCTATGATCAGGTGATGAAATCTTCGGATCCCGACAAGCTCCTGCTACTCAAGGGTATCTACCCGACCGGAAAGCGCAGCTACTACGCGATCGACCTCGCAGAGGAGTAATCCTTGCGGGCCTAAGAGGCTGATAAAAAAGGACGTCCTGACAAAACAATTTTGGAGTCGGGACGTTCTCTTTTTACAAGTAGTTGCACGTTAAAGATTTTTTTAGTAACTTTGCAATAATTTTTGGAAAGCACAATATGAGACAATTAAAGATTACCAAATCTATTACTAACCGCGAGAGCGCCTCTCTCGACAAGTACCTTCAGGAGATAGGTAAAGAAGAACTTATCTCTGTCGCAGAAGAGGTTGAACTCGCTCAGCGAATCAAAAAAGGAGACCGCAAGGCGCTTGAAAAACTCACCAAAGCGAATCTCCGATTCGTCGTCTCGGTTGCCAAGCAGTATCAGAATCAGGGACTTAGCCTCCCCGACCTGATTAACGAAGGCAATCTGGGTCTCATCCGCGCTGCCCAGAAATTTGATGAAACCCGAGGCTTCAAATTCATTTCGTACGCAGTGTGGTGGATCCGCCAGTCGATTCTCCAGGCTCTGGCCGAGCAGTCGCGAATCGTTCGTCTGCCCCTTAACCAGGTAGGTTCACTGAACAAGATCAGCAAGGCCCTGCAGCAGTTTGAGCAGGAACATGAACGTCGTCCGAGCCCCGAAGAGCTCGCTCAGGTACTTGACCTCCCGGTCGAGAAAGTGATCGAGACAATGAAGGTTCAGGGTCGTTCGATTTCTGTCGACGCCCCCTTTGTTGAAGGTGAAGACAACTCCCTGCTCGACGTTCTGGCCAACGACGACAGCCCTTCTGCGGACGCTACCCTCAATCAGGAGTCTCTGTCGCGAGAAGTTGACCGCGCCCTGCGTCAGCTTTATGACCGTGAACGCGAGATCCTGAAAATGTTCTTCGGAATCGGTTGTCAGGAAATGACTCTCGAAGAGATCGGCGCCCGTTTCGACCTCACTCGCGAGCGCGTCCGTCAGATCAAGGAGAAAGCTATCCGCCGTCTTCGCGGACAAAAGAGCAAACTTCTTCAGAGCTATCTCGGAGAGTAAGCCCAAAGCCTTAAACGACGGGAAAATTCGACAAAGCTTTCAGACAACCTAATCAAATTGATACACATGAAACCCTCTGCAAAACGACTGATAATCTCAATCGCTGTTGCGGTGGGTTTTATCGTTTTCGGACTTCCACTCAAAGCCGCTGACACGCCGGCCCCAGCTCCGGCTTTGGAGACCAAGGAGCCGAAATATATGGAAAGTCTCGTCCCACATGCGGCGCGAGATCTTTCGACAACCCATTATACCTGGGGCTTTGAACTCGGGAGTTCCATAGACCTCGGAGGCAACGACATGTCGAGTTTCGACGTTTCGCTTGTCACCGGATACAAGAATGCCGCCATCCAACTTCTCGGAGTGGGAGCGGGTATTCGACGTTCGTTCGGAACTCAGAACACCTTCATCCCCCTCTTCGGAGTCATCCGCACCTCTTTCCGATCGAAGCCATCGATATTCTTCATGCACTTCGAAGCGGGCTACAGCTTCAACTCAATCGCCAAAGCTCATGTAAAGGGGGACATATGCGGAGCTCTCGGACTTGGAATCAACTTAAGCACAAGCCGCAAATTCATGAGCCATATAATCATTTCATATGGTTTCCAGCACTTCGACGTGAAGCATAGGGATGAAGCCGGGCTCCACACTGAGAATGTGCCGCTCGCACGTCTCTCGTTCGGCATAACTCTTTGACACACAACCAACCTTAAGCATAATACCAAGACTAACCTTTTAGAAGCAATCAACTTATAAATGAAAAAGTTTATTATGGGAACCGCATTAGCACTCTCGATCTTCAGCTTCGCGCTCGAGGCTGACGGTCAGCGTGCCAATCCGATCTTCAACACGCAGGGCAACCCCTACGGTACGATCGACTTCAGCAAGGTGACTCCCGCAGACTACGAAGACGCAGTCAAGGAAGGGATCGCCGAACAGAAGCGTCTGATCAAGCAGATCACTGATAATCCGGAGGCTCCGACTTTCGAGAATACAATCGTGGCTCTCGACCGCTCGGGAAGAATGCTCGGAATAGCCATGCTCGCACTGAGCAACAACGAGCATGCCACGGGAGACCCCGCTCTGATGGAGCTGATGACAAAGGTCTCTCCCTTACTGGCCGAACAGAGCTCAAACATCATTCTCGATGAGGCGCTCTGGAAACGCATCAAGGCCGTCTACGACACTCGCGAGAGCCGCACAGATCTGACTCCCGAAGACCAAAGACTTATCACCGAAACCTACAGCTCGTTTGCCGACAACGGCGCCAACCTTCAGGGTGCCGACCGCGAGAAATATCGCAAGCTGAATGCGGAACTGTCTGAGCTCACAACCAAATTCGCCCAGAATGTGACCAACCACATGATGGATCCGGAGATGCGCATGTTCGTAACCGAAGAGCAGACCTCCGGTCTCCCCGAATCGGTAAAGACAGCTGCCCGCGCCGAAGCGAGCGAAGCCCTCAAGGCTCAGGGCAAGGAAGACGACACAAATCTTTATCTCTTCACCATCTTCGCCCCGAGCTACACCCCCTTCCTTAAATATGCCGACAACCGCGAGATGCGCGAAAAACTCTACCGCATCTATGGTAGCCGCAACAATGGCGGTCAGTATGACAATCGTCAGATCCTGAAGGATATCTCAAACGTACGCATGGAGATCGCACAGCTCCTCGGAAACAAGAGCCACGCTGAAAGCACACTCAAGCACACGATGGCCGGTACTCCCGAAGCAGTATATGATCTTCTGAACCAGCTGAAAGATGCCTACACCGAGCCGATGCGCAAGGAAGTGGCTGAAATAGAAGCCTTCGCCCGCGAGACTGAAGGTCCCGACTTCAACCTCATGCCTTGGGACTATTCATACTGGAGCGACAAACTGAAGCAGGCCCGTTACTCGTTTAACGACGAGGACATGAAGCCCTACTTCGAGCTCAACAATACAATCAAAGGTGTCTTCGGGCTTGCCGATAAGCTTTATGGCTATACATTCAAGCCCAACAAGGATATTGCCGTCTATCATCCCGACGTTACCGCCTATGAGGTCTTCGGTCCCGACGGAAAGATTCTCGGCATCCTCTACACCGACTTCTACTATCGTCCCGGCAAAGCACCGGGCGCGTGGATGACGGAATATCGCACCGAAATCAAAGACGACGAAGGCAACCGCGAGATTCCGATCATCGCGATCGTAATGAACTTCTCGAAACCGGTCGGAAACGATCCCGTTCTGTTGACCCCGTATGAAGTCGAGACATTCCTCCATGAGTTCGGACACTCTCTCCACGGCCTTTCCGCCGAAGCTAAATATGAGGGCCTCTCGGGAACAAACGTCTATCACGACTTCGTCGAGCTACCCTCACAGTTCAACGAAAACTTCCTGACTCAGAGCAAATTCCTCGACACCTTCGCCAAGCACTATAAGACCGGCAAGAAGATGCCGAAGTCTCTAATCGACAAGTTCATCAAGGCTTCTCAGTATGGCGCGGCATACGCCTGCATGCGTCAGCTCGGCTTCGGATTCCTCGACATGGCCTATTATACCCGCACCGAGCCTTTCCGTTGCTCTGACGATATAGAAGCCTTCGAAATTGAGGCGATGGAACCGGTTCGTATCTTCGCTCCCGTTGAGCGTTCGATCATGTCTCCCTCTTTCGGCCACATCTTCTCTGGCGGTTACTCAGCCGGTTACTACGGCTACAAATGGGCCGAGATGCTCGATGCCGACGCATTCGAGGCCTTCCTCGAGAACGGTCTGTTCGACAAGAAGACAGCGACCAAATTCCGCAAGATCCTTCAGAGCGGCGGCACAGTCGACCCGATGGAGCTCTACGTCGAGTTCCGCGGCAAAAAGCCGACCATCGACGCTATGCTGAAGCGCGACGGCATCAAGAAATAAGATTCCGTCAACACCAACCCAAGGACCCACTATCCATTAAAGGTCAAATAGTTAGTATGAAGCCGCATCGGGATTTTCCCGGTGCGGTTTTTTGTCCACAACTATTTAGCGTTAACGGGCGTTAAATATGTGGAAGAGGGGGAAAAAGAAGTACCGTGAGTAAAGAAGTACTATGATCTATGAGAAAGGAACTCTACCGACATATATTTTCGTTTGGCCGCCTGAGTCTCATGACGTTGGCGATCCTTGTCCTTAGTTCGTGTTCCAATAACAGCGAACGCTCATTGGATACCATTACCGAACTTGACACCACGTTTGATACCTCTTCAGTTGAAGAATCAAATGCGGAAGAAGAGCCTGCGGAGACGAAACTCTCGTTCAGCACCCCAAGCGAAGCCCTCGAATATATGCGCCGGTCTCCCGACAGCGCTAAGTATATGGCCGGTATTCTCCCGGGAATGGCTACGGATGAGCTGTCGTATTGCATCAAACTTCTGAACAGCGAACATCCTCACTTCTTCATCGTTGACAAGGCAGAACTTGAGATCGTGGTCTTTGACCGGTATGGCCGGGAGGAGAAGCGTGTAGGAATGGCCTGCTCAAAAAATTTCGGCACCAAGCATAAATTCCGTGACAACCGCACGCCGGAAGGGTTCTTCAGCGCCAAGAAGGTATATAATTCAACAGACTGGCTCTATACGGACGACGACGGCAAGACCTCTGACGTAAAGGGTCAGTTCGGGCCCCGCTTCATACGCCTCAATATACCGGGAACGAGCCAGATAGGAATCCACGGGACTTGCGCACCTTGGTCAATCGGTCACCGCCGGAGCCACGGGTGCATCCGGGTGACCAACGACCATATCATGGAGCTTGTCCAGTATGTCGACTCCGGTATGCCGGTGATCATCTCTCCCGGTAGCCGGGACATGGCGGTCAACGAAGAGGAGGGGTATTACGTTCCGTCGATCGCCACCCGGCCGGGCGGTTCGAAGGCTTCGGCTCGTAAATATTACGACAGGAACAAGCCGGCCGAGAACTCGGTAGATAACGACACGACCCCCTCACAGAACGAGGCCGTTCCGAGTCACGAACACGTTGAACACGCTTCGCCGGACTCGGTTGCCGAAGCGTGACGAAAAGATATTTGGGATTGTCAAACCTTTTCCGTATCTTTGCATATTGGAAAGGGCTTATCGCGGCCCGAGTCCCCGGGTTTGTCCCGTTGCCGCTCCACGCGCTCTCCCTTTCCGGAAAATGATTATCTCATCCGGTGAATAGATAAACTTCCGAATATGAACGGTTCAAGAATAGCAGGTCTTGTGGTGTTGGCACTCGTTTGGTGCTGGCTCGTGTGGGCACTCCTTGTTCGAGGCGGTGGCTTCAACGGCAAGAATGTGTTCCTGATCGTTGCATCGGGAATCATCATCTTCGTCCCTCTATGGAAGAAGTACTTCAAGAAAGATGGGAAGTGATGGCTTCGCCATTGAGAGAATCGCTTAAATACTGACTGAATGAATGAAGAAAAAGCAACGCCGGAGATCGTGAAAGCGGAAGCGGAACCTACAGCCGCCCCTGCCCTCCTCGCGACGATCGACTCACCGGCCGATCTGCGTAAACTGCCGACCGAACAGCTTCCGCAGGTTTGTGACGAACTTCGTGAATTTATAATAAAAAGCTGTTGCAGCAACCCGGGCCATTTCGGTTCGAGCATGGGGGCTGTCGAGCTCATCGTGGCCCTTCACTATGTCTTCAACACTCCTTATGACAGGCTCGTTTGGGATGTCGGCCATCAGGCTTATGCACATAAGATACTGACCGGACGTCGCGATGCCTTCGCGACCCAGCGTACCCTCGGAGGGCTGAGCGGATTCCCGTCACCCCTTGAGAGCGAATACGACACCTTCATGGCCGGACATGCCGGGAATTCCATTTCAGCCGCACTCGGAATGGCTATCGCCGACCGGATCACACCTGGCCAGCAGGACCGCAAGACCGTGGCTGTAATCGGTGACGCTTCGATCAGCAACGGGATCGCCTTCGAAGGTCTCAACAATGTCTCGAACAACCCCAACAACCTGCTGATCATCCTCAACGACAACGATATGAGCATCGACGACAACGTCGGTGCCCTTCACCGGTACCTCACCGACCTCACCACGTCCAAAGGTTACAACCGCTGGCGTCACAAGACCTACAGCTTCCTGCGCGACAAGGGGATCATCACCGACGACAAGAAGGGTCGCTTCATACGCTTGAACAATTCGCTGAAAGCCTTCATCTCCGGAGGTCAAAATATCTTTGAGGGTCTCAATATCCGTTATTTCGGACCGTTCGACGGTCACGACGTGAACAAAATTGTCAAGGTTCTCGAAGAAATCAAGGATATGGAGGGGCCGCGCATTCTTCATCTCCGCACCACAAAGGGAAAAGGCTTCCCCGAAGCGGAAAAAGACCCGGCGTCATGGCATGCTCCGGGCAAATTCGATCCTCAGACAGGTACTAAAGTGAAGAAAGGTTCGGAAAACGATCCGCTTCCATGGCAGGAAGTCTTCGGCCGTACACTTGTTGAACTGGCCGACAAGGATGAACGGGTTGTCGGAATCACAGCCGCAATGCCGAGCGGGACATCAATGAACTGTCTGCTCCATGAGAAGCCCGAACGAGCTTTTGATGTAGGAATCTCAGAGGGTCACGCGGTGACCTTCGCCGGCGGACTCGCCTCAGCCGGAAAACGTCCCTTTGTGGCCATCTACTCTTCGTTCTTACAGCGGGCGTATGACAATATAATCCATGACGTCGCTATCCAGGGACTGCCGGTGACATTCTGCATCGACCGTGCCGGTTTGGTTGGAGAAGATGGAGTAACCCATCACGGACTTTTTGACCTGGCTTATCTGCGTGTGATTCCCGGACTAAAGATTTCCGCTCCGGCAGATGAGAAGACCCTTCGCAACATCATGGCCCACTCTCTCGAGCAGGACGGTCCTTTAGCTATCCGCTACCCGCGAGGAAAAGCCACGACGTCCGATTGGAAGACTCCGATCGAACCGATCGAAGAAGGAAAGGGAGAGCTCTATAACGGCGATGGTAAAGCCAAGATAGCTGTCCTGACCCTCGGCCCCATCCGCAAGGAGGCTTTGGCAGCCATCGATCTGTGGCGTGCACGCGGAGAGCAGGCCGATCTTTACGATATGATCTGGCTCAAGCCCCTCGACACTGAGTTGCTCCAGCAGATTGCCGAGACCCATCCGATGATAGTGACCGTTGAAGACGGCACAGTCACCGGAGGCTTTGGTTCTGCCGTAACAGAAGCGCTGCGCGATATGGGATTCAAGAATAAGGTCAAGGTACTTGGAGTGCCCGACCAATGGATTCATCAGGGAACCGTAGATCAGCTCCGCCAGAAGTGCGGCTTCGGTCCGCTCGACATCTTCCACGCCCTCAAAGAGATATCCGAATGAAGATCGTTATTGCGGGTGCAGGAGAAGTAGGCTCCCACCTCGCCAAACTCCTCAGCACGGAAGACCAAGACATCATCCTTCTGGATTCAGACCAGGAGAAGTTAGACCTCATCGACGCCAACTACAATCTGATGACGTGGTGCGGGTCGACATCTTCGTTCGAGGCTTTGCGCAACGTCGGTGTCGGAGAAGCAGATCTGTACATTGCCGTCACACCTTTCGAGACGCGCAACATCACCTCCTGTGCAATCGCAAAGAAACTCGGCGCGAAGAAGACCGTTGCCAGGATAGACAACTCCGAGTTCCTGATCAAGGAGAATGGAGACATTCTCAAAGAGTTGGGAGTCAATGCTTTGATCTATCCGGAGAACCTGGCGGCCGAGGAGATTCATGTAGGTCTCGCCCACAACTGGGCCCGTTATTGGGGAGAACTTCACGACGGCAAACTTCTGTTAATAGGTGTCAAGATCTATGACAACTCACCGCTGGACGGTGTGAAGCTTCGGGATCTTCCCGTGAAGGCCCACGACTTTCACGTCTCGGCCATCAAGCGTAACAACGAGACCATCATCCCCGGCGGTAATGACTCAATCGAGGCTAACGATATCGTCTATTTCATCACAACTCCCCCGTTCGTCAACGAAGTCCGTGACCTTTGCGGAAAGAAGAAGAAGGTGATCAAGAAAGTATTGATAATGGGTGGCAGTCGCATAGCGATGAGGTTCGCGAAGCGCTTTCATGACAAATACACCATCAAGATCATCGACTTCGACCGCGAACACTGCGAGGAGATGGCGACCATGTTGCCAGACTGCGATATAGTTCACGGCGATGGGCGAGATATCGAGGTGCTTCGAGAGAACAACATCTACCTCTACGACGCCTTCATGGCCTTGACCGAAAGTTCGGAGACCAACATTCTTTCCTGTCTGACGGCCAAGGAGTTCGGAGTGCCCAAGACGATTGCCGACGTTGAGAATCTACAGTTCTTGAGCCAGGCTGAAAACCTGAACATCGGGACAACAATCAACAAAAAGCTGCTCGCCTCTTCGAAGATCTTCCAGATGCTCCTCGATTCGGACAAGGAGACGTCCAAGTTTCTGACACTCGCCGACGCCGAGGTCGCTGAACTCGAAGTTATGCCCGACGCGAAGATCACGAAGCACCCCGTCAAGGATCTGCATCTCCCTTTCGGAATGACATTGGCCGCAGTTGTCCGCGGAGACGAAGCGTCGCTTGTCAGCGGTAACACCCATATCCAGGCCGGAGACTATGTCGTAGTCTTCTCTCTATCAGGTACCTTAGGCAAAATCGAGAAATGGTTTAAGTGAAGTGAACGGAAGCTTTAAGATGAAATCCTTTGGATTCAAGAGACGCCAATATATAAACTTCCCGATGCTCCTCCGGGTGATCGGCTGGCTGCTTATGATCGAGGCTGGATTCATGACCATCCCTCTCGCGGCCGGCTTCATCATGGATGACCGCGGCGGGTGGGCGTTTCTGACTTCCATTCTGATCACACTGCTCGCAGCGGTTATTCTGATGAGTCTGCATCCCAAATCGAGAGATATGGGTCGTCGGGAGGCGATACTTCTGACGGGTCTGACCTGGGTTATCCTCTCGATGTTCGGAATGCTTCCTTTCCTCATAGCAGGGACGCATCTATCGTTTACCGACGCCTTCTTCGAGACGATGAGCGGCTTCACGACGACAGGAGTCTCCGTGCTCCCGACTCTCGAGGGCGTGCCGAAATCGATTCTGCTCTGGCGCTGTATCGAACAGTGGATCGGCGGCCTCGGAATCATTCTGTTCACACTGGCCGTCGTGCCGATGTTGAATACTCAGGGGGGCATGTTGATGTTCAACGCCGAGGTGACCGGTATCACCCATGACAAACTGCGTCCACGCGTTAGTTATACCGCTAAGTCACTGTGGCTTATCTATATCATTCTCACCGCCGTACTCGTCATCTTGTTGACGATCTCGGACATGGACTTCTTCAACGCCCTCTGCTACGGCTTGTCGACGATGTCAACCGGTGGGTTCGCTACGACAGACCAGACGGTGGCCGACCTTCATAACCTGTATATAAAGATTGTGATGACGATATTCATGCTGATCGGCGGCATAAGTTTTACGCTGGTCTACAAGCTGATGCACGGACAGTTCAAGTCAGCCTTCCGTAACGATGCCCTTCGTTGGTATCTTTATCTGATCGGTGGCGGGTATGTGCTTCTCACCTTCAGCGCATGGATATCGGGCAGAATTACGGAGTGGGATGATGTTGTGATCGACCCTCTGTTTCAAGCAGTAAGCATCATCTCTTCTACTGGTATCAGCGAGCCGGACTTCTCGCTGTGGGGACCGCTGGCATCGATAGTAACGGTTGTGTTGATGTTGATAGGTGCCTGCGCTGGTAGTACATCGGGCGGAGCCAAGGTTGACCGTATCCTGATATTGTTCCGCTTTCTGAAGAACGAGTTTTACAAGCTGATGCACCCGTCGGCGGTGACTACGGTCTGTATTAACGGGCGGGGAACCAGTTACTTTGTCGTCCAGCGCGTTTTGGCTTTCCTCTTCCTCTACATTCTGGTGATCATCGGTGCCGGTACACTACTTAGTGTCTTGGGAGTATCGGTTGAGGATGCCTTCTTCAGTGTCGCCTGCGCCATCTCGAACGCCGGCATGGGCGACAATCCGACGGGCATGACGATCGACTACTCCGTAATGCCCAAGACCGCCAAATGGATCCTCTCCGGAGTCATGCTCGTAGGTCGTCTTGAAATCTTCACAATCCTCCTTATCTTCACCCGCACCTTCTGGAAGAAATAACTCCGTCTATGACACGCAAGAAGTTTAAATATCCCTTGGGCATCCAAACCTTCTCCCTGATAAGAGAAGAAGGATATCCGTATGTTGACAAGACTGAATACATTGCCCGTCTCCTCGATTGGGGCAAGTACATTTTCCTCAGCCGGCCACGAAGGTTTGGGAAAAGCCTTCTTCTATCAACGCTTCACAGCTACTTCGAAGGGCACCGAGAATTATTTGAAGGTTTGGCATTGGACAAGATGGATATGGATTGGGAACCGCGACCTGTGATCCATATCGATCTGAATGCGGCCAATTATAAGGAAGACAATGGGTTGAACTCCTTATTGAACTATACCTTGCGGACCTATGAAGAGAAATATGGGATCACTCCTCCCCCGATCGAGGATTATCCTTCACGTTTCGCCGAGATCATCAAGACGGCATATAAAAAGTCGTCAAGGGGTGTCGTTATTTTGGTTGACGAGTATGATAAACCACTTCAAAATTTAGAGGAAGCCTCGGAACTGTTCATCAACTTCCAATATACCTTAAAGGGTTTCTTTTCGGTCCTGAAGAGCATGGATCGGTACATACATTTTGCCATGCTGACCGGCGTTGCGAGGTTTAACAAGATCAGTATCTTCAGCGATATAAACAACCTCAGCGACATTTCGCTCGAGAATGAATTCGGAGAGATATGTGGATGGACCGATGAAGAACTATTGGGGAGCTTCGGAGAACCTATGGCAAGGATGGCCGAAGAACTTGAAGTGGATTTCGACTCCGTTCACGAAAAATTGCGTATCTACTATGATGGGTATAGGTTCACTCCCCGAAGTGAAAAGCTCTATAACCCTTTTAGTGTGATGAACTCTCTCAGAAGCAGAGATTTCCAAGCCTATTGGTTTGAGACGGGGACTCCGACATTCTTTGCGGAAAGAATCAAGAAAACAGGCCTCTATCTTCCGGCCATAGAAGATCAGTGGTGTACTCTTTCCCAACTTCTGGAAGTTGGTTTCAATCCCCACAACCCTCTGCCAATGATGTTCCAGACAGGATATCTGACCATTGGGCGCTATGACTCAGAGACGAAGCGCTATGAACTTCGGTTCCCGAACTACGAAGTGGAATATGGCTTCGCCAACGACTTGATGCGCGTTTACGCCCCTGAAGCAGAAAGTCCGAACAGTCCCTACAACGTAGCGCTGTTCGAAAAAGATTTGGTCGATGGCAGACCGGAAGATTTTATGGTCAGACTTCAGGCAATGCTCAAAGCCGTTCCGTATGAGCAACATACGGAGACCGAATATCGCAACATAGTCTTCTTGCTCTCCTTATTGAGTGGAACTGAACCCCTTGCTGAACGTCACACACATAGAGGTCGGACCGATCTTGAGGTTATAACCTCTCGCTACATCTATATCTTCGAGTTCAAATTTAGGAAGACCGCACAACAGGCTCTTGAACAGATCAAAGATAGGGATTATTCCGGTCGTTTCGCATTAGACAAGCGTCAGGTGTTCCTAATAGGAGCGAATTTCTCAGACGAACGAGATGTCAGGGGGCTCACTGACTGGATAATCGAAAGGGTCGAGAGCAAATAAAGGGAACAGAGGCCTTAAGTCGGACGCCAAGAACTTTAGAAGAAAGATGCGCGGATTTTCCGCGCTTTTTTACTAACTTTGCAGACCATATATGAGCCACGAATACGAAAACTATACCCCCGAAATACCTACGACGCCCGAACGCGAGTCGGAACCGGTGACCGAAGCGAAACCTCGCGGCGGTAACCGGAAAGGTGCCGACGCGCCGTCATCCAAGGGCCGCAGAAAAGCCAAACAGACCGACAAAAGCGAGAAGAAGAAGGAGAAGCACTCAGATTCAGCTCCAACCGATAGCTTTTTCTCGAAGATAAAGCCGTGGTGTACAGCCAATAACTTGCACCTTGTTTTGGGTATCATTCTCGGTGCCCTCGGTGTCTATCTCGCGATCTGTTTCATAGGTTACTTCACGACCTGCATCAAGGACCAGGCCATCGTCAACAATGCACCGATAGGCCACGCTCCCAACGTATCCAATCCCGGAGGTGAGGGAGGCGCACGTCTTGCCGAATTCCTCATCAACGAATGTTTCGGCCTCGGTTCGTTCGTCATTATCATCTGGTTGATAGCGCTTTCATTAAGAAGACTGACCGGCTGGCCACGCTTCAAGCCCCTGAACTTCACCATCAAATGTATCCTGGCCCTGATCACAGTCTCACTCATAGTCGGTCTGCTGACTCTTGCTGCCCACACTCCAGTGAACTGGGGAGGCTACCACGGCAGATATGTGAACCAGGCTGTCATTGACTTTGTGGGCTGGGCAGGCGGAGTCGTATTGTGTGTGATGTGGATCGCTATCTTCGTCGTTGTCTGCATGAGAGACCTGATTAAATGGCTCATGCTCAAGAAGAAGGAACGCGACGAACGGCGCGCAGCCGAAGCCGCGGTGCGTGCCGAAGAAGAGCGTCAGCGGCGCGAAATCGAGGCGATGCGCGAACGCGAAGCGGAAGAGCTACGTGCCTCGGGAGAAGAGGTCGACCCCGACGCGGGTACCTATATTCCCGAGGATGATCCCCTCAACTTCGACCCCAAAGGGGGAGGCGACGGATATGTAATCCCTGAGAACGGAACGGAGGCACAGCCCGAACCGGAAGAGCTCGGAACTTACTCGCTGCCAGAGGAATATGAACCGGAACCTGTTCAGGTGACCGATCCCGTTCCACCTCAGCCGCAACCCGAAGAGGAAGCATCGATCGAGGGCGGAGAGGTAAAAAATGACCCCCAGATGGTGATCAACGTCAACAACATTGACTTGGCGGCGAAAAATCAGACCCGCAAATCTTCGGGAGTCGAGACCTATCCGTATGAGTTTCCGAAACTTGAGTTTCTCCGCCCCGGAGTAGAGAAGATCAGCATCGACGCCACGGAACAACTCGAGAATAAGGAGAAGATCCGAAAAACCCTTCTTGACTTCGGAATCCCCATCGTCAGCATTGAGGCAACGGTTGGCCCTACGGTCACTCTCTATGAGATACGGCCGGAGAACGGTGTGAAAATCGCCCGCATCCGTAATCTCGTCGACGACATTGCTCTCTCTTTGGCGGCTGTCGGTGTGCGTATTATTGCTCCGATCCCCGGAAAAGGGACTGTCGGCATTGAGGTCGCTAACAAAGACCCTCAGACGGTATCGATGCGCACCGTCATCCAGAGCCGGAAGTTTCAGGAGTCAAAAGCCAAGCTCCCTATTGCCCTCGGATCGACCATATCAAACGAGGTCTATGTCACCGACCTGGCCAAGATGCCACACCTTCTTGTGGCGGGCGCAACCGGTCAAGGTAAATCTGTGGGTCTCAACGCTATCATTGCATCGCTACTCTATAGCAAGCGCCCCGAGGAACTGAAGTTCGTGATGATTGACCCGAAGCGCGTTGAATTCTCGCTCTACGCCATGATCGAGGCTCACTATCTGGCCAAGATTCCCGATGCCGACGAACCGATCATCACCGACATGAAGAAGGTGGTGGCCACACTTTCGTCGCTCTGTGTTGAGATGGAGAACAGATATGATCTTCTGAAGAATGCCGGAGTGCGCAACATCGACGAGTATAACGAGAAGTTCAAGAGCGGTCGACTCAACTCGATGGACGGCCATCGATTCCTTCCTTATATAGTGGTTATAATCGACGAGTTCTCAGACCTCATCATGACCGCCGGCAAGGAGGTGGAGACTCCGATCGCTCGACTCGCCCAGATGGCCCGTGCGGTTGGTATGCACGTCATCATCGCCACTCAGCGCCCGTCGACAAATGTGATCACCGGTGTGATCAAGGCCAACTTCCCCGTCAGGATAGCGTTCAAGGTGTCGTCGGGTGTGGACTCCAAGACAATTCTCGATACGACCGGCGCACAACAGCTTATCGGTCGCGGCGACCTTTTGATCAGCATGAACTCGGAGATGGTTCGCGTTCAGTGTGCCTTCATCGATACTCCGGAGGTTGAGCAAGTCTGCCAGTATGTGATGGAGCAGCCTTACGGAAAGGGAGCCTATATACTTCCCGAACCACTCGCAGGCGACGACAGCGAGATCGGTGGAGGAGACGGTCCCGGTGGTGGACCCGTATTCGGAGACCGCGATCCGCTCTTCGCCGAGTGCGCCCGATATGTGGTGATGGCCAAGACAGCTTCGGCCTCCTCGCTTCAGCGCCGCTACTCGATAGGTTACAACCGGGCCGGCAAGATCATGGACCAGATGGAGGCTCTCGGAATTGTTGGCCCGACCACAGGAGGGAAGGCCCGCGACGTACTGATCGACTCCATACAGCTCGAGAGGCTGCTATCGGAGAACTGAACAGCAATAGAAATTAGGGCGCAAATGTACGGAAACGAATGTTTACGCGTTTAGATAATATGAGACAAGAAAAGAGAACCCGCATCCCGAGACTCAACATAGGGATGTGGGCCGTTGTGTTGTTGACACTTTTACTCCCGGTATACTCCCACGCCGAGCAGACGGCGGCTCAGTTCGTCAACTCATGCAGCGCGAAGATCAAACAGGCCGGAGGTATATCGGCTGTCTTCTCAATGGAGGCCGACGGTCAGGCCATCAACGGGACGATGAAGTCTTCGGGCTCAAAGTTCGTGCTTGATACTCCGACCGTCGCCACATGGTATAACGGAAAGGATATGTGGACCTACAACAGTCGGTCGGGAGAGACGACGTTGCTCACACCTACGCCGGCCGAACTGTCCGAGGCCAATCCCCTACTCTTGATCACGTCTAAGCTCGGGGCCTTCACCGCTTCATACGCCAAGACGCATCCGGCCGGCATGAAGATAGTCGTACTCGTGCCCAAGACAAAGGGGACGGGCATGAAATCTGTTCACGTAACCGTGAATCCGAAGACGATGCTTCCCGTCAAACTAATCGCAGTGCCGACCTCGGGCCGAAAAATAACCATCTCGCTTTCATCGGTCAAGACCGGTCAGAAGCACGCCGACGCTGTCTTCAACTACCCGAAGGCGAAGTATCCGAAGGTGAAGATCGTCGACCTGAGGTAGACAAGATGACAAACTGTCAAGATGTTAAAATGTCATAATGACAAAATGACGAACTGTCAAAATGTCAAATTGTCAAATTGTCAAGATGACAGAATGTCAGAAAGATAAAGAAACAAAAACAATAACCAGATAAAAATCTACATTCATGGAAAAAGTTAGAGTACTCATCATCGGTTCAGGCCCCGCCGGATACACCGCGGGCATCTATGCATCACGCGCTAACCTGAACCCTGTCATATATGAGGGTGACCAGCCCGGCGGTCAGCTGATCCAGACCACCGAGATCGAGAACTTCCCCGGATATCCCGATGGAATCCAGGGCCCCGAAATGATGGAGGAATTCAAGAAGCAGGCCGAGCGCTTCGGCGCAAAGGTGATCAGCCGCCGAATCGACAAGGTCGACTTCTCGAAGCGTCCCTTCGTATGCGTTGACGATGCCGGCGAGACCATCGAGGCCGAGTCAGTCATCATCTCTACCGGCGCATCGGCAAAATATCTCGGACTGGCTGACGAGGAGAAGTACCGCGGTATGGGCGTCAGCGCCTGTGCTACCTGCGACGGCTTCTTCTATCGCAAAAAGACCGTGGCCGTAGTCGGCGGCGGTGACACAGCTTGCGAAGAGGCTCTTTACCTCTCGAACCTCTGCAAGAAGGTCTATCTGATTGTCCGCAAGGGTTATCTGCGCGCTTCGGAGGTGATGCAGAAACGCGTCCGCGAGAAGGAGAACATCGAGATCCTTTTCCACTGTAACACCACCGGCCTCTTCGGTGAAGACGGTGTTGAGGGCGCTCACGTTGTCCGCAACCTCGGAACCCCCGAAGAAGACCACTTCAAGATCGAGATCGATGGCTTCTTCCTCGCTATCGGCCACAACCCCAACACCGAGATCTTCAAGGGCCAGATCGACCTCGACGAGCAGGGTTACATCAAAACCCAGGCTCCGACCACTAAAACAAATGTCCCGGGCGTCTTCGCCGCCGGTGACTGCGCCGATCCCATTTACCGTCAGGCTATCGTAGCCGCCGGTACCGGTGCACGCGCTGCTCTCGACGCCGAGAAGTTCCTCATGGACGCAAACGAACTCTGATCCCGCCGGTTCAATGAACGAAAAACAGAGACTTCTCGACGAGCGCTACCTCCGGATGACTCAGATCTGGAGTGAGAACTCCTATTGCCAACGCCGAAAGGTGGGAGCGCTACTCGTGAAGGACAACATGATAATCTCCGACGGCTACAACGGTACGCCGTCGGGATTTCCCAACATCTGTGAGGATGCCGAAGGAGTTACCCTCCCCTACGTACTTCACGCCGAGGCAAACGCCATCACCAAGGTGGCGCGAAGCAACAACTCGAGCGAGGGGAGCACGCTCTATGTCTCGACCTCACCCTGTATGGAGTGTTCAAAACTGATCATTCAAGCCGGGATCAAACGCGTCGTTTTCTCCGAACTTTATCGAATCTGTGACGGCCTCGACCTCCTCCGCCAGGTAGGAATCGAAGTCGTTCATATGCCGTTGGATAAAATCTGAAATGAAAAAGCACAACATATCCCTCTCGCTTCTGCCAATCGTTCTGGCGATCGGTGTGCTTGCGGGCTTCTTTATCGGACGTTCGGGGTCGTCGAAAGGTTCGTCGGCCGCGGTCCAGAAACTCAACACAATCCTCGGGCTGATCGACGGGGAATATGTTGATCAGATTGACATAGACTCTCTTCTCGAAGTGACATATCCGCAGTTGCTCGCCGCCCTCGATCCTCACTCGGCCTATATTCCGGCCGAAGATCTGACGGCGGTCAACGATGATCTTGCGGGTTCCTTCTCCGGAGTCGGTGTCTCGTTTCAGATTCTGAACGACACCGTGGCGGTTGTTGAAGTTGTAGCCGGAGGTCCGGCCGAAAAAGTTGGCCTTCTTCCCGGTGACCTCATCCTCAAAGCCGACACGACTTCGCTGGCCGGAAGCGGAGTGACTAATGAAAAGGTCTACGCTACTTTGCGCGGCAAGGAGGGGACTCCCGTCAAGCTGACAATCAAGCGTTCCTCTTCAGACAAACCCCTTGTCTATGACGTCGTTCGCGGAAAGATACCCGACAAGAGCGTCAACTCGGCCTATATGATCGGCGAGACCACCGGCTACCTCAGAGTGACCAAATTCGCCCGCAATACATATAATGAGTTCCTCGCCGGAATCCTAAAGCTTATGAGCCAGGGGGCCAAGGACTTCATTGTCGACCTGCGCGGTAACTCCGGAGGATATATGGATCAGGCTATATATATGGCCAACGAGTTCCTTCCGGAAGACGCGATGATTGTATACACCAAGGGACGTAACCCTCAGAACGAAAGCGCATCTCTGGCCGACGGCAGAGGCTCACTTCAGGAAGCCGGAATCGTGGTCCTGACCGACGAATATTCAGCCTCGGCCTCAGAGATTTTCGCCGGAGCCATTCAGGACAATGACCGTGGTCTCGTTATCGGACGCCGCACATTCGGAAAGGGTCTGGTGCAGAATCAGACCGAACTGCCCGACTCGTCGGCCATCCGTCTCACAGTGGCGAGATATTACACCCCCTCGGGCCGCAGCATTCAGAAGGAATATAAGCGAGGCGAAACAGGGCTCTATGAAATGGATATCGCCGACCGGTACAACCACGGGGAGTTCTACAACGCCGACAGCATCAAGCTCGACAAGACGAAGATATTCAAGACTGTCGGCGGACGCACTGTCTACGGCGGAGGTGGCATCATGCCCGACATCTTCGTACCCTCAGACACTCTCGGCGTCACTTCGTACTACCTGAACGTCTCGAACGCCGGTCTGATTCAGAAGTATGCCTATCAGGTTGCGGACCTTTATCGCAAACTCGCGTCGAACGCCAAGAACGTCGACCAACTAATGAAGATCTTGCCGCGCGACGAAACGCTCCTCAACAATTTCGTCGACTACGCGGCCCAGCATGGAGTACCGGCCCGCTGGTACTACATCAACCGCTCGAAGGAGCTGCTCATCAACCAACTGAAAGCCGTCATCACACGCGATCTACTCGGATACGATGCCTTTATCGAGGTGCTGAACCAACGCGATCCGACAGTGGACCGGGCCGTCAAGGCTATCTTGAACAACGAGAGCCCGAAGACGTTAAAGAAATAGGGTGCCACCGATTGGAGACCAACCAATCTGACCCCACCGAGCTAAACACGAAAGAAATGGAAAAAGCAGAGATAAGAAGAAAAATCAAGAATATGAGGCTGATGCTCTCCGAAGCCGAAAAGGCATCGGCGGCTGCCGAGGTGTTCGCTCACCTCGAGAGATCTGCAGCCTTCATGGTTGCGGAGAAGATATTGATGTATCATTCTCTGCCAGACGAACTCCCGACCCATGCGTTTCTGTCGAAATGGAACGGTCGGAAGAAGTTCTACCTGCCGAGAGTCAACGGTGTCAATCTCGATATCCTCCCCTATGACGAAAGCCGCCTCGAACTCGGCGCTTTCCACATCGAGGAGCCGACGGGCAACGAAACCGTCTCGGCCGACGAGATCGAACTGATCATCGTCCCCGCCGTGGCCTATGACCGGAACCGCAATCGCCTCGGCCGAGGAAAAGGTTTTTATGACAGACTCCTGCAGACGACTCGCGCAACGAAGATCGGAATCGGCTACACATTCCAGCTTGTAGACGAAATACCTGTTGAAGAACATGATGTGCCGATGGATTTCGTGATCACCCAAATCGGGGTAATTTGACGTTCAGCCCCCCTCTTTTTCTCAAAAAACGCCAAGATTTTATCGAAAAACGATAAATTCTTGGCGTTTTTACTTAATTTAACGTTTCAGCGCCGTTTTCATTTGCTCAATTGGAGAATTATCGTTACTTTTGCCCCTTGAAAATAGGACCTTCCCCGTCACACTCCTTTCCCAGGGACCGTCCTGACAAAAAATGGAGATTCCTCCTCACTGAACCTGAAAAACCAAACAATTCAATAACCTAAAACACAAAGCAATCATGAGGAAATTTTTAAGTCTCTTCGCGATGCTCATGGTCCTCTTCACGATGAGTGCCCAGCAGCCGCAGATGACACCGATGCCTCTCGATCCGAAGGTTAAACACGGGACCCTCCCCAACGGTCTGCAGTACTTCATCCTTCACAATGAAGAGCCCAAAGAGCGTGCGAACTTCTACATCGCTCAGAAAGTTGGCTCAACCCTCGAGACTCCAGAACAGCTCGGTCTCGCCCACTTCCTTGAACACATGGCTTTCAACGGCACCGAAAACTATCCCGGAAAGGCCATGCTCAACTACCTTCAGTCAAAAGGAATCCGCTTCGGCGCGGACATCAATGCCTACACCGGCTTTGACGAGACTGTATACAACATTGACAATGTCCCCACTACAGACGTGGCTCTGATGGACTCTGTTCTGCTCGTGCTTCACGACTGGAGCGGCTCGCTTCTTCTCGCCGAAGACGAGATCGACGCCGAGCGCGGTGTGATCGAAGAAGAATGGCGCCAGCGCAACGACGCGAACACCCGCATGTTCACCGCTATCCTTCCTCAGATCTACAAGGAGTATCAGTATCAGCAGATGCCTATCGGCTCGATGGACGTTGTTCGCAACTTCCCCTATGACGCCCTCCGCGCATACTATAAGAAATGGTATCGTCCGGACCAACAGGGTATCGTAATCGTCGGTGACTTCGACGTTGACGCAATGGAAAAGAAGGTTATCGACCTTTTCTCTCCCATCCCGATGCCTGAGAACGCCGCCGAGCGCACCTATCCCGAAGTAGCCCCCAACGATGAGCCCATCTACGCTTTCTTCGAGGATCCCGAGCTTCAGCAGCCCGTCATCCGCGCTTCGATCAAGATGGATCGCTTCCCGTTCGAGGTTCGCAACACTGTAGAATACTACATCTACCAGGACCTCATCCCGACAATCATCAGCGGCATGATCAACCATCGTCTCTCTGACTACGCTCAGGAAGCAGGTTGTCCCTACGCTTACGCCGGTTGTGATTTCTCAACCTACTATGTTTCGAGCAACCAGGGTTCGTTCGACATCGTCGTACTTCCCAAAAACAATCCTGAGGAGGCCTTCCAGGCTGCGGTTGAAATCGTTGCCCGCGCATGCAAGACCGGATTCACCGACTCTGAACTCGAACGCGTGATCTCTGAATACGATTCAAGCTACGAAAAGGCATACAACGAACGCGACAAAACCAACACCGGCTCATTGGCCAAGCAGATCATCCGCCACTTCATCGACAACGAGCCCTACGCAGGTATCGAGAAGGAATATGAGATGTACAACATGTTCAAGACTCAGATTCCCGTTCAGGCCTACAATCAGGTCGCTCAGATGATCATCACTCCGACCAACCAGGTTGTCGTATTCTATCGCCCCGCAAGCACAGAAGCCGCTCCCGAACCCGCCGCCATGACCTCTATCATCAACAACGCCATGGGCAAGGAGTATGAGGCTTTCCAGGAAGAAAAGATCACCGAACCGCTGATCGCCAAGCTTCCCAAAAAAGGTAAAATCAAGAAGGAGACCGTCAACAGCGAGCTCGGAACCACCGAGTTCCTCCTCTCGAACGGTGTGAAGGTTGTCCTGAAGACTACCGACTTCAAGGCCGACGAAATCATCATGAGCGCCGTAGCCGAGGGTGGCAAGCGTGCCTACAACCCCGCTGACCGCGCGGCCGTTCTGATGATGGACAATGCCTACGAAGTATCCAAGCTCGGTCCCTTCGACCAGAAGACCCTCCGCAAATATCTCGCCGGCAAGAACGTAGGCCTCGGCTTCAGCGTTGGCTACGTGACCAACATGCTCACCGGTTCTTCTACTGTGAAGGATCTCCCGACCCTCATGGAGCTCGTTTACGCTTCGTTTACCGACGTTAACCCCGACCAGAACGCTTGGGACATCTCGATCGAAAACATCCGTCTCCAGCTAGCCAATCAGGACAAGAACCCCGAGAAGATCTTCTCTGACGCTCAGTCAAAGGCGATGTACCCCAACAACCCGCTTCTCCACAATGCCACCGCTTCTCTGATGGACGAAGTTAACTACACCGCTTCTCTCGGCCTCGTCAAGCAGGCTCTCAAAGACGCCGCAAACTTCGAGTTCATCTTCGTCGGCAACGTTGACGCCGCTACCCTCCGCCCGCTCCTCGAGCAGTATATAGCTACCCTCCCCGTTCAGAAGAAGCACGCTGTTCCCGCTCAGCAGTCTGACCTGAACATCGTTCGCGGAATGAAGGACCTGAAGCTCGAAATGGAGATGGAACATCCCCAGCTGAAGATCTTCGACCTCTACACCGGCACAAACCTGGAGTACAACACGTTCAACAACGTGGCCATCAGCATGACCGGTCAGATCCTTGACATGATGCTCCTCGAGTCTATCCGTGAGGAGATGGGTGCTACCTATGGTGCACACACCTACGGCTACATGTCTCCGAACTCAAACCCGGCCGAATGGGCTATCATGTACTTCTTCGACACCAACGTCGAAAAGGGCTATGCCGCTCTCGACCGCGCTCATCAGGAGTTCAACGAACTGATCACCAAGGGTGCAGACCCCGAGAAGTTCGCCAAGGTTAAAGAGGCTATGAAGAAGCAGCTCGAGATCGGTGTCCGCACCAACGGCTACTGGTCACAGGTTCTCATCATGGCTTTCCGCAACATCGACATCTTCTCTGACCGCGAGGAAGTCATCAACAACATGACTCTCGAAGACCTCAACGCCTTCATGAAGAAGCTGAACCTCAACGAAAACCGCGTTGAGATCCAGATGAACGTCACCGAAAAGCAGAAATAATCCCCTCCCGGATTAACTGACGACAATAAAATAATCTCCGGCCCGTCGAAGGGTCGGAGATTTTTTGATTTCTATATTTGGTAGCGGGCTTAAGGACCTTAAAGTCCATAAGGACCTTAGGGACTTTATAGACCTTAGGTACCCTGGAGACTATTAGGGAACAAAGGGGAAGATCTGATTGCGGGCCGAGGCGACAGATTCCATCAACTTGTCGAGGCGTTTTCTGTAACCGTCCCAGTCGGTTATCGGTGCCTGGGCCACTCCTGACTCTGCGGCCGCGATTGCGACTGCGGGTGATACTACATAGAGAAGACGCGGATCGAGAGCCTTCGGGAGAATGTAGTCGGGACCGAACGAACGCTCCTTGAGGCCGTAAGCCTTCAGTACACTTTCGGGAATCGGCTCCTTCGCAAGGCCGGCTATGGCCTTGGTAGCGGCCATCTTCATCTCTTCGTTGATGGTAGTCGCCTGTGAATCGAGGGCTCCGCGGAAGATATAGGGGAAGCCAAGCACATTGTTGATCTGATTCGGATAGTCGGAGCGACCGGTGGCGACGATTACGTCGGGACGGGCAGCTTTTGCATCTTCATAGGAGATCTCCGGTTCGGGATTGGCAAGTGCGAACACAATCGGTTTGGGAGCCATCGAGCGTACCATCTCTTTCGTAACGACGCCGCCGACACTGAGGCCGAGGAAAACGTCGGCGTCTACCATAGCCTCTTCAAGAGTATGGATGTCTCGTGTTGTGGCGAAGCGGCGTTTGGTTTCGGGAAGTTCCGGGCGATCGGCACGGATCACGCCCTTGGAGTCGCACATTACGACGTTCTCGGGCCGAACTCCGAGGCGTTCGTACATCGTCGTGCAGCTGACTGCTGCGGCACCGGCGCCGTTGACGACAAGGCGGATGTCTTCAATCTTCTTACCCTGAATCTCGACGGCGTTGATCAAACCGGCGCCCGAGATGATAGCGGTGCCGTGCTGGTCATCGTGCATGATAGGTATGTCAGCCTCTTCTTTGAGACGACGCTCGACAGTGAAACACTCGGGAGCCTTTATATCCTCGAGGTTGATGCCGCCGAAAGTAGGAGTCAATGACTTGATTATCTCGACCAGCTTGTCAGGATCCTTTTCGTTAATCTCAATATCAAAGGCATCGAGGCCGGCAAAGATTTTGAACAGAAGGGCCTTGCCCTCCATAACAGGCTTGCCTGCAACGGCCCCTATGTCTCCGAGACCGAGAACGGCCGTACCGTTCGAGATCACACCGACAAGGTTTGACTTGTTGGTGTAACGGTAAGCTTCCGAGGGATTATCATGTATGGCCATGCTCGGGTAAGCTACACCAGGGCTGTAGGCGAGTGAGAGATCAAGTTGTGAGGAATAAGGTTTCGTGGGGACGATTTCAATTTTTCCGGGACGACCTTCCTCGTGGTAATCGAGGGCCATCTCTTTGGTCACCACTGTTTTGTCTGACCCAACATTCGGGTCATCGTGTTTTTCTTCCATTCGGTTTGGCATGGTATTTCTTTTTTATGTTGAAGTCTTGGATAAGGGGGAGCCTCGCCTTATCTCATTGTCATAAGAGGCACCCTCCACTATTCTAACAAAGAGAGCCGACTAAAAGTTATGGATAAAATGCGCTGAAATTATTCACCCATATTGCCACGCATGAAAAAATTCGTACCTTTGCATCTTCTTTGACTCCCTGCGCTGTCGGGGAAGAACAGTTCTGTTCTATTAACACCTCTACCCTATGAAAGAGACTGATGACATACGACTCGGCCGCCGGGTGACCTGGGTCGGATTTTGGACCAACATAGCGCTGGCCATCTTCAAGGTCCTCGCCGGCATCTTCGGACGATCGTCGGCCATGGTTGCCGACGGCATTCACTCTGCGTCAGACCTTCTGACGGATGTAGCCGTGCTGATAGTCATCGGTGCGTCGCGCAAGAAAGCTGACGAGGACCACACCTACGGTCATGGCAAAATCGAGACTTTAGTCACACTTCTGATAGCCCTCATTTTAGCAGGCGTAGCCGTCGGGATTCTCATAGACGGCATCGAGAGGACGGTCAACGCTCTGAATGGTGAGGTGATTCCGAAACCCGAGTGGATAGCGCTCGCAATGGCTGTCGTCTCTATAGGGGCCAAAGAAATTCTGTTCCATTACACCCGGAACGCCGCCCGTAAGATTGGATCAACATCGATGGAAGCCAACGCATGGCATCATCGATCGGACGCGATGTCATCACTGGCAACGTTGATCGGTATCTCGGGAGCAATGTTCCTCGGCGAACAGTGGCGAATCCTCGACCCGATCGCGGCCATCTTCGTCAGCATTCTGATCTTGGTCATGGCGGTCAAGATGGGAAAGAATGTCGTCAACGAACTGTTGGAGACCGCCCTGCCGACTGAAGAGACGGACCGCATGCACCAGATAGTCTCGACAACTCCCGGTGTAAAGGGATACCACCGCTTCCGTTCGCGCAAGAATGGAAACACCCGCATAGTTGACCTCCACATTAAATTGGACCCAAAGCTGTCAATTGTCGAGGCTCATGACATCGCATCCGAAGTGGAAAGGCGCCTCAAAAAGGAGTTTGATCCAATTGCGGTCAACATCCATATGGAACCATATGTGGAACCGCCCACGAATGCCTCTGCACACTAACGCGACCTCTCCGTACGTTAATAAGAAGAGAAATAAAAAAGAGACATGAAAGATTTTGCAGCTATAGATTTCGAGACGGCAAACCGTCACAGTTCGAGTGTGTGCAGTATTGGAGTGGTTGTCGTCCGCAACGGAGAAGTGAAAGATAAATTCTACCGATTGATACATCCGGCTCCCAACTATTATTCGCCCGGCAACGTTGCGGTTCACGGATTGACTAAGGTGGACACGGACGATGCGGATACTTTTCCCGAGGTGTGGGCCGAAGTTGTGCAGTTGATCGAGGGTCTACCGCTTGTTGCCCACTTCAGCCGCTTCGATGAAGGATGTCTGAAGGCCGCCTTCCGCAGATACGACATGACCTACCCCGATTACCAGTTTTATTGTACCTGCACAGCCTCGCGCAGGGTCTTCGGTCGGTCGTTGCCCAACCACAAGCTCCCGACGGTCGCCAAACGGTGTGGCTTCGATCTGACCAACCATCACAATGCAATCGCCGATGCCGAAGCATGCGCGGCGATCGCGATGAAGATACTTTGATCGGACTGCGAAGTCTTATGTGAAAATAATTGGGACGGAATTTGCACATCAGACAAAATTTAGTTAAATTCGCGGTTCAAAGGCTCTTTAAGGGCCAATAAAACGCATAATATCAAAACCAAATATAAAAATGGCAACTGAAATAGAAGGCAGAATCATACAGGAACTTCCGCTCCAGACGGGAGTATCCAAGGCCGGTCGTGAATGGAAAAAACGCGAATGGGTTCTTGAGACTTTCGGAACCTATCCCCGTAAGATTAAGTTCGATATCTTCGGTGAGCGTGGTGACAATGTCAACATCGTTGTCGGTAACGTCTACCGCATTCAAGTAGATATCGAAAGCCGCGAGTTTAACGGCCGTTGGTACACCGACGTTCACGCTTATAATGTAGTCGACGCGAACGTAGCTCCCGCTCAGGGTGTGCCTCAGCCCCAGTATGGCGCAGCTCCGGCAGCCACCGCCCCCGCCGCTCCGGCTCCGGGCGCATACGTAGCACCCGCTGCTCCGGCCGATCCTTTCGCTGCCGGAAGTGCTCCGACCGATGACCTGCCGTTCTGATAACCAAGGCTAAAAATTTATCTCGATACCGGCTGTAAGCCGGAACTCATTCCTATGATACCGGCTCAAGACCGGTGCTTATTCTATTGTTACCGGCTGGAAGCCGGCGCTCCTTGCGCTTGCCTCCACGCCGGTACTAATGTTATATGCCATGAATGCTACCCCTTTCCCTTTGCCCGAGGAATTCTATCAGTTTGTCGAGCAACACGCAGATGAAGAGCCGTCGCGCCTTCGGCTCGATTTTCACGGAAAACAGTTGCCCTTTGACGTCGACTTCGCCATCACCCAGATCGAATGCCGACGGAAGTTCGCGAAGAAACTGCCGTCGTTCGTTGCCGACCCGAAGTTTGTCTTTCCCTCTGTCGTTTCGGGCGAACAGGCAACCAATGAGGCGGTCGCGCGTTTTCATGTCTCGTTATTGAGGGGGGAAGATCAGAAAATAATTGACATGACCGCAGGGCTCGGAATCGACGCAATGTCGTTTGCCGAAGCCGGTCACTTTGTCGAAGCTATTGAGATCGATCTGCTTAAGCAACAGTGTCTTCTAAATAACTCGCAAACTTTAGGTCTCAAAAGGTTGAGACCGATGTGCGCTGACTCCACAATACTATTCGGGAGGGGTAACTTTCAGCCGAACACGGTCATCTTCATAGATCCGCATCGAAGGGATTCTAAAGGTGGACGTGTTTACGGCCTAAAGGATTGTGTCCCAGATGTGACCGAGTTACTCAGACGTTGGGAGGGGGAGGCGCCAAGGGTTTTCCTCAAACTCTCGCCAATGCTCGACATCGCCCAGACCCTTCGAGACCTCCCTTATGCCCGAAATGTCTGGGCTGTATGCTGGAAAGGAGAGTGTAAGGAGATTTTGGTGGAGACAGAACTGAAGAGCCATTCCGAAGACGTACTTCTCACAGCGATCGACCTTGACGAATCCGGAGTAATCTCCGAGTTCTCCTGCTCTCGTGAATTTGCTAAAGTCTCGGCGCCGGTGATCAGCGCGGTCAGTGAGATTGAACCCGGAAACTATCTGTATGTTCCTTCTGCGGGCATGATGAAGCTCGGGGCATGGGGAGCGGTCTGCGCCCGATTTCCGGGTTTAATGAAGCTCTCGGCGTCCACTCCGCTTTTCATCTCGTCCTGGCTTTATCGTACTTTCCCGGGCAAGGTGCTGACTATTGAAGATTTTATCGGATCGTCTGCACTCAAGAAGATGAAGGGTCAACGGGCAACCGTCATCGCACGAAATTACCCTCTTTCAGCCGAGCAACTCCGTAAGAAGTCCGGGCTGAAAGAGGGTAACGAAAAGGTGCTGGTCGGAGCAAAAGTCGGTTCAAAAGCTACGCCTGAGCTATTCTTGTGCTCACATACTGAGCTTGAGAGCGAGATCTTATAACATAGATCTGGATACCGGCTGGAAGCCTATATGCGATACCGGCTGGAAGCCTATATTCGATACCGGCTAGAAGCCGGCGCTACTGGTGGGTTAGAACTTGAAGCCGAGGGAGAGGAGGATCTGACTGTTCGACAGGCCGAGGTCAGCCTTCGGTGTAGTGTAGATACTTCCGTCGGCATCGGTCGGGTACGGGTGGAAGTTACCTGAGATGTGCTTGTAGACGTATGCCAGGTCAGCATAGAACTTGCCGACCTTGTAGCCTAATCCGCAGGTGACATAGTTGGTCACGTCATTGAAGCGGTAGTTGGTCATGGTTCCTGAGGTGAAGATCTCTGTCAAATTGTCGTAGGCCTTCACAGAGGTCGGCGAGCTCACGAAGCTGTAACCGGCACGCACACTGAAGCGTGATGTCACACGGAATTCTGCACCGAGACGCAAAGTATTCTGCTGACGATAATAGCTCTTGATCTCCTTGTTCGAGTTGTAGAATGGATCGGAAGGCTCGAAGACGCTGCCGCGAGTTCCCGGAACCTCGGGAGACGGACGCATCCAGATGTCACCCCAATAGTCGTCATAGATCCAGTCATAGTAGCTGTCATAACCTGACGATTCGCTCAACTGCATCTGTCTGAAGGGCTGCCATTCATAGTCGGCTGAGATGATCAGTCGGTTGGCGATCACGCCGGCGATGCTGGCAATAAGTTTCATCGGAGAACGGAGGTTGAATGAGTCACTTCCACGCACTCCATCGTTTGTCTCGACAGTCTGGGGGGTCCAGTTTCGGTCGGGATTAAGGAACTGTATGCCGCCGATATAAGACTCGGTGATATTGTACCACGTCGGGGTGTGGACCGCAAAGCCGAGTCGCAACTCCTGGATCGGCTTGACAATGACACCGATCTTGTAGTTGAAGCCGGTGCCCCACGCTGAGTATCTGTTGCCATAACGGAACTGGTTGTTGTTTACCATCATACCGTTTACCCATGCATTGTCGAGATTTTCACCCCACGAACTTGTCTCCTTATACGAGAGGGAGGTGATTCCGAAATCCATACCCCAGAAGACTATATTGTTGATGTTGCCTCCGATGGCTATGTTGTATTCGTCGACACCTCCACTCTCGGTGATGTCGAAGTTACCGACGCCCGTAGTCTTTCCGTCGACCCATTGACCCTCCCAAATGGTATCGTCACTGTTGTTGTTGGGGAAATAGGGGGTCATCAGGTACCCCTGAAATCCCAAGGTCGAAATCCAGGGAGCAGATGAGTAGTAGGGACTGCCGTCGTCTATGCTGACCTCATTTTCTGTCACGCCGTTGGCATTCGAGAGGGCCGCAATGTAGTTAGACAGTGAATTGCCGAGTCTCATTCCACCTTTGTATTTACGCGAGAACGAGGCAGCTTTGTTATAGGTAAAACCTATGTTGATGTTCGGAACTGCCGAAGAGTTGAGCTTGAGTGTCCAGACCGCACCGACGTTGTTGACCATAAATTTGGTGCGGCTGTCAGAGAAAGAACCAAGGTTGGTTTTCGACTCGGAAGACTGAAAATCGAGATCGAAGGTGATACCCACCTCCGAGTTGCGATAGACACCGATACCGCCAGGGTTCTGAGAGAGGGTCGAAAGATCACCGCCGAGTGCGCCGAAGGCACCGCCCATACTCATAAAACGGGCAGTACCTTTCAAGTCCGGTTGTGAAAGGCGGAAAGCATCGATGGCACCTTGAGCGAAAGCCGATGAAGAAATGGCCACACCGGCAAGCAAGAGATATAGTTTTTTCATGAATGACATTTTGGTATGTATAACAGCGCAACCGAACTTTCGGTTGCGCTGAGAGAAAACATTTTACCTTCTACCGCCGCGACCTCCAGAAGGACGGGCGCCCCCGGACGAACGACCTGCGGACGAACCACGGTTGGAACCACTCGAGGGGCGGCTGACTGAGGAGCCCCGGTTCGAGCTGCTGCTGGACGGACGGCTGACAGACGTAGACTTATTGGACGAACCGCGGCCACTCGATGTTGAAGTCGAGCTTGACCCGGGACGTGTAGTCGATGATGACGGACGAGTGGTCGACGTCGAGGGTCGCGTCGTGGAAGTGGTCGGACGCGTCGTCGAAGTAGTACCGGGACGTGTAGAGCCTCTGGTTCCACCGATCGCAGAGCCGGCGGGACGACTCGTGGTCGGTCTGCCGATTGTAGATCCGGGACGGGAGGTTGACGTGCCCGGGCGGGTGGATCCGGTTATGCCGGGACGACCTACGGTATGACCCGGACGACCTATGCCGTGATTGCCGTTGTAAGTGTATCCACCCCCGTAGTAGCTGCCGGGACGGTTCACACTGTTACGACCGGGAGTCCACTGAGCATACGGACGACCGACCGGGTGGTGATAGTGTGGCGGACGCCAGCCACCTCCCCACCCCCAACCGGGACCGTAGGACCATGACGGCCCCCAACCCCAGCTCCAGCTTGGACCCCAGGCGGGACCGAAGTTCCAAGACCATGACCATGAAGGGCCATACCAGTAGGGGGAGTTCCACCCTACCGTCCATCCCCAGGTATTGGGATAATAGTAGGGGCTATACCACGACGCGGGCAGATAACCTGACCACGGCGAGTAGATCGACGAGAAAACCGGGCCGTCAATGTCATAGATAATCTCTACGTTTCCATAGCTGTTGTCAAGTACGGTCTGTAGAAGGTCAGCGTTATCGATCACGATCGTAGGGTTGTAGAACTTCTGGATCTTCTGGGTGTAGACAAAGTCTTCCCCGGAAGCCACATAGTCACCGATAGTGTCGATCGGAGTCGCATAATACTGACCGCGACGGTTGTAGGAGTCGACATCCTGCTGGTCGAAGTTGGCGATATAGTTCGAGGCCGCTTTCTTCTTCGCGGCCGTCTTCTGTTTCGAGGGATTGAAGTAGATATCGTCCTCAAAGTCGTCGGCGACCGATGTCAGACTGACCGACATCAGCAAAGCGCCAAGGAGTAACCAATTCTTCTTCATATTCGTTCTGTTTTTGTCTGTTAGACACTTACAAACGTCGTCGGTTTACCGTCAATTCCATAATAAATGTTAAGAATTGACGAAAACCGGTTTACTTTATGCGTTGTCGAGCCCAAGAAGTTGTTCGCCGTGAACTTTGGTCTTGATCTGTTTGGGGCCGATGATCTGTTCGACGGTGCCGTCGGGCGAAAGGATGAAGGTGGTGCGGAAAGTGCCGTTATAGGTTCGTCCGGCCATCTTCTTTTCACCCCACACGCCGGCGAGTTCCACGAGTTTGTGGTCGGCGTCCGTGATGAGGGGGAAGGGAAGGTCGTATTTGTCGGCGAATTTCTTGTGAGACGCCGCGGAATCAACACTGCAACCGATCACCTGATACCCCTTGTCAAGCAATGCCTGATAATTGTCGCGAAGAGAGCAGGCCTCGGCCGAGCATCCTGGGGTGTTGTCTTTCGGATAAAAGTATAGCGCGATCTTGCGACCCGGATAGTCGCTGATCTTTATCTCTTTGCCGTCTGCATCGACTCCGAGCAGATCGGGAAATTTATCTCCTATATTCATTTTGCTGTCGTTCTTTAGTTTCCATCCGCTAAGTTAACCATTTCTCCCGATTCCCGCAACCCCTAACCGGATTATCAAGTACCAAATTTGGGGGTTGCCAGTTATTTTTGTAATTTTGTGATCTCTAAAAAAGCCATGAAAACATCTATCCTGACTATATTGCTGTTGGTGATCTCCAATGTGTTTATGACTATCGCTTGGTACGGTCACTTGAAACTGGAGACGACCGGTATCTCTAAGAACTGGCCTCTGTATGTCGTGATTCTCGTTTCGTGGGGCATCGCTCTGATCGAGTATTGCTTCATGATTCCGGCCAATAAGATGGGCTATACCGAAAACGGCGGTCCATTCACTCTCTTCCAACTCAAGGTGATTCAGGAAGTCATCACGCTGACCGTTTTCACGGTCCTGGCCATGTTCTTCTTCTCGGGCGAGAAGCTTCACTGGAACCATGTCGCGGCCTTCTTCTGCCTCATAGCCGCGGTGGTGTTCGTGTTCTGGCCGCAGAAATAACCAAGCCATCAAGACATTGTAGGGACATCGCTTTGCGATGTTGAAAGGGAATATAGGGTCCAAATTCAACATTGCAAAGCGATGTCCCTACAATATAATTGGCAGAGGTTTATAGCTCCTCATTGAAGAGGTCGGCCGGAGTCAGGATCTCGAGTGCGCGGGCGCCGGCACGTGTGCCGGTCAGATAGGCTATGCGGTCGTGGAGCGAGATGTGGTCATCGTCGACAATCTGACGGACAGCCTTAACCGAGTGACGAACCGGACCTTCCGGCTGGGGATCGAAGTAGGCTGTCACACCATAGCTGAGCGCCAGCCAGCGCTGAACGTTGCGGTTGTGACAGATGGCAAACGTCGGGTTGTTGCCGCGGAACGAGGCGATGTATCGGGCCGAGACGCCGCGATAAGCATCGGTGAATATGGCGCGTGTGCCGACCTTCGCCTCTGACATCACCGCTTCGCGTGCGACAAACGAAGTGATGTCTGAGTCTACCAACGGAGGCACGTCTATATTGGCGCGCTGTGATGACTCGACCTCTTTAGCCACGCTGGTCATAGTCTTCACCGCTTCGAGGGGATACTTGCCATAAGCGGTCTCGCCCGAAAGCATCATGGCGTCGGCCCGCTGATAGACCGCGTTTGCGACGTCACTTATCTCGGCGCGCGTGGGACGCGGATGTTCGATCATAGTGTGGAGCATCTGGGTGGCGACGATCACCGGCTTGTGGGCCGTGATACATTTGTTGATCATCATAGCCTGTATTCCGGGGATACGTTCGGCGGCCACTTCAATTCCGAGGTCACCGCGCGCAACCATAATCCCATATGATGCTTCGAGGATCTCGTCGAAGTTATCGACACCCTCCTGGTTCTCGATCTTCGAGATGATCTTAGTCTCGGCACCGAGAGAGTCGAGAATGTCCTGAACCTCTCGGACGTCAGCCGCCGATCGGACAAACGAGTGGGCGATAAAATCGACGCCAAGTTCGACGCCGTACCCGATATTCCGACGGTCGCGTTCAGTGACTGCAGGCAGGTCCGCGCTCACACCCGGGAGGTTTACACTCTTTCGCGAACCTATAGACCCGTCGTTTTCAGCCTTGGCATAGACAACTTCGTTTTCCACCCCGTTGACGGTGAAGCCCATTTCGCCGTCGTCGATCAAAAGGCGGTCACCCGTCTTGAGGATCTCGGCGATCTTGGGATAGTTCACATATATAATAGAAGATGAAGTCTTTCCTTCGGGGTCTCCAATCACACGCACTTCGTCGCCTGCGCGGAAACTTACGTCCTCGCCGGTCTCTGTTACGGTTGTGCGGATCTCCGGACCCTTCGTGTCGAGCATGATGGCGAGCGACGAATCAGCCTCGCGAGTGTGGTCAACGATCTTCTTGAAACCCTCATATTCGAGATGGGCCGAGTTCATGCGGACCACATTCACGCCGGCCTTCGAGAGGGAGCGGATAAAATCAACGTCACAACGTTTGTCGGAAACCGTCGCGACGATCTTAGTGAATTTTTTCATAGTCAGACTTTATTTTTGATATTTTAACGCTTCGGAGAGCCATATGGTTTAATTAGGTCCCTAAGGTCTATAATGTCCTTAAGGTCCCTAAAGTCCTTAAGGTCTTTATGGACTCTAATCGAAAGAGGAGAAACACTTTTTTTCACAGAACTGTGTAAAAAAGTGGTACTATGTATTGCAAGGTACTAAAAGTTTTCGTAACTTTGCAGCGTGAAAAGGAGAGAACTCCTCGGGAAACAGCCTTAAATCCCTGAGTGTCACTCTAATTCGCCGCCAAAACGAAAACATTCAACGCCAAACAATAACATTCAACAACCAAAACATTCAACACAATGAAAGCTTCAACGCCTATCTTATTCTCCTTCCTCCTCATGGCGCCGGGGGCACTGTTCGCCCAATCCGTCAAAGAGGAACAAGCAATCGAACAGGCTGTGGCAGCCGAAGCGGCGGCCGACTCGCTGGCGACATATGACATGCTCGACGATCTCGTGATCGAAGCTGTCCGTCAGGTAGTAAAGTCGGACGGTGCGACCACAACCTATTCTGTCGAAGACGATACGTCTGCCCGTGGTCAGTCCCTTCTCGATGTCCTGCGCCGCGTCCCCGGTGTGACGGTAGACGGTCAGGATAATATCCAGATCCAAGGCAAGAGCGACTTCAAGATCTACGTCAACGGGCGCGAGGAACCGATGTTCTCCCAGAATGCTTCGGAGATGTTCAAGGCCCTTCCGGCAAACACCGTCGCACGGATCGAGGTTATAACTGATCCGGGTGCAAAGTACGACGCCGAGGGAACTGCCGGAATCCTCAACCTCGTGACTGAGCGCAAACAGAAAAACGGCTATTCAGGTGGCCTCTACGGATCAATGTCAACCGGCGATTACAACGCCGGAGGAAACATAACCGGTCGCGTTGGTAAGGTGACAGGCTCGGTCAACTTCACTTATGTAGGCAACTCGGGCCTCGATCGCGTTCAGAAGACAGAAAATGTCTCGGAGTACCTTGACACCGGCGAAAAACTCATCGAGAATCAGCGTCAAAAGGTAGGCTTCGAGTATATGACAGGCGGGTACAAACTTTCATGGGAGCCCAACGCAAAGAACCTCTTCACCACTTCGTTCAACTTCACACAGATGGGTGCCTCTATCAAGCACGGTCGCCAATCGAACGCTCTCTTCGGTCGCGACGGTAACCTCATCTGGTCGAGCGGTCAGATCAACAACGCCTGGATCAGTCGCGATTCGTATAGCGCCGACCTCAGCTACCAACATAATTTTGACGAGTCGGGACATCTGATAGTCGCTTCATATGCCTTCACATTGGGGATCAACGACTTGAAATTCAACCGCACCTATGACATGCAGGAAGGTGTCGACAATCCGTGGCGCTTCAAAGACAAGAACATCACATACGCCCGACAGCACACTGCACAGATCGACTACACCAATCCCTTCGGCGGCGAGACACATAAACTAGAGGCGGGTGTAAAGGGCATCTTCCGGCGCAACTCAGCCTTCGGCAGCGAGCTAATCGGTCAGACCCTTGACTCAGAGCTCGTTTCGGTGCCGGAGATGGAGTCGGATATTGCTCAGTTCCAGGATATCTTGGCCGCCTACGCCTCATACAACTTCTCGGCAGAAAATTGGAAAGCACGGGCGGGAGTGAGATATGAAAACACCCGGATGGGAATCCACTATCACAACGGAAAGATGGACAACTTCCAGACGCGCCTGAACGATGTGGTCCCGAATGCATCGGTTGCTTACGCCTTCGGACCCGCAACCAACCTTCGACTCGCTTACTCGATGAGAATCTCGCGTCCGACCATCGACCAGGTCAATCCCTTCGAACAATCCATCGGATACCGTATCCAGACCGGCAACCCTGACCTGAAGAGCGAACGGCTCAACAAAGTCTCGTTGACCTACACTGCTTTCGGTCGAGTACTCGGCGGCTCAATTGGCGTAGACTATTCACACACCGCCAACGCAATCGAACAGGTGCTCACGCTCGACGGGCTCTATAACCTTTACACCTATCAGAACACCGGCACCAACCAGACCGTCGGCTTCCATGGATTCCTTAACTGGAACATCATCAAGAACATGACTCTATCGGTCAACGGAGACCTCGAATACAAAGA
This sequence comes from uncultured Sangeribacter sp., assembly GCA_964615915.1. Lineage (GTDB taxonomy): Bacteria > Bacteroidota > Bacteroidia > Bacteroidales > Muribaculaceae > Lepagella. The sequence goes on from CAZTSQ010000003.1 coordinate 71,002, forward strand.
TCTGTCGGCTCCCTCTCTCGGATATCACGGCCGCGGATGGAACGCCAACCTTAACGGCAACTGGGGCTGGCACCTCGACAATGTCGGTGACTTCGGAATCTATGGAGGCTGGGGCTCACCGACTGTGTCGCTTCAGGGTCGCTATTACTCATGGCACTATTACGGAGTGTCAGTCGGAAAATCATTCCTCAAGGACAAGAGCCTGAAAGTTACCCTCATGGCCTCCGACTTTATCTCTCCTGTCAAGACATTCAAATGGCACTCGACGAGCGAAGGGCTGAGAATATCGGGACGTTCTATCAACAACAACTGGAAGGTTGGCATTTCGGTTTCGTGGAACTTCGGTTCACTCAACGAAGGCGTGAAGCAGACAGCAGCCGACCTCAACACCGACGACCTTTCGACCCAGAGCGGCAACAATAAGCAAGGTGGGGGCATGGGTATCTAAATCTCGCGCGTAAAATCCTCACTCCCAACTTCAAACTCAACAACAATGGAAAAAGACACCAATATATCGTCTCAGATGCGAAAGGGGATGTTGGAGTACTGTGTGCTCCTCGCCCTTCAGCAGAACGGCGCCTGCTATCCCAACGATCTGATCAGCAGACTTGGCGAAGTGCGGATGATCGTCGTCGAAGGGACAATCTATACTCTCCTCAATCGCCTGAGGCGCGAAGGTAAACTCGAATACGAATGGCAGGAATCGCCCAAAGGTCCCCCGAGGAAATATTATCACCTGACCGAGACCGGTCTGAAGGCCCTCGAAGAGATGACCGTCGTCTGGGATGAACTAGCCTTCGCGGTCGACTCGCTCAGAGTTACCGGTGAAGAAAATCCGGAAGTCGAGACAGCCGAACTTTCGAACCCATCAGAAACAAACGAAAATTCAGTACCATCAGAAACAGATTGAACCATGATCAAGAAAACATATAACATCAACCTCGCGGGGCGTCAGTTTGTGATCGATGATGACGCATATACACTGGCGAACAACTATCTCGATACGATCGAGCACCTTGTCCGCGACCCGGAAGAGCGCACTGAACTCGCTTCGGACATCGAAGACCGTATGGCAGAGCTTCTCACCATCCGTCTCGAAGAGACCAACTCAACGATCGTCACCCTGACCATGGTCGAAGCGGTGATTGCCCGAATCGGCCAGCCGAACGACTTCATCGAAATCGAAGAGACCGAAACCGTTGTCTCTACAAACAGCGAAGTCGTTGAGGAAGAAATCGTAATCAACACCACGGCACCACGCAACGAGCAGACGATCCCGCCAACATCGGGTCAGGGGCCGGTTGTACCCCCCTCTCAGCCGCAGAAGACCAAGCGTCGTCTCTACCGCGACCCGATGAACGCCGTTTTCGGTGGCGTCTGCTCCGGTATCGCCCACTATCTCAATATCGATCCGGTGTGGGTACGGTTACTCTTCGTGCTGCTGGCACTCGGACTGCTCAATCTCACCTCCTTCTCGTGGATGGTCTTCATCTACATCTTATTGTGGATCATCATCCCTCCGGCCGACACCCCGCTGAAGCGCATGGAGATGTTCGGCGAGGCTCCGACCCTGGGCAACATAGCAAAGACCGTGACCGGTGCGGTCAACAGCACATTGGGGCGTCCTGCATCGGGCGATGATGGTAACGGGAAAGGCTTCATGGCAGGTTTCTCCCGTACTATCCAAACTATAGGCAAGGGGCTGATGCTCTTCTTCGGAGTGATTGGTGTGCCGGTGCTGATTGCTTTGGTTATCGCTATCCTCGCCTTGATCTTCATCCTGATAGCCTACGGAACCGGTATGTCGTTCGGACATCCCGAGTTCCTAAGCCAGATTGACTACGACATGCTTTGGACCTTCTGGTTGGGTCTCGGAGCTTGCGTGACCATGATAGTCCCGACCTTCCTCGTTGTGTGGTATCTGATCAAAACGCTCAATCCCCGCGCGCACCTCTCGAGAGCCTTCGAGATTGTTTTGGCTATCATATGGTTCATAGCCTTCATCTTCACGGCTGTCTGCTGTGCCTTCCTTGGTTTCGACAACTACTTCATCTGATCTCACTTTTTTCTCATACTTCAATCCCCGAAGGCGCAGTCCGATTCCCGGCCTGCGCCTTCGATGTGGCTAAGTGACGTATAAATTTTTTTAGTTGGCTTATTTTTTGTAATTTTGTGGAGGGGAAGGGCGATCGATCGATTAAGCAAGAACATATATATGGGATTTTTCAAGAAACTGTTCTCGAAAGAGAAAAAGGAGAAGCTCGACTCCGGCCTTCAGAAGACTAAGGAGGGGGTGTGGAGCAAGATCTCACGTGCCGTAGCCGGCAAGAGCAAGGTTGACGATGAAGTGCTCGACAACCTCGAGGAAGCGTTCATCACGAGCGACGTCGGTGTCGACACTTCACTGAAGATCATCAAGCGTCTCGAAGAGCGTGTGGCTCGCGATAAATATGTAGGAATGAACGAGTTGAATCAGATCCTTTGTGAAGAGATCTCAGACCTACTCGTGAAGCCGACCGCTGCCGGAAACGAAGAAGAGGAGCTCGACGATTTCCAGGTCAAGAAGTCTGACAATCCATATGTCATCCTCGTCGTTGGCGTCAATGGCGTCGGCAAGACCACGACAATAGGCAAACTGGCCCATCAATATAAGGAAGCGGGAAACAAGGTTGTTCTCGGAGCTGCCGACACCTTCCGCGCCGCCGCCATCGAACAGCTCGATGTCTGGGGAGAACGCGTAGGGGTTCAGGTTGTAAAGCAGAAGATGGGCTCGGACCCGGCCGCCGTCGCTTTCGACACTCTCTCTTCAGCCAAGGCTTCGGGCGCCGACGTTGTCATAATTGACACAGCAGGGCGCCTCCACAACAAGAAGGGTCTGATGGACGAGCTCACCAAAGTCAAGAAGGTGATGAAGCGCGTATGTCCCGACGCACCGAACGAGGTGCTTCTCGTTCTCGACGGCTCGACTGGCCAGAATGCTTATGAGCAGGCACGTCAGTTCACTGCCGCGACCGACGTCAACTGCCTCGCCGTAACCAAACTCGACGGTACCGCAAAGGGTGGTGTCGTCATCGGCATCAGCGACCAGTTCCAGATTCCCGTGAAATATATCGGCATCGGCGAGGGAATGGCTGACCTTCAGATCTTCCGCCCCGACGAGTTCGTTAAATCACTCTTCGGAGAAGCTGCGAAATGAGAAAGGGACTGATCAACGTCTACTCTCTCGGATGCTCGAAGAATCTGACCGATTCCGAGCGCTTGATGCGTCGTCTCGAGGCGAAAGGGTATGACGTGGAGTTCGAGGCTTCAGAACCTGAGGGCGAGTATGTAGTCGTCAATACCTGCGGTTTCATTCTCGATGCCCAACAGGAATCCATCGACACCATCCTCGAACTTGCGCGCGCAAAAGAAGACGGACAGATCGGAAAGATAATCGTCATGGGTTGTCTGGCCGAACGCTTCATGTCTGAAATGAAGGAGAATCTTCCGGAGGTCGACGTGTGGTATGGCAAATTCGACTGGGGCGCCTTTATCGACACCCTCCCCGTCCTCAAGGACACCGAACGCGAAAATGTGAAGGATTGGGAACGCTCGCTCACGACGCCGGAAGGCTCGGCATATCTCAAGATATCCGAGGGCTGCAACCGCTTCTGTGCCTTCTGCGCCATCCCCCTCATCACAGGCCGACACAAATCGAGACCGATCGAGGAGATACTCGAAGAGGTACGGAGTCTGGTAGCCGAAGGTGTTCACGAGTTCAATGTCATAGCTCAGGATCTATCTTCGTACGGACTTGACCTTTATGACCGCCATGCTCTCCCGGAATTGATTGACCGAATGGCAGACATAGAAGGGGTGGAATGGATTCGACTTCACTATGCCTATCCGTCGGATTTCCCGATGGAACTTCTCGATGTCATGGCCCGTCGCGACAATGTCTGCAAGTATATAGACATTGCCCTCCAACATATCTCTGACAAAGTTCTGACCAATATGCGCCGTCATATCACCCGGAAGGAAACCCTCGATCTTATCGCCGAGATGAGACGTCGGGTGCCTGAAATTCAGATCCGGACAACCCTGATGGTCGGCTTCCCCGGAGAGGGAGAAGAGGAGTTCGAAGAACTGCTTGACTTTGTCCGCGAGATGCGTTTTGAGCGCATGGGTGCTTTCGCGTACTCCGAAGAGGCCGGGACATGGGGAGCGAACAATCTCGAAGACAATATACCCCAAGAAGTCAAACAGGAACGTCTGGACAAACTGATGGCCCTTCAGCAGGAGATCTCGGAAGAACACAACCGCTCAATGATCGGCAAAGAGGTGAAGGTACTCGTCGAGGAGTTCACCGAAGATGGCCGGTATGCCGGCCGAACCCAATGGGACAGCCCTGATGTGGACTGTCAGGTGATATTCGACTCCGAAGAACCTGTCGAACCGGGAGAATATGTCAAGGTACGAATTACAGACTCCGACGAGTTCGATCTTTTCGGAACCCGGATTGACTAACCTATAACGTCCTGAAGACCTTAGAACAGACCATACACCATGAAAATGCGAACAGCTTCAAGTCCGGACGCCGCGATGTTTCTGCTCAGGATGCCTTGGGATCGCGAGATTGAGTCTCTCAACCTTGGGCGCCCCGGAAACCGGTTGACAGAGAATTCGGTCGCCACCCTTGCATTCGGGGCGACTGAAATGAACGTATTCCCTTGCCGAGAAGCTGTTATACCGGCAGAATTGCCTCTGTTCATACCTCCAGAGCCCATTCCGACAGCCACTCCACGCGATCTTTATGATCAGGCGATTATGGCCTATATAACAGCCCTTAAGGAATTGGAAATAAACGGTGTGGAAGGTAAGGTAGTCGGAGCAAGGGTTCTGACCACACCTCCCAAAGCTTTCCGCAGTGAGATTTACACCTCGTTGGAACGGCTATATCCCGCCGCCTATGTATTCTACCTATCTACACCCGAGACCGGAACATGGATCGGAGCTTCGCCCGAACTTCTACTTCGACGCGATGGCGACAGATTATACACTGTATCGCTTGCCGGTACCCGCCGCGCAGGCTCAACGGGCGAGTGGGACGATAAGAACCGCCGTGAACAACAGATGGTGACCGATTTCATATGTGACACCCTCAAAAAATTCGGACTCTCACCTGAGTGCGAACCGATCGATACCCAGAACGCCGGGCCAGTCGAACACCTGCTGACCCGCATTTCGGCTGAAATCCCCGACGGTTTCGATCTCGTGAAGACTCAGGCGCTCGTGACAGCACTCTCCCCTACTCCGGCTCTATGCGGTCTTCCACGCGAGATCGCACGCGAGCTGATCGCTCAAAACGAGCCGTTCGTCCGCCATTTATACGGAGGATGCATCGGCCGCATAAAAAGCGAGACCGACTGGTCCTTCTTTGTCAACCTTCGCTCCGCCCTGCTCTCGACACGGGCGACATGGCTGTTTGTAGGCGGAGGCATCACGGCCCTCTCCGATCCCGTAAAGGAATGGGAAGAAACCGAACTCAAGTCTGTCACTCTTCTCAAAGCCCTCGCTCCACGAAGTATCGTGCTTCCCGGCGAGGGTCCGAAACCGATAGTCATAGGTCGCCGACACCGCCGACGGCGACCCCGGAAGTTCTGACAACCGACAACGATTTCAGCGGTTCCAAAGCCTCTAATTTAATGTTTAACATTAAATTTTTCATCAAAAACATTTTGCCAATCGAAGATTTTGAAGTAATTTCGCGCTCAGAATCTGAGACATAAACGATAGACGATGACCAACAACATGAACAAAACCTACATCAACATCCTCTGTGTGATAATACTGGGGATGCTTGCTGTGAAAGTGCTTCTCCCCTTCCTGGGAATGAGCAACTCTGTGGTCGGAAATGTCGACAATCACAGTCTGACAGAGACCCACACACCGTTTGTCACCAAGTTCACGGCCAACAAGCTCGTGCCGTTTAGTCCGACAGACACCCTGACCTTCGAGTCGGGGAAACAGTTCTCGATCATCACCCGCGAGGTCAACATCTTTGTGCCCGACGACCAGATCCCCTCAGCCGTACGTATTACCTCGGGCATCTCTTATTTGGCAACGTGGATCATCGCGATCTTCGCCTTCTATGAGTTCATCAGATTCATCATCAACATAAACCGAAGCAAGATCTTCGTCCGCGACAACGTCAAGCGTCTCCGACTGTTCGGGTGGTCATTGATCGCCATCTCCATCCTGATAGTTATCGCCGGCGTATCGGAAAGCTCGCTCGTGGATGCCCTTGACCTCTCCTATTCCGGACGCAATCTCGAGGCAGTCTGGGAATTTCCCTGGACATCCCTGATGGTAGGGTTGGCTTCCCTGCTGATGGCCCGAATATGGGCACGCGGAATCATGCTCCGCGAAGATCATGAACTAACAATCTAACACGTAGCGATTAATCTCAATATGGCTATCATTGTCAACCTGGACGTGATGATGGCGAAGCGCAAGATAGGACTCGGCCAATTGGCCGACATCATCGGCACTTCGGCCCCCAACCTCTCGATTCTAAAGACCGGGAAAGCACGCGCCATCAGGTTCTCAACACTCAACAAACTGTGTCGGGCCCTCGACTGCACTCCAGCCGACATCCTCGAGTATGTCCCCGACACTGGCGACGTACTCGATGAAGACTAACATTTATTCAAATCAAGCAGATATATACTAACCTGAAATGAAAACCCTTTTCTCACTTCTTCTCGCCGGAGCGGCTCTGACCGCTGTCAGCGCTCAGGCTGAAGAACACCTCTACAGCCTCGATCCGACCGGAATCGACAAGACTGTCTCTCCCGGTGCGGATTTCTACCACTACGTTAACCGCGGATGGATGGACAGCCATCCTCTCTCTGACGCCTATTCGCGCTACGGCCAGTTCAACGTCCTCAACGACTCGAGCAACAACCGCGTGCGCAGAATCGTGTCGGGTCTTCAGGCAACCAACCCCGCCATGGGAACCAACGCCCAGAAAGTAGCCACCCTCTATGAGCAGGGCCTCGACTCGATTCGCCGCAACCAGCTCGGAGCTCAGCCGATCCGCGCAATCCTTGACCGCATCGAGAAGACTCCGGCTGCCGGCATGGAAGACCTCTTCATCCTGATGCAGAAGGAATATGGTGCTCCCTTTATCGGTGCCGGTCCGCAGGAAGACCTCGCCAACAGCAGCGTATACGCGATGTATGTCGGCAACGGCCAGATGGGACTCGGAGACCGCGACTACTATCTCGCAAAAGACAAACGCAACACTGAAGTCCGCGACGCATACCGCAAGCTGATCACCAAACAGATGGAGCTTGCCGGCTACTCAAAGAAGGAAGCCAAGCGCATCGCCTCGAACGTGATGAAGATCGAGACACTCATGGCTGACTCAGCCCTCACCCGCGAGGAAAGCCGCAACATACCGGCCATGTACAATGTCCGCACATTCGAAGACCTGAAGACCAACTACCCCAACCTTCCCTGGGACCGCATGTTCATCGAGACGATGGGTATCCCCTCGCCCGAGACTGTGATCGTCACCGAGCTCCGCTCTGCCAACCAGGCCAACAAGCTCTACGGCTCACTCTCGGACCGCGAGAAGAAAGACCTCTATCTTTGGGAGGTTGTAAGCGGTGCCGCTCCTTACCTGAGCGATGACTTCGCCGACGCAAGCTTCGAGTTCTCGAAGGTCAAGAATGGTGTCAAGGAACAGCACCCGCGCTGGAAGAAGTCACTCTCGACCACCGAAGATCTGATGGGAGAGGCTATCGGCGAGCTCTATGTTTCCGAATACTTCCCCGAGTCTTCGAAGACCTATATGATCGGTCTGGTAGAAAATCTCCGCAATGCCTTGGCCAAACACATCATGCACCTTCCCTGGATGAGTGACGACACAAAGGTTCAGGGCCTCAAGAAACTCAATGCCATCACCGTCAAGATCGGTTACCCCGACAAGTGGAAAGACTACTCAGGTCTCGAGGTGAATCCCGAGCTCTCTTACTGGGAGAACATCCACAACGCCCACATCTGGCACAATCAGCAACAGCTCAACAAATGGGGCAAGCCCGTTGACCGCAGCGAGTGGGGGATGTATCCTCAGCAGATCAACGCCTACTACAACCCCGTCTTCAATGAGATCGTATTCCCGGCCGGTATCCTCCAGGCTCCTTTCTTCGATCCCAACGCTTCTGATGCCGAGAACTATGGCGGTATCGGTGTCGTTATCGGCCACGAGCTGACTCACGGATTTGACGACCAAGGCTGTAACTTCGACGCCGAGGGCAACATGGTCAACTGGTGGACACCCGAAGACGCCGAGGCTTTCGCCGCTCTGACTCAGGGTCTCGTCGGCCAGTTCAATGAAGTTGAGGTTCTTCCCGGCCTCCACGCAAACGGCGCCTACACTCTCGGTGAAAACATCGCTGACCAGGGTGGTCTCCGCGTGGCTATGACGGCCTTCCTCGACTCTCAGAAGCAGAAAGGCGTAGACGTAACCGCTGAGGAGGCCCTGATCGACGGCTTCACTCCCGCTCAGGTCTACTATATGAACTACGCCAACCTTTGGGCACAGAACATCCGTGAGGCCGAGATGCGTTCGCTGACCTCAGACGACGTTCACTCACTCGGTGAAAACCGCGTGAACGTATCGCTCCGCAACCTCGCCCCCTTCTTCGAGGCATTTGGCATCACATCGACCGATCCTCTCTGGCGCCCGGAGACAGAGCGCGTGATCATCTGGTAATACAGTAGCGCCGGCTTCCAGCCGGTACCCGACACACTCCGACTTGTCAAAATTTGGGTCATTGACCCAAACCCGACAAGTCGGAGTTATTATTTTTTTGTCAAGTGGCAAATATTGACTAAATTTGCGTCAGATTTAACTCTAACATCAAAATGAGCAGTTCACTTCCGCCTATCAAGGTATTCGCCGGCTCGAAGAGCCAGTATCTTGGTGAGTCAATTTGCAAAGAGCTGGGTATCGAACTTGGCAAAATGATCGTCGAGCGTTTCGCCGACGGCGAGTTTGAAGTAGGTTACGAGGAATCAATCCGCGGCGCAGAGGTTTATCTCGTGCAGTCGACCTTCCCCAACGCCGACAATCTGATGGAGCTTCTCCTGATGATCGACGCCGCAAAGCGTGCTTCGGCCGGCACTATCGTTGCCGTTTGCCCCTACTTCGGTTGGGCCCGTCAGGACCGCAAGGACAAACCGCGCGTTTCCATCGCCGCCAAACTCG
>CAZTSQ010000004.1:0-77010 GCA_964615915.1 uncultured Sangeribacter sp.
TCGCGAACACACCTGAAGCCACCGTCGCTGTGATGGTCGCGGTTCCGACAGAGATTGCAGTCACTTTGCCGTTTTCGTCAACTGTAGCCACTGATTCGTCCGACGAAGTCCAGGTCACCGTCTTGTCGGTCGTCGTCTCGGGTAGAATGCTTGCAGTGAGCTCGACTGTCTCAGTAGCCTTCAGCGTTGCCTCTGTCTTGTTAAGAGTGATCGAAGTGGCAGGTGTCGAAACAACGGTCACGTTAATCGAGGCTGTCACGCCTGACTTAGCAGTGACTGTTATTGTTGTCTGACCGAGCGCGAGCGCAGTCACGTTTCCGTCTGCATCAACAGAAGCCACGTTCGGATCCGAGCTGACGAACGTAACGGTCTTATCGGTCGTTGTCTCGGGCTCAACATTCACCTTAATCGACTTCATGTCGCCAACCTTCATCTCGAGGTCGTCACCGGCTATTCCGAGTGCCTCCTTGTCGATGACGATTGAAGAAGCGGGAGTCTCGACCACTGTTATCTCGCAGGTCGCAAACACACCGCTCGTAGCAGTAGCCGTGATGGTAGCGGCTCCGACAGCGATAGCGGTCACCTTGCCGTTCTCGTCAACTGTAGCCACCGACTCGTCGCTTGAAGTCCAAGTAACGGTCTTGTCGGTAGTCGTCTCGGGAAGGATGCTTGCAGTCAGCTCGACGGTTTCAGTAGCTTTCAGTGTCGCCTCGGTCTTGTTGAGCGTAATCGAAGCGGCAGGGGTTGCCACCACATTGATGGTAATTGAAGTGCTCACTCCAGACTTCGCGGTGATGGTGATGGTAGTCTGACCAATCGACAACGCCGTCACATTACCCTCTTCGTCGACAGTGGCTACATTGGGATCAGAGCTAACGAAAGTAACTGTTTTGTCTGTGGCGGTTTCCGGCTCGACAGTAACCTTAATCGTCTTAACATCGCCCACCTGCATCTCCAGTTCATTGTCCGTTATTCCAAGAGCCTCCTCATCAATGATGACAGCGGTAGCGGGTATTTCTCCCATAGGAATAATATTGTGGAATAATTTCCATTCATATGCAGTCTTATATTCCCCTATGCTTTCTCCCGGAACATATAATGGTTTCTCATACTGCCATGGATCATAAAAAGCCGTCCCACTTCCACGCTCCGTTACTATTGTGGGCGGAGTTACGGCGTGAGAGATCACCTCCGAAAAGGCAGTCATAGTTCCACTAGTAAACGCTCCAATCCCAATAGACTGAAGGGTAGCAGGAAGGGTAAGAACCCCTGTTAAACCTTTGCAATGACCAAAGACACTTGGTTCGATTGATGTCAATGATTCAGGGATGTTAAGATCTCCTGTGAAGCCGTCACACCCATAAAAGGCCATTTTACCGATTGATGTAACTGATCCAGGTAAAATTAGATCTCCAATAAATCCATCGCAAAGGAAAAAAGCCTCTTCTCCAATTGTTGTTATTGATTCTGGAATAACAAGTGAACCGGTAAAGGAGCTCTGATAAAATGCATATGCAGGTATGGTAGTCAGAGATGTAGGAAGAATCAAGGAGCCAGAGCTCCCACAGTTGGCAAAGGCAAATTCTCCGATAGATTTAACAGAATTAGGAAGAATTAAATCGCCTGTGAAACCACAGCCTCTAAATGCATTAGCCCCGATATCTGTGAGAGATTCTGAAAGATGCAAGGGTCCATAAAAACCACAATTCTGGAAAGCGCCTTCTCCGATTGTGGTTACCGCATCAGGAATGTTAAGCTCACAATTGAAGCCGGAACAACCTCTAAACACTCCATTCCCGATATAAGAGAGGTTTTCTGGGAGTATGAGTCCATAGAAACCGGAGCATTCCGCAAAAATCTCATCTTCAAGGGTGGGAAGGGAAGCAGGTATACTAAGATAACCTGTAAAACCAGAACAGTTTAGGAAGACACGAGGTCCCATATAGGTGATTGTAGAAGGGAGGTCAAGATACCCATTGAAGCCTGAACAATTATAAAAGGCACCATCACCTATGTCAGTAACTGAGGCAGGCAAGATAAGATTACCAGTGAACCCGGAACAACAATTGAAAGCACTCGATCCTATATAAGTGATAGATTCGGGTAGCTGGAGCTCTCCCGTAAACCCGGAACAATCTTCAAAGGCCATATCCATAATAATGGTGAGTGTACTTGGAAGAACAAGTTGACCTGACAACCCATAACAATCTTCAAAGGCACTGACTCCGATTTCAGCAATTGGTGCCGGAATAATGAGATCGCCAGTTAGGCCTGTGCAACCTCTAAATGCTTCGTCTCCAATTGCTGTAACTGGGTAGAGTACCCCCTCATAATCTACTTGGTCAGGAAGTAAGAGATTATTTATTGTCAAGTCTCTGGATACGGGGCCAGTTAAGGTTGCCCAATGTAAGTCTTTGTCTAACTCATAGATGAAGTCCCCTACAGTGACGGTGATCCTTTGGGAATAGGCGCTCACGAAAGAAAGTACCGTGAGCAGACAGGCGAGCGCAAGTCGGGAGACTGGCGGAGCCTGTCTAAAGAATTGTTTGAGTCTCATGTAGATGTTTGGTGTAGAATGTTTTGGTGTAGATTGATAGAGGAGAGGGTGACAAGGACTATATCGGGGTGCCGGTGTCGATCGCATGGGTCAAGGCCTGGATTTGCTTGCCGATTGACATATGGGCCAAGGGGAGCTCGCATGCGTCTTGCGGAATACGGTCAGGACCGACCAGGTATTCGTAATACAAGCGACCGACAAGGATGATGAAGGGGGGTGGGTTGGGGAAACGAGCCGTCAGCTGGGCCCAAACAGTATCCGCCCAGGCCTTTCTTTGCGGGGCGGTAAGGCCGCGGAGCGATTTTTCGTACCACGTTACCGACTGACTCAACGGCAAAAGGAAGTACTCCTCCGATAGAATGAAGATTCTATCGTCGGGCACATGAAGTACATCGCGGGCGTATTTGAGGGCTTTCTGGAAGAGCTGACTGATTTATAGCTCTTCGGGAGGCACCGGACCGTCGGGGGTGTCAACTTTCTTTTTCGCGCAGGGGATCAGGACAACCGGCAGTTGTTCTACCTCCGGGAACCCTTTGCGTGAGGGTACAACATTGGCTACTTCCATAATGAACCTATTTGTTGGTGTTAGGTCAATTATTGCAAACCGGAAGCAACTATGTTTGGGGTTTAGACGCGGCGGAGGGCCGGGTCAGGGAAGAAGAGCGGTCCCATCACTTTCCCAAAGGAACGTCTGACGATCCTGAGCGAATTGCCGAGGTGATGTAATCTTCCCACCGTCCCGCGAGGGGGACAGTTTGCGACCGCAAAATTACGAAAACTCACGCACGTGCAAAAATTTTCGACGAAAATTTTTGCGTTGGATGGGCAAATGCATGTTGGAGGAGGCACGGGGCTGCTGAGGACGCGAAAATTCGCGTCCCTACTGGAGGCGCTCGGAGAGCCAGTCGTCGATGCGGCGCTTTTCGGAGGAGAAGTTGATGCCGATGGCGATGATCTGGCGGTTATCGACAGCCCAGGGCAGATGGTACTCCTTTCGTTTGATCTGATCGAGAGCCTCTTGAGCGGTGCTGTCGTATTTCAACTCCATGATGTACACATAGTCTGGTGTGCGGACGAGAATATCGATTCTGCCGTCTGAGGGGTGGTATTCGGCCTCGGAATAGACGCCTACAAGCTTGAAGACAAGGAACAGGACGTTGCGCACATCTTTCTCGGCGTTGATCTGTAGGTCGTAAGACAGGCCGGCGAAGAGTGAGATAAGGCGCTTCATGGCGGCTTCCACCTTACCCGCTTCCAATTCGCCGACCAGCTCACTGATGAAAAGCATGGAGTCTTCGTTGTGCAAATCGGCATAGTAAGGGAGGATATATCCATAAAATCCCTCTTTCACCTCCTCGTTCGGATATCCGAGTTGAAATTGTTGGAAACGTTCATCGTATCCCTTGATTGTCAGATAACCGGTCTGATAGAACAAGGCAATGGGATTGAGCCTGTCGAAATCCAAGCCAGACAATTGGTTCTCGCTTCCTTTTGCTTTGTAGATGGTTTCAAGGTCCACGTTGGTTCGCTTCAGTTGCTTCATGAGCAGAGAGGGAGTGCCAGTCCGGATCCAATAGCTTCCGAATTTCTCGTCCTCAAAGGTATTGAGAAGAGAATAAGGGTTGTAGATATCCGGACAGTTCTCCGAAAAGTGGTAGCCGTCATAGCGACGCTTGAGCGTGGCTACGATCTCATCACGTGATTTCCTACGTGCTTCTGCCAGAGCCGAAATGCCCTCCTCGAAGTTCTCGAACATCTCGGCCTCCGTGATTCCGCAGATGGCGGCGAACTTATCATTGAACGAGATATCCCGGATGTTGTTGAGATCGGAGAAGACGCTGAGCTTGCCGAAGCGTGAGACACCGGTAAGGAACACTAGTCGGAGATATTCGGCTGAGCTCTTGAAGTTGGCGTAAACTGACGCCAGCTTGGAGCGATAGCGCTCAAACCGGTCTTTGTTGTCAAGACTGTTTACCAATGGCTTATCGTACTCGTCGACCAGGATGACAACTTTCTTACCGGTCTTCTCGTAGGCTCCTCGAATAATCCTTTTGAATCTAATCGCGTGGCTATCTCCTCCCGCCTCTATTCCATACTTCTCTTCCCACTCTCCCAAATGATACTCCAGCAAGTCCTCGAACTCACCTTCGACTTCATAGTCTGCGGTATTCAAGTCAAGATAAAGAACGGGGTGCGGTTCCCAGGCCCAGTCGATGGTCTCCACGAAGAGCCCCTTGAAGAGCTCCCGCTTACCCTCGAAGAAGCACTTCAGAGTAGACAGGAACAGACTCTTCCCGAAGCGTCGCGGACGCCCCAGAAAATAATATTGGCCCCCTTTGACTATCATTTCTATATAGCGGGTCTTGTCTACATAGAGCCAATCGCCTTCGCGAATCTGCACAAACGATTGCTGCCCTATGGGATATTTAACCTGTCTGTTCATGGTCGTGTCTCTTTACCATCAGCAAAAATAACAAAAATTTGCGTACCCTCCAATTTTTCTGTCAAATGCATGTAGCGCAGGCGTCCGCGCCTGCGAGGCGCTCGGAGAGCCAGTCGTCGATGCGTCGTTTTTCGGAGGAGAAGTTGATGCCGATGGCGATGATCTGGCGGTTGTCTACAGACCAGGGCAGATGGTACTCCTTGCGTTTGATCTGATCGAGAGCCTCTTGGGCGGAGCTGTCGTATTTCAACTCCATGATGTACACATAGTCGGGAGTGCGCACGAGGATGTCGATCCGACCGTCCGAAGTGTGGTATTCAGCCTCGGAATAGACGCCTACAAGCTTGAAGACCAGGAACAGGACGTTGCGCACATCCTTCTCGGCGTTGATCTCCAGATCGTAAGACAGGCCGGCGAACAGGGAGATGATGCGCTTCATGGCTGCCTCAACCTTACCCTTGGAGAGTTCATCTATCAGATCTATGATAAATATTTTCACATTTTGGTGCCGCAGATTGGCATAGTACGGAAGAATATACTCATAGAAACCTTCCGACACTTCTTCATTCGGATAACCGAGCTGGAACAATTCAAGGTCTTCGTCATATCCCTTGATGGTCAGGTAACCGGTCTGATAGAACAGAGCGATCGGATCCATGTTGTCGAAATCAAGGCCCGACAACTGGCTTTCATTGGCTCTCGCCTTGTATAGTGTTTCCAGGTCGGCATTGGTGCGTCTGAGCTGGGCCATCAGCAGAGACGGCGTCCCGGAGCGGATCCAGTAGTTGCCGAACTTCTTCTTGTCGAACGTCTTCAGCAACGAGTAGGGATTGTATATGTCCGGGCTGACTTCGGCAAAGTGGTAGCCGTCATATCTTCGCTTTAGTTTGGCCACGATCTCATCCCGGGATTTATTCCTTCTCTCGGCGAGTTGGGAAATGCCTTCCTCAAAGTTCTCGAACAACTCCTCTTCCGTTATACCGCAAATACCCGCGTATTCATCGTCAAAAGAGATGTCGGTGATGTTGTTGAGGCCGGAGAAGACGCTAAGCTTGCCGAAGCGTGAGACGCCGATGAGAAAAACAAGTCTGATATACTCTGCCGAGCTCTTGAAATTGGAGTAGATCGAGGCCAGTTTGGACCGATAACGTTCGAACCGGTCTTTGTTGTCAAGACTGTTTACGAGCGGCTTATCGTACTCATCGACCAGGATGACAACTTTCTTTCCGGTCTTCTCGTAGGCTGCCTCGATAACATTTCTGAATCTTGCCGCGTGACTCTCGACAGTCGAGACAAGACCATACTTATCTTCCCATTTGCCAATTTGGTTCTCGAGCAAGTCTTCGAACTCGCTCTCAACCTCATAATCAGCATTGTTGAGGTCAAGGACCAGAACGGGATAAGGTTCCCAATCCCAATCAATTGTGTCGATATAGAGTCCCTCGAACAGATCGCGCCGACCCTCAAAGAAATACCTCATGGTAGACAGAAAGAGACTCTTTCCGAAGCGCCGGGGACGCCCCAGAAAGTAATACTTGTTACCGCTCGACTCTATCATCTCGATATACCGTGTCTTGTCCACATAGACGCACTCGCCTTCGCGGATACTCGCAAAGGATTGATCTCCTACGGGATATTTTATCCGTCTGTTCATAGTCATGTCTTCTTATAGAGCGCAAATATAGATAAAATCTGTGTAATAACCAAGGTTTGCCGCTGTCGCAGATTTTTTGTAACTTTACCGCTTCATAGAGGAGCTTTCTCCATATACCTCCTTCACATGCAACGGGGGGACGAGGGGATAAACTCCTTCTACTACCGGAAAAACATATAACCGAAATATACAATGGCAAATCATGAACTGAGCGAACAGGAGATTGTTCGCCGCCGCAGTATGGAGGCGCTCCGCGAACGCGGAATCGAGCCTTATCCCGCAGCCGAATATGTGGTTACGGGCCATACGAAAGAAATCAAGGAGAACTTCAGCGATGACCTCACCGCGCCGCGCGAGGTGACTGTCGCCGGCCGTATCATGAGCCGTCGAATCATGGGCAAGGCTTCGTTCATGGAGCTTCAGGACGGCGAGGGCCGTATCCAGGTCTATGTCAGCCGCGACGACATCTGTCCCGGCGAAGACAAGGACTTCTATAACGTAGTCTTCAAGAAACTTCTCGACATCGGTGACTTCATCGGCGTGAAGGGATACGTCTTCCGCACCCAGATGGGCGAGATCACCATCCACGCCCAGGAGATCACTGTGCTCGCCAAGAGCCTCCGCCCCCTGCCGATCGTGAAGATGAAAGACGGCAAGGCATATGACGCCTTCACCGACCCCGAGCTCCGTTACCGTCAGAGATATGTCGACCTTGTCGTCAACCCCGGCGTGAAGGAGATCTTCATCAAGAAGACGAAGATGTACAACTCGATGCGTGAGTTCTTCAACTCCTACGGCTACACTGAGGTCGAGACTCCGGTGCTCCAGGCTATCCCCGGCGGTGCGGCCGCACGCCCGTTCATCACCCACCACAATGCCCTCGACATACCTCTCTATCTGCGTATCGCCAACGAGCTCTATCTGAAGCGTCTGATCGTCGGTGGCTTCGACGGTGTCTATGAGTTCTCGCGCAACTTCCGCAACGAGGGCATGGACCGCACGCACAACCCGGAGTTCACCTGCATGGAGATCTACGTGCCCTATAAGGACTACAACTGGATGATGGACTTCACCGAGCGCATGCTCGAGAAGGTCTGCATCGACGTCAACGGCACCGACGAGGTGAAGGTCGGCGACAACGTGATTTCGTTCAAGGCCCCCTTCCGTCGCGTGACGATGACCGACGCCATCCGCGAGGCCACCGGCTTCGACATCACCGGCAAGAGCGAGGACGAACTCCGCGCTTTCTGCAAGGAAGCCGGTATCGAAGTCGACCCCTCGATGGGCAAAGGCAAGCTGATCGACGAGATCTTCGGCGAGAAGTGTGAGGGAACCTTCATTCAGCCCACCTTCATCACCGACTACCCGATCGAGATGTCGCCGCTGACCAAGAAACACCGCCACAACCCCGAGCTGACCGAGCGCTTCGAGCTGATGGTCAACGGCAAGGAGCTCTGTAACGCATACTCCGAGCTCAACGACCCGATCGACCAATATGAGCGCTTCGTAGACCAGATGAAACTATCGGCCAAGGGCGACGACGAGGCGATGATCATCGACCAGGACTTCATCCGCGCCCTCGAATACGGAATGCCCCCGACGTCGGGTATGGGTATTGGCACCGACCGTCTCGCGATGTTGCTGACCGGCCAGTCGACAATCCAGGAGGTTCTTCTCTTCCCCCAGATGCGTCCCGAAAAGAAGCAGAAGAAGGAGGGTGAGGAAGCCGAAGCCGAAAACGCACCCGAGAAGGCAGAAGAGTAAATGGTCAGCCGAAAGGAAAATCCACTGATCCGGCCCGCGGACATGGGACGCGTGGCCGTGATCGGCGGTGGCAGCTGGGCCACAGCCCTGGCCAAACTGCTGATGAACAATAATGAGCGGATCGGGTGGTACGTTCGCCGCCGGACATCGATCGACGAGTTCATCAAGTATGGCCGCAACCCGAACTATCTGACCGACGTCCGCTTCGACGCAGCCCGAATCGACTTCAGCGCCGACATCAACGAGGTGATCGAAGGGGCAGACACTCTGGTCGTGGCCGTCCCGTCGCCATTCTTCAAATCGACCGTCGACAAGATTGACGTCTCCCTCGAAGGGAAGTCGATCGTCTCGGCCGTGAAGGGTATCGTCCCGGACTGCAACATGATCGTGACCGACTATCTCCAGGAAACGTTCGGGATCGACCGGAGCCGGCTGATGGTCATCGGCGGCCCGTGTCACGCCGAGGAGGTGGCGCTCGAGCGACTGAGCTACCTGACTATCGGCGGCGAAGACAAGTCGCTGACCTCGGGCTTCGCCTCGATGATTGCCGGCAAGAAACTGAAGACGATCCTCTCTGACGACATCGACGGAATCGAGTACGGCGCCGTACTCAAGAACGTCTACGGAATCGCCGGCGGTGTGGTTCAGGGAATGAAGGCGGGCGACAACTTCATGGCCATGCTCGTCTCGAACGCGATCCGCGAGATGAGACTCTTTGTAGACACGATCTCGCCGATGCCCCGCGATATCTGCCGCTCAGCCTATCTCGGCGACCTGCTAGTGACGGCCTACAGCCGCTTCTCGCGCAACCACAACTTCGGCGCGATGATCGGCAAGGGTTACAGCGTCAAGGCGGCGAAGATGGAGATGGACATGGTGGCCGAAGGTTACTACGGCACCAAGTGTATCTACGAAATCAACTCGCGACCGGGTCTTCAGGTGGAGATGCCCATCCTCGAGTGCATGTACGACATCCTCTATCGCGACGTGCGCGCCCGCGTGGCCTTTGAACGCGTCTCGGAAACCTTCCGCTGATCCCGCTCAGACCAATACCGACAGGGACCTGCAAACATCCGCCCCGATTCGATTGTTCTTCTTTTGGAATCACATCGAAGGGCGCTCTCTCCCTCAGACCGCTCTCCGAAACATATGAACAA
This sequence comes from uncultured Sangeribacter sp., assembly GCA_964615915.1. Classification (GTDB taxonomy): domain Bacteria; phylum Bacteroidota; class Bacteroidia; order Bacteroidales; family Muribaculaceae; genus Lepagella. Next base: position 9,576 of record CAZTSQ010000004.1, read on the forward strand.
ACCCAAAGAATATATAAGATTATGAAAACACTTAATCTCGACATCACCCACGCTCTCTATTTCGCGGAGAAACAGTATAACGCTCTTGACGGCGCGGCCGAGAAGGCTACCGACACCGTCAACGACGGCACCGGCGCCGGCAACGACTTCCTCGGCTGGGTCAAGCTCCCCTCGGAGATCAAACCCGAGCTGATCGAAAGCATCAACAAGACCGCCGCCCGTCTGCAGGAGAACTGTGACTATGTGGTGTGTGTCGGAATCGGAGGCTCTTACCTCGGTGCGAAGGCCGTCATCTCGGCCCTCCAGCACCATTTCGCAGAGTTCCTCGGCCCTCAGCCCAAACGTCCGCAGGTCCTCTTCGCCGGTCAGAATATCGGTGAGGAATATCTCGCTGACCTCGAGAATCTTCTGAAAGGCAAGAAGTTCGGCATCATCGTCATCTCGAAGTCGGGCACAACCACAGAGCCGGCCATCGCCTTCCGCACCCTCAAGGCTCAGCTTGAGGCTCAGGTGGGCAAGGATGCCGCCAAGGATCTGATAGTCGCCATCACAGACGCAGAGAAGGGCGCGCTCCGCACACTCGCCACTCAGGAAGGCTACGAGACATATGTAATTCCCGACAACGTCGGCGGCCGCTTCTCGGTGCTCACTCCCGTGGGTCTGCTCCCGATTGCCGTCGCAGGCTATGACATTTCGAAGCTCGTGGCCGGCGCCGCCAACATGGAGGAGACTACACGTCGCCCCGGCCCGAACAACCCCGCCGAGACCTACGCACGCATGCGTAACGCCCTCTATCAGAGCGGCAAGAAGATCGAGATCCTCGTCAACTTCGACCCGAAACTCCACTACTTCGCCGAGTGGTGGAAACAGCTCTATGGCGAGAGCGAAGGCAAGGACGGCAAGGGCATCTTCCCCGCATCGGTAGACCTCACCACCGACCTGCACTCGATGGGCCAGTGGATCCAGGACGGCGAACGCACCATCTTCGAGACCGTTATCTCGGTCAAGGAACCGGCGATCACCAAGCGTATCCCCGAAGACGCCCAGAACCTCGACGGCATCAACTACCTCGCTGGCAAACGTATCGACGAAGTCAACAAGATGGCTGAGCTCGGCACACTCGTGGCCCACGTCGACGGCGGTGTCCCCAACATCCGTCTCGAAGTTCACGCGCTCGACGAGTACACCCTCGGTCAGATGATCTACTTCTTCGAGAAGGCCTGCGGCATCTCGGGATACATGCTCGGTGTCAACCCCTTCAACCAGCCCGGCGTGGAGGCTTACAAGAAGAACATGTTCGCTCTTCTCGAAAAGCCCGGCTACGAAGCCGAAACCGCCGCAATCAAGGCCAAGCTGAACAAGTAAGGAAGTCAATTATACTGGCTGGAAGCCGGCGATCCTTGTGGCTTCCAGCCGGTATAAACACCGTAAATTATTGAAACTCAACGAAAGAGGTCGATGTCCCCAACGGACATCGACCTCTTTTTTCACCGTAGATTTGCCCATTAGCCTGAGATGTTGTAATTTTGCACTTTCAAAACAAACCAATACTCACATCTCATGGGAGGATTTTTTGGAGTAGCGGCAAAACATGCTTGCCGCACCGACCTTTTCTACGGAGTTGACTACAACTCCCACCTCGGCACCCGCCGTGCCGGCATGGCTACATACGACGCGGAAGATCACCGCTTCTGCCGTTCTATCCACAGCATTGAGAGCTCCTATTTCCGAACCAAGTTCGAAAAGGAGCTCGATAAGTTTAAAGGAGACTTGGGAATCGGCATCATCTCCGACACTGACCCCCAGCCGATCGTAATCAATTCGCACCTCGGCAAATTCGCGATCGTCACCGTCGCCTATATCGCCAACCTCGACGAACTCGAGAAGGAGCTGCTCGACGCCGGCGTCCACTTCGGTGAACTCTCACAGGGACGTACAAACCAGACAGAGCTCGTCGCGCTGTTGATCAACCGCGGACAGACCTTTACCGAAGGAATCCGGATCGCCCAGGAGAAGATCAAAGGCTCCTGCTCGATGCTGATCATGACCGAGCACTCGATCATCGCCGCCCGCGACCGTCTCGGACGCACCCCCATCGTGCTGGGCCGCAAAGAGGGGGCTATCGCCGCCACTTCAGAAACGACCGCCTTCCCCAACCTCGGCTATGAAGTGTGGCGCGACCTCGGGCCCGGCGAAATCGTTGAATTCACGGCCGATTCGCTCACCGAACTTGCCCCGGCCCATGAGGAGATGCAGATATGCTCGTTCCTTTGGGTATACTACGGCTTCCCGACTTCGACCTACGAAGGCCGCAACGCTGAAGAATCACGCTTCGCCTCGGGAAAGGCAATGGGCGAGACCGATAAGACGGAAGTCGACTGCGCCTGCGGTATTCCCGACTCAGGCGTCGGCATGGCGCTTGGATATGCTGCCGGCCACGGTGTCCCCTACCAGCGTTGTATCTCGAAATACACCCCGACATGGCCCCGCTCCTTCACTCCGAGCGATCAGAAGATGCGCGACCTCGTGGCCAAGATGAAGCTCGTTCCCAACCGCGCGGTGCTCAACGGTAAGCGTGCCCTTTTCTGTGACGACTCAATCGTTCGCGGCACGCAGCTGAACGACAACGTCTCCGAATTATACGGGAACGGAGCCAAAGAGGTACACATGCGTATAGCCTGCCCGCCGCTGATCTACGGCTGCCGCTATCTCGGCTTCACCTCATCGAAGAGCGACATGGAGCTCCTCACACGCCGGATCATCGGCGAACTCGAAGGCGATCCCGACAAGAATCTTGACCTCTACGCCAAGACCGGATCGCCCCAGTACGAAATGTTGGTCGAGAAGATCCGCGAGCGCTTCGGCCTCACTTCGCTCAAATTCAATCCACTCGAGACCCTCGTCGAGAGCATAGGGCTGCCCAAATGCAAGCTCTGCACACACTGCTTCGACGGCTCCTCACACTTCTAAACCAACTCTCCTACATAACCTCCCTCCAACCTCTCCCATACACTTCGGTCCGGCAGATTCTCAGAATCTCCGGACCGAAACTTTTCATCGGGACATCCTCTACCGGGTCCCCCTGTATATAAGGCGTGGGTATTATTACTCGACGTAGACTTTGGCGCGGCGTCCGTCGGTGGTGACGATGACGTTGACCTTGCCGACTTGGAGAGAGTTCAGTTCCTTGCCGTCAAGACTGAAGATGCGCTCGTTGCCTGTGAATTTATCAGCGGTCAGCCACGCGATACCCGACTCCTGGTCAAACTTGATTTGAGCCTCCTTGGCGTCTTCGACAAGCTTGACGATGTCGGCTGTGATCTGAGAGGCCGGAGCCATGATCTCGTCATACTTCTCTGCGAGATTGAAATCACTGTAGGCGTTCTTCACGCTCTCCTTGAGCAGAGTGATATCATCCTGAATGTCAGCGCCGGTGAAGACAGAGGTTACATCGGGACACTCCGTGGCGATAGTCTCAAGCGCATCGGAGAGTTTCTGTTCCAGATCAGCGACAACTTCGTTGGCCTTGTCGAGGGCCAGGTCCTGGGTATCGTCGGGCGCGAAGACGACCTTGAAATTGATGGTTTCACCCTCGATGGTCAGCGAGCAGTTGAAGATGCGGTTGGGAATGCCTTTGGTGGCGCTCACGTCGGTATTGTCGAATTCCCATGTCATGAAGTCATCGGGCTTGACAGTTGTTGTGCCCTCCGTCCCGGGAAGGCAGCTGTTGCTCTCGACGGCGCCATAATGACAGAGCTGATACTTGCCCCAGGCCTGTGGGTCGGCTTGGGCCATGGCCTCGCTCGGATGCTCGCTATACTGGCCTACGAAATGGTTGGCCAAAGGAGCGGAGGTCTTGTTGGTGATCTTGATGGTCGCGGTGAAGTAGTAGCCGTATCCTGGGATGATAGACTCCCAGTCTTCATAGTCGGAGACTTTAAGCACGGCGCCTTCGGTCACTTCGATGAAGGTCGGGTTTTGGATCTCCCGGAGAGAACCGTCACAGAATTCGACTGTCGCGTAGTCGGTGATGGCCGCGTTTGCCGAGAACGCAAGCGTAGCCATAAGAGCTAAGGGTAAGAAATTTTTCATATCACTATGATTGGGTATTAGGTGTTAAGTCGGCATCCGGCTCTAAGGGAGCAGGGGGTTGGAATTGTGTCCGGAATGTGTCCGGGCCCTTTAGCGAAAATGGCCGTAACTTTTTGAGTTACAGCCATTTCTTCAAGGGTTAAGCGGAGAGAACGAGATTCGAACTCGTGGTAGGATAATCTCCTACGTCAGTTTAGCAAACTGGTGGTTTCAGCCACTCACCCATCTCTCCTTTTGCAATTGCAAAATCTGCCTTTTGCGACTGCAAAGTTAATGTGTTTTTTTCAACTGTGCAAATTTTGGGACCTTTTTTTTCGTTTTTTACGATTTTATCCCCTTTTTCTCCTTCAAATCAGAGGCCAGGGAGGCAGTCAGGGGTTGCGAACGGCCCGATCCGCGGACGTAGCTCTGGGCCATTCCTTCAGGCACATCGCCCTGAATCTCGACGACGTCGTGTGGATAGGGTTCGACGGCGATACGCAGGATCTGTTTCCCTTCGGGGCTCTCTTCAGGAAGATATTTCACGCGGCCGGTGACGATTTCGTTCCCGGCTTTATCACCCGTCTGTTCGCGGAAGGCTATGTCGAGGAAGCGCATGATGTGCTGTTTATAGTGGTCCATATCGGGCGACGAAATATAGCGCAGCCGGAAGAGTTCCTGGAAGTCTGCGGTCAATCCCTCGGCGAAGCCGAAGTCGTTGACGCCGATCAGAAGCGAGCCCCCCTCGGTCGAGTTGAGGAACGCACAGACGGCCTTGATGATTGCCCACTTCTGGCCGTCGGGGTCGGCGACCAGATTGTTGCGGCGACGGTTGAGGGGCGGGAAGACCACCGAGAGCTTGAATTCGAGCTGTTCGCTTTCCTCGCCATACCATTTGCGGTCTGAAAGTATCGACCGATACTCATCGTCGACACCCAGGGTGGCGGCAATCGTACGTTTGATGTTGTCGAGCTCCTTGGGACGTATGATACCGGCCAGACTGTTCGACGCGTCGATCAGTTTCGAGACGCGGTCGATCAGATTGGTGTCGACCGAGTCTATCGAGGTTCGGAATTCCTCCTCGCCGCTGTCTTCGATTCCGGGAGTGATATAGCCGCGAAGTTGTTCGAGCATTTTCGAGCGGCGTGATATAGCCTCTTTGTCGTCGATCTCGTCCGGCTCGACAAGAGGGCGGATCTCGCGACCCTGGGCGAAGTCTACCAGACGCGACAGGTAGAGCATTTCGTGGTGAAGGAATTCAAAGTCGGCGTCGCGACCGGTGATGTAGCAGGCTACGGCGGCGCACAGAAGGTTGTCGAAGCGTTCGCGGCTGGTGCGCGAGACATCGTCGGCCAATACGGCCATCGTGCGTGCGATCATGTCGGCTCCATCGGTCGAGAGGGGTTTCCAGGGGTCTTTCGAGTCCTGCAGATGCGCATACGTGGCGTGGCAGTAGCCAAGAAAGCCGTCAACAAAGTTCTCGTCTGCATCCTGGCGTCCGAAGGGCTCTATGTTTTCGGTCGAGTCGAGTACGGGCTCGGCGTATACGTAGAAGTTGGGACCATCCTTTTTCGGGGCGTCGTTATAGGTCCGGACGATTATCGGGTGTCCCTTTTCGATAGCCTCTTCGTAGATGTCGAGTTCGTCGTCGTTGAGGGCCTTGATTTTCTCGGCGGCGATACCGATTCGGAGACCGTCGGCCGTGATCCACTGGCTGCCACCGGGGTATTCTCGATCGTAGAACGCCGCCATCGTCTGGTTTGCCACCTGGCAACCGAACTCGCGATAGTGGGTCTCGAGATTGTCGGTCATTTCGAACAGACACTTCTCATTCTTATAATAGGTGACTTCGACGAGGTCGCCTACCTGAAGGAAGTCGCGGACGGTGTCGAGCGAGGGGCGATGGTCCGGATCGAGCTTCATATAGACGTTGCCCTGAATCTGTTTATAGTCAGGGTCAATCGAGCGGACGACCATCTTGATGCCTGTCTTGGCGATCACAACGGCCGGGAGGACGTCGCCTTCGGTATATTCCTTTACACGCCGGGCTGCCGAAGGCTTGAATTCGCTGAGCGATCTCATCAGTCCGGTTCCGTTCTTATAGGCTGTGGTGAAGTCCGAGAGACGTTCGAGTTCGCCGATGCGCACCTTCAGTTCGGCTATTCCCTTGGGAGAGAGACCGACGCCGGCGAGGAACTGGGTTCTCGGTTTCTTGGTCTTGTAGTCGGTCAGGTTGAGGGCCGACAGCATCACGCCGCCGTCTGACGAAACGACCATCAGACCACGATTCTCGAGATAGAAGCGGTCTTCAGGCCGGTCGGTAAACTTGAAAGATGTTTCGGCCAGTCGTTCGGCGATAATGCGGGGGTTCTGTTCGCCCGAGACTATTCTCCACGAGAAGGTCACGCGATGAACGCGACGGCCGACGGCACAGTGGGTCAACACCCTCCAGAGTCCGGCCTGGGTTCCCTGCGGAAGGTCGGGGAAGGCGCTGATAAGCAAAGCGGTCAGTGGAATCAGGATATCAGTGGCCGGTACATTCTTTTTAAGTCGTGCAAGAACGGTCGCCCCCATAAGGGCAACAACCTTATTTACAGACACATCGCCGAAGGTAGGAATTTTTTGATAAGGTTGTGAAGAGAAATCGCGGGCAAAGTCGAGAGAGAGTTCGCTCATACAATCGAGTGTATCGTCATAATCCGGGTTTGGCTGTCCCTCGCGATAGGGATACTTCATCATGTACTCGATCAGTTCGCGAAAGTTCTCGAGAATGTAGTCTTTTCGCACTTTAAGCCAGAATGGGGGAGGAGTGAGGTTATCCTGCTTGTTTTTAAAATAAGGGTTAAAAGCCATACTTTTTGTGTTTTGGAGTTTGTGAATAAGATTAATGATGGCCGCGAATCGGGAGCGATCCGCGGCCATATGGTTTATGATTTGGATTTGATATAGTCGTCGATGGCGGCGGCAGCCTTTCGGCCGGCGCCCATAGCGAGGATCACGGTGGCCGCGCCCGTAACGGCATCACCGCCGGCAAAGACACCGGGGCGTGTTGTGGCACCGGCTTCGTCGGCCACGATACATCCGCGGCGGTTTGTTTCCAGACCCTTGGTCGTGTCTTTGATCAGGGGGTTGGGGCTTGTGCCGAGCGCCATGATGACCACGTCGCAGTCTATCGTGTGTTCGCTGCCCGGTTTGGCCACCGGCGAACGGCGTCCGCTCTCGTCGGGTTCGCCGAGTTCCATCGATACGCACTCGATGCCGCCTACCCATCCCTGGCCGTTGTCGATCACACGGACGGGGTTGGTCAGCATACGGAATTCGATGCCCTCTTCCTTGGCGTGGTGAACCTCTTCGACGCGGGCCGGAAGTTCGGCCTCAGAACGACGATAGACAATCACCGACTCGGCGCCTAGACGGCGGGCGGTGCGGACTGCATCCATGGCAACGTTGCCTCCGCCGACTACAACCACCTTGCGGCCCGTGTAGATCGGAGTGTCGTAGGCCTCGTCATAGGCGTGCATCAGGTTTGTGCGCGTAAGGAACTCGTTGGCCGAGAAGACACCGTTGAGGTTCTCACCCTCGATACCCATGAAGCGCGGAAGACCGGCCCCCGAGCCTACAAACACAGCGTCGTAACCTTCGCGGTCGAGAAGATCGTCGATTGTCATCGTGTGGCCGATGATCACATCGGTCTCGATTTCGACACCGAGACGGCGAACGGCCTCTACCTCTTTGGCGACGATACCCTCTTTGGGGAGTCGGAATTCGGGAATACCGTAGACAAGCACACCGCCCACTTCGTGGAGTGCTTCGAAGATCTTGACCTCATAGCCGGCCTTGGCGAGGTCCGAAGCGCAGGCGAGACCTGCGGGGCCCGAGCCGACGATGGCGACGCGGTGACCGTTACGCGGGGGTAGTTCCGTGGCCTCGGCCGGATGTGCGATGGCCCAGTCGCCCGTGTAACGTTCGAGTTTGCCGATGGCAACCGGCTCACCCTTGATTCCGAGCACACACGAGCCTTCGCACTGCGACTCCTGCGGGCAGACACGTCCGCAGACCGAGGGGAGCGAACTGTCGCGTGCGATCACAGCCGCGGCGCCTGCTTCGTCGCCTTCGGCGAGCTTGGCGATAAAGCCGGGGATGTCAACATTTACCGGACACCCCTCGACACATCTTGGGCGCTTGCAGTTCAGACAGCGGGTGGCCTCGAGGCGTGCCTCCTCGGTGTTATAGCCATAGCATACTTCTTCGAAATTTTCCGCGCGGACTTTCGGGTCCTGTTCGCGGACCGGAACACGACCTATCTTGTTAGCCATTGCAGTGACATTTATGATGTTTCTCCCGCTCCTCGGGACTGGTTTTGCAGTTGTTGCGATACATAGCCTGGCGGCGCATGGCCTCGTCGAAGTCGACCTTGTGGCCGTCGAATTCGGGACCTTCGACACACGTGAATCGGGTCTTGCCGTCGACCGTCACGCGGCAGGCTCCGCACATTCCGGTGCCGTCGACCATCAGTGCGTTGAGGCTGACCATCGTCGGGATACCGTATTTCTTGGTGGCCAGAGAGGCGAACTTCATCATGATCATCGGCCCGATGATCACACAGTGGTCATATTTCTTGCCTTGGTTCTCGATAAGATCCTCGAGCAGGCCGGTGACCATTCCGTGGAATCCCTCGGAGCCGTCGTCAGTCGCGAGATAGACGTTGCCGACTTTCTTCATCTCGTCGACATATGTGAAGAGGTCTTTGGTCTTGGCGCCGATGATCACGTCGGCGGTCACGCCATGTTCGGCGAGCCATTTGACCTGGGGATATACCGGCGCGGTGCCTACGCCACCGGCAATGAAGAGGATACGTTTGTTCTTCAGCTCTTCTTCAGAGAGTTCAAGCAGGTCTGAGGGGCGGCCGAGGGGGCCGGCGAAGTCGGCAAACGAATCGCCTTCGTTCATTTCGTTGATCTTGGCCGACGAATAGCCGACGGCCTGGGTGACGATTGTGACGGTTCCCGCCTCGCGGTCATAGTCACAGATAGTCAGTGGAATGCGCTCTCCATACTTGTCCGTACGCACGATGATGAACTGACCCGGTTCGGCCGACTCGGCCACTCTGGGTGCGGAAACCTTCATCTCCGTGATGTTCGGACTCAGAAAACGTTTCGAGACAATCTCAAACATGATGTGGTATTAGGTTGTTTGTTTTGGTTATCAAAATTATAGATCGTCGAAGAGTGAGGCCTGTCGACTCTCGGGCATGCGCCCGAGGTGACGGTAGGCCAGTTCGGTCACTTCGCGTCCCCGGGGGGTACGCTTGATGAAACCTTCCATAATCAGGAAGGGCTCATATACCTCCTCGATCGTTTCGGCATCCTCGCCCAGTGCGGTCGCGATCGTCGACAGTCCGACGGGCCCACCCTTGAACTTGTCGATCACGGTCAGGAGGATCTTGTTGTCGATCTCGTCGAGACCGTGGCGGTCGATGTTGAGCGCTTCGAGGGCGTGGCGTGCGATGTCGAGGTCAATGACGCCGGTTCCCTTTACCATCGCGAAGTCGCGCACGCGACGGAGCAGGGCGTTGGCGATTCGCGGGGTTCCGCGTGAGCGCATCGCGATCTCGAGTGCCGCGTCATCGGCTATCCCGACTCTGAGCAGCGAGGCCGAACGCTTCACAATCTTCTTTAACACCTCGTGGTCATAATACTCGAGGTGACAGTTTATCCCGAAGCGCGCGCGGAGCGGTGAGGTGAGAAGACCCGAGCGGGTGGTGGCTCCGATGAGGGTGAAGGGGTTGATCGAGAGCTGGACCGACTTTGCTCCCGGCCCTTTGTCGAGGAGGATGTCGATCCGATAGTCTTCCATCGCCGAGTAAAGGTATTCCTCGACTATGGGGTGAAGGCGGTGGATCTCGTCGATGAAGAGGACGTCGCCTGCTTCGAGCTGCATGAGGATACCGGCCAGGTCGCCGGGCTTGTCGAGCACGGGTCCGGAGGTCACCTTGAAGCCGACGCCGAGTTCGTTGGCGATAATGTTAGAGAGAGTGGTTTTTCCAAGACCGGGAGGCCCATGGAGAAGAGTGTGGTCAAGGGGTTCGCCTCTCATCTTGGCCGCCTTGACGAAGACGCGGAGGTTTTCGAGGATCTTGGCCTGACCGCTGAAGTCGTCGAACGCCAACGGGCGCAAAGCCTTGTCGACATCGCGCTCGGTCTGGCTGGCTCCTTCGCCTCCGTTATGTATGTTGATATTGTTATCCATTGATATGCAGACTGTTACCTCTTCCCGGCTCCCCTTCAGCCGTCTTAATCTACAAAGGTACAAAAAATCCCTGACACATACCGCCCCATATCTCAGGAAAAATCACTAACTTTGTTATGTTACAGGAGGCCTGTCATATAGACCGGAAGGCATACTAAGTCGCCCTCTTTGCGGAGGTCTTTGGTATAGATCAGATAGCGGCCTCCGATTCGAGAGGAGTATTTGCGCTGAAACTCATCGAGAGATTTATGTGCTTTGTAACCCGATGACTTTACCTCGATAGGGTATACTTTGTCCCTTCTGCTGAGAAGAAAGTCTATTTCATAGTTACGATCCTTCTCTTCCGGCTCACTCCTCTCTTTGAATGTATAGTAGAACAGGGAATTTCCAGAAGCCTTGAGCAATTGGGCGACTACATTCTCGTAAAGGTACCCTAAATCTGCCGAGAGTTTGTCGCTCAGCAATTTGTTGTAGATTACGTTCTCGGTAAAATCCCGATCCATAAAGCCTAGGGTAACGAACAGGCCGGTGTCTCCGACATACATTTTGAAGAAGTCAAAGCCTGCGTGAAACGCGAACCCGACGTTGGGGTCGTCTGCGTGGTACGCGAAATTTACGGTACACGATTCATTTATATCGCTGAAAATACTCTCAAGACGTGACAATCGGGTATTGGGAATCACCTCTCCAACTCTGTATCTCATTGTGTTTCGAGCCAACTCGGCCGGAATAGACTTGAAGATGGTAGCGGCCCTTCCGCTTTCGTCAATCTTCTTGAAATCATCCAGATACAGATTGATGATGTCTCTCTTCACGTCATCTATGGTCTCGAAGTCGTCACTGTCAAGATAAGTCGCCACAGCCTGAGGCATACCTCCTACAATCATATAAAGGCGGAAAAGCTTCATAATCTCGCGGTGAACACTATCGGATAGCGGCTTTTTCCGATCAAACGCATATCTTATCAAGTCCCATGTCACGTCTTTGTCCAAAGCCCACAAAAATTCCTCAAAATCCATGGGATACATATGGAGACGTTTTTCCTCGCTTGGAATCAGGATGTCACGTGTGTTTTTCTTGATGGAGATCAAAGATCCGGTCTCGATATAGTGATAGCGGCCATCCTTGACAAGGTGTTTGATGGCCTGGCGAGCCCGAGGACAGAACTGAACCTCATCGAAGATGACACACGACTTTCCGGGCACGAGTTTTACTCCCATAAGAGACTGAAGGGTAAGGAAGAACAAATGTAGGTCGGATATATCTTCAAAAAGGTCTATGACATTCCTTCCTACCTTCGTGAAGTCTATGAGAAGATAAGTTTCGTAGTTATTCCGTGCAAACTCCTCAACGATAGTGGATTTGCCCACGCGTCGTGCACCTTCGACCATGAGCGCAGTGCGGTCAGACGCCTTAGCTTTCCACTCCTCTAATTTCGCGTAGATCTTGCGTCTGAATATGTGCCTGTTGCTATCTCTTTGATTCATAGCGCAAATTTAGTAAATATGTCAGGAACGGCAAAATGTTTTACCCCATAAATGTACAGAAACGGCAAAATGTTTAGCCCCGGAAATGTACAGGAACGGCAAAATGTTGGACTTGGGAGAGGGAAGGAGGATGAACATTCCGGGACCCGGGTTGTTGAACTACTAAAGGACGGTGAGGCCCCTCAAACGGTCTGGCCGCTATGAAAAACACACCTGAAAAAACAGACGCATAATGTAGGGTCTCTCCCTACATCATGTCGAAAAACATTCACGATTATGGAAAAGAAGAACAGACTTTTTATCGTCTCTTTCGGCGATTCGAGACAATACAAAATGGAATATGCAGACGCGAACGATCCGAACGCTTTGGTTCACTCCGCTCCCTTCGCCAAGATCGAAGAGGAATTGAACGACTATCTGAAGTCGGAATTCCCCGATGAAACCTTCGCCTACTATACCTCTCCGAAGGTGACCGAAATCGATTGGAGCCACCGCGATCAGTATGCTTCATATCCGGAGCTCAACCGGGAGGCAATCGATTCAATCAAGAAACTTCTGGCCAAAGAGGTGCGCGATATGAACGACACACGCGTTCTGAATGACAACGCACCGTACGCCAACGCACCGGTGTGAACGGGTCAGCACAGAAATAGTCAACCCCCCCCTCTCGTGGTCGGGAGGAGAGGTCTAAGAGTCATAGAGGTCTAAGAGTCATATTGGTCAAGCGCGTCCTTGAGGCGTGTCTTGACCATTACTGCTAATTCAGGGGGGTCGAGGACCTTCACCTGATCGCCCAGCGCCGTGATTTCGGAAACGAGCTCATAGTTCAGCTTTAGTCTGTAGGTGAAGATCGAGTAGTCGTCGTGGATTTCTTCCGACTGAGAATCGTGGAGCGGAAGAGCGCGGAAATACTTAGCCTGGACGGGGGTCGTCTTCAGGCGTACGAGACGCTCCTCGGCATGGCTGGAAGTGACACCGATGATGTTGCCGAAATGCTCTTCGGGGTTGAAGTCTGAGGGAATCTCAAACTGTTCCTTCTCAATCTGCATCGCCCGGACACGGTCGAGCGCATAGGTGCGTATTCCGTTTGATTTCTCCTTCCACCCCAGCATGTACCATCGCTGTTTGTAGCGCTTGAGGTGATAGGGATGGAAGATGATATCATGTTCGGCGCGCGATCGGTTGAAGCCGGCGTATGTGAAGCGGATTTTATTTTTCCTTTCGAGGGCCTGTAGGACCGTCGGGAGGAACTCACGGGCCGAGGGGACATCTTCGATTTCGATTTGGGAAGAGGCTGCGAATGAGTCGCGCAGGGCGCCGTTGACCGCATATGAATCGAGGAGCATGTTGGTGACGTTGCGCGAGTTTCGTGAGCCCGACGTGTTGTCGATATAGTATTCTCCAGCCGCGTTACACTTCACTTCGATATGGAAACTCTCTTCTATCACGCGTCGATAGTGATAGAAGGTGCGTTCGGGCATCGGGTTGCCGTCTGAGAAACGTGTGCGTTTCCAGAGTTCGTTGAGCTCGTCGCGAGTCAGGCGTCGGTAACGCTGAAGCGTGTCGACTATCCAGACATAGCGGGCGATCATATCCTTGCTCATGAGATTGGGGCTGTGTGTTGGGCTGTTTTGGGGTCCGAATGGCGTCACTCGGGGCGATTGTCGCCGCAAATTTAAATAAATTCTTTTATACGTCCAAATCGGAGCCTGTCACAATAAAATGACATTTCCGGCCGTTAAGAGGTAGACCCTTTAACGACAAGCCAATGGATACGAAACGACGCCTTGTGATGGCAACCAACAATTCACATAAACTTAAGGAAGCCAAAGCTATAGTAGGCGACCGCTTCGACCTCATTTCGCTGGCAGAAGCCGGAGTCTTCGAAGACCTTCCCGAAACTTCAGACACACTTGAGGGCAATGCGCTCCAGAAGGCCAGGCGTGTCTACGAGCTCACGGGGCTCGACTGTTTCGCCGACGACACGGGTCTGATGGTCGACGCTCTTGACGGTGCCCCGGGGGTTTACTCGGCGCGATATGCCGGCGAAGGTCATGACGCCGAAGCCAATATGAAGAAACTTCTGGCCGAAATGGAGGGGAAGGAAGACCGCTCGGCTCATTTCGCGACTGTCATTGCCCTCATTCTCGGAGGCAAGGAGACTGTATTCGAGGGGCGTGTCGAAGGCCATATCGCCCGCGAGCGCTCAGGCGCAAACGGATTCGGGTATGACCCGATCTTTGTCGCCCGCGAGTCGGGACGCCCGTTTGCGGAGATGACCGACGGCGAAAAGAACGCGATCTCACACCGCGGCCGCGCCCTCCGCGCGATGATGGCCTCATTGTGAGACTTTACCAGACTTAACCGAACACGATGAAATTCAATATATTAAGATTTATTTTCGCGTCGCTGACCGCATTGGTGGCTTCGTTCGCTTCATACGCCTTCGAAGGTCAATGGAAACTGTATCCGACCTTCGATGTGACCGTTGACAAAGTGATCGACAGCCCCGACAAGGTCTATATGCTCGCGCTGGCACAACCTTTCGTCAAGGGTGTGCCGGAATCACTCACACGCCAGGGCTTCCTTTTCGTCTACGATAAGAAAGCCGACGAGCTGGCCCCTTATGACGCCTCGGGTGCGCTGACTCAGTCGGTCATCTCCCACATCGATTATAATCCCAAGCGCGGATACCTCCTGATTATCTATGAAGACTATAACGTAGACCTGCTGTTTGACGACGGTCACGTCGTCAATGTGCCCGCTCTCAAGAGCGCGAATGTCTCTTCGTCAAAAGAGGTCAACGGTGTCTTCTTCGATCCGGCCCGCAATCATGCCTATCTCGCCACCGACTTCGGCTACGCGATCATTGACGACAAGAAAGGTGAGATCTACGAGTCGAGGATATACAACACGCCTCTGAGTGCTGCGGGTCGAGTGGGCGACTATCTGGTTCTGTCCGACAATGAAGGTCAGCTCCTTTACGCTCCGGCCAAAGACGCAAACTTCTCGCTCTCAGACTTCACTCCCATTGAATTTGTTGAAGAAAAGCCGGGAGCCGTCACCACGCTACTCCGCGTTTCGGACAACAAGCTTGGAGTCATCAGCGAAGCGCCCGAAGACTCGACCGACAAACTGGCCTACGGTCTCGTCAGCTTCGCCGCCGATGACGAAGGAGGCCTGACCACAACCTACGAGCAGAAAACAACAGGTAACTTCCAGAGAATAACCGAAGGCCAGAACGGCCATTATATCTGGAGCAACTCTAAGTATGGCCGCGTGAACTCCAACGGCGATTACTCGTCCCATTCCCTTCTGCAGGATATCCGATACAGCGTAGTCGGATCGTATGACGGAAAAGAGTTTTGGGAGGGCAAAGGCCGATCGGGTCTGCGATCGTTCAAGAAAGACACCGAGTGGTCACTCACACGCGACTTCATGCTTCCCGACGCCCCGGCGGTCTATATCTCTCAGGATATGGTCTACCATCCAACCTACGGAATGCTGGTCTCCAACCGAGGCAATATCAACTACTTCCTCTCCGACGGCTATTATTTCCCGATCCTTCTCAGCGGTCTCAAGGATGGCCGGTGGGTGAGATATGGGCTTCCGTACACCAATCCTGACCGTCTCAAGATGATGTACAACCCGGCCGGAATGGCCGTCGATCCGAGGAACCCGGATTATGTCTACTTCGGTTCATGGATCTCGGGAATCGGGCGCATCAATCTCCGTGATCCCAAGGATATCTTCCATATGAGCTCGGCAGTCGATTACGGCGCTTCTTATCCGGAGTTTGTCGAAATGCTCCCTGTTCCGGAGTTGTGGAGCCGTTCGGCCCGTATGTCGCCTCCGAAATTCGACCGCGAGGGTAACCTGTGGTCCATCTTCAACAACCTCGACGCTCCCGAAAACAGCCGCACCGAACTTTGGGTGTGGCCACGCGTGAACATCGACGCCACAAAAGACGCCAAGACCTTCAGACCATGGGCGAAGATTCCGGTCAAGACGACCGCTATGTCAAACAATTCGCTTGTGATTCCCCTTTCGAGCAACGGAAACACCAACCGTGTTCTTGTCTCGCTCGGATCCTATCAAAGGGGATTGGTTATAGTCGACCACAAAGGAACTCTAGCAAACACCGGCGACGACGTTCAGGTATCGGCCGATCATCTCTACGACCAGGATGGCCAGCCGGTCAGCTACAACTACATCAGATCGATCTATGAAGACCCGACGACCGGACTCGTGTGGGTCGGAACCGACTCGGGCGTCTTCACGGTCAATCCTTCAAACTTCATGAACAATCCGTCGTCGGTCAACCGCATAAAGGTCGCCCGCGATGACGGAACGTCGTTGGCAGACTACCTGCTGAACGGTGTCGACGTGTCCTGTATCATGAACGACCCGTTCGGTCGCAAGTGGTTCGGTACCATCGGCGGCGGACTGGTCTGCACATCGTCAGACGGACGCGTCGTCAAAGGGGAGTGGACCGCCGAAGATTCGCCCCTCCCGGACAATAACGTCTACGGGCTCGGCTGGAACGAGGCGACCGGTTCCCTTATGATCTCGACCGGCAAAGGTCTGGTTGAATTCTTCCCCTCTGGCGAGGGCAACGGTGCCGACTTTGAAGACCTCAGGATATATCCGAATCCGGTGCGCCCCGAATACTCGGGGTGGGTAACCATCGACGGTCTGACCGAGGGGGCTCTGGTTAAGATAACCGATGCGCGAGGCAATCTGATTCGAGAACTCGGGCGCGTCGAAGGAGGTACCATCCGCTGGGACGCCGCCAATCTGAACGGTCGTCGCGTTCCCTCGGGCGTCTACTATATCATGGCTTCGGGTGGCGAGTCTGACTCTTCGCTGGCTACTGTCGGCAAAGTGCTCGTTGTCAACTAAGACCGTCTTGGGGTCTAAATCTCTAATCTATTGTCGAATCACCGATATTTTTGTCTGGGAAAGAGCTTGATATTTCCGGAAGTTTACTAATTTTGCAAAATGAAACGACTTATTCTTCTCTCCGTTTTCTCGGCGGCAGTGCTTGCTGTGGCAAACGGGGCCGTAATTGACGCCACTCCCGGATCGCTTGAATCCGCGCTGAAAAATATCACTCCGACAGACAAAACGATCCAGCTCAGAGGCCAGATCGACGTCCGCGACATGCGGGCGTTGGCCGGGCGCAAGCTCGACATGCTCGATATGTCGGAAGCGAAGATTGTCTCCTACACGAGCCCGCAGAAAGACAATCACGGTCAGACCTACTATGCTGAGAATCAGATTACTCAATACTCTTTTTTCAACTCTGAATTCTCTACAGTGGTTATTCCGACCGGAACGCTTGAGATCGGCGCCGGCGCCTTTGCAAACTCGGCTGTGAAGTCCCTGACACTTCCCTCGGGGTTGCGTGTGATCGGAGACCATGCGTTCTACGGGTGTGACGGCCTGACATCGGTCAAACTGCCCTCGGCGCTCACCAAACTCGGTTCATATGCCTTCGCTAACGACAAGGCCTTGGAGACGGTGGATATGGCGGCCACTAAAGTCAACCGTCTGAATCCCAACACCTTCTCGGGTTGCGGGTCTCTGACGACCGTCACTCTCCCGTCAACTCTTGTGGCCATTGAAAGCCACGCCTTTGAAGGGACCTCTATCCTTGCCCTCGACCTCCCCACAGTTACCACTCTGGGCGACTACGCTCTGGCCGGGATGGAGAGCCTCAAGGATATTGCCTTTGGTCCGGAACTGACAACCGTCGGGGTCGGTGTCCTGATGGATGACAGGGCCCTCGAGACAATCGCCAATGCCCCGGAAAATCTCCCGTCCCTCTTCGCGGCCAACTGCAACTCGTTCGACTCCAACCAGGTGATGAATACCCTGACGAATATCGGCGATTTCTCACTCGCTAATACGTTCGCCACCGAACTCATCCTGTCACCCGGTCTGACCTCCGTCGGTGCCGGTGCGCTCCGGAACGTCTCGCCGCTGTCGCGAATCAATGCCAGCGCCTTGGGCGACCGCATCCCCGAGGTCGAAGACAATACTTTCGAGGGCATCGACACTCCCAACGTTGAACTCGGGGTCGAAGACAAGTCAGTCGATCTGTGGCGCGCACACCCTGTCTGGGGTCGCTTCAAAGTCACACCTTCTTCTCAGACTGCCAAAGACGAGATCCTGGATGTAGTGACCGACATCCGTCTCTCCTATGTCGACGGCCTCCTGAAAATAGACTCGCCGCTGATCATCGAAAGCGTGGAGGTCTACACAATGAACGGCGCCTGCCTCTTGCTGGCCGTTCCGGAAGAAACATCGTTTGAGGCCCAACTCTCGACCGACGAGAACGTCCTCATCATTCGAGTGAAGACATCGGCCGGAGCCAAGACCTATAAACTCCTCGTTTACTGATTCCATCCTCATATATACCAGACACTCTTCAAATCCGTAACCTGATGGGAAAGAACAAACTGAAGAAGTTTTCCGACATGGATCGATTCGAGTGTGTCCTTCAATATCCCCGCCATATTGTGATGGCCGGGGATTTCCCTTTTAAAGGGAGATGGACCTCCGATTTCTTTCACAATACCTCGCCGATCACACTCGAGCTTGGATGTGGGAAAGGCGAATACACTGTCGGCCTCTCCGAAGCCCACCCCGAGCGCAACTATATCGGAATCGACATCAAAGGGGCCCGCATGTGGAGCGGCGCCCGAAAAGTTGAGGAAGAGAAGATTCCGAACGCAGCCTTCCTCCGGACCGAGATCGAATTGATTGCCAATTTTTTCGCTCCCGGTGAGGTAGACGAGATCTGGATCACCTTCCCCGACCCGCAGATGCAGAAGACGCGCAAACGCCTGACCTCCACGCGGTTCCTCAAAGACTACCGGAAGATCCTCCGCCCCGGTGGCGTCATCCATCTCAAGACCGACTCCCCTTTCCTCTACGAATATACGCGCCGCCTCGTCGAGCTGAACAAGTTCGAGGTGCTCCGCCGGACAGCCGACCTCTATGGCGAAGGCAACGAAGACCCGGCGACCGCAATCAAAACTTTTTATGAAGCACAGTGGTTATCGAGAGGGAAGAAGATCAAGCTGATCTCCTTCCGTCTTCACGACGGCGAGTTGCTCGAGCCCGAAACGGACGATATCGAGCGCGACGACTACCGCGCCTATCCGCGCGGCGTGGCCGACGGTTCGCGGTCTGCCGAATAATCGTCCCGGCTTCACAATCTCTCTCGCTCGGGGGCTTCAGATGGCTCCGGGCGCATTTAAAACATAATTTCATGACACTCTATCCCAACCTCATTCTCGAGGCCCTGAAGAACGTAAAATATCCCGGCAACGGCAAGAACATAGTCGAGAACGGGATGGTCGAAGATGATATCAGAATCGACGGCAACAAGGTCTCGTTCACCCTCATATTCGACAAGCCCACAGACCCGTTTGTCAAGTCTGTAGTCCGTGCGGCCGAGGCGGCTCTTCCCGTCTACGCCTCTCCCGACATCGATGTCAAAGACCGTATCGGCGTGAAATTCCGCCAGGCCGCTCCGGCTCCGAAACCCGTCAATCCGCTTCCCGGCGTGAAGAACATCATCGGTGTCTCTTCGGGTAAGGGAGGCGTCGGCAAATCGACTGTGGCCGCCAACTTGGCTATTGCCTTGGCCGCCAAGGGCTACAAGGTCGGACTGCTGGACGCCGATATCTTTGGCCCGTCGATGCCCAAGATGTTCGGAGTCGAAGACGAACAGCTCTACATGGTCAGTCAGGAAGGACGCGACTGGATCGAACCTGTCGAGAAATATGGCGTCAAGATGCTCTCGATCGGCTTCGTCGTGAAGAGAGACGAGGCTGTCCTTTGGCGCGGCGGTATGGCCAGCAATGCCCTCAAGCAACTGATCACCGACGCTTGGTGGGGCGATCTTGACTACTTCCTGATCGACATGCCTCCCGGAACAAGCGACATCCATCTGACCCTCGTTCAGACACTGGCCATCACCGGTGTGGTCGTCGTTTCCACTCCTCAGGAGGTCGCTCTGGCCGACGCACGTAAGGGTATCGCCATGTTCCGCGGTGAGAAGATCAATGTCCCCGTTCTCGGTGTGGTCGAGAATATGGCCTGGTTCACCCCGGCTCCCCACCCCGAAGAGAAGTATTATATCTTCGGTCAGGGTGGCGCGGAGCGTCTGGCCAAGGAACTCAATATCCCCTTGCTGGCCCAGATTCCGCTCGTGGCCCGTATCTGCGAGACCCTTGACCTCGGTCATCCGTCGGCATTGGAGCTTGTGGCCGACCAGAACACGTCAGCCCTCCCGGGGGGCAATCCCGAAGCTGAAGCTTTCTCAGCACTGGCCGACAGAGTTATCGAAGAGACCGACCGTCGCAATTCCACACTCCCCCCGACAGCGAAAGTGGAAACCCACTGATAAACAGGTATATGCACGGCTTCTGAGATTATCGTCTCCCAGTCGGATGAAAAAATTTTTAGTTAAAATCGAAAGGGCGCCGAACCAAGGGCGCCCTTTCGCGGTTTAAATGCCATAACAGACAAAATGAAACTATGAAAAGCATCATCTCCTGCCTCACTCTCTTCATCATGGCGATCGCCGTGCAGACCTCTATGGCTGCTCAGCCTGTGGCTGTTAACGCCTCTGACCTTATCGGTAAAGTCTATGGCGTAGCGGACCCGAGCAAGTCTGAAAGCCAGTGCCGTCAGGAGGCTGAGAGCCGCTTCGACACCACTCCCGAGGCCGAGGCCGGTGCCGAATGGTTGTCTTCAGACAACGGTTTCATTTTGGTCTATGAAGGTCTGTCGCCCGAAGTCGAGGCTATGGTGCGTTACGACCGCGGAGAGGTTGCCGCCTACGGTTACCTCTTCTACTTCCCTTACGCTTCGGCCCAGCGCTCCGCCGCCAATCACGAGCAGTGTGAATTCTGTGCCGCCCTTCTTCAGGAACTCAGCGACATGGGCGTTGCGCTTGGCTCAGATCTCTCGACAGACGCACTCTTCGACGTTACCGGCGCCTATAAGGGTGGAGACGTGCAGTTGACACTCCGCGAAGAAGTTGAGTCGGAAACCGTCACGGCCGATCTTCCCGCCGGTGCGATCCCCGCCGATCGCGAAGGTCAGTTCATCCTGATGATCAACGTTGTCCCCGCCAATGCAGTCGCCCTGACTGCCGAAGCCAATTAACGGATCTGTTTAAAGAGCGACCACCCCGGAGCCGACCGATAGGCATCGATCATCCCCTCCGGCACAATCAATTGACATTTGGAGTAGACAGCTTCCTCGTCAGGCTCGAAAATATAGCTGTTGCAGTCGAAAACCGGCACTTCCCGGCTCGGTTCATGAAGACACTCAAGATTGCGGCAACCGCTGAATATAAGTTCGCCCAGCATGGCTCCGTTGGCCGGCAGGCGGGCTGTTTTTATTTCCGTACACTCCGAGAAGGCGTAGCTCTCGAGTTCGGTCACACTGTCGGGGAGCCATATCTCAGTCAACGACCGGCATTCGCTGAAGGCGTTGTTGCCCACCCGACGGAGTCCCGAAGGGAAACGGACCTCCCGGAGTGAGCGGCAATATGAAAAGCTCTGAGGGGGAATGACACGGAGGTCGTCGGGCAACCGAACCTCGCTCAGCGATGTGCAACCGCTGAAAATATATTGCCCGTCGAGGGTACACCCGTCGGGAAGCTTGACCGACGTGAGGTTTACGCACTCCTTGAAAGCCCCTTCACAGATTTTCACCTTACAATTGTCCGGAAACTCGATGGCCTTGAGCGTCGGCGAGTCCCAGAAGGCATATTCGGCAATCTCAAGCGGCAATTCACCGCGCGGAAGTATCAGCAGAGTGTCAGGTGCCTCCTCTTCGCCGACATGACATTTTCTCTCGAAACGGCTCTCTATCCGGTCGGTCTCAGGGCCCACAATCAGGGTTCGTGCGGACGCGGACAACGCCAAACTGACTAACGAAATGAACACAATGGGTTTCATGAGCGCGAAGATACGGAAATTTTAGTTAATTTTGTGAGCCGAAACACCAAAATTGACACCTGATGTCGCCCCAGCTGAAAAATATTCTCGGGAAATGCCTGAGCATCGGGGTCCCCGTCGCGTTGACGGTGGGCCTGGTCTGGTATATGTTCTCCAAAGTTCCCTTCGGGACGATGATGGAGATTCTGCGCGGCCCTGTCTGCTACTGGTGGATCCTGCTGGCGATGGGTCTCAGCGTTTTCTCTCATGTAATCAGGGCCTTGAGGTGGCGGATTCAGCTGAGGGCGCTCAACATTGAGGTGCCTTTGATGGCGTTATGCTGTTCGATCTTCGGATGTTACGCGCTCAACCTCCTTTTTCCGCGCCTCGGTGAGGTGTGGAGGTGCACATACATTTCGCGCCGGAGCCGGTCACCGTTTGCTACGGTCCTCGGCTCCTTGGTGGCCGACCGTGCGGCCGATGCCGCGGCAGTGCTCATGATGTTCCTTCTTGCGCTTTGTGTAGCTTTCGGGGCGATAGAGGCCTTTATGGACAAATATGCCGTCGGACGCGACATGCTCGCCGTGTTGAGCAATCCGGTATGGTGGGTTGTCGGGCTGGCAACCTTAGGTTTCATTGGGGGTGTGGTCCTCATCTTCAGACATAATTCGCTCGTACAGAAGGGATATCACTTCGTCTCGCAGATATGGCATGGATTCGCCACAGTGTTGACCATGCCCGGGAGGCTGAAGTTCATTCTGTTGACCATCGCCCTTTGGGGATGCTACTACATCCAGCTCTACGTTGCCTTTTTTGCCTTCGATTTCACCGCCCGGCTATGTGGAGAGGCGTCGCTCGCCTTCGGCCTTGTTCCCTGTCTTGTGGCGTTCGTGCTCAGCTCGATAGGTATGGCGATCCCCTCAAACGGAGGGCTGGGCCCGTGGAACCTGGCCGTGATGTTCGGCCTCTCGATCTACGGAGTGACCGAAAGCCAGGGAGTCGCTTTCTCGATGCTCCAGTGGAGCGGCCAGACGGTCATGCTCGTCCTGCTCGGGATCTTCACCATGGTCTATATTGCCCGCAAACCCGGGCTCGGACCCACCTCCCAAGCTTGATGCTTTCCTACTAATCTGCTAATTTAAAGAAACTTATATATGAAATTCCGAAAAGGCTTCAGCACTGACGATGAGGATGAAAAGCCCGACTATTTCGATGGTCCGGACGTCCCCGAGAAACCTGTCGAACCGAAGAAGCCACGTCTGACCCCAGATAACCCCGACTACTGGGACGAAGAGGAGTCTGAATTTGCCCATATACTCCCACATCATCCCCGCCGACATGTCTTGTGGATATGGCTGTGTGCGGCTTTCTTGGTGATCTGCGTGGCCATTGCCTTCTGGCTCAGATTCTGTTCGCCCTATGTCGAAGGGTCGACCCAAAGCGGCTATCTCGAGAGCATAGAGTATCGAGGCACTGTCTTCAAGACCTACGAAGGTGTCCTGTTGCCGTATAAGGAGATGCACGACACAACGCAGATCTATCGCCGTGACTTCCTCTTCTCGGTCACCGACAAGGAAGTAGCCCACAAGCTCCGCGGATATCTCGAAAGGGGAGTGCCCTTGCGTCTGACCTATAAGAAATATCACGCCACCCTCCCGTGGCGAGGCTCGAGCAAGATCGTTGTCACCGCGGCCGACTCGGTGAACCCCGCCATACTGATCCCACCGCAGTGAAGGGTCCGAAAGATAGCGAAATGCTTTAAAATATAGCGGCATTGTTGCGAAAAAATGATGCGTCGTAAAACATTTTAATTGCGACAGCGTTATTTAAGAGATGAAAAAGACATTCGCTATAGTGTTTGTCGGACTCATGATGGTCTTTTCAACCTTTTTCACAGGGTGTGGCTCCACGGTCTATACAGATGCTATGGCAGCCGAAAAGACGAGTGAAGTCCGGCAGACTGACTTATTTGAAAAAGCGGTCGCTATCATTAAGAAATACGAGACTCTCCACAAGCCAAAGCACTGGCCCCTCGTCGGATATGGCCACAAAGTGCTTCCCGGTGAGAAATTTTCCCGTACGAAGGCACTGTCTGAGAAGGAGGCCGACGCGCTTTTGCGCAAGGACCTCCGGAAACTGTGTGCGATCTACAGATCATACGGTGCGGACTCGATTCTGCTCGCGACTCTGGCCTACAATATCGGCCACGGTGCGGTGAACCGTTCATCGGTAGTCTCGAAACTCAAGGCAGGCGACCGAAACATACACGACACTTACATCTCCTACTGTAGATATCGCGGAAAGGAACACGCGCAGATCAAGAAGCGTCGAATTGAAGAGTTCGAAAATCTGTTTGTAGGCAAGGAGGCGGTTGCTGAAGCAAAGTCCGCCACACCGGTCTTTCTGCGTCCCTTTGTCGACGAGAAGACACTCGACGGAGATTTTTCGCAATGGTTCGCGGAAGTTGTTGGTACAAATGAAGAAAACAGAATTACAAGCTCCGGAACGGAGATAACCAAGGAGTCAACATTATGATCAAAAAGATATTCAGGATTCTAATGATGGCGACCCTTGGGTTTGCCGTCACAGCCTGCGGAGGGAAGTCAACCGAAAAACAGCAGACCTCCGCGACCGAGGCTTCGGATTCGATTCCGACCGAAGTCAAAGAAGTCGTCTCTGCGGTCAGAGACAACGATGCCGGCCGGTTCGCTTCGCTGGTCAGCTATCCGCTCGTAAGGCCGTATCCCCTTCGCGACATCCATTCTGAAGAGCAGATGCGCGAGTACTATCCGATACTGGTCGACGAAACGCTCCACAACGTGATTGTCAATTCTCCGGACAGCGCCTGGGAATCCTTAGGTTGGCGAGGTTGGACGCTCGATAACGGCCAGTACGTGTGGATTGACGGTCAGGTTTACTCGATTCCGTACATTTCGAAGGCGGAGAAAAAGTATCGGGCCGAGCTCGAGAAGCGTGAGATGGAAAGTCTCCCCAAGCGATTCCGCAAAGGGTGGAAACCGCTCGGATGTATGCGCTCGCTCTCGTCAAAGGCTGTCTACAGAATAGACCAAAATCCCAAAGCACATGCCGGCAAGGATTTCCGAATGATGGTCTGGAGCGACAGCACGCAACTTGACAAGGAGCCTACGGCAGTCTTTATCGGCAGATGTAACGAAGAGGGGACTGCCGATGTCCGCACCTACTTCTTTGCTTCGAAGAACGGAGCGAAAGCCGTCTACATGGGCGATGTCAACAGCCCCGACGACCAACCCCGTGTCCTCTTCACCGACCCCGACGGCGTCAACCACGCCGACACCGTCACCTCCGCCTACTGGCTCGAAATGCTGAGGCCTCAGAAGTAAACAACCTTCCGTATAAATAAGAAAAAATAAGATTTTTATACAATCTATAAGATTAGACAAGATCGACGGCAATGCGTTAAAATCGTGTTGCCGTCGATTTTTTTGAACCATATCGGGCTCAGATTGTTAGAGTTTTATAAGCGATTTCTTAGTCCGCGAATGCTACCTTAATTGTAGAACAGCGCCTCTCTTACGGCAGACAACTACTTATCGTAGAATCCCTCCCTATCCTATCGTAAATATCCCTTCCATAAAAGCAATATTATGAAAAAGACACTCACAAAAGCCCAGATCAGACAGGTTGTGGAAGAGGCATACGCCGAATGTAAAGACATCAAAGGCGGTATCAATGCCCACTATATCCCTTATCTGGCAAACATCAACCCGGACCTGTTCGGTATATCGCTGACTTTGCTCGACGGTACGCAGATCTCGGTCGGCGACACCGAGTACAAATTCGGTATCGAGTCGGTATCCAAGGTCCTGACCGCAATTCT
Source organism: uncultured Sangeribacter sp. (assembly GCA_964615915.1). GTDB lineage: Bacteria > Bacteroidota > Bacteroidia > Bacteroidales > Muribaculaceae > Lepagella. The sequence goes on from CAZTSQ010000004.1 coordinate 35,207, forward strand.
GATCCTCAAGCAGTATGGTCCCGAAGCAGTCCTGAAGCAGATCGGTGCCGACGCGACCGGCCTTCCCTTCAATTCAATCTTCGCCATCCTTCTCGAAAATGACCATCCCTCGACCCCGCTGGTAAACGCCGGTGCCATCTCGGCTTGCTCTATGGTCAAGCCTCAGGGTGACTCATGGGGTAAATGGGAAGCAATCATCAACAACTTCGAGGCCCTCTGCGGATCGCGTTCGGAGGTGATCGACGAGCTCTACAAATCTGAGTCGGACACGAACTTCCAGAACCGTTCTATCGCATGGTTGCTCAAGGACTACAACCGTATCTATGACGATGTGCCGATGAGCCTCGACCTCTACACACGTCAGTGTAGCGTCGGCATCACCGCCTCTCAGCTTGCTGTCTGCGCGGGCACAATCGCCAACAAGGGTGTCAACCCCGTGACCAAACAGGAAGTATTCGCGCCCGAAATCGCTCCGAAGATCACGACCCTTATCTCTTCAGTCGGTTTCTATCAGAACACGGGCGACTGGATGTACACCAGCGGCATCCCCGCAAAGAGCGGTGTCGGCGGCGGTGTGCTCGGCGTGATGCCCGGTCTGTTCGGTGTAGCCGCTTTCGCGCCTCCGTTGGACGAAGCCGGCAACTCAGTCAAGGCCCAGGCTGCCATCAAGTCGATTATGAACAAACTCGGCCTCGGCGTCTTCAACGGCGACACAGTCGAGATCGTAGACTGACCTTTCCACTCTGATATCAAATGTCCCCGGGCCCCGATTGCCCCGGGGACAGAATACTAACTGAAAAACACACAACCATGCAAGTCAAAACAGGTAAAGGTACCATCTCGATGATGGTGGTACTCGCCATATGGTCACTTTCTCTGGCCGTCGACCTTCCGGGTCTGGCCGTGACCCCTATCGAGGGCAGTCTGCGCTCGATTTTCCCCGATGCGACTGACCTCAAGATTCAGTTGCTCACAGTCCTCCCGAACCTCGTGATCATCCCGTTTGTGCTTCTTTCGGGTAAACTTTCGGAGACAAAACATAAGATCCTCGTGATCACCGCAGGTACGATCCTCTATATTGTCGCCGGTGCGCTGTCGATCTTCTCGAATTCGCTGACGTCGCTCATCTGGCTGAGCTGTCTGCTCGGAGCCGGTTGCGGTCTGATCCTCCCGTTCTCGACCGGTCTGATCGCCGACGTATTCACCGGCAAGTACCGCACCAAACAGATGGGTATCATCTCGGCTATCGGTAACATCGCCCTTGTGGGCGCCACATTCGTAGTCGGCTTCCTCGCCGCCAAGAGCTGGCACCTCCCCTTCCTCGTTTACCTGATCCCGCTCGTATCTCTCGTGCTGATCCCGTTCTTGAAGAAGATCCCGCAGAGCGACTATACCTCGACTCCCGCAACTTCAGACGCCAAGACTGCTGACGCCAAGAGTGCTGACGCCAAGACTGCCGCTCCGGCTGCCATTCCCGCCACTGATCCCGACGGCTTCTCTACCGAAGGTCAGAAAGTCAAAGGTGGCTTCTATATCGGACGTACGATCTGGTTGCTTCTCGCATACTTCTTCTTCGTCTTCGCCACTTCGGTTCCGGCATACTATCTTCCTAACCTGATGCCTGAGTACCACATGTCGACCGAAGATGTATCGACCGTTACCTCGATCTTCTACTTAGCTATGTTCGTGATCGGTCTGTTCGTGACCGGAACTATGAAGATCTTCCGTAAGACAACCTTTATCCTCGCTACGGGTCTGATCGTCGCCGGTTTCGCCCTCTTCGTCTTCACCCGTTCGCTCCCGATCTATATCATCGCTTCGGCTCTCGTAGGTCTCGGTAACGGTCTGGCTCAGCCTATCTTCTACACCAAGGCTACCGAAATCGTCACCAGCGAATCGAAATCGACCCTCGCTCTGGCCTATCTTCAGGTAGCCAACTATGTGGCCATCTCACTCGTACCGGTGCTGATCGGTTTCTTCGAGTCCATCTTCTCGAACCACTCGAACCTCTTCCCGTTCATCATCGTCGGTATCTTTACCGTCATCGTTCTGGTTGTCACCGCCATCCGCAGCAACCACTTCGTCTTCGGTATCCACAAACAGTATTATGAATAACTCGACAACCCCCGGGTCATTCCGGCCCGGGGGTAATTATTAACCCCTAAACACTCCGGTTAACCCCGGAAAATAAAGTTATGGAAAACACAGCTAAACCCAGAATCCTCATCATCTACACCGGCGGCACAATCGGTATGGTCGAAACCCCCGACGGTCTTCAGCCTTTCGACTTCTCCCATCTGATGGACAATGTCCCCAAGATCGGAAAGCTCGGATATGACATCAAGAGCGTCCAGTTCAAGAACCCTATCGACTCGTCGAACATGAACCCGACCTATTGGGGACAGATCGTCAAGGATATCGCCGACAACTATGATGATTTCGACGGCTTCGTGGTTCTTCACGGAACCGACACAATGGCCTACACCGCCTCGGCCCTCTCGTTTATGCTCCGCAACCTGCGTAAACCGGTCGTTATCACCGGCTCACAGCTTCCTATCGGCGCAGTCCGCGAGGATGGCACTGAGAACCTTATCTCGGCCGTCGAGGTGGCCGCAGCCAAAGACGAAAACGGTGACCCGATGATCCAGGAGGTAGTCATTTCGTTCCAAGACTACATCATCCGCGGATGTCGTTCGACCAAGTTCACCTCGACCGGCTTCGACGCCTTCAAGAGCTTCAACTATCCCGAGCTCGGTCAGATAGATCTTCACATCACGTATGCCGAACCTTATCTGATGCGCCACGAGACGAAGCTTCCGCTCGAACCGTTCTATGACATGGACCCGAACCTGCTGGTACTCTGGCTCTATCCGGGCATCACTGAAGACGTTGTCCGCGCCCAGCTTGCAACCCCCGGAATCAAGGCGGTCGTGCTCCGCACCTTCGGTGCCGGCAACGCTCCTACGGAGCAGTGGTTCCTCGACGCGATCTCGGATGCCGTCAAGCGTGGCCTGATCGTCTACAACGTGACGCAGTGTCTCAACGGTGGTGACGAGCAGAAGCGTTACTACACCGGCGACATGCTCTCTAAGGCAGGTGTGATCAGCGGCTATGACATCACCGCCGAGGCAGCCATCACCAAACTGATGTATCTTATCGGCAGCGGCTACACCGCCGACGAGATCCGCAACTATCTCCAGATCTCGATGGTCGGCGAGCTCAGCGACTGATCTCATTCCACCCCCGGAGACTGTCTGTCACAGGACAAACTCCCAACGTAATTATGAAAACCGACAAATCGGCGGCGATCTTCGTGAGCGCCGCCGATTTTCTGCGTTTAGGGGAGTGTGGAGGGGGTGAGCTTCCCGATTGTCGCTGTGGAGCAGGGATTATATGGTGAAATTTTTGTAATTTTGCGCTCAGCAAAAACAGAGACGATATGTTAAAGCTGAATGGACTTAAATGTGCCGGGTTAGTCGGCAGATTGGCCGTGGCCTGTGCCTTCGGGGTGGCGACTCTCTGCGGTCACGCCCTGCGCCTGGAGCCTATCAAATATGGAGATTTCTCCAACTGGTATACACGTGAGATAAAGGAGTCGAAGATCATCGGCGGCAAGACCAAGACCGTCTATGAAATCGCCCCCAACGGCCACACGACCGGCAATAAGCCCTACACGAATCTCGGAGGCTCGCCCTGGGCCACAAGCAACGTATACGCGAAGGTTGCCGGTGTTGTCAAAGCCTCCAACGCTGTCTCGCCCGTGAAGCTCAACGGCAACACCGTCGCCAAGGTCGAAGCCAAGATGGAACAGGTGAAGGCGCTCGGTATCATCAACATGGATGTGATGGTGGCCGGCACAATCTTTCTCGGGGAGCTTCACGAGCCGGTGACCAATACCAAGGCCCCCTTCGCGAAGATGGAGATGGGAATGCCCTACACGAAACGGCCCGTCGCCCTTGTGTTCGACTATAAGGTTGACATGCCGGCGACCAACACCCGCGTGAAGTCAACCGGACTATCGTCAAAGAAGACCCTCCAGGGTCGTGATCAAGCCGAAGTCTATGTTCTGCTTCAGAAACGGTGGGAGGATGCAGACGGCAAACTCTACGCCAAGCGTGTCGGGACCGGACGCGAACGATACAACAAATCGATCCCCTGGACGAAGGGTCACCAGCTGAAGATCCACTACGGCGACATCACGGGCCAATCGTTCTATAAACCGTGGATGGGACTTCTGAACGGAGACAAAGCCTATTATGCCAAGAACTCAAAGGGAAAGCTGGTCCCGGTCCAGGAAGTGGAGTGGGGCGCTCCCGACGAGACTCCGACCCATGTTCTCGTGATGGCCTCGTCCTCTTGTGGCGAGCCGTTTATCGGCACTGAAGGCATCGCCCTTTATATAGACAACGTCGCCTTCGGATTCTAACCATAAAGCAGTAAATATCATGAAATTAGCTATCATAGGATACGGAAAGATGGGCCACATGATCGAGGAGATCGCCCGCGAAAGGGGCCACGAGGTGGTGGCCATCGTCGAGCAGCCCGAAGAGTGGGAGGTTTTCGAGTCGCGTAAGTTTCATAATGCCGACGTAGCCATTGAATTCTCCGTTCCCTCGGCCGCAGTCGAGAACGTACTGAAATGCTTCGCCGCCGGCGTTCCGGTGGTTTCCGGCACAACCGGCTGGCAGCGGGAACTCCCCGAGATGAAGGAGATCTGCGACAAAGGAAAGGGTACGCTGCTCCACAGCTCGAACTTCTCGATCGGCGTCAACATTTTCCGTGCCGTCAATCGCCGTCTGGCCGAGCTGATGAACCCATACCCGCAATACCAACCCTCGATGGAGGAGGTTCACCATATCCACAAGCTCGACCATCCGTCGGGAACAGCCATCACACTGGCCGAAGACATCGTCGAAGTCAGCGAACGCCTCGGGACATGGAAAGAGGAACCGGTAGACACCTCGAAAGGTGACGAACTCCCGATCGAATGCCGTCGCGAGGGAGAAGTGCCGGGGATCCACTCAGTCAAATGGGAATCGCCCGAAGACACGATCACCCTCACCCACTCGGCCAAGTCGCGTCGCGGCTTCGCCTTGGGAGCGGTATTGGCTGCCGAATGGCTCGCTGGCCGTCAGGGATTCTTCACTATGGCCGATATGCTCGGCTTCTGACAACCCTCAGCGCCCGAGAAGTTCGAGAGTGGCATCGAGCACCGGGCGGATCTGCTCCGCGCTCAGCAAGACGTCATAGTGCGCGTCGCCAACTTGCGACAGGAGCGTGAAATTGATCAGCCCGTCGGCCGAGTTCTTCTTGTCGTGGGTCATCAGCTCCAACAACGGCTCATAGTTTCCGCAGGCGAAGGGGAAGGTGGGATAAAGCTCACGCACCATCCGCGCATATGGATAGAGCACGGCCGAGTCGAGCCCCCGCTCGAAATGAGACAGGATCAGCTCGGTGAGCAATCCCCAGGCGATGGCGACCCCGTGGGGCACCGGACTACCGAGCGCGGCCGTCCGACTCTCGTAGGCATGTCCGACCGTGTGTCCAAAATTCAAAATCTTTCTGAGACCCCTCTCCGAGGGGTCTTTTTTCGTAACATCCTCCTTGATCGCTATAGTACGGTTGATCAGCGGGTTAATCTTTTCGGCAGAGGCCTCGACCGGATTGCCGAGCGCCAGAAGGGAGGAGTACAGTTCGCGGTCGGCTATGAGGCCGGTCTTGAGCATCTCCGCGAAACCGGAGAGGATCTCCAGAGACGGAAGCGTCTTCAGAAACGAAGCGTCGGCAAGAACGGCCAAAGGTTTGGCGAAGGCTCCCACCTCGTTCTTCAGGCCGTTGAAGTCGATACCGGTCTTGCCGCCTACCGATGCGTCGGCCATTGCCAATAGAGTTGTCGGCACGTTGATATAGTCGACACCCCGCTTGAAGGTAGAGGCCGCGAATCCTCCGATGTCGGTGACTGTTCCGCCCCCTAGGTTGACTACCACGCCTCCGCGTGTCATCCCAGAGTCGGACAACCCGCGCCATAGATCCATAAGCGACTCTATATCCTTTCGTCCGGCCGGAACGGTCAGGACCGGGGCCTCCGTGAGTTGCGGCACCGACTGGCACAGCGACTCGGCATATAGCGGTCCGACATTCGTGTCGGTGACGATCGCGACGGGCTTCCCATCCTCGAGCAGGTTACGAAGCCTTTCGGTCAGAGTAGGGTTCATAGCGTAGGCAGAAGTGAGGGGAGTGCGTCGGCGAATGCCGGCATCGACGGGAAGATGGCTGTGGCGTTCTCAGCTTCGAAGGCTTCGCGCGGTATCGGTCCGGTTGTGATGGCGAAAGTACGAAGGCCTGCGGCTACTCCGGCACGCACGCCCAACGGTGCATTCTCAATCACGATCGTGTCCTCCGGTTTGCTTCCGGCCAAGGCCATTCCCTTTAGATAGGGCTCCGGATTCGGTTTGCCGTGAACGACATCGAGCGCCGTCACTCGGCGTTCCGGAGGAAATGCGCCCGGATAATCCTGTTCCAGACGGTCAATCAGCGACGACTGGGCCGAGCCGGTGACGAGTACCGTCTTCCATCCTGCGTCCAACAGGGCACGTATCATCCGGTCTGCTCCCGGCATCGCCTCTCTACGTCCGCTTTCGACGAAATAGCGGGCCTTTCGGGCATACAGTTCCTTCACACGCTCGGGCGACGGAGCCTCGAGACCGTGGCGTTTGAATATAAGTTCTATGGTCGCGGCGCCGGTCATTCCCTCGTAGAGGAAGAACTCGTCGACCGTGCAGTCGAGCCCGAGTTCGGAGATCATCCGGTGCCATGCGCGTGCGTGATACGGCATCGAGTCATACAGGACACCGTCCATATCTATCAGTGCTGTTTTCATAGTCGTCGTTTAGGCCCCATTGCATTAGTAGCCTCGTTTGTGTTAATATAACGAAAACAATTCGGCCTCTATTGCCGTGGGTCATGAGTGTGTATCGGGAGAGTTACTCCTTGAACAACTGCTTGGCGGTGACTTCGCTATGGATCATATCCCATTGTGAATTATGCTTCACCCCGTTGACAGTGATGAAAGTCAGATGTATGGCTTGTGTTACCTTACATTTTTTTCTGAAAAGCTCCATCCTGTCAATCACTTTCTTCATATACGAGGGTGTGATTTCATATTCATAGTGCAAAGATACTGAATCCATGGGATTTAACCAAATTAATTCCGCCCTATAACACCGCTAAAAGTCATTTTTTAAGTGGCTTTTCGCGCAACTATACTAAATAATGGTTAATTATTACTGTTGGATTACTTTTTGGGGGAGGAGGTGACGGGCGATTTGGCGGCTTCGTGGACAAAGGCTTTCATGCCCTTGCGGGCATAGGAGACGAAGTTGAAGCTGCCCGACTCCATCACATGGGCCGTGATATCGCCCGCCTTGTCGCTGTTCCATCCCGACCCGCAGAAGCGGAGCTTCGGATGATGGTACTGACCCTCGACTTCGATTCCGAAACGGAACGGAATCGGTGAGTGGTCGACGCCGATGTGATAGTACAGGTCGCCGGCGAAGTTGTTGAGACCTTCGAGTTTCAGCCTGTATCGCGAGAAGTCGAGGTTGAACGGGTAGAGCTCGAGAAGATTGTCGTGGACGTTGCCGGCTATGTTGATGTCGGCTATGTGGATATCCTCGTGAGAGAAGATCATCATCATGCGGGCAATGTGGTGGATAAACTCCGTCTGGTGCAGCTTGAGGTTGCGGCCGTTGAGACCGACGCGTGCGTGGAAGCCGGGCACATCGGCCGTCATCGTCGGGAAGATTCCGAGGTTTAAGTCGGCGTTGAGCGAGAGGATACCCGAAAGATTGACAACCTCCGGAGCCATCCGCGGAATGGAGGGGAACTTTGCGTACATCTTCACCAGGTCGAGGTCGAGGATTCCCAAGTCGCCATAGCACGCGATGTTCTCGATATCCGAGGTGTCATAAATAAGGTTGACCTTCGCTCCTGCGAAACTTGCCTGCATTTCGAGATCGCCGAGGCGGAAAATGCCATCGGCCATCGTCAGGCGTGTCTTCACCTTCTCGAAGAAGAGGTTGGTGTAGATCACCTCCTTGCCGCGGGCCTCGACGCTGAGGTCGACGTTGCGCGGAAGTATGAGCGCGGTTGTGTCCTGGCGTGCGTAGGCTTCGGCGCGACGGGCGGCTTCGGCGATACTGTCGGCTCGCGAACGTCCGAGTCCGGCCGCCTTGACAGCCGTTTCATATGCACGCGCCAGCTGGTTGATGTTTAGTGTGTCTATATCGGCCTTCAGACGCGCTTTGAGCACCGAGCGTTCGGGCCACGAAAGATACTGTCTCAAATTCGAGACTCCTCCCGAGAGGGTGAGGGCAGACTCCTGCGAGCGGAAAGAGAAGCGGTCTATCGCAACCGAATCGAGGCTCCAGCGGATGGCGCAGTCGTTGAGAATCACCGGCGCGGGGTAGTTCTTCAGTTTAAGCACACCGCCCGCAAGTTTCATATCACCGTGCAGACATGTCCCGGCGAGGAAACGGCGGAGGCTGTCGGAACTGGCGAAGCCGAGAATCACGGGAGTGTGGGGAATACGGTCGAGCATCGCCTGATCCTTGAACACAAGCGGCGCCGGACGTTTGATCGAGTATTTTCCCGGTGCGAGGTCGACAGAGGTCGCGAAATCCTTGAGAGTGAACTCGAGGCCGGGGCGCATGGCCTTGAACATGCGCGAGCCGACGGTCAGCGACAGTGAGTCGGGACGATCGGTGGGCCCCGTTCCCGAGACACGCCCCGAGAACGTCAGATCACGTGCCTGAAGACGTGTCGAATCGTGACCCATCGACATCTCGATTCCCTTCATGGTCCCCTTGATGTCGACCGGGAAGTTGGTTGTCGACGTGTTGAGTGTGGCCATTCTCGAACTGAACGAGACTGAGGTGTTGCGGGCCCTTGCGGTCGCTCCTACCTGAGGGATTCGGAACCGTGTGTCGGTCATGTCGACCGAGCCGTTGATGGCCACGTTCTCCAGTTCGGATGAATTGTAAGAGGGGAGAGTGAAATCGATTGTGGTCATCAGATTGACGTCGCCGGCCGGATAGAAGGGTGCGAGCATCGCGAAATACCGCTTCAGATTCTCGATCTGTGACGACACATCAGCCGTGGCGTGAACCTTCGGAGACCCGAGGAGATTGTCGACACGGGCCGAGAGGTCAAGATCCATTCCCTCACCCTCGACGCTGAAGCCCGGAATCGAGATGTACGATGACTTCGGGTCGTCGCCGTTGAACATGAAGATGCCCTTCAGTCCGATATGCCGGGCCGAATAACGGCCTCCTTCACCGGCGGTGTAGACCACGTCGCCGTCGGGAACCGAGAAGGTCACCTCGACCGAGGGGAGGGCAGACGATGAGAAATGGTATGGTTTGGTCAGACGCGCCGAGGCGTTGACGAGCACGTCGGCGTCGAGCCCCTCGATTCGCGGCAGTATCTCGGGAGGCAGATAGCCGAGGAGTTTCATCAGGTGGAACGACCGGATATCAAACGAGAAGTTGTTTATTTTCGGTGACGCTCCCGCTTCGAAGTTCATCGAGGCGCGCGAGCGGATGTTTCCCAAGGCGATGGAGTAGTTCTTGAACGAGATTCCGAACGGCGAGAAGCGAAGGTTGACGATGCCGTCGAGCGTGAAGGGAAAGTCATCGAGGATCGGCAGGGAATCGACAACCGCCTTCACCTTGCCCGAAAGGTCGAGATCATATGAGTTCTTCTTTTCGCCTTCGTCGCCGAGTTCCTTAAGACTGATTTCGTGAAGCCTGACCACACCGTTCAGCCCCGACTCGAGGCTTTGATAGGAGATCACACCCGGATGGGTCAGTGATATGGAGTTGGCCGAAAGACGAGGGATCTTGGTCTTTGTGTCGGGTGTTGAGGGGAAGATATCGTAGTTCGACAGAGAGTCGTTGACAGCGAGAAGGTTGAGGTTGAAGCGGTCGATCTTCACGTCGTGAAGCCGGATCTCCCCTTTGAGAAGGGAAGCGACGTTGACCGCTCCGCTGAAACTTCCGCAACCTCCGAGCCGGGAGGCATCGGGAGGCAGTTGGGTCTTGATCGACTCGGGTACGGAATCGAGCGTGCGCGAAGTGACACTAACCGAGTCGGCCACCAGACAGAGCCTGGGGAAGGAAGACCAAATTGTGAAGCGCAGATTCGAGACGCGCAGGTCGGCGTCGAGATACTCCGATCCGCGCTCGGACACTATCGCGGACAGACGCGACGGGGTCAGCCAAAGCGTCACGCCGACGACGGCCAGTATCACAAGGCCGATAAGAGAGCCGACAATGGCCGCTATGAGCTTCAACGCCCTGAATCGGGGTCTGCGTTTGGGTGTATCCATGGTCTGTCAGATATAGTGTGGGCGGATATATTTTATAACGCACCCGGAGGCTATTTTGTGCGCTCGGGGCAATTAACGGGCCTATAAATCGTTAATAACATATGATATCGACACCAGAAAACCCCCGGAACAGTCTGGAGGAGGCTCTCGGAAGGCTTGATTCCATTTCGCTCGAGGCGATGGGGAAGGTCAGGCTGATGAACCGTGTCGATACGAAATATCTGACTACTGTCCCCGTTTTGGTGCAATTGCTCGAGATGGCGGCAGGCGACTATTATGTCCAGGAGATCGACGGCCGGCGCAACATGCCCTACGCGACCTGTTATTTCGACACCGAGGGGTGTTTCATGTTCCATGAGCACCAGCGTGGCCGCAAGACCCGCCAGAAGGTGCGTATCCGCGAATATGTCGGCTCGGACGCAAAGTTCCTCGAGGTGAAGTCGAAAAACAACAAGGGTCGGACAAAGAAGAAACGCGTCGCCATTGCCCCCGAGGTCGACACGCTTACCGGCAACGACGAGTTCCTGCTCCGTCACACCCCCTGGGACTCCTCGCTCCTGATTCCGAAACTACAGAACAGTTTCATGCGCATCACTTTGGTCGACAAACAGATGACCGAACGCCTGACGATAGACACCGCTCTGAGTTTCCACAATCTCCGAAGCGCCGCCGATCGCTCGCTCGAAGGGCTGGTGATAATCGAACTGAAGCGCAACGGACTCTCTCAGTCTCCGATCTTCGATATCTTCCGCAAACTCCGGATCCATCCCCACAGTTTCAGCAAGTACTGTATGGGAATGGCCTTCACCGACGGGAGTCTCCGCCAGAACCGGCTGAAAGAGAAGCTCCGACACGTAGACAGACTCTGCCTCAGAACCGACACAGCCCGCAAGGGCCGATAAACAGACCTTACTGACCCGACTCATGGATACAGACGTTTCAATTGACCAAATCATCATGAACGCGACCGGGATGACGGACCTCATGGTCCTTCTTCTCCGATTTTCGTTCAACCTCCTGATCACCTGGGTGATCATCCACTTTCTCTACTACCGTCGGAGTGGCCGGCGAGACTACTACTTTACGTTCTCGCTGATCAGCATCGCCATCTTCTTCATGATCTTCATGCTCGGGAGCATCAAGCTGAAGATCGGCTTCGCCCTCGGCCTGTTCGCCATCTTCGGGATCATCCGATACCGGACCGAATCGATGCCGGTCCGCGAGATGACATATCTGTTCGTGATCATTTCGCTGTCGGTGATCAACGCCCTGGCCGAGCCGGACTTCATCAAGAATCCGTATGCGATGATAGAGCTCGCCCTCCCCAACGTGATCACGGTCTTCATGATCTGGCTCTACGAGAGCAACAAGTGGCTGACCCACTATGCGTGCAAGTACATCCAGTATGACAATATCGCCCTCGTGACTCCACAACGGCGCGCAGAACTGATTGAGGATCTGGAGAAGCGGACGGGTATCCGCCCCGTCAGGGTCGAGGTCGGCTCTATCGACTTCCTCCGCGACACGGCGATCGTCAAGATGTATTATGAAGAGGAGATGGGCCGAATCAACTCGGTCAACGACGTGATGAAACTCCCGAAACCTACCGAAAAATAACACGGTGACCCACCCCGAAACAAGCTTTTGAAACAATGAAAAGACAACTCCTTATACTGGCCGGAGCCTTGCTCATGACGCTGAGGGTAGCTCTACCGGGCCGCGCGCAGGCAATCTGGTTAGACGCCGACGCCTCGAAGACTTGGGCCAAAAAATATACCGCCGGAATCGACGCTCAGTACCGAACCGCCGATAAACTCGAGTCTACCGACCGTTGGGCTGTCGGGGCCTATGTCGGCTGGAAGCCTCTGAAGTGGCTGAAGGTCGGGGCCGACTACGGTTTTATCTATTCCCACCGCCCCGAACGCATAACCAAGAAGGGGAACCTCGTCGAATCCTACTGGCAACCCCGCCATCGCGTAGGGGTCAGCGTCACCGGCTCGCTCAAGTTCGGCCGATGGGAGCTCTCTCTTCGTGAACGTTGGCAGTACACCCGCAACCAGGGCGTCAACGCCAAGAAATTCGATCCGGACGGTTCGTACAAGGGATACGAGTATGTCCCGGTGAAGAACCGCCACGCTCTCCGCTCGCGTCTGAAACTCGAGTGGGGAATCAAAAAGAAATGCCTCTTCACACCATATGTCTCGGCCGAGATGTACAACTCGCTCAACAATGCGTTCAGCGTCTCCAAAATGCGTTACACCGCCGGCTGTGACTACAAGATTGACCGCCACAATGCCGTCGGCCTCTACTACCGTTTCGTCGACTCGTTTGACAGCGGCGAGTCGAACCTCAACGTGATCGGTCTCGAATATTCGTTCAAACTCTGATATCCTCCAGCTATGAAACCCAATACTCTCTTTCCCACACGCTTACTGGCCTATCTGGCCACTGCGCTCGTTCTCTTCGGTGTCGCCGGCTGTAGCGAAGACCCCGAGAATCCTGTCCCACCGACTCCGGCTATCGGTGTGAATCTCGACACCAACATACATCCTTATGACGGCCAGACGGCTACAGACGCCTCAGCTGACAAACCGACTTCAAACACCGATTTCTATTGGGAGGCCTCGGAGTTCCCCAACAAGGTCGAAATCGTCTACAAAGGCAACACGGCCGAGGTCAAGAATTCGAACCCGTCGGTCAATGTTCATGTCGACGGCGCCTATGTGACCGTCGAGGCTTTGGTCAACAATGTCAGCGGTGTCGAGATCATCGCCAGCGGAAGCTCCGAAGACGGTCAGCTGAAGATTTACGGAGCGGCTCGCACTTTGCTGACTCTCAAGGGCCTCGAACTGACCTCGAAGCGTGGACCGGCCATCAACAACCAGAACAAGAAGCGCCTCTTTGTCAACCTGACGAAGGGAACGGTCAATAAGCTCGCCGATGCCGTAGAGTATGCCGAAGATCCCTTCTATCTCCCCGGCGCCTCTTCGATCACGGAAGACCGCAAGGGGTGTCTCTTCAGCGAGGGTCACCTGGTGTTCTGCGGGCAAGGTGTTCTCCGCGTCCGCGGCAACTATCGCCACGGAATCGCTACCGACGGATACATGTACACCCGTCCCGGAGTGACCGTCGTGGTTGATGACGCAGCCCGCAACGCAATTCATGTGAAGGGAGACGCCAAGGACGGTTATGGTATCCAGATCACCGGCGGTTACATCTACGCCAACACTTCGGCGCCCGGAGGCCGCGCAATGAAGTGTGACCTCACGGTCAACGTTTATGGAGGCACATTGTCTCTCAACACCTCGGGCGACGCCGTCTATGACGAAGAAACCCAAGACCTGCAGTCGGCTGCATGTATCAAGGCCGACGCCAACGTGAACCTTGTCGGAGGTACCCTGACTCTCAAGTCAACCGGAAAAGGTGGAAAGGGTATAAACTCAAACTATAACGTGTATCTCTCCGGAGCAAAGGTGACGGTTTCTGCCGTAGGCGACAAGGCGACCGACGATGGCCGCGACCTCTCCTCTTCGGCCAAGGGAGTGAAGGCAGACGGGATCTGTATCATCTCCGGAGGCGAGGCGGTTGTCTATGCTATGGACGACGCCCTGTCGGCCGCAGAGATGCGTGTGACGGATGGCAACGCCTGGATATACTCAATGGATAAGGATGGCATCGACGTGACCGACAGCTTCCGCATGACCGGGGGTCTGCTGATAGCCTCGGGCGACGGAGGCAACTCCTCGGGCATTGACTGTCCCGAGATCTGTCTCGAATCGGGCACAGCCGTCGTGACCGGAGGCACCCAGACCCTACCGAAAGGAAGTCAGCCTTTCGTGACAGAGAGCCTCAAGGGCCTTTCGGGAGATACCTTCATCGGCTTGTCGGCCACAGACGGTAAGGCTCCGTTTATGGCCTATGCCGTTCCCCGAGATCTGCCGACCCTGACCTTCCTTTACAGTTCTCCGACTCTCCCGGAGGCTGGCTCGACGGTCTATCTCCACACCGGCGGAACAGCCACCTCCTCTACCATCTGGGTCGGCTACATGACCGCCGGCATCAAATACAACGGCGGCACTTCCGCCCCCCTGACCATCCGCTGACCACCCATCCCCGGAATAGAGACCCCCAACAAAAAGCGGCTACCCAACCTTGGGAAGCCGCTTTTGATTATTGTGGCGGTTGTGTCAGTCTTCGCCGGGGATGAGGAAGGGGATCTCGACGGTGGCGGTCGCCGGTCCGCTGTCGGCCGGTATCCATGCGGGCATCGACTTGACGAGGCGGATCGCTTCGGCCTCAAGGTCGGGGTCGACGAGACGGACAATCTTGATCGAGCCGATCGAGCCGTCGGTGTTGACGGTGAACTCGACGCGGACTATACCCTCGATTCCCTGTTTCAACGGACGCTCCGGATACTTCAGGTTCGTGGCGATGTAGTTGTCAAGCGCTTCCTTGCCCCCCGGAAACTCCGGCGTGGCGGCCGCGAAAGCCGAGATGCTGACTATCACAGCCCCTATCAGTGTGAGCAGTTTCTTTTTCATAACGTTCTGATTTTATTGGTTTGACACGCTGATTCACGAAAGGTTTACAGACATCCTTCCTATCTGGAAGCGCGTGCTCATTTCCCCTCAAGGGCATCGTAGAGCCCGGCGGTTGCGTCTTCGAGGAGGTCAAGTACAGTCTCGAATCCCTCGGCCCCCTCATAGTACGGGTCCGGGACGCAGTCGAAATAGGGATGATTTCTCTTGAAGTCGATCATCCTCACGACCTTATCCTGAGCCTCGACTGTCGGCGCGAAGGCACGCAGACGGTCGTAGTTGCTGTTGTCCATCGCCACGATGAGGTCGAAGTTGTCGAAGTCCGACGTCCGTACGGGGCGCGCCCGGTGCGTCAGGTTATAGCCGCGGCGGATTGCGTGGGCTCGCATACGGCTGTCGGGGAGATCTCCGGCGTGGCCCGAATAGAGACCGGCCGAGTCAATCTCATATTCGGCCGACTTTCCCTTGCTCTCGACAAGCGCCTCCATGATTCCGTGGGCGGCCGGCGAGCGGCAGATGTTGCCCAGACAGACAAACAGGATCCGTTTTGGGACGCGTCCTTCAAGCGGTTTGACCGAGGCCGAGGCCTCTTCATATCTGTTGAGATCAGACTCGTGTCTCTTCATATCAATTAATCCTGAATCAACGGGTTAGAGCTTTCATAGTCGGTGGCCGGGCGCTCCGAGTTGTCAACTTCGCCGATGACCGAGATGGTCATCAGGACGATAGACTGAGGCTTGAGATCCATCTGGTGGGCATGGGAGCCGAAGAGAGCGAGAGCGGTTGTGGCGAATTCGCAGCGGTCACCCTGTCTCATCGACAGCACGGCGTCAGAGAAGAGAATCGACATCAGACGGCCGCCGACGATGATTTCGTTGGGGAGGTTGATCGGAATCTTGTGGCCGTCGATGGTTGTCATCTGCATCGCCACCTCAATCCGGTCTCCGCGTTCGATCTGGTCTCCCGCACCCTGAACGAGGGTCTTTTTCCAGAGATCGTTGGTCAACTTGGTCATTCCGAGCTTCTCGCCGGCGGCTGTGAGTGCGGCGGTTGCGTTCTGTTCCTCGCGAGAGTCGCGGTCGCTCTCCATCTTGTTTCTGATTCCGTAGAACTCCCGGCGTATTTCCCCGAGGTTAGAGACGCTGTCGTTTGCCAGCGCCGAGGCCATACTCTTCATCATGATGTCGGGGTTGAACTTGCGGCCGTAGTTGCGGCTGTAATTGGCGATATTATCGGCATGGTTTGCGCCGTCGAGAAGACCTTGGAGATAAGCTTCCGAGCGGTTGAGGGCCTTCATGGCGTCGTGCATGCCCTCCATGTAGTCTTTCTGGCCTTCGGAGGTTCTGAGCACCGAGTCACGCTCGGCATCGCGCCAGAATTTGACGGCACGAAGCTGTCCGAAGTAGTACATCAGCGAGTCAGCGTCGGTCGGGTTGCTGATCGACGACAGGGTGTAGTTCGGGTCGTTGGAATTTCCGCCACACGACACGGCGGTCACGGCGAGCACGATGGCCAGCAGCGAGTGAAGAAATTTGTTCATAGGTAGGTGATGATGTGGGTTAGGTGATGAAAGAAGATATAATAGGGATCAGGTTGGTCAGATAGCCTTTCCGGGCGAGACATCGCCCTGGTGCTGACGGCTTCCGGCCTCGGGTGTGATAGGTGTGTGTATGCCTGCGGCGGCTGCCGGCGACTCGGTGGTGTGGGCCGGAACTGCGTCGGGACGGGGTGTCGGCTCAGCGTCTGCGTCGGGTTTGACGCTGAACGCACTGTCGGAAGCGGCGTCGACCGTGGCCGAGGGGTCATTGACAACAACCTCCACGGTGTCGCCGTCAGAATCCGCAACTGACGCTGTGCGCCCCTTGCAGGCACACAGCGTCAGCAGTATGAGTGAGAGTGGTATGATAGTCTTTTTCACTGTGATGTGTCTTCAGAAATTGTTGATGATCAGTTGATTACTGAGGATTGACTTTCAGAAGTTCGACTTCGAAGATCAACGGGGCATTCGGCGGAATCGGACCGCCGGGGGTGCCTGCTTCGCCATAGGCGAGGTTCGACGGGATATAGAAGACAGTCTTGCCTCCCTCTTTCATCAGCTGGAGACCTTCGGTCCAGCCGGCGATCACGCGGTTGAGGGGGAACGAGATCGGCTCTCCGCGTTCAACCGACGAGTCGAAGACGGTGCCGTCGAGAAGTTTGCCGGTGTAGTGAACGAGCACTGTGTCTGTGGCCTTCGGCGAGGCACCGGTGCCCTCTTTGACGGTCACATAGCGCAGACCGCTCTCGGTGGTCTTGAAACCATCGGGGTTCTCGGCGCTCTGCTTGTTCGATTCGGTGTCGAAATACTGCGCGTTGTAGGCCGAAGTGTCGGCCGGAGCTGTTTCGCCCACCATCTCTTCGTCGATCTGTTCGATCACAGTCTTTGTCGTGTCGGCATTCTTCTCTTTCGAGGAGCTGCAGCCTGTAGACACGAAAGCCGTGGCCACAGCCAAAACTGCGGCCACCGCTGAAATACGGTTGATTTTCATATTCAAGTCTTAGATTCCGACAAGTTTAGATTCCTTTTTGCCGATGCTGATCAGCTCGACTTCGAAGATCAGCGTTGCGTGAGGCGGAATTGCGTTGGGCACTCCGTTGGGGCCGTAAGCGAGGTCAGACGGGATGTAGAACTCGTACTTCGCGCCCTCCTTCATCAGCTGGACGCCTTCGGTCCATCCCGGAATCACACGGTTCAGAGGGAACGTGGCGGGTTCGCCGCGGTTGATTGAAGAGTCGAAGACAGTGCCGTCGAGAAGTTTGCCGGTGTAGTGAACGGTCACTTCATCGGTAGCGGTCGGCTGAGCGCCGGTGCCCTCTTTGAGCACACGATACTGAAGGCCGCTGGCAGTTACCTTCACGCCCTCCTTCTTCGAGTTCTCTTCTAGGAACTTGCTTCCGGCCTCCTTGGCAGCGGCCGTAGCCTTAGCCTCGAGATCCTGGAGGTATTCGTTGATAAGCTTCTGAGCCTCTTCGGTTGAGATCTCGGGTGTGCCGCCGTCGAAGGCAACCTTCACGCCGTCCTTGAAGCTTTCGCTATTGATTTCCTTGACGCCCATGGCCTTCAGCTGGCTACCCATTGCGAGGCCCCAGGCATAGCTCAATTTATCCATAATTGATTCTCTTTTTGCGTGTTTTTGGTTTTAGATTAAATTCAGGAAGTGTCCTTACTTCTTGAAAGCGTGACCGACACCCCGAAGGGGGGGAGTCCGTCCTCTTTCATTGTTTTCAACGCGCGGCTCCCTGAAATAGTTCACTACGCCTCTATTTTGAGGCGGCTTCCTGTTTCATCGGTAGGATTTCGGTCCAGTATCCGTCGGGATCGACGATGAAATAGATGCCCATCTTCTTGTTTTCGAAGGCGATGATTCCGAGCGAGCGATGGTACTCGCGGATCTTCTCGTAGTCACCGCTGACGCGGATCGCGAGGTGAATCTCGTTGTCGTGAAGGTCATAGGGACCGGGGTGATCCTTGAGCCATGTGAGTTCGAGACGGAAATGCTCGCCCGGATAACCGAGATAAGTGATCGTGAACGAACCGTCCGGAGCTTTTATCTCGCTGAGTTTCTGAAGCGAAAGGGCTTTCCGATAGAATTCGATTGACCGGTCGACATCAGTCACATTGATGTTCATATGGTCAAAATGGGGTACTATATCCATAATCTTCTTGTCTTTTTAGGGGGGTGATTAGTGGCCGGTGAGGGAGTGGTAGATGGCTTCGGCGGTTTGGGTGGGGGCGTCGTCGGTCGTCAGGATACGGCGCATCTTTTTGTAGCCCGAAAGCTGCCAGTCGCGCTGGGGCGACGACTGGAGGAGGGGCGAGAGGGCGTGGGCGATGGTTTCGGCGGTGCACCGATGAACCAACAGCTCGGGGACAATCTCGTTGTTGACGATCAGGTTGGGGAGGGACACATACTTGATCTTCAGCAATTTCTCCATCATCTTATATGACAGCTTCGAGCCGTTGGCGCGATAGCAGACAACCTGTGGGGTGCCGATGAGTGCCGTCTCGAGGGTGGCCGTACCGGAGGTGACGAGAGCCGCCTGGGAGTATTTGAGCAACGTCGGCGTGCATCCGAATACAAGCGTCAGCCCCTGATCCTGAGCCACTTCGCGATAGAAACGCTCCGGAACCGACGGTGCGGCGCCGACGACATACTGGAACTCGGGATATCGTTTGGCCGCCTCGATCATCAGCGGGAGATTGCTTTGGATCTCACCGCGTCGGGATCCCGGAAGCAACGCAATGACCGGGCGCGGATCCGTGATCCCCTGGCGCTCAAAGAAGTATCTCTTCGGGGGGAGATGTCTCAGGGCGTTGTCCATTTCCTCGACCGAGGGATTGCCCACGTACAGCACCCGACCGTAGTTATGCTTGCGGTAGAACTGGATCTCGAAGGGGAGAATCGAATAGAGACGGTTCACATACTTGCGGATCGTCTTCACGCGCCACTCCTTCCAGGCCCATACCTTGGGCGAGATGAAATACTGAACCCTCACCCCTCGGCGCGCGGCATACTTCGCCAGCCTCATGTTGAAGCTCGGATAGTCGACCAGCAGGAGCACATCGGGCCTGAAGGAATCGATCAGCGCCTTGGCCTGCCTCAGATTTGAGAATATCTGCGGCAGGTGCTTGACAACCTCGGTGAAGCCCATCACGTTCATCAGCCGATAGTGTATTTCCGGGGGCCGACCGGCCTGGGCCGCCATCAGATCGCCCCCCAGGAACCGGAACTCGGCCTCGGGGTCGAGTTTCTTCAGTTCTTCGATTACTCTGGAGGCATGTAGGTCGCCCGATGCCTCGCCTGCTACGATCATGTACTTCATGGCGCTGGTCTTTGAGTTGCTTTGACCGCAAAATTAACAAAATTTTTGGAGAGATAAAACGTTTTACCTATATGATACGACTCAGACTGCTTCCAATAGCGGCGATCGTGGCCTTTCTGACCCTCTTCGGGCTCGCAGGCTGCATCTCCGACGACATATCGACCTCCAGTCGCGACATCCTGTCGTTCTCGACCGAAACGGTTGAATTCGACACCGTCTTCACAGGCCAGGGCACACCCACGGCCCGTCTTAAGGTATTTAACCGCGCCAAGAAAGGGATCAACATCTCGTCGATCCGCTTCCGTAACCCCAACGGAGGCTTTTCGATGAACGTCGACGGCGTCAGCGGCGAGACGTTCCGTGATGTCGAGATCCGCGGAGGTGACTCTATTTTTGTCTTCATCGAGTGCTATATCGAGCCGACCGAAAGCAACGAGCCTTTCCTTCGCGAAGACGAAATCGAGTTCATCACCAACGGCGTCACGCAGACGGTCCGTTGTGAGGCTTACGGCCAGAACGTCGAGCGGCTCCGCGGAGTGGTGACCGACAGGGACATGACCCTCACTCCCGACCGGCCCTATGTCGTCTTCGACTCTCTCGTCGTCGCCGAGGGTAATACGCTCAACATAGAGCCGGGAACGCGCCTGCTGTTCCACGACAAAGCCTCGATGATTGTCCGCGGACGTGTGAACGCTGTCGGCGAGCCCGGCAAGATGATTCATCTCCGAGGCGACCGAATGGACAATGTCCTCCCCGACGTCAGCTACGACATTATGGCCGGGCAATGGGAGGGCGTGCGGATCGCTCCCGAGTCTTTCGGGAACCGACTCGAGTATGTCGACATGCGCTCAACGGTCTCGGGTCTCCGTTGCGACTCCTGTCCCGATACGAGCCGCCCGAAACTGACGATCGTAAACTCATGGCTCCACAACTCGCGCGGTCACGTTCTCGAGGCGGCCTACAGTCGCGTCGAGGCATACGGCGTCTGCTTCTCCGAAGCGGCCGGAAGCGTCGTGTCGCTGACCGGAGGCGTAAATACCTTCTCGCAGTGCACCGTGGCTAACAACTATCTCTTCTCTGCCATCTCCGGGCCCCTGCTGAGTCTCGACCATATCTTCCCGACCGACGAACTGCCGGAATCCGACCTGCCCTGGATGGAGATGACGTTTGACAACGGCATCCTTTACAGCCCATATGCTTCGGCGCTGAGCCATCCCGACTTGGCCGGCTCGCAAGTGTTTCTCCACAACGTGCTCTTCGGGGCCGAGGGAAGCGATGACGACAACTTCATCAACTGCGTGTGGGATGCGGACCCCGACTTCTGCACCATCCGTTCGGACTACTATTTCAACTATCATGTCCGTCCCGGATCGCCGGCGCTCGGAGCCGGTGATCCGGCGCTCGTGCCCCTGCAATCCGAAACGGACATGGATGGAGCCCCCCGCCTCGGCGCTGAGGGCGTGACCCTCGGGGCCTACGCCCTCCCCGAAGAGCCGGAGGAGCCTGAACAGTAAAAATTGATCAGTAACAGATACGCACCTTGGTGACTGTGTGGCCCTGGCGCTTGAGGTAGATACCCGGCGTCGGGTTCGTCACTTTTAGGCCCTGGAGGTTGTAGAATTCGATCGGTAGATCTTCGTCGGCACCGTCGAAGATGACTCCGGAACCGCTGTTGCCGTTGCTGTATATGCTTGCCGTCTGCGCGCCGTCATAACGATAGTAGGTGTCTTCGGTCAGACCTACGATGTCGCCCGTCTGCGCGCCGTTGTTGTTGAAGATGATGTTGACCGTGTCGAGATCCGAGAAGGTGAAGTAATAGAACGTTAGGCCGTCGATCTCGGTCGTAGCGGTGAGTCGTGTTCCGGGCCATCCGCCGCAGTGTTCGGTCACCTTGCCGCTATTGTCCGTGCTCCACGCGTATAGGTTGGGAGCCGTGGGGGCGGTCACATAGACGGTGATTGTGGCGTTCGGGTCCACCTTTTTGTATGTCGCCGAGCCATTGAAGCTTTCGCCGGCGGCATCCTTGGCCGTCCACGTTACCGTCACACTCTGTCCGAACTCAAGGTCGGAGCCGATGGTGAACGATGAGCTCTGACCCGGCGTGAGTGTTACTTCATCCGAATTTCCGATCTTATATGAGCCCGAGACAGCTGTGCTGGTGAGCGATGCGGTGACTGTCAGCGTCTCGCTCTTGAACGAGCCGCCGGCAGGCGAAAGCGTCACGCCGGCCATGGGCTCCGCGTCGGCCGAGGTGTAGTATTCTGTCGTTCCCGGGTCGGTGAAGCTGACGCTGCCGCCATGGGCCACGGGGGAGGTGGTGTAGATAAACTGTCCGTCCTCACCGACTTTGCCTCCGGTCCAATCTTTTACAAGCACCCTGAGCTGACCCTTGGTCTTAGGTGCGTCGACGGTGATCTTGCCGCCTGCCGGGGTATAGGACTGGCCGGTCACGAGGTCGACATATGTGCCGTCGGGAACGTTGGTGAAAGTCGCGCCGCCATTGATGGCCACCAGTGCGTAAGAGTCCTTCGTGGCGCGTTTGAAGGCCCATCCGCCGTTGGCCGAACAGCCATCGAAGCTATACTGGCCGCGACGAAGCGCCGGGACAGCCGCGCGGATCTTGTTGAGGCGGATGATGTGTTGCGAGAGGTCGCCGTTGAGGGTCTTGGCCATGTTTCCCGTCGCGTTTGTGAAGACGCCGAAGTCCGATGTGTTAACCGAGCCCTCGAGGTAGTGGCCGAAATATGCACGTCCCGACTGCTTGACAGGCATATCGGTTCCGCCCGCGTCTACCTTGCATCCCTTCTGAAACTCTACCTCCGACCCGTAATAGATACAGGGGATTCCGCGGAAGGTGAACATCAGCGCCAGGTTCTCGGCCCACTGTGAGGTGCCTCCGTTGAAGCGGGTGCCGTCATTGGGACCGGGACAGTAGTCGTGAGAGTCGACATAGACGACATTGTAGGTCGCGTCGTTATAATACTTGTCGCCGCTCTTGGCGATATTGACCGCGGCGCCGGCGTTGTTGAAGTTGTAGTGCATCGGGAAGTCGATGATCGAGAAGCCCGAATATTGAGAGTAGTCGGGCTCGTGCCAGACACCGTTCTTCAGGAACGCATTCTCGGAGGTCTGCTTGACCGAAGGCTCGGCCTCGCAGAGCGCCATGTTGCCGTATCGGGTGTTGTCGCCCTCCTTGATGAAGACATTGTCCCAATAGGAAGCGTCGCGGTTCCAGGCGTTCACGCTCGCTTCGGGCGACTTCCATGTGTAGAAATATGACGACAGATTGTCCTGACCGCGATAGGTCACCTCGCTGAAGCGTGCGCAACATTCGCCGAACATGAAGAAGGGGCACCCGTTCAGACGCTTGTTCTTGTTCTCCTCGGCGATCTTGAGGAACTGCGGGATGAAGTGGGTGTTGAACGTCAGGCGCGAGATGTGGCCCGTCGTGTCGATACGGAAACCGTCGACGCCCATCTCGATGAACTTGCCGTAGCACTTCACCAGATATTCGGCCACGGCCGGGTTCTCGGTGTTGAGGTCTACGCAGTCGCCGGCGATCTGTCCCCACCAGCGCGAAGGCTCGTCCCAGTTCCAGTTGGTTCCGAGGTGGTGCCAGTAGTTATGGCTGTCGTGGTTCTGGCCGTCGGTGTTCTTCAGATACTTGAAGCGGGTGGGATACTGCTGGGTGTTGGGATCGAGTTTCCAGTATGACTGACCTCCGAGCTTTTCTTGATCCGGAATCAGCGAGGCTTCGACCGACGCTTGATTTCTGATGTTCTGCGAGCGGTCGAAGAGGTGGGCGAAGTGGTCTTCTCCGAAATTGCCGGTGTGGTTCAGGACGATATCGAGAATCACCTTCATTCCCTTCGCATGGGCGGCGTCGATCAGGCTCTGGAAGGTGACGTCTTCGGTCGAGCCCCAGCTCTTGCGGCTTTCGTAGCGGAGGTCGACGCGCGAGAAGTCCATCGCGTGATAACCGTGAAAGTCGGTTCCCGACGCATTCTGTACGACCGGAGTGATCCAGATGGCGGTGAAGCCGAGGGCCTTGATATAGTCGAGCTTCTCGATAAGTCCCTTGAAGTCTCCGCGCCAGTCGGGGTCG
This sequence comes from uncultured Sangeribacter sp., assembly GCA_964615915.1. Lineage (GTDB taxonomy): Bacteria > Bacteroidota > Bacteroidia > Bacteroidales > Muribaculaceae > Lepagella. The sequence goes on from CAZTSQ010000004.1 coordinate 59,100, forward strand.
TTGTTCGCGATCTGGACGCTTTGGCGGTCCCATCCGCAGACGTTGTTTTTTGGATCGCCGTCATAGAAACGGGTCGTCATCGCGAAGTATATTGTCTCATCGCGAAAGTCAGCTCGGTCGCCTACAAAGGTTGCGGCCGACATCGACGTTATCCCCGCGAGAGCCAAGGTTCCGGCGGTGAGGATCCGGGTGAATCTGTTCATAGTTTAAGCTGTACGATATAGTTAGGTTATAGTCTAAAAGAGAGCTCCCTTACGGCTTGACTGTCGAGTCGAGACCTCTCCATCCGAAATCACGGACAAAATTAAGGAAAAACCCAACATGATTTTAAAACTATGTTGTAAAACATAATCTCAAAGCGCATGTACCACAGGTGTCCCCGCCTGTGGGGAAGAACAAACGCATGTACCCCCCCTTTTCCCCCGATTTGGTTGATTCAAAAAGATTTGCTAATTTTGCAGATGCAGACCGCAATGCGACCACGCCAGTATGGGCGGAGGATCCTTACCGACCCCTCCCCCCCGGTCTGGGGTTAGCGGAGCGTGATGTAGACATACATTTTGAAAGCGTTTATCCGCGCTGATTCTTGACTGCTTGAAATTCTCGCAAAATTTCTACTCATGTCAAGGATTGAGCAACGGTAGATGCCCGTGGATATGTAATATCGTGCCTTCGGCGTGACACCTTGCGAAAGGTGTAGCCGAAAGCTATTGTTGCATATACTGGCGTGGGCTTCTGCGTTGCCGTCCGACATGAGTAAGGCAATGCGAGAAGCCTCAAGCAGTAGGACGGCAACAGATACAGATTCCTACGCTTTTTTCATTGCACACCAACCTGACAGCCAACGAGAGGATGACCGAGGCTTGAACGAAATTGACAGATTATCCAGATCTTAAACCGTATTATGAATTTTGGGATGGATTTGTAAAGGATTGGATTACCAACTGCGAATCTCCTGGACAACATCTTCCTGAGCCTTGGTGGGGATGGACTCCCGAGAATGGCGATCTTTACAGTGTTACGCTTAATCTCAGCCCTGGAGCCGGCGGCAAATCCCAGAGCCGTTGCTGTGTCCGTTGCGCAATGATTTGCGGAGGATGCGATAATTCCTACAGGAAGGCAATGTTCAACGGTACTCTTAGGACGCATCTCGAACTTTCAGAGAGGTGGCACTATAATCGCCGATGCAAACCCTTGATGGATTTCATTGACTCTAAACCGATGCCTAAGGATACCCGACATCATTTGAGCATTGAGCTTGCTCCCTACCACAGTCAGGATGCTGAACTCAACAGAGCCTACCTTAAAAAGCGCGCCAAAGATGCAGTCATTAACTCTCTGCATTTTGCCGCCCGTGCCGCACAGATGATAAAATCCCCAAAAGGTGAACAGGTTCCCAATCCTCTAAGGAATAAAGTCATTGTTCGCGCAAAGATAGGCAACGTTTTATCCTTTGCGGAAGAAGACATAGACTACACCCCGGGTAATAACTTTCTCCTTGAGAAGATAACCGTCTCAAGTTTCAAGTTGAAAGAGAAGGGGTTGGACGATGTTACCTTCATCTGCCTATCCGGAGCGCGCAACAATCTACCATTCTCAGACAAACTGGAACAAATTCTCAAAAAAATAAACTAACACCCAACATCAAACGAATGAAAGAAAAACTAAAGATCTTTCTTGTCATGCTGATGCTGATCGTCGGCATCACGCAACAGGCAAGAGCTACTTGGGTAACCATAGGCAATCTTCGTTATGATCTTGACGAAGAAACTATGGAGGCCACCATAGACGAATGTAAAGATCCTTATATCACCGAGTTAACCATACCGGCAACGATCACTTACAAGGGGAAAACGTATGCCGTTAATTGCATTAAAGGTTGGCAACTGGATCAAACTGGGAAGCCTAAGAGTCCGTTCTATGACTGTACAAGACTCAAGGTGTTGCGAATCGAAGATAGTGACCAACCATTAAAGGAACGAGATAACGGCACTACACATAGTAGAGCACTATTCCGCTACTGTCCCATTGAGGAGCTCTATTTGGGTCGCAACGTACCAGCCCTTTTTTATTCTATGACCGTATCTGATCCTACTACTTATGATGGGAATGAGGTACTTACCAAGGTCACGGTTGGAAACAAAGTGACTGAAATAGCATCTAGTCTTTTTTGGGGTTGCCGGAATCTAACCATTATCTCCTTGCCTTCTGTCAAAGAGATAAAGTCTTATGCCTTTAGGAATTGCTCGAAATTGACAACTATAAATCTCGGCACGGAGCTTCTAAACATTGGATATGGGGCCTTTATGGGATGCGGAAGTCTCACCAAAGTGACGTTTCCTGAAACGATAACTGATATTGGTGATTCTGCGTTCAAAGACTGCAATAATATAACCGAGATTACCGTAGGGAAGGCCCTGAAAGGGATAGGTAATGCAGCGTTTCAAAATTGCTCAGCCCTCACAGCAGTTCTTCTGCCTCAAGAGTTTACCACTTTAGGAGAGTATACCTTCCAGGGTTGTAGTAAGCTTACCTATGTAGAGCTGGGAAAATCCCTGACTTCGGTTCCCATGCAATGTTTTCAGAATTGTACCTCTTTGTCTGAAATTACTATTCCAGGATCTTGTAAAAAGATTGAGAAAGGGGCCTTTGCCGGGGACGCGGGTCTTGCGAATATCATCTTTGAGGAGGGGGTTGAGTCTATAGGCAAAAATGCCTTTAAAGGTGTAGATGCCATCACATCTCTAACTCTTCCGGGATCCTTAATAGAGCTTAAGGATGAAGCTTTTCCCGATTGCACAAATTTGCGCTATATCACATTTAGTGAAAGCGTAAACGAATTGGCCTTTTCCTTCAACTTCACTAATTCACCTATTACCACACTCATAGTCAATAGGGATTTGGATACCAAAGTATTCAGTAAAAAATCGACCCTCAAAACTCTACGGTTCGGAAATGCGGTTAGGAACATTTGTGATCAATTTGCAACGGGATGTACCTCACTTAACAACCTACAATTGAGTAATTCTTTGGATAATGGTTCACTGGTTAATATCGGAATGTATGCCTTTGAAAACTGTATTGCCTTGAGTGCAGTTGCATTCCCTGAGTCAGTGGAAACCATTGGCTACGGTAGCTTCTCGAAGTGTACCGGACTCAATAGCGTCCAATTGAACGATTCATTGGTTACAATCGAAGGGGGTGCCTTTGAAGGTTGTATTTCTTTGAGTGATGTTACAGTTCCAGAAACAGTAGAAAGCATTGGTTACAGAAGCTTTTCGAACTGTACTGGACTCACAGACATCCACTTCCGCGAATCATTGACGCATGGACTTAAAATCAATAGTCAGGCCTTTGAGTACTGCCCTATCCAGACTTTGACCATTCCGGCACATGCCACCTATATCGGTAACAAGGCATTTTATGAATGTCGTGATTTATTATCCCTTACCATCATAGAAAATAAGGAATATAAGCCAAATCTTGAAATTCAGCCGGGCGCATTTTCATATACCAATCTGAGGGAGGTCGAAATTCCTGCACGTGTGACCACAATAGATGGCTCCTTCCAGGAGATTCCAAATTTGGAGAAGGTAATAATTTGTGATGGCGCTGATGAATTGAATTTCAAAAGAGCTCTAATATCTTCTCCTGTAAAGAGCCTATACATTGGTCGTAATTTGACCTCAATCCCTGAAAAGGCTCACATATCTGAAGATACAAGGTACGGATTCTTTGCTCAGATAAGTACACCTAATTCTGATTTGACCGAGGTCCGCTTCTCTCAGAGCGGTACCGTAACAGAGATCCCCGAAGCTTTATTTTATAATGTTAGGGAATGTGAGAACCTGGAACTTCCAGATGGCTTAAAATCTATTGGGGATAGAGCATTCTCGAAAATGGTAAAGCTTAATGGGATTGTGATTCCAAACTCGGTAACGGAACTTGGTGTTCAAGCCTTTGCAGATGACATAAGTCTCAAATCAGCACGTCTATCAGAGAATTGTGTTACTATACCGGAATCTTGCTTCGCTAATTGTTCTATGTTGGGAGAGATTACTATCCCTTCAGGCACAAACAAAGTTGAACCCAAAGCATTTTCAGGTTGTGAAAGCTTGACATCAGTAGGCATGCTTGACTCTTCAGAAACCCTTACCTTTGACTCAGGTAATCTGAAAGAGTCACCTCTTGCAAGCGTCTACTTCGGGCGAAATGTAATAGGAGACTCATTCCAGGATAAGCCGGCCCTGACGACAATACAATTTTCAAATGCTGGAACAGTAACATTCTTATGTGAAAAGCAGTTGATGAATGCCTCTGGATGTGAAGCCCTGTTATTGCCAAATAGCCTGCTGGAGATAAATGACTATGCGTTGTCTGGCATGAGGAGTCTGCAATCACTTGTCATCCCTGAAAAGGTAACTTTAGTAGGAAACTACGCGCTATCCGACAACACAAGCCTCGCAACTCTCAAATTGCCCTCACGGCTCTCTCAAATCAATCGGGGACTGTGTTATAATTGTACCAGTCTTAAGGGGATTGTTATTCCAGGGACAGTTTCATCGATCTTGTCATCAGCCTTTGTTAATTGTAATTCTCTTGAGACTCTATCTTTTGAGGATGGGGAAGAGTTCCTTTATTTGTCAAATGGGAACGATGCGGTCCAGTTCAATAAATCACCATTGACAGAGCTGTATATCGGACGTTGGTTACAATATGATGACAGCAAGATTGAGCTACTTCCTTTTGCTAACAAAAGCACGATCAAGAAAGTCACCTTTGGAGACTACGTGAAGCTTGTAGAGAAATATATGTTCTATAAGTGCACTGGAATTGAGGAGGTCAACCTATCCAAAAGCGTTGAATCAGTCGGGGCCTACAGTTTCTATGAGTGCTCGTCTCTCAAACAACTTAAGTTTACCCCGGGCATCATGCAGATTTCCGATTTTGCGTTTGCAAAGTGCAGCTCGCTGGATAACGTGACGTTCCCCTCTTCGATGACTTCTGTTTCTGTAAGTTCGTTTGAGGACTGCACCTCTTTGGAGAATCTGGATCTGGGTAACTCTCTGTACATCATCGGTCCTTCTGCCTTCAGAAACTGTACTAAACTTAATGGTATTGAGATCCCAGAATCTCTTTATGGCCTCGGTGTGCAATCATTCGAGAATTGCATCTCATTGCCCAATGTGACCATCCGCTCGATCTCGTCTGTGGGTAAGCAGGCCTTCAAGGGATGTACCGGTCTTAAGTGGGTCTCGCTTAGCAACAAAACAACTTCTCTCGGTGAGGATTCTTTCGCAGGTTGTACCGGCATCGAATATGTCAAGTCTTATGCTGAGTTCCCTCCCGAAGGCCTGGTGAACTTCCCGGAAGAAGTAGTGGCAAATGGTGTTCTGTTTGTACCTGAAAATTCTGTCGACTACTATAGAGACTCCCCGACATGGGAGGATTGGGATACTATTCTGCCTGATTCAGACCAGGTATTTGTCACTGCCGTCACTATCTCAAGCGAAGCGGAGACACTGAAAGTGTCGGAGTCGATCAGACTTGAAGCTACCGCTATTCCAAGCTATGCATTCAATACGGATATCATATGGCGCTCGTCAAACACTGATGTTGCAGTGGTAGACGAGGATGGTCTTGTTACGGCTCTTGCAGTCGGAACAGCGACAATCAGTGCAACCGCCGCCGACGGAAGCAACCGTAAGGCAGAATGTGTCGTTACCGTGGCCTCCACGCTCGCTGAGCGTATAGAGATCTCAGCCGACGCAACAAAGGTTAGAAAGGGGCGCACTATCCAGTTGACAGCCACCGTTTATCCGGCGGACGCTACCAACACTGAGGTAAGTTGGATCAGTTCGAATCCTAATTTCGCCAGTGTTACAGAAGACGGAACCGTCACAGGCAAGCTTGTTGGCGAAGTGATTATTACTGCGCGTGCAAAGGACGAGTCCGGAGTTACCGGCACGTATGCTCTCTCAGTCGTCGGCCCCACTAAGGGAGACTCAAATGACAATGACGTCGTAACCATAACCGACGCGGTCAACACCGCCAACTATGCGGTAGGAAATGAGGTGGATGATTTCTGCTTCGAGGCTGCGGATGTCAACAGCGACAATCGTATCACTATGTCCGACGCCTCCTTGACTATCGATATTATCCTTAATCAGGAGATTGATCTCTCAACGCATGCCATGGCCCGTGCAATTGCCCGCGTCGACGGTATTGAAGCAGACATGCTTGTGATCGACGACTATAAGGCGAAAGCAGGTGAAACGGAAACTCTGTTCGTCCATTTGGACAACTCAATCGAGTATGTGGCAATGCAGGCTGATATCGTAGTTCCCGAAGGTATGACTCTATGCGATATTAAGTTCGGTGATCGTGCGGCTCAGCCATTCACTCGCTACCCGCCGCGTTGATGACCGCACGATGCGAATCGCGTTGTTCACTCCTGACAACACTGCTTTTGTAGACAACGATGACGCAATTCTGGAACTCATCGTCAAGGCAAACGCTCCGGTTTACGAGGGAATCGAGATCGTCAACATTCTTGCATCCGACTCGCAGGCTCATGAATATGTTCTGACTTCGACCGGTGGCAAAAACGCCAATCAGACCAGTGTTGAGAATGTTTCCGGCGACAATGTGCGTATCGAAACCGCATCAGACGCTATCAATATCCTCAATGCCGACGGTCGTGAGATCGCGATCGTTTCGGCAGACGGCACTGTGCTCTCGCACTTCACTGCAAAATCGGACTTCGAGAGCTGCAAGGTCGTCAAGGGCATCTACATGGTTGTTGCCGGAAATAGAACTGAGAAAGTGATTGTAAAATAAGAGACAGATCGATATCATGAAGCAATCTTTCATATATCGCACGCTGATGATGCTGACGTTGCTCTTCACGGCAACGTCAGCCGCATTGGCTGCAGACCGTTTCTATGTAGACGCGGTCACCGTTGAGCCCGGAGAGACAAAGACTCTGGAGTTCAATCTTGAGAATGCTAACTCATACTACGGTTTTCAAGCTGACATCACACTTCCGCAGGGCCTTGAGTTTATCACCGCCTCCAACGGAAAGGCTGACCTCAGCTTGACTTCACGTTGTAGCGGATATACATCCGTGAGCAACCTCCTTTCGCCCAATAAGGTTCGAATCGGAGCATTTTCCACTTCAAATTCTGTCATCAGCGGCAATAGCGGTGCGCTCGTTTACTTGAAGGTCAAAGCCTCTGCCGATTATGCCGGTGGAACGCTATCGATTACAGACATTTTGTTTGTGGGAGAAGACAAGAAGGATGTGGAGTTCCCGAATTTCTCAATTAATTTGGGAACCGAGGTTACAAACACATTCTACATTCCTGATTTCAAGATAGCTGTTAACGAAACCAAAACCATAGGGATGGTGCTCGACAATGAGACAGAGTTTACAGCATTCCAGACAGACTTGTTGTTGCCGAAAGGTCTTAGTATCGTAGCCAATTCTTTTGTGGTGACGGATCGCGCCCAAGGCCACTCAATCTCGACTAAGTCCTTCAGTGACGGAAGAACTCGTATAACTTGTTTCGATGCAAGCACAACACCCTTTAGCGGGTCTACTGGGGTTGTGCTGAGATTTGATGTAACGGCAGATAACGACATCGCGGGCAACTGCACCATCGAGCTGAGGAATAACATCTTCTCTACTCCGAAAAGCAAGGAATATGTGCTTCCAAACTCCAGCACTAATGTCATTGCCGAAAGGGCAATGGTTCAATCTATCGTGCTTGACTATTCTTCACTTGGTCTGAGAATAGGAGACTCACGACAACTTACGGCAGACGTCCAACCCGTCTACGCTTCTCTAAAGGAGTTGGAATGGAGCAGCAGCAACCCTAATATAGCAACCGTCTCGGCCTCAGGAGTTGTAACAGCTGTCGGTATCGGAGAAGCAGTCATTACAGCTGAGGCAACGGATGGTTCGGGAGTGAAAGCTGAATGTAGAGTCACAGTATCTGGACTGCCGGTAAGTTCGATAACACTTAACCGGACAGAAATAAACCTAAAGGCAAAAGAGACTTTCTCTTTGGAGGCAACAATAACTCCGACAAATGCCACAGACAAGACCGTCACTTGGACTTCGAGCGACACTTCGGTAGCCACCGTTGACGCGAACGGCAAGGTCGTAGCCGTCGGTCTCGGCAAGACAACGATAACCGCCGCGTGCGGAGATGTCAAGGCGACGTGTACGGTGACTGTCATCGCCACTCCTGCAGAAAGCATCACACTGAACCAGACCTCCTCAACGCTTAAGGTCGGAGAGAACGTACAGCTGACAGCAAAGGTACTTCCCGAAGATGCCACAGACAAGACCGTCACTTGGACTTCGAGCGACACTTCGGTAGCCACCGTTGACGCGAACGGCAAGGTCGTAGCCGTCGGTCTCGGCAAGACAACGATAACCGCCGCGTGCGGAGATGTCAAGGCGACGTGTACGGTGACTGTCATCGCCACCCCGGCCGAAAGCATCACGCTGAACCAGACCTCCTCAACGCTTAAGGTCGGAGAGAACGTACAATTGACCGCGACGGTACTTCCGGCCGACGCCACCGACAAGACCGTCACATGGACTTCGAGCGACACTTCGGTGGCCACCGTTGACTCAAATGGTAAAGTCATTGCTAAAACTATCGGTGAAGCGGTAATTACCGCCAAATGTGGCGAAGTTACCGCACAGTGCGTAGTGAGTGTCATCCCAACCCCGGCAGATAAGGTCACACTCAGCCAATCATCACTCCAACTGAAAGTAGGCGAAAATACGTCACTCACGGCAACGGTCTATCCGGAGACGGCGACTGACAAAACAATAACGTGGACTTCCTCTGACGCTCGGATTGCCACTGTAGACGCAAACGGTAAAGTAAGTGCTATGGCTCTCGGTAACGCTATCATTACTGCAAAGTGTGGAGAGGCTTCCGCGTCCTGCACGGTTGCCGTCGTGGCGACTCCAGTAGAGAGCATTCGTATAAGCCAAACGACTGCATCGCTTAAGGCGGGTGAATCAGTGACGTTGTCGGCAACTGTTCTGCCTGCAAATGCCACAGACAAGACAGTGACGTGGTCTTCATCAAATGAATCCGTTGCTACTGTCAGTGCGGAAGGAAAGGTAACCGCTATATCAGCAGGCAAAGTGGAGATAACCGCGAGGAGTGGTAGTGTCTCGGTAACATGCTTGGTAACTGTCGAGCCGACCCTTGTAGCAAGCATTACCCTCGACCGGACAGTGGCAACGCTTAAGGTAGGGGAATCAGTAACCTTGACTGCCACTGTGCTTCCGGAAAACGCAACCGACAAGACTGTCAGCTGGACTTCATCGAACACAAAGGTGGCAACCGTAGATGTCAATGGAAAGGTAACAGCCGTGTCACTTGGCGAGGCTACAATTACCGCAAAAAGTGGTGATGTCTCGGCTTCTTGTTCTGTAAAGGTTGTACCTACTCCCGTAGAGGGCGTTACCCTCGACCGGACATCAGCATCGCTTAAGGTGGGCGAATCTGTCACCCTAACTGCAAAGGTCCTCCCGGAAACTGCAACAGACAAGACCGTCAGCTGGACTTCATCGGACGCTAAGATAGCAACCGTGGATGCTAACGGAAAGGTAACCGCCGTGTCGCTTGGCGAGGCAACGATTACCGCAAAATGTGGTGCTGTATCCGCAAGTTGCACTATAACAGTCGTATCCACGCCGCCAGAAAGCATCACGCTCAATCAGACCTCTGCAATTCTCAAAATTGGTGACGACATCACTCTTACAGCTACGGTTTCGCCAGAAACTACCACAGACAAGACAGTGGTATGGACTTCTTCGAATGAAAAAGTCGCTAAAGTAGATGCTTCGGGCCACGTAACTGCGGTAGCTCGGGGTGAAGCTTCGATCATCGCGAAATGTGGAAGTGTATCAGCTTCGTGCGCCGTAACCGTAGTTTCCGCAGTAGCCGAAAGTGTGACGCTGAGTCAGTCGACAGCCGAGCTGAAAGTCGGAGAAAGCCTGACTCTCACCGCCACCGTTCTCCCTTCGGACCTCATCGACAAGACTGTTACTTGGTCCTCAAGCGATACTTCGGTCGCAACAGTCAGTGAGACAGGTGTTGTACAGGCCATGAAAATAGGCACAGCCACAATTACAGCCATGGCAGCCTCAGGAGTGAAAGGCGAATGTGAAGTTACTGTCGTACCTACTTTGGTCGAAAAGATATCGTTAAGCTATCCTTCCAATAAACTGTTCGTAGGGGCTTCAATGATTATCTCAGCCACTGTGTTGCCCGACAATGCCACCAACAAAGCTGTTAAATGGTCTTCGAGCAACGAAAAGGTTGTGTCGGTTACACAGAGCGGAAAAGTGACGGCCTTAAAGAATGGGTATGCTACAATTTATGTCCAGGCACTGGATGGTAGCGCCACGACGGCCAGCTTGTTGATAACGGTCGAAGAGGTCGCTCAGATTTCAAACGCCACCTATGATTTTGGGAAGCCGGCTGGGTTGACGCCCTCTCAGAGTGTTAATTCGAATAATGAACCGGTTTGTGAAGTTGACAACGTATGCTTCACATCGGGTCCTCTTACACTTATTCCTTCAGGGGGTGGTACAAAGGCACGTTTGTGGTCAGCCTCGAAAGGAATCCAGTTGCGCGTGTACAATGGTGGTAAAATAACAATCTCAAGTGAGAATAACGCGTGTGAAATTGTTTCCGTTCAAGTTACCGGTCAGCAACTTGACGCACTACAGGTTGATGGTAGGTCTTTCTCTGATAACTCCTCGGTTATCTATACCGCTTCAAACAACGAGACCAGCGTTGTGTTCGATTGCGTGACTAACGGCTCTCATAAACGTGCTGACATCTCGACGATTACGGTGACTTATAAAGGTAAGCCAGGAGGCGAGATTATTCCCGTTAAGGAAATTTATCTTACGGAAAAGGAGCTCTCGCTCAATGTTGCCCAGCAACACCAAATGGAAGTTGTGATCTTGCCAGACGATGCTACTGACAAGAAAGTGCTCTGGGCTACCTCTGACGCCTCGGTCGTAGCAGTGAGTCAAACGGGTATGATAACAGCTAACAAGGTTGGCAGTGCGGTGATCACTGCGACTTGCGGTGAAGCTCAAGCAACTTGTGTCGTGACTGTCGATCCGGTCATCGTTTCAAACATTACACTCAGCAAGGCCACCGCTATTCTTAATGTAGGCGAGACCGTGACATTGACTGCTACGGTGCTTCCGGCAAACGCTGATGACAAGACGGTTACCTGGACATCGGATAATGATGAAGTGGCAACTGTCGATGCGAACGGCAAGGTTACGGCTATTTCTATCGGTGAGGCTGAGATTACAGCGCAGTGCGGTACGGTAAGCGCTATCTGCAAGGTAACTGTCAAGCCCATCGAGGCTACCAGTGTGAAGCTTGACAAGGAAAATGTGACTCTCAAGGTTGATGAGACTGCAACCCTGACAGCAACTGTGCTTCCGGACAATACCGCTGACAAGACTGTCACATGGACATCAAGCAATGATAAGGTCGCTACAGTCGACGCCGAGGGCAAAGTTACAGCGATCGCCGTCGGCGAGGCTGTGATAACTGCTACGTGCGGATCTGTAAGTGCAAGCTGCCAGGTGACCGTAAAGCCGGAGAAGGTAGATGCCGAGAGCATCACGCTCAATGAGCAGAACCTGTCGATCAAGGTTGGCGAGACGGCAACGCTGGTTGCTACCGTGCTTCCGGAAGATGCCACTGACAAGACCGTGACTTGGAAGTCGAGCAACAAGGAAGTGGCGACTGTCGATGCAAAAGGTGTGATCACCGCCCTGAAGGAGGGCAACGCCGTGATCACGGCGACTTGCGGTTCTGTCAGTGCAAGCTGTCAGGTGACTGTCGTTCCATCGTCGGGTGTCGACGAGATCTTCGGAGACACTGAAGGCAGAGTTGACATCTACAACATGCAGGGTCAGTCGATCAAGCTCGGTGCCACCGCAGACGATGTGAAGGCTCTCGCCCCGGGCATGTACATCATCGCCGGCAAGAAGGTCGTGATAAGATAACCCCCCTATACCCACCCAAAGAAATTGTCCGAAATTTTGTTTCGGGCAATTTTTTTTGTGCTTTAGTTCATGAAATAAAAGGACTAAGTGTGGGACGCCAACCTGGCGCTAAGAATTCATCACCTATGGCTTTTCGATTTTGCTATGTGTAGAATTATTCGTATCTTTGCATCCATATGATAAAACTAAACCCGATAGCTTGACGAGTCAGGGGCTACCGGGAATCAACACTACAAAGTTAGTGCGAATTTTATTATAAAACAAATTTCTGACCAAATTTTTCGAGGAAACGTGAGATTTACAGATTTTCAACATATTCTCTCTGCCGAAAGGCTGAACAGATACCTAACTGCGTGTGGAAACGATACCCGAAAGACAATGACACTTTATCGTCTGAATCTCAATTTGTCGCAGGAGGTGTTTACATTGTTAAGTTGCTTTGAAGTTGCGCTCCGCAATGCCATTGATCGCCAACTTACCGCACGTCTTGGAAATGACTGGCTGCGTGATGCCGTGTTACCGGGAGGTATTTTTGATATCCCAAGTTGCCGCGGTAGCGCTAAGATAATAAGAAAGGCCTATAATCGTTTGAATCGCAGCGGAGACTATACACACCATAAACTCCTGGCCGAAATGGAATTTGGGGTTTGGAAATATATGTTCGCCAATCCCCAGTACCGTGCAACAGGACAGATATTACTGAATATCTTCCCTAATAAACCACGTTCATCACGCGAATTCCAATACAATCATGCATATTTGTTCAACGAATTAGACGGCGTGAATATCCTTCGCAATCGTATTGCTCACCACGAGCCTATATGCTTTGCTCGAAGGCAGCCGATTATTAAGACAGTCTACATCCTTAATGCTTATCATACCCTTCATAAACTTTTTATGTGGATGGGTATCGACAGCCACAAGTTACTTTATGGTCTCGATCATGTTCAACAGGTATGTAATAAAATCAATAGACTCTAAAGATTACGCAAATATACCACCCCGTGAGATGATTCGTAGTCTGCAATCGCGTTGATTTAGTACGTTCCTACAAGCGAATCGTACCGAAGCTCATAAGAGTTGGTTAGACTTATTAGTAAGTTGATTTATGAAAAAGTTAGAGAATGAGGAGCAGTACCGCTGGGCTCTTAACCGAGTGGAGGAACTTTTGCCGAAGGTGACGGATGACACACCTCTGACTGACACCAACAGTATTGAACTTGAATTGCTGTCGGGTTTGGTGGCAGACTACTCCGATGAATATTATGCCATCGGAGAGAGTCAATAGATTGGAAATTATCTTGTTACCGGCTGGAAGCCGGCGCTCCTTGCGCGATCAGGTTACCGCTCAGGCGGGGACGCCTGAGTTACATGCGATTGACTCGGTGGAACGTCTCGGAACGTTCGGGGTGAAGAGACCGGTTGATGAGGTCGAGGTAGCGGCGGGCGACGGTGTCGTCGGCGAAGCGGGCGCGGACGCCGGCGTGGAGGGCGGCGGCGAAGGTGGGCGACCAGCGGTCGAGGGCTTCGGCTATTCTGTCGGCAAACTGGGGGGAGCTGAGCGATGGGTCGGCGGTGTAGTCTATCAGGTAGCCGTTCTGACCGTCATCGATGATGTCGCGCTGTCCGCCGCGGTCGAACGATATGGGGATTGCACCGGCTGCCTGACCTTCGATGAGCGTGGTCGGCAGAGTCTCGAACGAGGAGGTCGACAGGATGACCTTCGACTGCTCGAGAAGGGCCCGAACCTCCGACGGCGCCAACGGTCCGCGGTGGTCAACAGCCACACCGAGGCTCTTCAGATTGTCGAGCGCATGAGGATCCTTCACGTTTCCGAAGAGGACAAACTCGGTATTGGCGGCCTTCTCCGGATAACGCGCGGCGAATTCCCTCACGGCACTCTCAAGGTGCGGGAGACCCTTTACAGGGTCGTCTATGCGCGCCGCGCCGAAGGCAATGATGTCCTTTCCTTCGCGGGGACGGAGGGGATTCCACTCCTCGGCGGGGAAGGCGTTGGGGATGACCGTCAGCGGCACACCGGCCATCAGTGACGAACGCCGTGCTTCATCGGCAACCCATGAGCTCACCCCCACAAATTGCAGATTCTCCCGTCTGTAGACACGATGTTTCCTCAGCCAGGCGTCGCGTGTGAAATCTTCGGCCTTTTTCCCGGGAACCAACAGCGGACAATTCTCGCAGTGACGGACGAAGCCGTCGCAATCGCCCGTGTGGTGGCACAGGGCGGTCATGTTCCACTTGTCGTGCATCGTCGAGATAACAGGCTTGCCTAAGTCGAGCAACTTTTCGAGCCCTGCGGTCGAGAGCATCCCCTGGTTGACCCAGTTGAGCAGAATTGCGTCGGCCTCGCGTATCCAAGGATGATTGGCAAGCGGTAGGCCATCGGTCGCCGGGTCAATCTGCCACAGATTCTGTCGTGACCAGCCGTTGGTCGAGACGATACGGAGTCGCTCGGTGATAAAGTGGCGCTTGATGTCCCAGAAAGAGCCGGCCGGAATCACGTTCGGATCGGCTGTCAACTTCTCACAGACCACCATACGGGCGTCCGCCCCCTGCTCGCGAAGGGCCTGCATCAGCCGGTAGCTGACCACGGCCGCCCCTCCGCGCAGGTCCGATTTGCTGACAACCGCGATCTTCATTTCGACTTGTTGCGGAGCGTGATAAAGCGATAGGGGATGCCGTCGTGGCTGCTTGCCGGTTCCTCCATCTCCTCAATCTCCCACCGACCGGGATCGACAGCGGGGAAGAAGGTGTCGGCATCCTCGGCCTCACCCTCGATTTGGGTCAGATAGAGCCGATCGGCGGCGTTGATAGCCTGTTCGTAGATCGATCCGCCCCCGATGAGGAAGATTTCATCGTCAGAGGCCATTCGGATTGCGTCGGCCAGAGTGGGGGCTGTGTCCGCCCCCGGCGCTTCGAATGAGGGATTGGTAGTCACCACGATATTGCGGCGGTTAGGGAGCGCCCCTTTGGGCAGAGACTCCCATGTCCGGCGACCCATGATGACGGTGTGGCCGGTGGTCAGGCGTTTGAAGCGCTTGAGGTCTTCGGATATGTGCCAGATAAGGTCTCCGTCGCGTCCGAGTTCACCGCGGCGACCGATGGCGGCTATGATATTGAGCATGATATAGAAGCGTTAAGTTAAATTGGTTCAGACCGACACGACCCCCTTGATGGCAGGCCACGGGTCGTAGCCTTCGAGGCGGAAGTCCTCGTACTTGAAGCTCGTGATATCCTTCACCTCGGGGTTGATGATCATCCGGGGTAGCTGACGCGGCTCGCGCGAGAGTTGTTCGTGAACTTGATCGAGGTGATTGAGGTAGATGTGGGCGTCGCCGAGGGTGTGGATGAACTCACCCGGCTTCAGACCGGTCACCTGCGCCATCATCTGTGTCAGCAACGCGTATGAGGCGATGTTGAAGGGGACACCGAGGAAGCAATCCGCACTCCGCTGATAGAGCTGGAGCGAGAGGCGCCCGTCTGTGACGTTGAACTGGAAGAAGGCGTGGCAGGGCGGGAGGTGCATCTCGTCGAGCTGGCCTACGTTCCAGGCGTTGACGATGATGCGGCGCGAGTCGGGGTTGTTCTTGATCTGGTCAACTGCCATTTTGATCTGGTCGATATGACCGCCGTTGTAGTCGGGCCACGACCGCCACTGATAACCGTAGATCGGACCGAGCTCGCCGTCCGGACCGGCCCATTCGTTCCAGATCCGCACCCCGTTTTCCTGAAGGTAACGGACGTTTGTGTCGCCTGCGAGGAACCAGAGAAGCTCGTGGATGATGCTCTTGAGGTGAACCTTCTTGGTGGTCACCAACGGGAATCCCTCGGAGAGGTCGAAGCGCATCTGATAGCCGAAGGTCGAGATCGTGCCGGTCCCGGTGCGGTCGTGTTTCTTCACGCCGTTGTCGAGGATGTGTCTGAGGAGGGTCTGATATTGTTTCACGTCGTTATGCTGTTGGGTTGGAGGAAGAGGTTATGCTGTTGGTTCGGGGGAGAGTAGGGGGGTAGGTCAGTTAACTTTCTTGGTTCGGCTCATAAGCGGATTGGCCGGGCGGTTGCGGTTGGCCTGAAGACGGATGGCGTCGTTGGGACAGACCGACAGACAGTCGAAACAGCGGACACACCGGCCGTTGTCGACATAGCGCCCGACGACCTTGATACACTCAGACGAGCAGACATCTTCACACTTCATGCAGTTTACACACCTATCCGGGTCAATCTCGATATGGAAGAGCTGCAGCGACTCGGTCGCTCCGAGGACGGTTCCGATGGGGCAGATCATGTTGCAGAACCGGCGCCCGCTGAAGAAGCCCCAGATGAGGACACCGCCGACCGCGACGACACCGGCGGCGACACCTACGCCCGCGCTGATTCCGAGTGTCCGCCATGTTGTCGACGTTGCGGCCGGGTTGACCGCCGAGGCGAGATTGCGCATCATGTTCCACGGCTCAATGACGTAGCCCACGACCAGAATACCCAGTATCAGCGAGAGGACATAGAGGAAAAGAATCTGGTTCGGAATCGATCGGGCATCCCACCGTGAGTATTTGCGCTGGCGGTATGAGAAGCAGACGGGCCTTTTCGAGGTCTTTCGGCGAAGATACGAAGCCAGGTCGATCAGCGAGCCGACGGGGCAGACCGTCGAGCAGTAAACACGGCCGGCGAGAAACGACATGACGATCCAGAAAAGGGTCGCGCCCAGCGTCGCTCCCAAAGCGGTGGGAACGATCTGGACGCGCCATGCGAGACCGTCGGCCGGCATATAGCCGCCGGGAATAAACAGACATCCGATCGTGGCGGCTAAGAATATGGGCGCCAGGATGAGCCTAAGCGTTCGGAGTCCGTTCATTCATCTTATCGGTTAGCGTCGGTTATTCTTCTGTTGTTCGCGGAGCATCTGCTGCTGTTGTTTCTGCATCTCCTCGAGACGGGCCATGAAGCCCGATTTCTTCTTCGGCTTCTTGGCGTTCTCGGCCATCTGCTTGCGCACCTTCTCGGGGGTGATGATCAGTCGGAACGCATAGGTCTGGGCGATCGTGATCAGGAGCGAGAGGAAGTAGTAGTAAGAGAGGCCCGAGGCATAGTTGTTGAACCAGACGAGGAACATCAGCGGCATCAGGTACATCATCACCTTCATGCCCGGCATCTGGCCCGGCGAGTTCTGCATCGACAGTTTGGTGTAGATGATGTTGGTCACCGTCATCAACAGACAGAAGAGCGAGATATGGTTGCCGAAGTAGTCGGTGATCAACGGGATGTGGCCGCTCCACGAAATGATGGCGTCGGGCGCCGAGAGGTCATGCGCCCAAAGGAACGACTGGCCGCGAAGCTCGATTGCCGAGGGGAAGAAGGTGAACATCGCGAAGAGGATCGGCATCTGGAGAAGCATCGGCAGACAGCCCGACATCGGGTTGGCGCCGGCCTTCGAGTAGAGGGCCATCGTCTTCTGCTGGCGGGTCATGGCGTTCTCGTTGCCCGGATATTTTGCGTTGATCTCGTTGATCTCGGGGGCGAGCGTACGCATGACGGCCTGCGAGCGGTAGCTCTTATAGGTCAACGGGAAGAGGATCAGCTTGATGAAGATCGTCAGCAGGAGGATGATGATGCCGTAGTTCGAAATGAACGACCCGAGGAAGCTGAAGACGGGGATGATGATGATCGTGTTGATCCAGCGGAAGAGGGTCCAGCCGAGCGGAATAAGACGCGTGAGCGACAGATCCTCGTCGGTTTCGATCTTCTTGTCGAGACTCGTCAGGAGCGGGTAGAGGTTCGGGCCTATGTAGTAGTCGAACGTCACGGGGTTTTCTGAGGTCC
>CAZTSQ010000005.1:0-30463 GCA_964615915.1 uncultured Sangeribacter sp.
AGAAGATATTGCCCGCCTCGGTCAGCTGAAGCTGGAAGTTGATGCCGTTGTTGCGTGCCCGCTCAAGGAACTTATCATAGGTATAGGTGTATGACATCTGCGGGATAAACTGGCTCTTGAAGCTCTCGGCGATCGCCGGGTTGAGGGCCATGATAGAATCGAAGTCGGCCGTTGAGCGAATCAGCTTCGTGTAGGATATCTTGATCGGGGTGAACGAGTTGACGACGTTGCGCGAGTAGTTCCAGTCATACTGCATTCCCATCGCGTACTCGGCCATCATGAAGTAGTGGGGTCGATTCAGAAGGTCGCCCGAGAGAGTGAACGTCGTCCAGTTCAGATCGCGCCGCGTGCGCTTCATAAACTTGGGCGCCAACAGACGCGGGAAGGCCAGCGAGGCCGACAGTCCGAACTCATAAGAGTTGAAGACCGATGAGCGTTCCGAACCTGTCTGCCACTCGTAACTGCCGTTGAGCTTGAAATTCAGCTTTTCGCCGCCACCGAAGAGGTTGTGATGGGTCAGTGTGGCCACCAGTCCCGGGCCGATATACGAGTTGGACTTCGAGGTGGCATTCACTTCGACCGAGGCTTCCATAGGGCGGTCGAAGCGACAGGTGATATAGACGTCGAGCTCCGGATTTGACGCCGCCGTGTCGACCGGTACGGCCTGGATCTGGATGTCGCTGAACATACCGAGGCGCGCCAGACGCTGCTGGGTCGTGTTCATCTGCCAGACGGTGAAGGTCCGGCCCTCGCGGAAGACGATACAGTCCTCGATCGTAGCCGGGCGGAGATTGGCCGGACGCATGACGATCAGATCGCCGTGGCCGGTCGGAATAGTGTCGGGTGTCCCGGGCTTGCTTCGGTTCTGACGCTCGATGAGCGTGTAGATGTTGCGTGTCTTGTATGACTGAAGCACCATCCCCGGCAGATTGTCGGCCAGCGAGAGCTTCAGAGCGATATGTTTCGGATTGAGGATACTGTCGGCCAGAAATTCGATATAGTCAGGCTGGAAGAAGTAATATCCCTTGTTTCGCAGCTTGTTGGCGATGTTGATTCGTGCCTGTGAGAGCGAATCGACACAGAAGACTTCGCCCGGCCGGAGATAGGGTTCCTTGCGGGCAAACGAGTCGATCAGGTTCGAGAGCTCCGACTTGCGGTTATTGAGCAGGATGATCGAATCGAATGTATAGGGGCGCGACATCCTCACGTCGTAGACTATCTTCGCTTTCTTCGGGTTCTTCTTGTCATATTCAATAGAGTATGTGGCGGTAGAACCGAAATATCCGTTGTTTGCCAGAAGCTGTTCCGTTGACTCGGTTCTTGTTCGGGCCCGCAGGTCGGAGATGAGTATCGGCTGCTTTGCCAAGTGACGGTAGATCCAACCTTTCAGTCCCTTGACCGTGTCGGGCCATTGGTTCCAAACCCACAGACCGAGTGCGAACGGCGAGCGATGATAGGGAGAGAAGAGCTTGAAGGGCCACGGGTTGTTCGGTGTCACGTTATACTGCTCTTCGATTTCGCTTTTGAGCGCCGGGGGAACGGGCGACGAATCGGCCGTCGTGATATTGATTGCCTTCACGCCGTCATAGAGGACTTCACCCTCTCCGAGCCGTTTCGTGGTCGAGCAGGCGGCGAGAATGAGAATCAGAATCGCGGCGACACCCGCATATTTTGGAAACTTTCCGGTCATCGTTTTGATTAAGCGTTTGATCATTTCTCACCTCCTTTCTTGTCGGAATCGGAGTCTGAGGTCGGGACGACTGTTGTTTCGTCAGCCTTAACCGCTGTCGAGTCGCGGCGGACATCGAGCGAGTCGGCCGGAGTCTTCTGTTTGTCTTTTTTCTTCTTGCTCAATCCGAAATGGAAGAGCTGGGTGAGGCTCGAAAGACGGCGGCGGAGTATCAGGCCGAGACCCATCTCGGTGATTTCCCCCTCGAGGATATTCTCGTATCCATAGTGACGGTATAGTTTGCCGGCAAGCGACATGTTGTTGGTCTGGCGTATGATGTACTCGAAGCTGATGTCGGAAACAAGGTTCTGCTCCAGGTTCTCGTCGGCCGAGGCGTCTGTAGAATAGTTGCCGCCGACGATGATTTTGAACCGGTTGTTGAACAGCGATTTGGAGAGCTGGTAAGAATAGCTTGTCGTCGTCGAGCTCTGACCGTTCTCGCCCGCCTGATACTGGTCGACACCAAACGAGAGATCGACACCCTTGATGGCCTTTGCCGCCAGAGAGTTGAGCTGGGAGGTCAGCAGGCCGAGGGCTGTGCCGGTGACGAAATTG
Organism: uncultured Sangeribacter sp.; assembly: GCA_964615915.1. Lineage (GTDB taxonomy): Bacteria > Bacteroidota > Bacteroidia > Bacteroidales > Muribaculaceae > Lepagella. The sequence continues at coordinate 2,285 of CAZTSQ010000005.1, forward strand.
CCGTTGACCGTCTTCGCTCCCGGACCGGTATATTGACCGGTTATCAGAAGGTTCATGGCCGTTGTTGAGCGCTGATCGGGCGACAGTGAGGCGAGCTCGTTGGCGATGGTCATGTCGTCGTCGGTCGTGAGGTCGAAGAGTACCTTGGGGGCAGAGAGGTTATTGGTCACATCGAGTCCCACAATGAAGTTGACCATACGCGTAGACGAGCCGGTGGTCACGTTGACCTTCATCTTGTCGTCGGCCTTGATATTGAAGCTCGGGTTGTCAATCGGGCCGTTGAAGGCGACATAACTTCCCTGCCTGAAATCGAAACGTTTTTCACCCATGACCGGGAGCGAGTAGCGCACAAATCCGGTTCCGAGTTGAACCTGGCCGTTCATCTTCATCTCGCCCATATAGTTCTGGGTGAAGCGGAGAGTGCCCGAGGGAGTGACCTCGACGCGGTTTGTCCCACCGGCGTCGAGAAGCACCGTCGCCTTGGCTCCCTGCGACAGGGTCAGGTTGGCGCCGATACGCATCAGCATTTTCTGTTCGAGAGAGTCGGCACGGGCTACCTGGGTCGTATCCGAGAAGTTGACGAACTTCACTACACCCTCGCTCTGAGTCTGCTGGAGCGCGGTCTCCGAGGCCAGCACGTAGGTGACGTCTGTAGCAGGTAGTATATTGAGGTTCGCGTTGATGTCCATCATCCGCATCGATCCTTTCGCTGTCGCGGCGAGGTCGAGGAAGAGTTTGCCGTAGACGTCGCTGCGGGCGTTCTTGTCATTACCGACAAGCTGCATGTCGGTTGCGTCGGCCGAGACGTCAAACTTTATGTCAGAGAATTTGGCGGCATTAACGAAGCCGTTGATCGTAAGAGGATTGTCGTTGACGGCCCAAATATCGAAGCGGTCGAACGAGACGAGATTGTCCTTGACGGGAATGGAGACTGTGTCAAGTTTCAGCTTGGTCCCGATCATCGGGATGAAGACCGAGGCGTTGTCGAAGTTGAGCTTACCATTGAGTAGAGGAGCCGAGAACTTGCCCGAGACCTCCATATCACCTTTGAGTACACCGGCGAGACTGGCCACGTCCGGGCCCAGGAAGGGATTGACGATGTCGAGCGGCAGGCGATGGATCTGGAGCCGAAGTTCTTCGGGCTGCAGCTCACCTCCGGCCGAGTCGGGAACGAGGGTGGTGCGGAGAGTGAGGGCGTCGATGCTGTCGATACGCAGACGTGCGGCCGCGCGGGTTTTGCCCGAAGCTTCGAGACCGGCCATCAGGCCGAGGTGGAAGTTGCCGACGCGCTGACGCTCATAATAGAAGTTCGAGAAGTCGAGTCCGCCGCGCCCCATCAGGTTGTGGCCGTCATAGAAGACACGGATATCCGAGTCGATGTTGCCAGTGATCGGGGGAGCCGTCGGCGAGAGCTTGAGGAAGTCTTCGATCACGATGTTTGTCAGCTGAAGGTGGAGTTCGTCGCCGCGAATCGTGTCGCCCCCGGCTATCGGGTTGCCGTTTTCGTCACGCTTGACGGTCGCGAACGGTTCCGTGCGCACAAGTATTGAACTCTTGGCCGACGAAGCGGTCAGGTCGGCCACAACCTTGTTGTTAAAGAGGTTGTAGTCGATATAGTTCTCCATGTTGAACTTCCATGGCATATAGGCTATCGTGGCCGAGAGCGGAGTGAAGTGAAGCGTCACGACCGAGTCGGCGAGCGCGGCTGTGAAACCGAGACGGTAACCGGTCTCTCCTTTGATGTTGCGTTGGATCAGATAGGTTGACAGACGGTTGGCACCGATATAGCCCGAGGCGGTCACGTTGGCGAATTCGTCGAGGGTGCCAGGGCGGTTGTGCATGTCGACCGAGTAGTCGAAGAGGTCGCCGCGCTGATGGAGTCCGAGTCCGATCGTGTCGATCGTCAGTGAGGAGGTCGAAAGATTGTAGGTGCCGATGCGGGCCGAGATGATCGAGTCGTTCGAGATGCTTGCGAAGAGTGTGTCCATCGCCAGGCCGTTGGGCTCGAGCACACGGTTCAGCAGTCCGTTGCCGCTGATGTTTGCGTTGAGCGTGAAGGGAGGCAGGGCATTGTGGAGCGAGTCGACCTGAATGTTTCGGCGATCGATCTGGGCGGTGGCCAACGTCGCGGCTCGCGAGAAGCAGTCGACGACACCCTCCATTCCGCGGGGAGAAGCGAAGTGGATTTCGGCACCGTTGGCCGTCAGGTCAGCCAGGGTCATAGCTTCTGTCGCCTTGAGGTCAAGCTGGATGCCGATCGGCAGATGATAGTTGGCTTCGGCAACAGTCCAGTCGATGTTCTCGACGTTCACGCGGGCGTCATAGAGCCATCTTCGGGGCGACGCGGTGCCGGTCAGTCGGATTGAGCCGGACCCCTGGTTTACCGTCTCGCTCATTCCGAGTTCCTGAAGGTCAAGATGGTTGATGTGGGCCACAAGATTGACGGCATAGTCGTCTGTCGCAATTCGGCCGCTTCCCGAGAGGGTGAGGTCGGCAGGAGCGGCGTGGGAGATGGCGTCGATAGAGAAGGCCCCGTTGTCGAGGGTTGCGTCGGCGGTGATGTCGCGCAGGCGCACCTTGTTGTAGTCAATATAGTTGAGATGGAGCTTGACGTCCGTGTTGGCTCGAGGACTCTCGGGGTTAAATCCCGCGCCTTTGGCTATTAAAGAGCCGTCAACAGATCCGATTCCGAGCGACGGCATCAAACGGGCGAGGTCGAGGTCGCGGATGACGACATCAGCGTCATAGTGTTCCGAGGTCAGAGAGACCTTACCGCGTGCGCCGAGATCACCGTCGGGAGTAGTCAGTGCGAGATCTGCCCCGTAGTTCTGGCCGTCGGCGGTCGCTGTGCCCTTGATGTTGAAGGCGGGGATGTTGACGCCGCCGGCCGAGCCGATATAATGTTTGGCGATCTCCGGATTCTTCAGTGTTCCGTCTATCTGTAGCTGAGCGCGGAGCCGTTTGAAGTCGAGAGCGTTCTGTGCGTGGCCGCTCGCCTTGATATCGAGAACATCGGCCATAGCCACGTTCAGATAAGGAATCTCAACGTCATCGAGACGCCCCTTAGCCTTGAGCGATGCCTTCAACGGTGTCCGCTGAGGAAGACCGGAGGTATACTGTTTCAACGAGGGCATGAAAGCCTCAATATCAGGAAGTCCCAGGGATATATCGGCCTCTGCGTCGAGGGGAGCCGAAGGTTGCATTGCCATCAGCGAGAATGGCAGTCCGGCGGTCGCCGAAAGATCTGAGTAGAGAGTCTTGACCTTCAGGTTGTTGAGTGCAAGGCCGGTGCTGTCGACCGAGACCAAACCGCTTCCCGAAGTGATTGTAAGACCGCAGCGTTCGCGTCCGCAAAGGGTCGTCAGCGGAAGCCTGACTGTAGACGACTCGTTGTAGAACCCCGCCATGGCGAGCGAAAGGTCCGAGAACTCGATACAGGAGGCGTCAAATCCCGGCATAGGTTTCGCCCCGACCGTCGCATATTTGGCCGCGAAGTCGTTGAGGGCAATCGTGTCGGCCGTGATGATCATAGGGGCCGACGTCGAAGTCGTATCCGATGGAGGAGCGGGATGAGCGGCGACCCATTCGGGCGTCGGCACAAGATATGTGGCCGAACCTTTAGAGGCGATCACATTTCCGAGCTTTATCTTGTTGTTTCCCAAGTCGATGACACCATCGGTCAGAGTGAGCTCCGTGGTGTGGAAGCTAAGCGTGTCGATAGTCGGGAGCATCGACATCCCGAACGTCAGATTCTCGAGCCTCAGTCGCTTCGCTTCGATCAGGAAGGGGGCCGGAGGTGCTGTGTCAGGTTTCTGCTCCTTCTTCCAGACATTCATATAGAGCTGGACATTGCCGTCGCGCAGAAGGGCGTCGTTCAGACTCAGATGCGAGTTCTTGAGATCGAACGAGGCTCCGGGCTCAACGTTCAGCAGGCCGGCATTCAGCTTCATGATCATCGAAGAGTCGGTCGAGACCATCCGATAATAGCCGTCGTCAAGGCGCAGGGCATTGACCTTTATGTCGAGCTTCAGCAACGGGCGCATCTTCACGTCAGCCACAAGTTTCCGGGCCATCACCATAGTGTCGCCGGAGGCTTCGCGGATCAGGACGTCATCGAGCTGAAGGTCGAGTGGAAATTTCAGAAGCAACCGTTTGACTTCGATATCCATCCCGGTCGATTTCTTGACGTATGAACAGGCAATGTCCTTCACCGCATTCTGAACCGGTGGAATGTAGAGCAACACCGGGATCAGCAACACGATGATAACGAGCCACATCAGAACCTTCAGCGGTATGCGGAGCCACACCGACTTGATCAGATGCCTGCGTTTCTTCTTAGGCCTGGGCGCCTCTTTAGGATCGGGCGATCCTTGGGTGACGCCAGTTTCCTTTGGCTGGGGAGAGTTTGTCTCCGGAGCTTGACCGGGAACTTCCTGTATATTGTTATCTGAGTTTGAATCAGTCATTTATGGAATCGAAGAGAGGAGATGCTAGAGATAAACCAAAATCTTTTTCAGTCGAGAAACTTCGGGGCCAACCACATCCAGAGCAAAGAGCAACCGAACGCGCCGAGCGAGTCGGCGATTATGTCTGCCCACTCGAAGGAGCGCCCGAGGTTCATTTTCCACTGTGCCACTTCGACTACACATCCGAGAATGGCAGACAGCGTCCCGGCCAACCAGATGTTTGCCGTCGATAGGCGTGAGAAGCGGCGACGGCGCCAGAGGTCGACCAGCATGAGCAACGTGAACCCTCCGAACATGACAAGATGGGCAATCTTGTCGGCGCCGGGAAACAACGGCAGTTCCTCCTCTCCCAGGGGATGAGGCGCGAGGGTCAGCCAAAGGATGGCGAGAAACCCCACGACAGTCAAAAGGAAGGGCGGCAGAGGATTCAGCGCGTGTTTCAGATTCAAGTTGGACATACAAAGGACAAAATTAACAAAAATTTTAAAAACGGCCTAACTTTAGGTGCGTTTAGACCGTTAGCGTTGCTCTTTGGCCTGTATTTTGAGATTTTCGAAGGTGTTAGGAGCTTGACAAATAAAAACAGGAGCCCCGTCTGATGGTAGATAGACGGAATTCCTGTTGTATTGTCAGCGGGAACGCTGCGCTGTGAGGCCTGCGGCTTACTTGCTGGCGATCGAATCAGATACGGTCAGCGACTTGCGGCCTTTTGCGCGACGGCGGGCGAGGACCTTGCGGCCATCTTTAGTTGCCATTCTCTCGCGGAAGCCGTGTTTGTTCACGCGGCGGCGGTTTGAGGGTTGGTAAGTTCTTTTCATTTTATCTTGATTTTGATTTTTTCGCTTTTCGGACTGCAAAATTAGCAAATCTCAATGACTTGACAAAATATTGAGCCCAAAATTTGTGTTGCGAAGCTAAAGAACGCTGTCAGAAGGGGTGAAGGGGTGGGTCAGAAGGGTTTTCGGTATTTGTCAGAGTCGGTTGATTCTTCGAGAATCGAGAGATAGGATGCGTAGCGCGAGGCGGAGATACGGTGGTCTTCGACCGCAGGGATAACGGCACACCCGGGTTCGTTAATGTGGCGGCAGTTTCCGTATCGGCAGTCGGCCCCAATCCGGAAAATTTCAGGAAAGAAGTGCGAGACCTCTTCGGGTGCGAAATCTATCGTCCCGAAGCCCTTGACCCCGGGGATATCGATGATGTCGCCACCATAAGGCAGCGGGAGCATCTCCGAGAAGGTCGTCGTGTGCATACCTGTCCGGTGAGTGTCCGAAATATGGCCCGTACGAAGATCCGCACCGGGAATCAACTCGTTGATCAACGATGACTTACCGACTCCTGAGTTGCCAGCCATCAGCGACACCTTGTCTTTAGTCGCCTCGCGCAGAAGATCGAGACCGTCACCGGTCGCCGCTGAGAGTTTGATTACGGGATAGCCGATCGAGGTGTACAGGTATGATATAGCGTCGCCGAGCTCGCGGTCAACATCGTCCCACAGGTCGGTCTTGTTAAGCACCAACACCGCGGGGACTCCATACGCCTCGGCCGTAGCCAAAAAACGGTCGATAAACGTCGTCGGTGTCTCCGGGTCGCGGAGCGTCGCGACAAGAATAGCCTGGTCAATATTGGCTCCGAGGATATGAGACTCTTTCGAAAGGTTCGAGGCGCGGCGGATGATATAATTTCGGCGCGGCGTGATAGCGGTGATGAAATCCGTCTCGTCACCGGTCGAAGTGACCTCGACGATGTCTCCGACCGCCACCGGGTTGGTGGTCCGGATCCCCTTGATACGGAAATTTCCCTTCACCCGACAGTTTGCGGTCGTACCGTCCGGAAACTCAACGACATAGTTGGCACCCGTATTCCTGATTACACGTCCGGTTTGTTTCTTGTTGGCCATAGTTTTATAGTCTTTGTACCGAGTGTCTGCGTTGCTTAATCGAGTTCGCCGCTGTCTTGAAATGAATAGTATCCGTGTGAGGTGAGGATCACATGATCCAGAAACTGGATGTCCAGCGCCTTGCAGGCTGACTGTGCCTGGCGAGTAATCTGGCGGTCGGGTTCGCTGGGGACTAGTGTTCCGGACGGATGATTGTGACACATGACGAGGCCCTCGGCCTGTTCGAGAAGGGCGTGGCGCATGATCTTCTTGATGTCGAAGATACTCGCCACAGACGACCCGGTCGTTATCTTCATCTTGCTGAGCACGCGGTTGTTGCGCTTGAGGAACAGGACCCAGATCTCTTCGTGAGGAAGGTTGCCGATCTGTGCGCGCATGAGGTTGTAGATGTCACGCGATTGACGGATACGTTCGGTGACGATCGGCCCTTCGTTGAAATAGCGCTTGGCTATCTCGAAGACCGCCTCTATCTGGATCGCCTTGACCATCCCGACACCCTGCATCTCGAGACGCTCCGCGCGTGTCCGGCGGTCGAGCCGCATGAGGCTGTTGTCGTTGGCCTTCATCATCTCGACTGTCATCGTTGTGATAGGTAGCCCGGGCATACCGGTGCGCAAAATGAGCGCCCAGAGTTCGGCGTTGCTCAAGACACCGACACCGTATCTTTCGGCTCGCTCACGCGGAGCCTCTTCGAGCATGATTCCATCAGATACCTGTAACATAGCGTGTTGAGTTTCTGTCTATTTTCCGCGCCTCATCTCGACCTCCTGTGCTTCGTCTCGACCGTGGCCCAGCAGTATCTTCCAGACATAGGCCTGGATAAATCCGGTTCCGTAGCCGAAGAGCTGAACCATCCCGGCGGCGACGCCGAGGCCGGCGATCTTCACAGAGCGTGTGGTGACCAGAGCGGCTACAAACAAAATCAGCAGATACAACCCGAGCGGAAGGAGCCACCAAGGGTTGAAACAAGCGCCGATTAGCATCGCGACGGCAAAGATGACGAAGAGAGCCGGGGCCCAGTGGACGGCTTTCATCGAGCCGGGATAAAGGAGCTGAAGTGTTATCCTTGACATTCCGAACACACGGACCTGTCGCCAGAACTTGGCCAGATCACCCCGCCTCTTGTGATAGACAATCACGTCGCGCAGAAGCACCGGATTGACACCGGCCTGTCGGATTCGGGTAGACATGTCGATGTCCTCTGAGAACATCTCGCGGAAGCCGCCAACGACTTCATAGACCCTGCGGTCGAAGCCCATGTTGAATGTGCGCGGCACAAACTTTTCCATCCTCACCTTACCTCCCCGGATACCGCCGGTGGTGAAGAACGAGGTCATCGCGAAGTTGATGGCCTTCTGTGTGGGGGTGAACGACTCGTGGGCCGCGTCGGGTCCGCCGAAGAAGCGGATCGGCCTCGGGTGAGCGCCCTGCGGCAGATCTTCACGGTCACCCTCTTCGAGGTGACGGCGGAGCTTCTCGATATAGTCCGGGGGCAGGATGCAGTCTGAGTCGACGAAGACGAAGAAGTCACCCCGGGCGCGGTCCATCCCGTAGTTGCGGGCGATAGAGCGCCCCTCGTTTTCCTTATAGAAATATTGCAGGTCGACAGCCGAACGGTATCGCTCGGCTTCCGACCTGCATGTTTTCTTGCTGCCGTCTTCGACAATCACGATCTCGAACCCCTTGTCGGTCTGTTGCGCGAGACTGCGCATCAGATCTTCAACCTCGTCGGGTCGGTCATAGACCGGGACAATTATCGAAAACTTCATGTCGCTGACAGTTGGATTATGCCTTCACACGGCCAACATACGAACCGTCGCGGGTGTCGACCTCGATCAGCTCGCCTTCGCCGATGAAGAGGGGAACGCGGACAGTGGCGCCGGTCTCGACGGTGGCGGGCTTGAGGGTGTTGGTGGCGGTGTCACCCTTGATACCGGGCTCGGTGTATGTCACCTTGAGGACGGTCTTCATAGGCATTTCGGCATAGAGGACAGTGTCGGTCGAAGCGTCGCTGACAACCTCAACGGTGTCGCCTTCTTTCATGAACGCAGCGCCGGTCACGAGTTCCTTTGAGATGGGAACCTGCTCGAAAGTCTCGTTGTTCATGAAGATGTCGTCCTGGCCGTCGGCATAGAGATACTGGTAGGGGCGGCGTTCAACGCGGACGTCCTCGAGTTTCTCGCCGATGTTGAAGCGACGTTCGAGCACACGGCCGTCGACAACGTCTTTCAGTTTTGTGCGCATGAAAGTGTTGCCCTTGCCGGGTTTAACGTGCAGGAACTCGATTACGAAATAGAGACGGCCGTCCATACGGATGCAGGTGCCGTTCTTGATGTCTTGAGCGTTCATCATAACGATTTGGCTGTAATTTTTCTATGTTGTTTAAGTTATTGTTTGACTGATGATCAGCGCCCCCTTCGCTTCCGACTTGCAAAATTACTAAAAACTATCGAACAAACCAAATCTCGGGCCCAGGCAGTATCGCCGGCTTCAAGCCGGTACTTCAAAGCCCCGAACCGTCAACGTGGTATCGCCGGCTTCCAGCCGGTATGGAAAGACCCGTTTTGCCCTCCCGAAATTTTGTTGTAATTTTGTAGGGTGAAACGTCAGGAATTCAAACTCAGAATACTGGCCGTCATCGGCCTCTTCGTCTTCGGTATCGTGCTCTTCGCCATCCTCTATCCCAAAGGGGAGGGTAGCCCTTGGACACGCATAACCGATCTCGGGCAGGATGATGAAGGAAGTGTGGCCTGGGCTGACACTCTGACAAATCGCTCTTCGGCCTACGCCCCGCTCGCCCCGATGGGTTCCCGAATCGATCAGTTCATGCACAAGTATGGCCTCCGCGGAATGCAGATTGCCATAACACGCAATGACTCACTGCTTTACACTCAAGGTTATGGCTGGGCCGACCAGGAGGCCGGGGTGAAGATGGATGCTTCTCATGTGATGCGTATCGCGTCGGTATCGAAACTTGTGACTGCCGTGGCGGTGATGAAGCTCGTTGAGCAGGGTCGTCTTCGACTCGACTCGCGTGTGACGGGGCCCAACGGAATCCTGAACGATCGCGATATATTGGATGCGATCGGCGACGAACGTCTCGACTCCCTGACGGTCGACCATCTTCTTCAGCACACCGGGGGCTTCTCAAACCGCAAGGGGGACCCGATGTTCAATATCCGCGACCTTGTGATCGAGAACAGACTGTCGACGCCTCCCTCTCCGCGAGAGATCACGAAGATCGTGTTCGGACGCAAGTTGGCAGCCGCTCCCGGGGTGCGTCGTCACTATTCCAACTTCGGCTACATGCTCCTGTCGCTCGTGATTGAGAAGGTTACCGGAAAGAGCTATTGGGACTACGTCAACGAAGAAGTGCTTCGGCCGGCCGGTGTACCGACATTTTTCGCCGCCACCAACTATTATGATGAGAAGGGTGAGAGCGAGGTGAAATACTATGCGGCAGACGATGAGATTGTTGAGGAATTCAACGGCTCGGACAAAATGGTGCCTCGTGCCTATGGAGGCAATGACTACAACGCTCTGATGGGAGGCGGAGGATGGGTTGCTTCGGCTGCCGGACTAAGCCGGTTGGTGGCGGCCATTGACCTTGACAGCCGTGTGCCCGACATACTTTCGGCTGCCTCGATACGAAAACTAACCGAGATTGACCCCGAAGACAAACTGAATGTAGCCAGGGGTTGGGCAAAGATTGAGAAGGACGGCCGATGGATCCGCACCGGCACGCTCTGTTCGTCTCATGCGCTGATAGAGCGTTTTCCCGACGGCGAATGTTGGATTCTGCTGACTAACACTGGAGTATGGACCGGCCCCAAATTCTCTTCAGACATGCGTAGGTTGGTCGAGACGCTTAGGGGTAGCTATTCGACGCAACTTCCGCATCGTAATCTTTATTGAAGAGTCTTTTCATACCGGCTGGAAGCCGGCGTTACTGCGTTGCGGGCTCTCTATTTCAACTTCTTGGTGACTGCGTCAGCTTCGCGGTTGAGACTGTCGAGATGGGCTCGTGGCGGAAGTGGGCCGATAAGGGCGTATTTTCTGAGGAGGACACGGCGACAGCGGTCGGCGACGAGGGTCGAGTCGAGTGCGGCGATCGCTTTGATGGCTTCACGGGTATCAGTCGGTGCGAGAACGATATCGGCTCCGGCGCGCACGGCGTCAGCCGCTGAGTAGATCTTGACAGCTCCCATGTTCATCGCGTCGGTAACTATAAGTCCGATGAATCCCAAGTCCTTGCGCAACACACCGTTGAGCATCGTGTCCGAGACCGTGGCCGGGCGTCCGGAGCGATCAAGGGCAGGTACGGACAGGTGGCCAGTCATGATGGCCGACAACCCTGCTTCGGAATATCGCCGGAACGGGAGAAGATCGGTTGTGTCGAGAGCCGCTCGCGAGGCCGTGATTTCGGGCAGTCGTTTGTGGGAGTCTGAAGTTGCCCGACCGTGACCGGGAAAGTGTTTGGCCACGCTGACGACGTTGCCATTCTCAACCCCGCGTGAATAAGCCACACCCAGGCGCGCCACACGTTCGGCGTCGCGTCCGAAGGAGCGATAACCGAGGCCGCCGCTCGGATTGTCAGTGCCTACGACGTCGACGACGGGCCCGAGCAACATGTTGATTCCGACGGCGCGACACTCGCGCGCCATTTCAGCTCCGTATTCATAGAGGTCGTTCTCAGAGGCGTCGAGGTTGATGCGTCCGTTGACCGGGAAGCCCGGGGCGCCGCTGAGCCGCATCGACAGACCCCATTCTCCGTCAATAGCCACAAAAGGAATGACCCGGCTCCAGACAGTCATTGAGTCGGCCAAGGCGCGTGCTTCCGAGAGGCTGCCCTTGAGAAGGATGATACCTCCGACCTGCAGCGAGTCGGCATATTCGTGAATGCGCGCCATCTCCGCCCCTCCGTTCCGAGCGTAGATAGCCGGCATCACGAGTTGGGCCGCCATCTCCTCCCGGTTCAGCGTCGCCATCACCGAGTCGGTCCACATTTCAGCTTCAACCTCCCAGTCGGCCACCTCGACCGGCTCCGCGCTCTCCCCTGCCGGTCTGGCGCACGACAGGATGAGGAACGCCATCGTCCCTCCCACTAATATGTTAGTCCAAAGTGCCATAGGGGGATGTATTTGCCGTTTCCACGCTCAATGTCATCGCGCACCACATAACCGTTGGGATCTCCCTCAAGCTGTCGTTCGCCTTTCGACGCACCGCCAACCTCGAATATCTTGTCTCCGATCCGGAAATCCGTTTTCTTCGACGAAACAACCGGATTCTCAACCCTCATCTGATTGTAGAAGAATGTTTCGCGGGCACTTCCGATATTTGTTCCGGTGCTTCCGAGACTGTACATAAGGTTCGGGTTGTCTATGAAGACCTTCTCGACCTTACCGAGACCTCTGAGTCCGCCCGTCTCATCTCTCAACTGCCCGATCATCCCGGCTGTCTCCAGGTAGGCCAGATAGTCGGGCAGATCGTTTTTGCTTACGCTCAACTCCGTAGACAGAGAGCTCATGTTGGGTTTGTAAGGAGCTGCTTGACTGAGGATTGACAGGAGTCTCTTGAGTTTGCGGGCCGTCGACACATTCATGCGCGCATACTGTGGGATGTCGTTCTCAATCGTCTGGTTGATGATCTGAAGTAGACGTATCTCATAGCCCACTTCGCCTGAGAATGGATAGTATCCCTTTCGTAGATACTCGCGGAAATCGGGAAGCGGATGGTAGCCTGCCGGCAATTCCACGCGTCCGGAGAGAATATCATCGAGGGTGTAGACCGGGAAGTCGATGTCTTTGAATAGCTTGAGATATTCTCGAAACGAAAGCCCCTGCATTTCAAACATTAGTGCACGCCGGCTCAAATCTGCCTGTCCTTTATATATGTCGAGGACCGAGCTTCCGGTGAAAATGACCTGAAGGTCCGGGTGACCGTCATAAATCTGTTTTAGCTCTGCCGACCAGTTCTCATACTTGTGGATCTCGTCGATCACCAAGTGTCGTCCACCCTCCTTAACCCATGCGTCGGCCAGATCGGCAACTGAATGACTGGAAAAAAACATATGGTCTGCCGAAACATAAAGCCAATCTTTCCGATCGTCGCGGTTTAAGATGTATTGCTTGACGAGAGTTGATTTCCCGACTCCCCTCGGGCCTAGGAGGCCTATCATGCGCCCCTCCCAAAGGATCCGGTCGTACATATATCGGTGAAAGGATCTCGGTGTGCGCTCGAGTTCCTCCTCCATAAAGTCTATGAGCTTAAGGTCGATCATAATCTGTCGGTGACGTGAAATTACCTGCAAATTTACGAAAAATCCCCTTAAGGGTGACAATTTTGGGCAAAAGTTTCCCCTTAAGGGTGACGTTTTTGGCGAAAAGTGTCACCCTTAAGGGGAAAAGTAGATGGGAAACGTTGTGGTTGGGTACCTTACGATTTCTTATCGGCTCGAAGCCGGCGCCCCTTGCGTCGCTACGGACTGAACGAAGCGAGGGGTGCGGTCCGAGGCGATCGGGAGGCCGAGGTCAGTCAGGAGGTTGACGTAGCGGAGAAGGGGAACGACCATCTCGTTGCGGTCTTTCCAAAGTTCCACGCCGCGACCGAAGCCGGTCAGGTCGTCGTTGCCTTGGGCTACATAGTCGATCGTCATCACGTTGTAGTAACCCTCGGGGTCGATTGGCTTGAGGTTGACGTAGGCATTGCGGAGATTACCGTCGGCGTCAGTCACCACCCGTAACTCGTGGCTCACTCCTTCCCCACCCTTCCGGGCGGCGACACGCAGGGCGTCGAGGATGTCGGAGCCTTTCACACGAGTGATCACCATCCGGTTAGCAAACGGGAAGGTGGAGAGTATCTGACCTTCGGTCACGTCGCCTTCAGCCATCGGCGAGCGGATGCCTCCGACGTTCATCACGGCGAAGTCGACCGGTTCGATCTCGACACCGGCGTCACGAAGCGAATCGGTGACAACCTTGCCATACCACGACGCATAATCGGCGATCCAGTTCGGATAACCCCCCGTACGTTCGCGGTTCGAAAGGTCATAGAGCGAGCGGGCTATCACGCGGCTGTTGACCGAATCCACCTTTTCTTTATAGGGCTCAAGGAACGATGTGATCTTCTTGTCGAGCTTCGAGGCGGGGAAACGGTCGGTCACCGGAATTAGGCGGTAGTCATAGTCGGCCGGCGTCTCGGTCGCGAGTTGGTCGAGGTCTATCTTGATGTAGCCCAGATATCTTCCCGACTTGCCGGTCTGAACGACGAGAACCGGACGCCCTTCGGCGTTGCGGAACAGATGGGGCTTCGAATGGTCATCAGGCATCAGAAGTGTGTGGGAATGACCGCCGATGATGATGTCTATATCGCGCGATGCCTCGGCCAATTCGATGTCGGTCGGTTTCTCGTTCTCCTTGACATATCCGATGTGGGTTACGGCCACAACCAAATCACAACCCTTCTTTTTCAGCAGGGCGGCGGTCTTGTTGGCTTCTTCGATTGCGTCGCGGTAGACCAGACCGGCATAGTTTTCTTTCGAGATCAGACTCTCGGGGTCGATGTTTATCCCGATGAAGCCTATCTTCTTACCGTCGATCTTCTTGATCACATACGGCTCGAAAATCCCCTTGAGGGGAGTGTCGGAGAAGTCATAGTTGGTCGAGAGGCGGGAAGCCTTGACGTCTTTGTAGTACTTGGCCAACTCGTCGAGTCCGTTGTCGAACTCGTGGTTGCCGAGAATACGGACGTCGTAGCCCATCATGTTCATCAGTGGATACTCGACGTCACCCTTGAAGTACTTGAAATAAAGCGTTCCCTGAACTACATCGCCGGCATCGACGAGCAGTACGTTCTTCTCGGCAGCTCGGACGGAGTCGATCACGGCCTTCCGCTGGAGGACGCCTCCCATCCCGTCGGGGCCGGGCTCGATCAGCGAGTGGGTGTCGTTAGTGTGGAGAATGACAAGGTCTTTTGCCAATGACGGCGAAGCCATCAGCAAAAGACCGGTCAGTGTTGCCAATATTTTTTTCATCTTATTTCGAGATCAGATCCTCACCATCCATCTCGGCGGGTTTGGGGAGGCCGAGAATGTGGAGAAGCGACGGAGCTACGTCGGACAGACGGCCGTTCTTCACCTTCGCATCCTTGTCACCGACGTAGATGAAGGGGACCGGGTTGAGCGAGTGGGCAGTGTTGGGAGTGCCGTCGGCATTGATGGCGTGGTCGGCGTTTCCGTGGTCGGCGATGATAATCGCTTCGTAGCCATGGCTCTTTGCGGCCTCGACAACCTTTTCAACACAGGTGTCGAGGGTCTCGACAGCCTTCTGGATAGCGGGGTACACGCCCGTGTGGCCGACCATGTCGCCATTAGCGAAGTTGACGACGATGAAGTCAAATTTCTCAGAGTCGATTGCCTCGACGAGCTTCTCGGTCACCTCCGGCGCACTCATCTCGGGCTGGAGGTCATATGTGGCCACCTTGGGCGAGGGGACGAGGATACGCTCTTCGCCGTCGAAGGGGGCTTCGCGTCCGCCGTTGAAGAAGAAAGTCACGTGGGCATACTTCTCGGTCTCGGCGATGTGGAGCTGTTTCATCTGTTTCGACGAGAGGTATTCGGCGAGCGTGTTCTCGACGTCCTGCTTGTTGAAGATCACGTGCACGCCTTTGAACGAGTCGTCATACGGGGTCATGCAGTAGTACTGCAGGTCGGGGATCGGGTTCATGCCGTCTTCGGCGTGCTGGGTGAGGACAACGGTCAGCTCCTTGGCACGGTCGTTGCGGTAGTTGAAGAAGATGACGACATGACCGGCGCCGATGCGACCGTCGACCTTGTCGTTGACGATCGGTTTGATGAATTCGTCGGTCACTCCCTCGGCATATGATTCCTCGACAGCCTTGACAACGTCAGAGGTCTGCTTGCCTTTGCCGTAGACGAGGAGGTTGTAGGCCTCCTTGAGGCGCTCCCAGCGTTTGTCGCGGTCCATGGCATAGTAACGGCCCACGACGTCGGCGATAACGCCGGCGCTCTGCTTGCAGTGGGCCTCGATGTCGCTGAGGAAGCCGGCACCCGATTTCGGGTCGGTGTCGCGGCCATCCATGAAGGCATGGATATAGACCTTAGAGAGGTCATAGCTCTTGGCCGTGTCGCAAAGGGCGTACAGGTGATCGAGACTCGAATGAACGCCGCCGCCCGAACAGAGGCCCATGAAATGGATGGGGACGTTGTGCTCTTTGGCATACGAGAAGGCGCTCTTGATCTCCGGGTTGGCGGCAAAAGATCCGTCTGCGATCGCGCGGTTGATCTTCACAAGGTCTTGATAGACAACGCGGCCGGCGCCGATGTTGAGGTGGCCCACCTCGGAGTTGCCCATCTGGCCGGCGGGCAGACCGACGTCCTCACCGCTGGCCTGAAGCTGAGAGTGGGGATATTCGGCCACGAGCTTGTCCATATAGGGGGTGGGGGTATTGAAGATTGCATCGTCGGCCTTATGGTCGCCGATTCCGTATCCGTCGAGGATTATGAGAAGTGCTTTCTTTGACATGATATTATCTTGAATTATTTTTATCGAGTGGGAATTGTTTGGCAAAGGTACAAAAAATTCCTCAAAAAAGAAAACCGCCGGAGACGTTCCGACGGTCTGTGATTGGCTTGAATGTGTTCGGGAATTGTCCCCAAACGGTGAGCTTACGCTTTTTTCGGGCGACGCTCTTTGATACGTGCCTTCTTACCGGTGAGGTTACGGAGGTAGTAGAGTTTCGCGCGACGAACCTTACCGAGCTTGTTGACGGTGATAGATTCGATAAACGGTGACTCGATGGGGAAGATACGCTCAACGCCGATTCCGTCGGAAATCTTGCGAACGGTGAAACGCTTTTTGTCGCCCTGGCCGTTGATACGGATAACGACACCGCGATACTGCTGGATACGTTCCTTGTTACCCTCTTTGATACGATAAGCGACGGTGATGGTGTCGCCGGGGCCGAACTCGGGGAATTCCTTCTTGGGGGTTGCGAAAGCCTCTTCCGCAATTTTGAGTAAATCCATTTTAAAGATTAAGTTTTGGTTATCGCTTGCAATATAAATAAGCATCTTTTGGCGCCCACTCTTCAGGCGTCTCTTACCAGAGATTGCAAACTCGCCGCAAAATTACGAATTTTCCGCGAATTACGCAAATTTTCGCACTCTTACGGCAACAAAAAACCTCCGCGGTCCGAGATGAGGGCCGGGGAGGTCTGAATGCGTTTTCGATAAGGAGGCGAAGCCGGGAGCCTTAACCGTTGAAGACACCGAGCATGTCCTCGAATGTGCCGATGGCGAAGAGCCAATAGAGGAGTATGAAGACCAGGACGATCACTCCGAGCCACATCCACAGTTTGTTGGTGCGTCCCGTTGAGTTACGCTTGCGGTTCTTTCCTTCTGCGGGAAGCGAGTTGGCGGTTTCGTTCTCGCGAGTATTTCTTTCTTTATCCATAACCTTATAGATTTTGAGCGTTGACTTTTTAAGTTTCTTTTGATTGTTTAACACGAACTAACCAAAAAAGGTTTTCCATCACCCCCAAAAATCATTCTCAACGCTCGGTGTATATCAACGCTGTCGAGAGTAGACGGTCTGCCCGTGAGCCCGGCGGCCGGTAGTAAAGCGTGACGAAATACTCGTTTGATGTCTCGGCATAATCCCCTTCGATCGGACTCGACGAAGCCCCTCTGAAGCCCGGTTTATCATGGGGCACAGCCACATAGCGGTAGTTGTAGGCCCCCTGCTTCAAGGGCATCTGAAGGCGATAGAGACGGTCGTTGTGGTCAAAGGTCATGCGCGTGGTTTCGTCGAGGCGATGGTGGGTCATCTCGCCGTCAACGTATATGTCGGCACCGATCAGCTCGGGGGTGTCGAGCGTGAAGTGGACAGTCACGTAGTCGGCCCCGAGGTCGGAGTCGGTCGAATTAAACTCGCGCACGAGGAAGCGACCGTGCTGGGTCTCGTCAAACATGTAGTTGCGCTCGGCTCGACGCTGGTCCAGGCCGAGGTAGGCGTGATAGTTCGATCCGCCGTAACGCATTGAGTCAACGTGCATCCCGGGGTAATTGACCCGCACTGTCTCGAAGCGTCTGAACTCGTTGCCGGCGGGAAAGACAAGGTTCGGGACGTGTTCGTACACCAAGGTCTTTCCGTCAAGGCGCGAAGGGGTCGGGATAAGGCGTTCGGTCTCGGGCGAGTCGTTCTGGCGCACCATCAGCTTGATGTCCGTAAACGGATTGGAGATGGGGAATGATCCGGGGTCGATCCGAAGGTTCAGCTGTTGCCAGTCGGTGTTGATACCGCGGTCGGTGCGGCCGGAGGCGTTGCCGGCTATGCGGACGGCCTGTTCGGAGACAAAGAAGCGGGCCTGAAGCACAGGTGTGTCGGGCTCGTCACGAAAGAAGACCTGTACCAGATAGTTGCCCGAAGCGAGAGGTTCCATTCCGGGCGAGGGAATCTCGACCTGATAGTTGACGAAGTGGACGAATGTGTTCTGAGAGAAGGCGGCGTCTTCGATGTCGGCAATGTTGAAGCCGTCGAGATATTCGGACTCGAGGAGCGCGGAGGGTTGCCAGTCGCTGTTGCAGTGAACGAGTCTCAGCTGCAGGTCAGAGACATCTTCGGCGATCTCGTCGAAGCTGAGGAGCAGGCGTTCGTCACTTCCGAGTGTAATAACAGGCGGCGCCATGAAGGCATCGGGTCTCGACAGCTTCATGGTCCGAAAGGCCGGGTCAAAGATTCGGGTCTCGGTGTCGACGTCGGCGAACGCTGAGAGTCCGGTCAACAGGAGAGCCGCGAAGATCGCTGACTTTTTCATAGTTCGGGAAGGGTTGGTGGGTCCGACTTGGCTCACAGTTCGGGATGTGCCTCTTCGAAAATACCGACGGCTTGGGTGATCAGTTCCGCGCAGGGACGGACACCCTCGACACCTTTTAGGTCACAGCAGTTGATACGGTTACCGTTTTCTTCAGCGAAGCGGTCGATAAGTTTGCGGACTGCCTTCATTGCCTCGACTTTGTCGCCCGGAGCCGTACCGTGGAGGGCGCTTTCGGCCATCGCCATTGCGTTGGCGGCGCCACAGATCTGGCCAGACCCAGCAACTCCGGCTCCCAGGCCGCTGCAGAGACGTGCGGCTGTCTCTTCGTCAATTTTGATCTTCGGCGCGAGCGCCATCAGCACGCACTGCGCGCAGTTATATCCCTCCTTCCGGAGTTCCATTGCTTTATCTTTCATATACTTAGAATTTAAATAGATCATCCATAGTGGTTTCGCTATGAACAATGCTGTTATGTTTCCCCTTCTTCAGTCCATATGTTGTGACAAAGGTATTTACAATCGACTTGCGAGTATGCGTGTGTTCTTTAAATAGCCATCCTCTCTGTCTAATTTTATCGGCATAATCAATGGAAATATTATATGGTTCCTGACTGAATTTAAGCTCACAGAGATGGATGATCCGATCGGCCCGTTCTATAATTAAGTCAATCTGAGCGCCTGGAGTTCCAGTTTCTTTATCAGGGAGCGACCTCCACGTTGATACATTGGTTGCCATGCCGGATATTCCAAGTGCTTGTTTTATCTGCTGGTGATGAGACATGCAAATAAGTTCAAAAGTTAGTCCCATCCAGGAAAGTACACTTCTTGAGTCCATATGATGTGTCCACCATTGTGGATCTTTGGAAATGTCAGCGCTTATAAATTTAAAGTAGAACAAGGTAAAATAGTCAACCAGTCTATAAATAGCATCTGTTTTCCGATTTCCGAAAAGGTGAGTCTTCTCAATGAAATTACACCTCTCAAGGTTCAAAAGAACTCTTGAAAGGTAAGCCCCACTGATTTTTGACTTATTCGAAATTTGTGTTCTCGTAAGACCGTTTCGATTCTCAGCGAGCGTTTTTACTATAATGACATATGATTCTGCCCCTGGGAATATAGCATGGTATAACTCATCAAATTCATATCTAAACTGACCTGTTTCGCAAAAACATAGTTCATCTATATTTTGAGCAAGACTCAGCTGAGGATCAAGCATCTTTAGATAGAACGGGACACCACCTGTCAACATGTAACTTTGAAGAATCTGATATCTATCCCAATCAAAAGAATTCTCAATAAGAAACTCCTCTGTCTCCTTTAAGCTAAATGGTTTCAAATATATGCGATGTCTAATACGATTGTAGAGTCCTCCACGGTTTTTCAGAAGTTTGTCTGTCATCCATGAGGTAGCTGACCCTGTAGCCACGAGCACAATGTCATTTCTAGACATGGCCCAGCCATTCCAGAAAGCTTCAAGCGCACTTACAAAATTGGAACGCCTCGTGTCTATCCAAGGCATCTCATCTATGAAAATGATCTTTTTTCTCTCTTGTGGAAGTTCTTCCAAATAACTCTGCAATGCTCCAAAGGCATCGAACCAATCACTTAAGCTGATGGGCTTGTGTCCACTGAATTTGTAAAGTGCTTTTGAAAAATTGGTGAGCTGTTCTCTAGTTCTTAGATTGTGACCTCCAACATATTTGAAATCGAAATTACCATCGAAGAACTGCTCTACAAGGAAGGTCTTCCCTATTCGTCTTCTACCACATACAATCGTGAATTCCGACTCTTCAGAATCCACACACCTCTTAAGTTCTCTGCATTCGCGATCCCGGCCTATAAGTTTTCCTGCCATAAACTTTGTTTTTGCAAAGGTAATCAAAATCTTTATACTGGCAAAGCGCTCCGCACGAAAAATTACCATAGTTGCTTAAAATAAGACATTCTTGGGAGTATTTCGTGTTAATTGCTTCAAGGGATATATTTCTCTACTGGAGGCAGGTATGCGGCTACCGCATGATCGTTTTGAATAGATGCCTTAAGGATAATACAACAGCTCAGGAGGCTTCGTTGATGGTGGTGATTTGGAGCGGTTAGATAGGCATTGGCTTGGGAGAAGTGGCGGCAACCGAGGAATCCGCGGTGGATTTTACCCACGAAATAAACCACCTAACGCACTGGAACGCTTCGACCATGGAACTTATAGCTTCGCCCCTCGGCGCCACATAAAACAACAATAGGTAACGGATGCGAAAATTTGTTCATGAGAACTTCCGTCCTAAAATCCGTTGTTTTCGTGAACAGCCGTTGGGGCGAAGCTCCAGGCCTATTTCGTGACTCTAAAATTCTTCTATTTTCAGAGCACGCCACGATTCCTCGTGTAATCTATATAGCAGTATACAATATTTAGGTTCCTAATTAATAAACCTCTTAGATTTGGTATCATAGACTTTCTCACCTTGAGTCGCTGTACCAAATTCATTTTCGGCAATCACGCCACACTTAACATATCCATCACTATCGATATAAGAGCTATAGTTGAAGCTTACCGATGTAGCTGTAGGTGATAAGGTTTGAAGAATCACCCAATCTTTCAAGGCGGGGCTCCAAACCTTAAGGATTATATCAATGGCCTTTCCATAGGTTGGATCAGAAGGGATACTCCATCTAAGAGTGATAGTTGATCCGCTAGCTGAACAGTTACCATAAACAGGAGGAGCAGGTTCTCTTGTATCTGCGAACTCGCATCGCACGGTATTGCTATAGTCGCTTGAACCATAAGAATTAGATGCAGTCACCCGATAATAATAGGTATTTCCTATCTTAATAGTATTATCAGTATAGGTAGCGTACTGCGAAGTTCCTATTTTACTAAAACCACTGTTTTCATAAATACTTCTATATATGGTATAGGAAGTAGCACCTTGAGATTCATTCCATCTCAGAGTACAATGTGGGAAAGAGGCGTTGCCAATTTCACTGACTACTAAGTTGGTTGGAGCTGAAGGCTTTGTATTCTGAGGCGGGTTATTAGTGCCCCCTCCAGTATTGTTTCCGCCTCCAGTATTGTTTCCGCCACCGCCATCATTACCCCCTCCGGTATTGTTACCGCCTCCAGTATTATTGCCCTGGTTTGAGCTATTGGAGCCAAGTTGAATGATGTCAATGGTAGCAGTTCGTCCTGATTTGTTGCTAACTCTCACGGTTGCACTGCGCTGTTGAGTCCCGGTGTTAGGCTCCGCTTGGATAGTTACGGAATAACTGCTATAGCTTGTTTTGAGCCAATATGCGTTAGTTCCAGCAGAACTAATGACACCACCGCTCTCCAAGCTTACGTTGCGTGATCCTCCATCGCTCTGAAAAAGTTATTTCATATGTGGAGAGACTGATTGACGAGTCTTTCGGTTCATCATCATCACCACAAGAAGGAAGGAATATAGTGGTGATTACACATAGAACCGAAAGTAGTAAGAATAAGCGTTTCCTCATTCGGTTATGATTTGTTTGTGACCTTACAGTCCTATCGGTCGATTCTCAGATGCAGAAGCGTGGACTGCAATTACCACATCTCCAAATGACGGTCCTGAGAAAACCTTACGAGCGAGATATGAGAAAGCGCCCACGCTATAGCGTGAGAACCATCTTGTTATCTCTTGCTCGTGTTGAAAATTTCTCAGGTTTTCATTTGCAAGATAAGCAAAACGCCTCTTCTTTAGTATGTCTTGTCATTCCGGTTTGACGGTGCAAATGTACAAAAAATAATTGGAATATAAACAATGCCAAGATAAAAAATTTCCTTCTGAAGACACTACTATATCCCTAATAGAAAGATATACAGTTACCCAATATCTCTTCATTTATAAACCAAAAAATATTAAATAAAAAAAGAGATGAGGGCGATGTGCACATCATCTCTTTTCGGAATGTTATATCAAAAAGTTACTGCCGAGTAACTTTCACATACTCACTTAGATTGCTAGGCACTATTCCTAATGAGCTCAAAGCAATGGCTTTAACTTTGTAGTATTGAGTACCTGACTTTGGATTTTGGTCTGTCAGGACATAACGATGATTAGCCGTACTACCTCCTGAAGCAGGGATCTTCACATACCCTGATGCTGCAGAGCTACTCCTATAGAGCTCATACTGATAACCAAGGGGAACTTCATCGAAAGAAATTTGTACGAAGCTGTCTCCAGACCATGCTTCCAGATTAGTAGGTGTCTCCAATTTCTTGGGAGTATCATTACCAGAGTTTCCCCCTCCTCCCCCTCCTCCTGAAGAAGTTGAAAAGTTGCATGTTACGGTGTCAGATTCTGGACTAAAATCGTAATTCGAGTTAGTCGCTTGTATCCAGAACGTATAACGTCCATTCTGCATGTTTCTGTCAAAGATTGCGGTAGTCTCAGGCGCGTAAACATTGGTATAATCTTTTCCACCAATAGGAGTAGTGTACCACAATCTATAGTAGTATACATCCGGAACAGGATTCCAGGACACTTCAATAGTTTCTCCTTTTTGAACAGCTCTTAGGCCAGTGGGAATTGAAGGTTTGGTAGGAGTTTCAGAAGACCCCTTGTCCTTAAATAAACAATATGCAGGCTCACTGAAATCGCTATAATCATTTAAAGTGGCTCCAATAGCTCTCACTTTGTAGAAGTTGCTTTCTGACGTTATGGCGTCATCAGTATACTGTAATCCAGTAAAATACCCAGCGCTAAGATAAGTTTGATGAGCACCAATAGCGTGTACAACTTCGTATCGTGTCGCTCCTTCTACAGAATTCCAGGTAACAACAATAGTGTTGTCCTTCTGGACAGCTTTTACATTAGTGGGGGCTGCGAGCTTGTTTACGGGAGGATTATCAGCGCCTCCACCAGGATTGGAACCACTCCCAGGATCATTGTCGTTATTTCCCGGATCATCGTCATCTGGTTCAGAGGCATATCTGCTCATCTGGATGATCTTCAAGGAACGAAGGCCATATCCACTATTAACCGTTACTACTCCCGAGCGTTGATCCTCTTGGTCATTTGGAAGTATTCTTAAAGTGATCGAGTTGACGGTGTGGGTAGCTTCTATCCAGTCTTCTTTAGAAGTGACTGAAATAATTTTACCATCCCCTTTCACTGTAATCGTGCGCTTTCCACCATTATATCCCACGAATACTTCATCAGAGGAGAGTCGGATCTCGTGAGAATCGAAATTCTCTCGCTCACATGAGGAGAAGAATGAAACCACAAGACAGAGAAGAGAGCTTAAAAATAATAAGCGGGTCCTCATTTGGATTAAGGTATTTGCGACCTTACAGTCCTTTCGGTCGATTCTCAGATGCAGAAGCGTGGACTGCATTACCACATCTCCAAATGACGGTCCTGAGAAAACCTTACGAGCGAGATATGAGAAAGCGCCCACGCTATAGCGTGAGAACCATCTTGTTATCTCTTGCTCGTGTTGAAAATTTCTCAGGTTTTCATTTGCAAGATAAGCAAAACGCCTCTTCTTTAGTATGTCTTGTCATTCCGGTTTGACGGTGCAAATGTACAAAAAAAATTGCAATCTAGATAAGCAGACAGAAAATATTTGTGTTGGTACGCAGTTCAGGCCTTGGATTTAAAAGGAGAGTAGGTCATTAGAGTATATCGTTGGGGCCTAACTTATTCTTCTCTTATGCGTAGCAGTTACCAGATGATGGGTGATTGGCCGTGGGCGGTGAGGTAGGCGTTGGCCTGGGAGAAGTGGCGGCAACCGAGGAAGCCGCGGTGGGCCGACAGGGGTGAGGGATGCGGGGCGGTCAAGACAAGATGACGGTTGCGGTCAATGAACGCACCTTTGCGAATCGCATCCGACCCCCAGAGCATGAAGACAAGGTTCTCGCGCTCTTCGGCGAGGTGACGCACGGCGGCGTCCGTAAACCGCTCCCAGCCAATCCATGAGTGACCTTTCGGAGTGGCCTGCGGAACGGTCAGGGCACTGTTGAGCAACAACACCCCCTGATTGGCCCAGCGGGTCAGGTCTCCGTTGGACGGAATCGGGGCACCGACGTCACTGTGGATTTCGGCAAAGATATTGCGCAACGACGGAGGGACGGCCACGCCGGGATTGACAGAAAAGGCGAGGCCGTTGGCCTGCCCCGGACCGTGATAGGGGTCCTGACCGAGTATGACGACCTTTGTCTTGTCAAACGCCGAGGCGTCGAACGCGGCGAATATCTGTGATGCAGGCGGAAACACCGCACCGGGGCGCGCAGCGTACTCAGAGCGTACCTTCGAGGCGATGTCGGCAAACCATTCTGAGCCGAATTCTCCGGCCAGCGCCCGTTTCCACGAGTCTTCAATCTTTACTTCCATGACCCAAAATTAGCGAAAAATATGGTGGAACCAAAATATTTTTGTAACTTTGCGTGTCGGTTGGGCGTTCCCGACGTCTCCGACCCTCAGAAAGGCTCTCATAGTTCAATGGATAGAATAATGGATTCCGGTTCCATCGATTGGGGTTCGACTCCCCATGAGAGTACTAACGTACAGACCTCATTCCCCTGAAAAAGGGATGGGGTCTAATTTTACACTCCTTTTTTCAACGCTCATTCAACGCTTTCTATCAATATGCCCCAGGAAAACGTTCAGTTCGCCGACAAAACACGCACCCGTCTTGGAAAACCCAAGCGATGTGCCGTAGTCTTTCTCAACGACGACTTCACGACCATGGAGTTTGTGGTCCACGTCTTGATGACCGTCTTCTTCAAGACTCCCTCCGAAGCCGAGACCATCATGATGGCCGTCCATCGGCAGGGCCGCGGAGTGGCGGGCATCTATCCGGCCGATATCGCCTACTCGAAAGCCAACAAAGTCACGGCTCTCGCCCGTCAGGAAGGGGCGCCGCTGAGAGTGACAGTCGAAGAAGTCTGACCATATTTTTTTTAACTTGACCCACCCCATTTATTTTCACTTGACCCATCCACGATGCCTAACCCACACGATTTTCCGAGAAGCGCCTCGCTTAACGAGGCTTATGGTGACGCGATAGAAACTTGTGTAGAACAACGCTTTGAGTTCCTAACGCCCGAGCATCTTCTGCTGGCCATCATTCACCAGCCGAGGTTCCAGGACGCAATGTCGGGAAACTTCACGGCCGACCAGCTCGCCGACCTCGAGGAGACGCTTGAGAATTATATCGACACGTTCGAACATGTTCCCGAAAACGTAGACTATGACATCTGTCTCTCGTCGGGGATGATCAATCTTCACGAAGTCTTGTGGAGTCTTCTCCAGACATCGAGCGCGAAGGAAATATCGGTACCCCATGTGATCCACGCATGCGAATTTCTCGACGGTCTTTACGGTCCGCACCTGATCAATGAGTTTATATCCGGTTGGCGCGGCGAGACGCTCGGAGCTCTGACGGATGCATACGGAATCTCGGGAGCCTTTGAACATGAGAATGTTGACGAATGGGAGCGACCGAATCCTAAGCCGCTCGATGACGATTCGGACGGCGAATATCAGGACAACGCGGATGATTCTGAAGGGTGGACTGACGTAGATGAAGAGCCTCGACAGAAGTCTGCGCGCTGGAAGAAGATGGTCGAATGCATCAACGACAGCCTCTCGGGTCGCAACCCGTTGATCGGACGCGAGGCTGAGCTGGCGAGGACAATCCAGGTGCTTTGCCGAAAGGATAAGAACAACCCGCTTCATGTCGGCGAACCGGGAGTGGGTAAGACGGCGCTCGTCTATGGACTGGCGCGCATGATCGAAGAAGGACGCGTGCCCGACCGGCTTAAGGGGAGCCGAATCTACCGGCTCGACGTGGGCTCGCTGATTGCCGGAACCAAGTTTCGCGGTCAGCTCGAAGAGAAGCTGAAGCTGATTATGGAAGGGGCGCGCTCGGAGCCGGGGTCGATTGTCTATATCGATGAGATTCACACGATTGTCGGCGCCGGCGCCAACAGCAACGAGGGTATGGACACCGCCAACCAGCTGAAGCCCTATCTTGAAAGCGGCGAGATCCGGTTCATCGGGTCTACTACTTACGAGGAGTACAACCGTCAGTTCTCGAAGAGCAAGAGCCTCGTGCGACGCTTCCAGCAGATAGACATCAATGAGCCGTCGGTCGAGGAGACGATCGAAATCCTGCGCCAGCTCAAGCCTATATATGAGGAGTTCCACAATGTGAAGTATACCGACACGGCCATCGACTTCGCCGTGCGCTCGACCGCGCGCCATATCGCAGACCGGAGGCTTCCGGACAAGGCTATAGACTTGGTCGACGAAGCCGGAGCCTTCCGTGAAATCAACCCGGGCGACGAAGGGAGCAATACTGTCGACGAAGATCTGATCTCACAGACTCTCGCGCGTCTATGCAGGGTCGAGACGGCCGCCGTGGCCAAGGCTGACGAAGCCGAACAGCTACGGACGCTGACCGACCGCGTTCTTGGGCGCGTCTTCGGTCAGGACGAGGCTGTCCGCGGTGTGACGGAGGCGGTGATGATGTCGCGTGCCGGTCTGACCGACCCGGAGAAGCCAGTCGCGTCGATGCTCTTTGTCGGCCCGACGGGAGTCGGCAAGACTGAGGTCGCTTTGGCGTTGGCCGAGGCCATGGGCGTTGAGCTCGTTCGCTTCGACATGAGCGAATATACCGAGAAACACACCGTGGCCAAATTGATTGGCTCACCGGCCGGATATGTGGGATATGACGACGGCGGACTGCTTACCGACGCCATCCGCAAGACTCCGAACTGCGTTCTTCTGCTCGACGAGATCGAGAAGGCTCACCCGGATATCTACAATATCCTGCTTCAGGTGATGGACTATGGCCGCCTGACCGACAACAAGGGCAATAAGGCCGACTTCCGCAACGTGGTGATTATCATGACTTCCAACGCAGGTGCGCAGCATGCCGCGCAGGCGTCGGTTGGCTTCGGAAGCCGGGTGACGGCGGCCGACGCAATGATGCGCGAGGTGAAGCGTCTCTTCAAGCCGGAGTTCCTCAACCGTCTGTCGGCGATGGTACCCTTCAACAGTCTCGACCGCGAGATGGCCGGGCGCATCCTCGACAAGAAACTGGCCCGTCTGGAGGCGATGCTGGCAGAAAAGAAGGTGACTCTGAAACTCTCGGCCGAAGCGCGCGAGATGTTGCTCGATGCCGGAGTCACTCGTGACAACGGCGCACGCGAACTTGACCGTGTGATCGCGGCACGCCTCAAGCCTCTGTTGATGCGCGAGATTCTCTTCGGGAAGCTTCGCGAGGGTGGCGAGGCACGCATTTCGTTAGAAGCTGAGGGTAAGCTCGTGGTTGAAGAATAAGGGGCAGTTAGGCAATAAGTTGGTCCGCTGAGGGTTACATCTATATGGTGACGCTATATCTATTGACACTTCTGTGCGGGGGGAGCCGTGTCGTGTCAGACAAACGGCCTCTTCCGTCGTCGGCCACAGCCAAGGCGAAGGAGGCGAAGAAATATACCTCGGGGGTGGAAGATTACCTCATCACTTTCAGTGGCGACAGTATCGCGGTTGCATCCGGAAGTATCGCTTTCGGCACAGGCTGTATCGCCGACAGTATCGCGGTGAATGCCGCTCAGCCTCGTTTCTCAGGGTTTGACAAGGGGGTGAACTCGGCCAAGGAGAGCTTTTTCGTCACCAATCCCCACTCCGACGAGTTGGTGGAAGTGAAGGTGGAGATCACTTACGAAACTATGGAGGGAGCGATGCTTCACTGCCGGGAGTGGACTCAGAAAGTACGCATACCATCGGGCGAGACGCGCCGCGTCGACATTCCCACCTGGGACACCCAGCACCAGTTCTATTACCATCTCACCTCCCCTACCCCGAAGCGTCCCGCCACTCCCTTCCGCGTCCGTTTCCGCCCCCTCTGCGCCCGCTACCTTCACCCCTGATTCCCTTGAAAAAGTGTAGTGAACCGCCTCCGATTCCCTTGAAAAAGTGTAACAAACCGCCCTTGATTCCCTTGAAAAAGTGTA
>CAZTSQ010000005.1:30563-69036 GCA_964615915.1 uncultured Sangeribacter sp.
CAAACACTTGTTTTTTCCCTTGAAAAAGTGTAAATTTGCGTAACTAAAAGAGAGTATAGCTATGCTTAAGCGAAAGATAGAGAGAAACTTAGCTGTGTGGAAGCAGTCCGTAGGCCGAAAACCGTTGGTGATCAAGGGTGTTCGTCAGTGCGGAAAGACCTTTATTGTCAAGAAATTTGCGAAAGAGAATTACCAGAATGTGGTCTATATGAATTTCATCCTTGAGCCTGACAAGAAGGTTGCGTTCGGTGGTAATTTGGATGTGGAGACCATTATTCTCAATCTCTCTGCGCTGATCCCCGGTGCACGCTTCGTAAGTGGGAAGACGTGTATTATCCTCGATGAGATTCAGGAATGCAAGGAAGCCAGAACCGCTTTGAAATCTTTTCATGTGGATGGACGCTTCGATGTCATTGCTACCGGTTCACTTTTAGGCGTGAGGGGGTATGGGAGAAGCCGGAAAGAGGAAAGGGAAGAAGCGGCCGATTCAGTCCCAGTGGGTTACGAAACAGTGGTTGAGATGTATCCCCTTGACTTTGAAGAGTTCTTATGGGCCAACGGTGTTGGATCGACGGTGATCGACACCCTTAAGTCATGCTTCGAGAGCGAAAGTCCTGTTCCAGCCGGTATCCATAAGGCAATGATGGATCTGCTATACCGTTATGTCATCGTCGGAGGGTTGCCGGAAGTGGTGAACTGTTTTCTCGAAACAAAAAACATTGACCTAATCTATAAGAAGCAACGTACCCTCTTGGCTGAATATGAGGAGGATATGGTGAAGTATGCCGATGATTCCGCCAAGCCGAATATCCGCGAGTGTTTCGAGTCTATCCCGAACCAACTGGCCAAGGAGAACAAGAAGTTCCAATACTCGACGGTGAAGAAAGGGGGGCGAGCCTCCCAGTTAAAAGGCAGCCTTCAGTGGCTCGAAGATGCCGGAATAATAAAGCGGTGCTACAACACAAAAATAACCGAACTCCCCTTAAGTGGCAACGCCGTCGAGGATTGCTTCAAAGTCTACACTACCGACATCGGCATTCTAATGGGGATGCTTGACTACGGCACGCAGGCTGATATACTTCAAGGTAACTTGCTTGGCTATAAAGGGGCCATCTTTGAGAATCTCATGGCCGACTTCCTTTGCAAATCGGGCCAGAAGCTCTATTACTTTCACAAAGACAGCGGGTTAGAATTGGACTTCTTAGTCAGATATAAGGGGGAGTGTGTTGTGATGGAAGTAAAGGCGAAGACCGGGAAGGCCAAAAGTATGACGACAGTGCTCAAGAATAAAAACGTCTACCATGTGAACAGTGCCATCAAATTCGGCCAATATAACGTTGGCCGCGAAGGTGAAGCCCTGACGCTACCCTTATACATGGGCTTCCTCATCCGTGACCGAATCGCCCAAACCACCATCCCCGACATCGACCTGACGGCCCTAACCTGGGAATTCAACAACGACGGTAACCCTTAATAGTATTGAAGAGAAGGCTGACTATATCAAAGTTCAAGCGCCTCGCCTAGTTCTCCTCGTTCATCTCCCCCTCGTTCGACAACATGACAAACATATCTACTAGCCAGCCAGAAAAGTACACTCAATCAAAGAGAGGGGCTCTAACGTCGAAATCTCCATCGTCTTAACGGCTCAATCTTTACCACAGAGTCTACTCCATCACTATTACTTGTAATAATATATTGGTCGCCTGACCATATTATTGGTCTAGTTCCAGAATAAATATCAATACTATTGGGAGTTAATATTTGAGAAGAAACAGTACATGCGCTTCTAAATGCATCTATATAATCTTGAACTTTTACTTGGTGCGACTGTGTAAGAAGCGTTCCTGCGAAAATACGATTGCGGTTCTTATTAGATACATGTGTATCATTATATATAAAATAGCGTAACTTAGCATTTTCGTAGTCAGGGTATATCCCTTCAACAAACAGCGCTGGTGACATTTCTGCAATCAATGCTGAAAAGAAGATTCGCCCCTCATCGTCCTTTATGAAAGAGTATATACCTCCATTGGCATAATAGGAATACGACTCGATTGAATCAAGGTTAAATATTGGGGTTGGAATCAAAGACTCTAAAGAGATGTTTTCAGCTATTTTATAAAGATAAGATTGATTTGTAGAGATGTCTCTTCTCTCCCAGCATATCTCACTGTCTTTTTCATTTTTTTGATTTTGTTGACAAGAGAGAAGTCCAAACGTTAATAGTAGAATCGCTAAAATAAGGTTACGCATTCTAGACATGTAAAATTTATTTATTTTGAAGAGGCTTCGGTATCCTCTTTTCGTTTTTTTGTATTGCTCGTGCTCGTTGGAAAATAGCCCTTAGCGATGCAGAATCTAGAATAGCAAAAACATACAGGACTACTTAGTCAGCATTTTCACTTCGGTCTAGACACCACATGATTTGAGCATGGTTAGAAGAGGATTTTCACTTTGCGCTTAAAGTCCTCGTAAGTCTTGCGAAGCGCCGCTCTCTTCTCCGCTGAGTAGGGAGTGGTGTTCTGGATGATGCTCTCAAACCTCTGTGCATCCTCACCGTAGAGAACGGGGGTTTCTGCTATAGGGCGTGCCATAATTCTGCTATTAATGGTATTCTTCGAGATATTCGACGAGGGCAACGGGGCCGAGATGCCAAAGCTTTGTATCTTCTTTCTCCAAGTCTTTATATGTGTTTGATTTATAGATGGTTCGAATGGCATCCAGTATATTAAGCTTATATTTTTTTGCATACAACATTGCCATCTGTGTAACCTTAAACGGCAATATTAAATAAAGATTCTCTGAAGTAATCTGATTTGTCATTTTATCAAAATATTAGTTTGATATGCGAGAAATTTAAGTGCTTCATGTGTATGAAAGAGGTACTGATCAACCAGTTTATACGTCAACAGTTCCTCTATTAGAGATTTTTTATTGATAATTCCACCCTCAAATAACGCAAATTGCCGATATACATTATCATTAGCCACCGGTCCGATAACGATATCGAAATCATGTTCGAAATTATCAACAACCCTATTTTGCAAAACGAAATCCACCCACTCTTCGCTTGCAGTTGGGAATCTTTTTATCTTAAGTTCCCGGTTAGCCTTGCCTTCATCGAAAAGATAAGAATTAACATATCCTTGTTGCCAATGTTTATTACCAATTCTGTTTCTGACGAGTCTCTCAGCCTGATCATAAGAGGTGGTTGTATAGAACCCTTTACCGAAGTCAAGGGTCCGTTCAGGTTCGCGTATTTCGGGAGTCACGATAATATCGCTTCCTCCATGATGTAAGGTAATGATCATGATAGCAACGCTTTAGACTCAACCAGGTGATCGATATCCTTCATAATCCAGGCCGAACTTTCGAGGTGAAGAGCTTCGTAATGTTCGGCAAGATATTCCAATACACCGGCGTCCGAAAGAAGCTTCATTGCCTCCTCTCCCGGAATGTGCTTATAGTTCTTATACTGCTCGATACAGAAGGTGATAAAAGCTGGAATAGTATCATCCCCCGTGTACGATCGTATATAAGTTCGATCTTGCCTCATATTATCTTGAATTTCCTATTTAACCCCACAAAGGTACATAAAAAATCCCGATTATTGTGTAACTTTGCCATTGAATTAACAGAAAACCCCAAATGGCAATGATCACACCTCTAAGCTCTTTCATCACTTTTATGTACCTCAATGACAGAAGGTGGCTTTTCCTATGCTTTATTTTGATTTCGTTAATGAGCATAGGTTGCTTTGAGGTGGTGGCGAAGGGTCCGCAGACGGAGGAGTTGCCGGAGCTGGTCGTGGAGTCGCGGGGTAAGAAGCTGTTGCATGTGCTGGCATATGTGCGCGAGTATTCGAGCATGACGACATCAACCGATACGGTCTTCCTTTTTCGCGAGAAGATGGTCGACTATATGCTACCGATAAACCGGCGCGTGAAGATGACGGGATGGACCAACCCACGCATTCTGACCTCACAGTCATACTATCACTTCACCAATGCCGACGGTCTCGACAGCGTCAGCGACGAGAATCACAACCATTTCTCGTGGGCCGACTGGATCGGGATTGCCCCGCTGACACAGATTCCCGACTCCCTACTCGACGTCGATTATGGCTTTCTGAGACTCGGCGGACGCTTTAGTCCGCGGGAGGTATGGGAGAAAGATCAGGACATCTTCAAAGTTACGGTCGACCTGCTCGCCGACGAGGAGGGACCAAAATGGATCCCCGGTTTTTCACGCTATATGAAAAGGGACATAGACTTCAACCACTTGAAAGTCACCTATAACTACGAAAACGTTATCGGACGCCATATCTCCCCCATCGATCTGTCAGGCTACTCGTTCAGCATCGGCTCCATGGGGAGAGGACACAATATGTTCAGGTTCAACAAATATTACGAGGACTTCTATGTCACCACAGACGCCGATATCTATATTCTCGACCGAGAAATCATAACCGAGAAGGAGGCGAAGAAGTGGC
Source organism: uncultured Sangeribacter sp. (assembly GCA_964615915.1). Classification (GTDB taxonomy): domain Bacteria; phylum Bacteroidota; class Bacteroidia; order Bacteroidales; family Muribaculaceae; genus Lepagella. The sequence continues at coordinate 35,056 of CAZTSQ010000005.1, forward strand.
AACGTTCAAAGTTCGATCTGGAAGAGATAGGTATATATGAACCGCAGAATGCCCCCGAACTGGAGCCGAAGATCCTCGCTCTGATAGACAGGGTGAACAGTCTCGACAAATCGGAGGTAAAACTTGATTTTGAGCCCGACCCGCGCCTGTTGAAGAAACATGACGGGCGCCACAACTTCAAGATTGGGCGCCGAGCGCTGTTCATGCTCAAAGACGCTACCGGCATCTCAAAGATCAAACGCAAGAAAGACCAGAAACGTCGCTGGGACGACTTCCGTCAGGACCGTCTCGAGCGCAATGAACTCCGCTAAGGTGAGCTAACCGGTTCTTTCTCACTCTCAGTGTCAAGCGTGCTTTGACATGACAATAATATGAAAAAGGTGTACGTAAATACTTGATATTCGTGGTAGTTAAGAGGCGCTACGCTGTTAGTTATTGGCCCTAATTGCTAAGTTTTGACATGAAATGACATGAACTAACCCCAAGCAGGAATGTATGCGATATCTCTTCGGTTGGTTCCTTCAGGGGTGCCAATCTTAATCAATCCTCGCTCAAGGGTTTCCTTGATTACCCCGGAGATGGCCGTGTAATTTTTTTCGGGCACACCCATACGCTCACGAAATGATTTATTGGTCAACATCTCGTTTGACAAATATTTCAAGCATGCGTGTTGGTAACAGGCTTGTATGCGTTCATCTTTGGTTGTGTCGCCCCAAGTTTTATACTCAGTTAATATTATTGTGGTGCGAATTTCAGAAACCCGATATTTTATTGGTGGCAACTGATACCTCTCGATAGAGGCCAGTGCTTTATCCATTCCACTTCCTTTTTCTTCACAAAATCCCATTCTTCTCATAATGTCGGCGAGATCTTCATTTCGCGATTGGTATTCATCAATGAAGCGGTCAGTGCTAATTAAGGGCTGGCCGGGTGATGATATTTCCACGCGATCTGAATATATTTCTATCATGGGAAAACCCAGTTGCGAAAAATCTTGATGGATTATCATATTGGCGATTATCTCCCTTATGGCTTGTTCGGGGTACATTCTTACATCTTTACGCAAGGCACGTCCGATTTCTTCATTTGCCGGGAGTTGCCCATTTACCCAATCAAGTAAATTCACAAAGCACACGGCATACCCTCGTTCGAAAATCTGTTCGCGTATTGTCTCCACTTTATTTTTACCGCGGTAAACGATAACTCGAGTTGCCTTACGATAAAGATTCTCGAAGTCGCGTAGGTTCTTTGCCAGTAAGAGTGCACCCAGTTCAGTAATGCAGTATTCTTCATTTATAACTTTAACGAAGTGTTCGGAAATAAACCTGTTTAGAATACCGTCACTGTTTTGTGGCAGAGGGATTCCGAGATGGTCAAAATAGGCTTCAGCACTCAGAAGGCTAACGACCTCATTCGCATCTGAACATACTTTGGCTATGGTCTTGTCCAGTGGTCTCTCATTGTGGAGTCTCCACAACTTCTTTTCTTTTTCAGGATAGTTGAGCAATTTCTTGGTCAATGAGCCAACCCTAATGTAAGCGATATTAAGAAAGGTCACTGGCCTCTCTGTAGCAGCTGGGATTTTGTACATGGAAATGTGTCTGCCATCTACGTCAAAATCATAGCACTCAATATCTATTCTCGGATTGAGCCGATTTAACAACCACATTTCAAGTTCTTCCCCTCCTTTCTTGTGTTGCTTCGCTTTGAAGGTGGTGCCAATCACTTTATGAGTCTTGTCCTCCACACCGAAAACGATGTAACCAAAGGGCTCGTTCATAAGCGCTGCGCTATTTGCCAGCGCAGAGATTCGCTCCCCTATTTCTTCAGGTGAGTGAAAGTTATGCTTGAACTCTACCCATTCAGTTTCACTAGGTAGAACAGTCAATTTATGTAAGAGAGATGTTAATTTTGCCACTTCCATACTGCAAAGTTACGAATTTTAAGTGAGCTCATCACTGAAATCCATTTTTTTGTGTAGCTTTCAAGTCGTCTGTATTTTGCAGTATAAACATTTTGGAAACGGATAGGTAATGTGAAGTGTCGGTCCCGGGGGAGGGGCCGACACTTCGTGGTTAGAGGGGAGTGAGTAGGACGGTTATTTCTTGAAGAGGCGGATCAGCTCGCCGATCCAGAGCACGACCGAGGTGCCGCAGATGATGATCAGCCAGTCGGTGACCTTGAGCGGAACGACGTTGAAGAATTCGCCGCCGACGCTGACGATCAGTATCTGACCGAGCAGAATCACGAGGGCGATCAGCACGAAGCCGCCGCATCCTTTGAAGTGGAACGCCGAGCGACCCGTCTCAAACGCACGGGCGTTGAACATGTTCCAGAACTGAAGAAAGACGAAGATCGTGAAGAAGAGCGACAGCTCGTAGGGCGACAGGCCGGTGTTGGCTCCCATAGCGACCTTGCCGATTTCGGTCAGGCTCGTGATGTCGGTGTGCTCGAAATAGTAGAGCAGACACAGGAGGAAGAGGAAGAAGATACCGCCGACGCCAACGATAGACTGCCACATCGGGCGATTGATGATGAACGCTTCGCGCGAGCGGGGCTTCTCTTTCATCACCGACTGTGACGGCGGAAGCGAAGCGAGCGCCATGGCGGCGAAGGTGTCCATGATCAGGTTCACCCACAGCATCTGGGTCACGGTCAGCGGAGACTGCATGCCCATAAACGCTCCGAAGAGGACGATGAAACATGCCGCAACGTTGACCGTCATCTGGAAGAGGATGAAGCGCTGAATATTCTGGAACAGCGAACGTCCCCACATCACGGCGCGGCCGATCGAAGAGAACGAGTTGTCGACGATGGTGATGTCCGAGGCCTCCTTGGCCACCGACGTGCCGTCGCCCATCGAGAGGCCGACGTGGGCCGTCTTCAGAGCCGGAGCATCGTTGGTGCCGTCGCCGGTGACGGCCACGACCTCGTTGTTTGCCTGAAGGGCCTCGACGAGACGCTTCTTGTCCATCGGGCGCGCGCGGGCTATGATCTTCAGATCGCCGACACGCTCCTTGAGCTGCTGGTCAGTCAGCTCGGCAAACTCGACACCGGTGATGATGTTGCGGTCACCGTCTGTCGCGTCGTTCCAAAGGCCGATCTGTCGGCCAATCTCCTTGGCAGTTCCCGGAGTGTCACCGGTCACGATCTTCACCTTGATGCCGGCGTCGATAACTTCCTTGACCGCAAACGGAACGTCAGAGCGGACGGGGTCGGAGATGGCCACGATGCCGAGGAAGGTCAAGTTTTCAGCTACCACGCGGCTGTTCTCGATAGTCTTGTCGCCCTCCTCGAGAACCTGATAGGCAAAGCCCAGTGTACGCATCGCCTGGTTTTGATATTCGAGAAGCTGTGCGTCAATTTCAGACTTGGTCACTCCGGCCGTGTTCTTGCACATACCGAAGATGATCTCGGGAGCACCCTTCACATAAAGGATCTTCTTGCCCGTAGCCGACTGAACGACAGTGGCCATATACTTGCGCTCGGTCGAGAAGGGAAGTTCCTCGATACGGGTCGTCTTCTCCTTGACGTCGAGATAGTTGACCCCGCGCTTGTGGAGCCAGAGAAGCAGCGCACCCTCCGTCGGGTTGCCGAGCACCGAAGGCTTTTCGCCCGAGAGGTCGAGCTGTGCGGTCGAGTTGACGGCGATGCCCTCGATCAGCACCTCGTCAGAAGGATTGCCGAAGAACTTCTCGTCGGCCACCTGCATCTGGTTCTGGGTCAGCGTACCCGTCTTGTCGGTACAGATGACGGTCGTCGCGCCCATCGTCTCGCAGGCGTGCATCTTGCGCACAAGGTTGTTGGTCTTCAGCATGCGGCGCATAGAGTAAGCCAGCGAGAGGGTCACGGCCATTGGCAGACCTTCCGGCACCGCCACAACGATCAGCGTCACGGCCACCATCAGCGTCTGGAGGAAGTACGCTAGGAACGACACCCAGTCGAACACCGGTGCGTCGAGGAAGTAGAGCACCAGTCGGCCGATAACGATCCCGGCCGCGAAGCCGTAAGATATCTTGGTGATAAGGTCGCCCAGCCCGTCGAGCTGCTCATTGAGCGGGGTCTTCACACTGTCGTCGATCTGAGCCGCCTCGAAGACCTTGCCGTTCTCGGTCTTGTCTCCTACGGCCAGCACACGCATGACGCCGTGACCCTCCATGATCTTGGTGCCGCGCATCGCGTGATTGCTCGGGAAGGTCGACTCTTTGTCGAACTCAGCCGGGTCGGTAGTCTTGTGGCAGATCGGTTCGCCCGTGAGGGTCGACTCATCGATGTTGAGCATGACCGCCTCGAGCAGTTCACCGTCGGCCGGAACTTCCTCGCCCGTGTTGAGGATCACAATATCCCCGACCACGACATCCTTGCGCGGGATCTGGACGGCATTGCCGTTGCGGATCACCTGTACCGGCTCATCGTCATTCACCTGATTGAGGAGGGCGAACTCCTTGTCGGCCTTAAGCTCGAAGATGAACGCGAGGCCAGTAGCGAGCAGGATTGCGATGAAGATACCGATCGGCTCGAAGAACACGCCCGCACCCTCGTGCAGACCCCAGAACTCATAGCAGGAGATACCGATAGAGAGGACGCCGGCGATCAATAGGATGATGATCAGCGGGTCACCGAACTTTTCGAGGAACCGTTTCCAGAGCGGATCCTTCTCGGGAGGCGTCAGGATATTGACGCCATACTTTTGGCGGCTTTCGGACACTTGCGCGTCGCTCAAGCCCGTGTAATGGTTCGTCTGTGCCATATGATGTTAGAATAATTGTTACGACTGGTTATCAATGAGTATATATGTCATGACCGACATCCTCTGCCCATTCCTTGCAGGCGATACATAATTCATGATTTGTATCTTCAAGATCCTTCCCTTTGACTTCTACTATCTCAGAGTGAGGCGCATCTTCCATATCTTCATTTTCCCCAATATATGCACAATCTTCTCGAATGTGATATAGATGGGCGGATGGCTCAAGATAGAAGGATTCACATTGGAAGTTATACTTCTGCTTATAAGAATTTGAAAGGAATAAAGCTGCCAGTCCCAAAATTAGGAGTGTAATTCCCCAAATTCTTGATTGTTTATACCTATTTGCAGCAGGGTTATCTGGATCATCTTCTTCGACCTCATATTCTTTGTCAAGTGCTATGACCACTACGCCAGTGAATAGGATGGCCACAATAGACCATCCCATCATTATATTTAGGAAGTATGCTATGATGCTGGATTGAAAGAAAACGGACAGCAACGCCATAACCCCTAAGAGCACACCATACCATAACGCAGCGGGTTTAAGAAACTGCAGAAAATAGTAGGTCTCAGGTGAGAGTCGCTTAAGAAATGACGTGGTCTTACATTCTTTCATCTTCTTTAGGCTTTTTACTTCCTTATCTACGCTTAGGAACGTAGGTCTTGTTACCCTTGCTGTTGATGTAGTACTGGCCTCCCTTGGGACCTGTCTGGATCACCTTCCCACTTCCGTAGTTATATGCACCGGAGGAGTAGTCCTTTGCTCTGGTACCTCTGTTCCCGTTATAAGGGTTGGTATTACCGGAAGTAGACCAGTTGTCATGATTTGTCGAGTTCTTGGAACTGCGATTGTGCCCTTGTACATACGTCCCATTAGCCTTGTAGTAGCCGTTTACATGAGTTGTCGATGTTGAAGAGCCAGAGTATGCCCCATAGTTATATTGGGCATTGACAGAGAAGAGGGTAGCGCTTACCGCGACCAAGAGAGCGAGAATCTTTTTCATTGTCTAGATGTTTTTTTGTTGTTGATTGCGGTGCAAAATTACATCGAAACTTTTGATTCACCTAATCCTTAGAACATTTCAGTAAAAACCACCTCTTGAACTCATCAATTTCCTGCAACGTTGCAAGAGAGCCTACTTCATAAATTCATCTTCCGAGATCGTCACGGTTGTAAGGGTGTTCTTTGTATCTGGCACAACATTGATCGAAAGATAGTAGTTAACGACAAGGTCAGAATTCTTTTTGCCAAAGTCAAAGATATCAGTGCTTTTATCGTAAGATACGTTTGACGTGAACTTTGCACTGAGAGTCCCGTCTCCATTTTCGTATTCCATCCAATCTTTGCCATAGGCAAACTTCAGATAGTACTTCCCCTGCGGAATCATCTGAACATTGGCGGTCGAATTCTCGGGGACAAAAACATAACGGATGCATTTATCTGTCGTGACGTCCATTATTTTGATAGCCACATCACAACCATTGCCAATTTCTATGTCAAAATAGTTATCCTGCTGGCCGTACTTGCTTTTTACTCCATAATCTGTAGCCAATTCTCCCTCAAGTTTCTCCTTTGGAAGATACCAACCCTCATTAATGAGAGTATTCTGATAATCAGATAGTTCGGCTGCAGTCTCAGTCTTTTCAGTTGCTTCTTTGTTGTTACACCCACCCATAAAGGCAAGAGTGCCCACAAGCAATGTTGAAATAAGGGCCGTTAATGTTTTCATACAACATTAGGAGTAAAAGAGTTTATAGGTCGTTTTTTGATAAAGGTGAAGAAGTGGGAGAGCCCACCTCTTCACCCATAGTGTACATTGAGATGCTTAGAAAACACCTTCGCGTTTCAGTTCATTCACTCGGTTCTGAATAGGTTGGTATTTTTCACCGAGTTTATCCTTACGTTCCTGGCCTACACCATAGTCACCACGAATGACCTTCATCGCTTCAGCTTCCACGTTTCCAGAGACGTCCGAGTGCTTCTGCATGGATTCTTGGCTGGTGACTTTAACAGATTCTACGGCTTCAGACGCGGATTTGGGAGTTGCTTGGCTCGGCAGATTAGGATCAGCGGGTGCCCCCTCTGATACTTCGGAAGCTTCGGCAACGTCAATAGGTGATTCGGCTATCGTCTCATTAATAGTCGTCACCACTTCCTCTATTACTTCCGTTCCAGTTTCTATAACCGGCAAAGACTTCTCTTTGTTTGAATATAGGCACAAACAAACCACCACTGCCGTAATTACGCCCCCTCCACATAACCACCATAACCAGGTTTTAGATTTGTTGGCGTTAGTGACGACTGGTGAATTACCAAGTCTCTCATTTGGAGTAAACCCTTCCCTTTCGGTTTTAGGTTCTTTGTCGAAATCTTCTGGTGTGAAGAGTTTCTTTGACGATTGACTCATGGTTAGTTGTAGACTTCAGTAGCCAAATACATCATGCCTCCATTTCCAGCTTCGGCCATCGGCTCGAATTTCCAGAGCATGGTTTCCTGGTCAAAGAAAACTTTACCGAAACAGACCACGTCCTTACCTGGGAACTGTTCTCCCAATTTGTATTCCGCAAGGAGTTCATCTGTGTCTGCATCGTAGATGTTGACTACAGGATCATGTGCATCCTCGAATCGTTCTCCTTCTTTGATTCTATCTTTGGCTACTGCAGCTGCAAATACTATTGAAGCATATTTGCGAGTGTCGGCCTCATCCAGGAGGACATGCATAGTTTCCCCACATTCTGCTGTAGGATCATCACTGTCCGACATGTCATCCCAGGAGCCGATTACGGATCCATCAGAAGAGATTGGGAGGGTTGCCTCCATCCACTTGCGCGGATTCTTGTAGTTCGCGCTATCTTTTGCCCAAGTGCTTACCTCTCCTTCAAGGGGATTAAATTGGGGATCATCGAAAGCTTTTTTGGGTTTCCACCTCAACTGAGAGTTGAAGTAGACAAGATCAGCCTTATCGTGAATGAGACCGTCGTCTCCTAACAGGAAAGCACAGATGTCTAAGTCTGTCCCTTTCCATACAAGATCAAGACGGAGAGTCTTTAGATCTTGTTTATCGAAGACTAATTGGTCTCCGATGCTGATGGACTTGTCAAAGTCGGCATCAGAAAAGAGTTTTTTTGCCATGTCTAATTGTTAGTTCGTTTTACTTTTGGAAATTTTCTCCTTTTAGCTGTCTGCACATGATCTGGATTAGGAGCAGGAGACTCTGAAACAGGAGATTCCCGGTGCGCGCCTAGGTCGTGTGTTTTGGCTATGGAGTTTACATCGATGTTATTATTGGGCTCAGATAACAAGGATTGCGGCATTGCCGAACGAGGTGCCTTATATTTCGGTTTTCTCTTCAGCAATAAGGGATCTTCGTTCAGGGCATCTTTGGAGCTATCAGAGCTGTGGCCATTCTTCCTTCCACGCTTTAACCGAAGTTGAGTCCTAGCTATCCGAGTTATTGAATTATTAGACGGATTCTCCTTTAAAAAAGGATTTTCGTTAAAAATGTTCAGCACAAGGCGCCAATCCTCAGCTGCAACTGCTTCATTGAATCTATCCAGTATTTCTCCTCTGGAAATATTATCTTGAGCTTTATGAAGGAGGTCCCTTACTTTGTGATCTTCGAACTGTTCCAGAAATTCCCGACAGACTGTCTCGACAGCTTTCCAATTGTTAGATTCCACATTTGCATACAATTTCTCTAATAATTGATTACGCTGACGTTCTTTCTTTTCGTACTGCTGTTTTTGGATGATAAGCCTCTCCTTTTTTGCAGTCCATTTCGATAGATTCACGGCATCCTCTTCCTTCAGAGCGTCGCAGAGTTGGAGAGCTGAAGCAAAATCATTTGAGGCCTCAGCCTCTTTTAGTTCAGCCTCCAGCTCCTTCACTTTAGATTCCTGCTTGGCACGTAGGTCTGAGATACGTTTCTTTATGGCTTTTGCTTCCTCATTAGAGGAATCAAGATTTAGTACCTTGCCTACTTCTTCAAGAGCCTCGTCGTAGAGTTTCTGGGCAAAAAACATGTCGGCCCGATTAAGAAAATTAGTTAACATTTCCTTAATATCGAGTTGACGTTTAGAGTCATGTTTGATACGCAATACCTCTTCCGAATCCGGACGAAGTTCCAGTGCGTAGTCACATTGAGAAATAGCATCGTTCCACCGACATTCAGAATAGGCGACTTTTATCCTCTGCAGGATGGTCGAGAATTGCTTATTGTTCGCTCTCTGTTCGGCGAGAAGTTGTTGAGCAAGAACTTGCTTCTCTTTGGCATATTCATTGTCTGCTTGATGCTTTAATGCTATTTCAGCCCATTCCCACATATTCTCGTAGTCGTGTTCACTTTCGAAACGTTCTACGTTCTCTATTGCGTTTTTATATTCTTTTTCAGCTTTTTGGGCGGCATCCCTCTTTGCCTGTTCTTCGCGGGCTTGATCTATCGCGGCCTTCTTTCTTGCCTCTTCTTCTCTTGCCTGGCGGTTAAGTTCCTCCTGAAGTTTCGCATCTTTCACAAAATCTTGAGTCGCTTCTCTAAACTGACCACAATCGATTTGGGCATATACGCTCACCACTTTGGGTAGTTCAACCTCACGATACTTAACTATTTTGTTCTTGTCAACAGTGAAACGGTTGTTTATAGCCTCTGAGAACTTGGTATTGGTGAAGGTATTGCCTATGAATAAAATACCCTCTAATTCGTGGGACTGAACGTTATTGGAGCGCACAAAGTCGTCTATCTTTCGCACGATGTCATCAACCAATCCTTCCGTACGCTGATCCAAGTCTATAGGTTTAATAGGTACAGTGTAAGGATTGTTAGGAGCAACAGCGAATGTGATATTCGGAAGACTCACTGGAATCCCTGGACGACGATTTGCAATAAGGCTCAGCCATCCGTCTGCAAAACGTTCTTGGCGCTTATATTCCTTGGCAAATTCATTGGGTGTTGATAGGAATCTCGTAGTCCGATTAACATTTTCAACAACAGACTCAATCAAGGCTCTTTTGCGAACATCAAGACCAAATCCCTGTAAGGTCGACTCGCTCATTCTCACGAAGAGATTCTCTACCGCCTTATATAGGGAGAAGTGCATGTTGTCATTGGTGGCGACAAGGGCGAGATAGAGCCCAGGCTCCGTAAATACACCTCTTTTTTTCGATTCCTCTAAACCGAGATGAGATATTCTTGCTACACTCTCCATGACATGGAAATTCGCCTCTTCCAATTCTTGAATGAATTTCAATCGGGCGATATCCGAGATATCTGCAGAGAATGAGATGTAAGTATCCACTTTCTCTTGATCTTGGATCGCTTCATGGAGATGGCTGAAGATATTCGATACCTTGAATATCTCACGCATATTTTCCGGTCTGTTATCATACCGGGTAAAATGATGGTCATCCGATTCTATCAGAGGGAAGATATCTCCGAAATAGTGAGGTTCATTGTCTCTATAATTGACCTCGAAAGACTTTCCGTAAACAATTCTATTGTTTGCGGTGTCCTCATAAAAGTACAGCCACACTCGATCTTCCCCATTGGGCAAAGTAAGGGGTATCACGTTGCCATCGATATTGACTGCCACCGTGATAAACCACTTGTCTACATATAGGGCGAGTGACTTCATCTGCTCCTTATTGATTAAAAACCTTACGGATGAGCGTCTTTAGGAAACAAGCACCTTCAGCTATGATTAATGGCTGGTGATAATGGAAGCCGTCACCATTCTTGCTATTTCTAAGCGCTTTCTTGTACTCTTCATCATTCGTGCAGAAAGATATGATTCTGCCGGGAAGGTCTCCGAGTTCCGAACGCAGATGCTCTTCCGCCTTTCTATAGAGATTTGTCCGTTTGCTTACAAAGTCAATAAACAAATCCATATATTTCTCAAAGTTAGGTACACCTGGAAAACCGAAATTACTCATTCCATCTGCGAATTGATCGCCAGTCACTTCTTCGTCCGCAACTATGGATTTATTGACGCCATCGCGCAAGAATGTAACTCCCGTTTCGCCACAAATATCGGAGTTTGCAAGGGTTGATACCACGGCAAGGTCCTTATGCTCACAAAGGCCTCTGGCTACTTCGGTTTTGTTGTCGCTCTCAATTTCCTCCCGGTAGGTAACCCGCACCTCGCGTTCGGGCACGATGAGTTGGAGTCCCAGATTTACGCAGTTGCTATAGAACTCATTTGTGGTTCTGGTGCTTGTTGCATGACGTAACCAATGGAAGATGCGTCCACCTTTTCCGAATGGAAGAAGATCTACCTTCTCGATATCTCCCAGACGGTTATCCTTTATCGTCTTTCCAATGAGCATTCCGGAATAAAACAACAAGAGCCCACAAACATAAGCTGGGATCGTGAATACGAATTTGGCATTCGATGCTAACGAATCATAGAATGCATCGTAGTCTTCCTGAGTCTTGAGTTGGTCAAAGATGTTGTTCAGGAAGTACGGAGCCTTATCGGGATGAGTGAGAACATCCTTTATATTTTCTACATGGACAGGGGTTTTGTGCCCTTCGTGGAAATCAACGAGCGCTTGTCGGAACTGCTCTGATTTGATAACGGCGTCGAAGAACACCCCGGCAGCAAGACGCACAGAACTTTCTCGGAAGAGAGAGGGTTTGTTATTGTCTTGCGGATTCTTGGCTATAAGTAGAATGTCACTAGTGCTACCTCCAACATCGATGCCGAGGAACATATTGTTACCCGACAATCCGAAATCCTGCGACATGGCATAACTGCAAACAGCTTCTGCCTCTGTTACAAAATCTTGAGGAAGTTCGGGTCTGTGTCCGAAAGGTGTGATTCTGCAAAGATCTTCATAGATTCTTTCCAGTTCATCCCTATCAGAAGGCATCATTGAGCCAGGGAAACTCCAGCAAATTTCTTCCGGCTTAATCCGATTGGTGTATAGGAACGCGCATGCCTGAAGCCACACCGATTTGAGGAAGGCTCTTTTCTTTTCACGACCCTTATCATTATCAAGCCACTTCATATTGTAATGAAGTTTACCTGCCTGAGTTGTTATTTCAAACTCATTCATTTCCTGAACGTGGACATTAGGTCTGTTGACTGGAACACCTCCTGCAACCTCTTCCGATTGATTAGGCCCGACGTATCGGGAATCATGTTCATGGAGCCAAGATTTGAGTTGACCGTTTTCGGCCGGATAATTTGTGAAGAACAAGAGCTCGTTGTTCTCTGCTACGGCACGCTTATCGTTATTCTCGCGACCTACAAGCACAGCTCGGTAATTGCCGAAGACCATAGGTTTTGCACCGCGATCATTGGCATTGTAGAAAAGGCATGTATTGTTGCTTCCGAAGTCCACTCCTACGATTGCAGTGGAGACCATATCCACCGACGTCAGGTCTTTGACTACATCTTGACGCATCATCAAGAAGCCGGCGTTCATTGCCTTGCCTGTTACGCGCACAACTGCGGCAAGCCCACACATCGGCTTATCTGTGGCAATTATATTGTATTTCGGAAGATTATCGCTTAGTCCGCTTGGATAACTAACAAGTCTCTTGATGTCAACTTGTTTTTCTTCCTCAGACGAAGGTTCATAGCGCGATGTCAGGAATCGGCCATCAATGGTCTTGAGAATCGTTCCTCCTGTTTTAAATAGGGGTAAGAACTGCTCTGTCTCGGTATCCGTGAATTCGGAGAAAAGATAATATCTTTTCCATTTTTCAGATACGAAGTTGGGCCAAACTATTACCTTACCTTGATTCTGAACCCAGTGAATGTGATACTCGCGATCGTTTAAAGTGACACTTTCTCCGTCAATATCAACTATCAACGACACGCTAAGCATTCCTGCATCAGTAAGATGACAGGAGAGCTTAGTGTTGGAGTTGCCGTTGTACCCAAGAACTGTATCGAGTTTATTTTGGAAGATATCTACGCCTATTTCCGACAATGGAACGCTGAAATAGAATGTTTCCCCTGTCTGGATATCGTTTAATGTCAGATAGTAGACAGGAGCATCTGAAAGCTTCGGACGTTGTTCCTTTGGTTCAATCCATCCCACTACATATTGGTCGCGACTGAGAAGCTCCTGTATATCCCCGATACTCTGATAATTGCCATCGTTCACATACGTAAAAGAGTGATCAGGCTTGAGATAGACTGGTACATTGCTATGAAAAAGTCCTGCAAAAGGTTCTTGTAGTCCCTCGTATTTTGCCACCGGACCTACACTTTTCAACCCATTATTGCCCTTGGCAAAAAGTTCTTTCTCCCACTGACGAGCCATTCCTTTGAATCCGGAAATGTCGATCGTCTTCTTGCCGCCTCTCTGAGAGTTGATCGTAGCCTCGAACTGAGCCACATTTCTGTTCAGATTCTGGATAAAAAGATAAACCTTCTGAAGTTGCTGTGGAGTGAGATATCCTGTGGGATCCTCAAATTTGCCATTTCTATACCAACTAATGTCGGACGCCGTTTCACCAATACCGGAGTAGTTTACCCCAGTGAAGACCCCTGTCAACGGAGAGGTGCCTCCAACGAGTTGATTTCGATAGTAGATAAGGTGTAGGTAAGGTTGGGCATCTGGATTCTTTGATAGATCCTGCTGATTAGACCAAACATCCTTGTCATCAAATAGCATCCGCCCAAAAGTTGAAGAGATGCTATAGTCAGCACCATTTACATGCATGTATACAGGGTGTGAGAAGCGGATGCGATCAGGATAAAGCGCTATTGTGGCTAACAATCCACGCCATTCACCATGAAGAATCTCATAAAATTTTAGAAGACCTCCATTTTGGATATTTGGATTAGGATTGTTTAGAGTGTCCAAAGCGTACTTGAAAAGCTTTGCCCTTGCCCATGGGGTAGGAACTCCGGAAATGAGTGCGCTTAACGTCTGGGCGTTTACATTTCCAAGTATGTCGCCTGTCTGAATACCCTGAATATAGGAATTGGCCATATTCATCTGATTCCACTCACCTTGCGTTCCGGTGGTAAGAGCAGTGTAACTCTTGATGAGAAGTGCTTTTGACATACCCGTTATCAGTTGAAGTTGTAAAGTTTTGTTAGAGTATCATAGATGAGCTTGTACATTTGCTCTCCACGATTGGTGATTCCTCTATTCCCCTCACCGTGGAGCTCTTTAAGGAACATTTTTTTGAAACCGTCGAACTTGCTTCCGAACAGGCCGGTAGAATACTTGTTATCTTTACCTATACCCTCGTTTCGATAGAGATTCTTGTTCCAGTCAAGTTTCATGAGTTCCTTATAGGACTGCGGTGCAAACAACTTGGGGTTAAGAAGGAACTTATCACCTCCTCCGGCTGAACGGTGAAGTTGACGGAGCCACCCTTCTTCTAGCTCGCCGCCTTCCTTTCTACGGGCAAAGAACAGACGGAAGTAGTCTTTCAGATATTTAACCTGAGACTGATCTATTTCTTCAAAACCGACGACCTCTTTATCCTGTCCGGAACGAGCCTTCTCGATGAAGTCATCTACCCCGTTATTGAATAATGCGAAAGCCACAAGACATCCCAGTTTCTTGGCGAACTCATTTTGTCTCTCCTTACCCACAAAATCTTGGAAATCGAATTTGTCGTTTTCTTCAACAGCACGATAGAGATACTCTGTTCTATAATTAGCCTTGTCCTGCTGAAGAATGTTCTCATCAGCATTTAAGAAGTCGAGCGCAGCGCTAGCGGCCAAAAGTTCGATATAATGTGAATCGTTCTTCTGCTTTGCGCCTCCCGTAAGGGTTTGATTGATGCCGTCGTTGCGCATCGGGTTCCAATTGATGCCATCGGTTCCCATCATATAAAAGCGCTGATAGATGCTTCTGACAGTTGCATCATCATCGTAGAACATCATCGCTACCTGAGAATTAAGGGCGAACTTGTCACTTGTTGCGATGATCTTTTGTTGATTGAGCTCTCCTGCAGTTGGAAGGGTGAAATTGAAGTATGCAGTAAGCAATGTTGAGCCGAAATATGCATTTTTCAGAATATCTGCGCTTCCATTGCTGATGATTTGTGCCGCATGCGATATTGCTTGGGGTATAATGGGGATTGAGGATGCACCGGTCCCACCAAATACCGACCCAAGAATGAACACCTTCGCTTTTCCGGAAGTTGTTGCTGTGATAAGAGTGCTGACAAACTCCTTTAGCCCATTGGGAAGCTTTGATTTTGAAGCTTCGACGATAGCTTGATACATCATCATTGATCCCAAATGGGTTTGCGCCCGATAACCATGTTGAAGATTAAACTCCTCAACATTGCGATCAAGCACAAGATCCGCTAAATCCGTTTCTTCACGGTGATTGTACTGAGTGTCCCCATAATTGAAGACCTCCTTGAAAGTACTTTTGGCTTCGTAGTCAGGAGAAAATTCGTAATATTTTATGTTGGCTGAAAAGAACGTATCTTTATGGGCCACGCGATTCTCTTCCTTGAGACCTTTTGCGTTTACATAAGCCTCTTTCAGTTCCTTGAGACGGCCAAAGTTGCCATTATTTTTATCGGTGTCGAGAGCAAGCAGGTGAATGTCCGTATCGTCGAACATTCCCATAGCACAGAGATGTATAAGACTTTCTATGCATCTCATCCCTGTTCCTCCAATTCCAAGAACGAAAAATTGTTGCGCCATTGTTTAGTCTCCTTTCTTGCCGAGTATTGAACCGAATTTTGTATTGCGAAAACAGAACATGAGTATTACCCCGACCACGAAGTATAGGCCAAGAGAGGTGAGAAGCACATAAAGGTTCGTACCTTCGAACATACTTCTAAAACCTGGATTGGCAATCTTTGGGACAATGGCCTGCACATTGTAAAACCAATATCCTAAGGGTAAAACGAGGCCAATTATGATAAAGCAAATGCGACGAGTGATATAATCACGGCGATCGCTTCTAAAATTGATAATGAAGGCCACTGCAATGGCTAAAGCCAGTGCAATACCACATACACAGAGTCCGTACACCCAAGCGTCTGCCTGGGCTTGTTGGAGCTGAAGTGATGATCGAATTAAGGTAGTCATGCTTTTAGTACTTGTTTGATTTTACGTATATGGTAAAAAGCGTCATGCCTTTCAATTTGTCTTTAAGTTCCGGGTCATATACGCAATTCTTCAAGCTTTCCGATATTGAGTTGTTGGTTTTACCAGTTTCTACTATGGAATCGAAATTGAAAATGTCGATGCTATTGTCAAGAATATTATCTATGTCCTTGACCTTGATCTCAATCTTGAAGTAATTGAACGGTTCACCCGTAAATTCAGGAGCAAAGTTGTTGACATCAAAATAGAGATCCACATTACCATGCTTCTTAAATTCCTCCTTATCAGCAATGATAAAGTTGGGTATTTCATTGGGTGTGATATCAAATTTACCGACTTTCTCACCTCCGGCTACGCTATTGTAGAAGTCGAAATACTCTTTGTTTATATCATAGACTTTTACTTCTATGTCATTGATACGAAAGGCTCCAAAAGCGTTCTTGTTAACCTTCAATCCACTAATCAGCTTTTCGCCATTAGGTAGAGGATTTCCTTGGGCATCTACCCCACCCATTATAAAGTTCAGAATAGGCTTCCACTCAACCTGCCAATCTTGAATTTCCATTGCATCATGGCTTACAATATTAGCAGCGAGAACTTCATTCGGAACTGATGTTTTACCATCTGCAGGGACTGGCCAAGGGTAGTTTCCGCTAAGATGGAATTGATCTATTTGTGGCCAATCTTCCAAATTGACTACCTCGTTAATACGGTCGAATATGTTTCCCTTAACTCGATCGTCGGTGAAGATAATATAAAAACGTTTCTTATTAAACGCTTGCCCATTGTACACTTCTTGATAAGGCTCGGCTAAAATATGGATATCGTGTCCCTTCAGCAGCCATTTCTTAAAGGCTCCGTGCATGTATGGATTGCTGGGATTATCTTTTGTTCCAGTTTGTGTAAACAGTTCTCCATCGGTAAGCATCATGCTCTCCCCCTCTCTTTCGGCCATCTGATTTATGGCCACGTCAAGGGCTGCATAATTAACTTCCTCAATGTTATTGAGAAGCTCATGCACATTGCCGTTTTCTTCTTGAATGGTGCTTCCCTTTATTGACCAATACTCCTTGGTTGCCGCAGTGAGAGGTGAGATCATCTTCTGATAGAAGGGAGAATTCATGCCTTTTGCTATACAGTTGGAGTAGTCGACGAAAAGCGCCAACTGATCTTCGGTCAAATCTGTTCTTTCGATTCCATCTGTAAGGGTATGAAATTCGGCTAAGTGATCGGTATTAAGGGGAACGTTTCCTTTTCTACATGACATTAATGAGACACCGGCAATGATGACTCCAACAACCGCAAGTATAAGTATGGCGATGTTAGTTTTTATTTTCAAGGCGTATATGGAAACCTCAATAAAAGGCTATGGCTCTATAGGCGTCTCCGGAGTCGAGCGATTACGAAAAAAGCGTGAGTGCCTGTACTTGTTGCTCGTTCTGCTATCCTCCAATGTGAATTTTGCGAGAATTCCCGATAGTCAAGAATCAAGCGTCGAGTAAACGCTTTCATTTATGTCTTCGCATCCCACCTCACTTAACCCAGGACCGGGCTTCCGCTTTGCGGTCTGCGAGTGCAAAGATACAAATTTTTTTTCAGATTGTAACGTTTTGCAATATTTTTTGTGAATTTGTACTCTGACGATCTTTTTTAGTACGATCTGCTCGCTATTTCCGATAGTGCGATGACAGCGTCAAACTTCCAATTTGGTCTTGTCGCAGAGGTAGGCACGGTGGAAAAACTCCTCCAATATGCAGGGGCGTCGGTGGGATAGACATTGGGGGAGGCACGGGGGCGTGCCTCCTCCTGATCTCCGCTCAGGCGGGACGCCTGAGGTACATGCCGGGACGGTTAGTCGGGTTTGGCGGGACCATCGACGAAGGAGGTTTCCCAGTCTTCGAAGCGGGAGTATTGCTTGACGTAGCGCAGGTCGATGTCGGCTTACTTTCGACGACACAATAGTTCGGCTGGTCCCAAGGAAAGTAGGCGGTGCCGTCGGCAGACTTTCGTTGGCAATGTCTCGGGTGGATACCTGAAAAGGATTCTTCCAACCGACCTTGTTGGCTCTATACAGGAGGTAAACAAACAGAGCCAATTCGTTTCGGTTCACTCTGTTCATACTACTTTCTTCGATGTAAAATTCGATTAACTGGTATACGTTCATTTTTCGAGTATTTTAGTTTTTGATGGCGCAAAGTTAGCGCCTGTGTCAGACTCGAAAATGATATTATGGTCTTTACGCACCGAAGCCCCTGCATGTACCACAGGCGTCCCCGCCTGTGGAGGGTAGCAAAGTGCTGTAGACTGAGTATAGACAGAGACTAAAGACAAAGACACGAAGTTATTTTATTCTTTCTTTAGCGCCTGGCGCTCACAAAAAAAGTATTTTTAGTTTTAGTCTATATCTATATTTTAGTTATATCTATATCTTATATTAAGGTTTCTACAGTAGTTTCCACAGTAGTTTCCACAGTAGTTTCCACAGTAGTTTCCACAGTAGTATCCATCGTGGTTTCCAACGTGGTGTATATCGGGGTAGTCGACCCAACAACTATCTATAAGCCGGAACGCTCAGGCGGGGACGCCTGAGGTACATGCGTTTGCTGCTCCGCTCAGGCGGGGACGCCTGAGGTCCATGAAGGGGGGCGCGCCGTCCTAGAGGCGGTCGATGGACCAGGAGGCGATGGAGCGGGTGACGGTCGAGAAGTCGACGCCGATGAGGATCTTGGTGCGGGGATCTACGGCGTAAGGAGCAGCGTAGCCTTTCGACTTGATCTGATTCAAGGCCTCTTCGGCCGAACCGTCGACCTTGAACTCGAAGATGTAAATGTAGTCGGAGGTCTCGAGTAACATGTCGCAACGGCCAATGGCGGAGTGTACTTCGGTCGAGACCCGAAAGCCGAGCATCTTCCCGATGATGGCCATCACGTTCTGAAAATGAATCTCTTTGTCACTCTCAGTCTCGGAGGTGGTCGATGAGATAAGACTCTTCAAACGGACCATCAGTTGCTCGGCGTCGCCGCTGTTGATGTCTTTTATGATACTGTTCAGGGAGTAGATGCCTTTTCCGGCAGACTTCGGGAAGTAGGCCTTTATGAAGAAGTCCCAGAAGCCGCGCGAGACCTCTTCGTTGGGAAATCCAAGCTTGATTTCACCCGCCTCGGAGTCCCATCCCTTGATGGTCAGATAGCCGGCCTGAAAAAGATAGGGGACAATGTCGGAACTAACGTCGGTGATGTCTCTCAACGAGCTCTCGGAGGCCAATGTCCCCTCAAACTCACTGAGTTCGAAGTCATTTCGTCTGACCAGTTGGACAAGAAACCATGGCGTGGCGGTCCCGAACCAATAGTCGCTCAGTTTCTGTTTGAAGAAGGCCGACAGAACACTGTACGGGTTATATATATCGTCGCCACCGACTGCAAAATGATAGCCGTCATATTGTTTCTTAAACAGTCTTCGGGTCTCGGACGTGGTGATATTGTTCTCTTTGGCAAAAGCTTCGACCGATGGACCGAAATACATTTCCATTTCCGCTTCAGTGATTCCACAGATGTTGTTGTACGGTAGGTCAAGCGAGATGTCGGTCAGATTGTTGAGTCCCGAGAAGATCGAAAGATGGGCGAACTTGCTGACACCCGAAAGCATCGCGAAACGTATGTGACGGTCCATCCCCTTGATCACCGAATAGAAGCCCTGAAGCTTCTCGCGGGTATCTTCCTGCCTCTTGGCATCGTGGAGGTTATGGAGAATGGGCTTGTCATACTCGTCGACCAACACGACCACCTTGCGTCCGGTAGTTTCGGCCACAGTAGCTATAATGCGTTCAAAGCGGGTAGCCGGCGAGGCGTCGGCAAGAGGCGTAATCGAGTATTCTATTTCCCATTCCCTGAGGATCGACGAGAGGCGGTGTTCAAGCTTGTCGGGCTCGTCATAACTTTCCATGCTAAGATCAAGCCGAAGCATCGGGTAGGTCTCCCATTCACTCTCAAGCCTCTCGATCGCCAGCCCTTCGAAGAGTTCCTTCCGGCCCAGAAAATAGGCCTCCAAGGTAGAAAGGAGCAGACTCTTCCCAAATCGGCGCGGACGGCTGAGAAACACGTACCGATTGTCGCGGACAAGGCGGTAGACGTATTCCGTTTTATCGATGTACAGGTAGCCTCCGGTGCGGATAGCCTCGAAGGTCTGGATTCCGAGCGGATATTTGATCTGCATACTCATAGGCAATGATAGGTCAGGTGGTGGTCAGCTTTGGGGAGGGTTTCTTCAGCGGGGCGCGGTAGGCGTAGACGCCGAGGAGGCAGCCGACGGCGAGTGTGACGGCGCCGACGATGAAGATGGTGCGGAACGAAGTGGCGTCGGCCAGGAGTCCCCAGCCGCCCGAAGCGAGTGCGCCGCCCGCCGCCAAGGCTATCGATATCAGGGCATAGATCCGGGTATAGTGTTTCTTGCCGAAGGCGTGGCTCGTCAGCATAGCTGTCTGTATCATCACGCCGGCATATTCCCAACCGAAGAGGAAACAGCCCGTCAGCAGTATCCACATGGTCTCGCCCCCGGCCAGCAGAAGCGCGATACCGGCCACTCCGAAGAGCGTGCACGCCAGTACGCCATAGAGAAGGTTGCGGTCGTTGATCATGCCGAGGAGGAATTTGCCGCCCGTGACGCCGGCCATCACGGACGCCGCGGCAAGCGAGGCGCTGACCTCGGAGAAGCCGACTACACGCATATATTTGGGAATGAAGAGGTTCAGAGTCGAGACCGCCATCATGATGAAGGCGAAGAGAAGAACCGCATAGAAGACCGGCATGCGGACCGCCTCGCGATACTCGACGCCCTCGGCGGCCGGCTGAGTGTCCGTGCCCGCGGCCTCCTCCTTGTGTCCATATGGAAGGAGTCCCTTCTCGTCGGGGGTGTTTCGAAGCAACAGACCGATCAACGGAGTGACTATCAGCAGTATCATGCCGCCGAAAATCAGATAGGCCGCGCGCCATCCCCACGTCGAGATGATGGCGCCTCCCATCGGGTTGAAGAGGATGCCGCCGATGCCCGAGGCCGCGCTGCAGATTCCTATCATCAGCCCGACCTTCGTCTTGAACCAGGCGTTCACCAAGATCGGGAAGCTCAGATAGAGCAGGAAGGCAAGCGTGATACCCATCACCACGCCCGCTCCATAAAACTCCCAGACGGAGCTGAATAGCCCCATGGCCCCGACCGTCAGACCGAGCACAAGGGAGTTGATCGTCAGCAGTTTGCGGGCACCGTATTTCTCCATCATCCGCCCGGCGAGCGGAAGCATGAGAGTCGAGGCTATATAGGAGATCGACATGTAGAGGCCGAACTTGCCAATTGACACACCGAGCGCCTGACTCACGGGGTCATAAAAAATACCGGCGCAACTGAAGACCAGACCGACGTCGATCCCCATGATCAGACAACAGCAGAAGACAATCACGAAGCCGTAATGGATCCTGGACCCGCCGGCCACCGAGCTATCAGAAGAGTTTTTCACCTTATTCGAGATGTTTTAGGTTCGGGAGTTGATGTTTTAGGTTCCGGGCCACAAAGTTACGCAAAGTTTCGCATATATTCGGTTTTTGGAGCGCGTTAATGCTTTTTGTTCGGGCCGGATAGCCGATTATTCGCGGATTTGATGTAATTTTGCACATTAAAACGACCCGGGCCGGCGGCGGTCTGCAAAAGACCCACCCTTCAGGCTCGGCGCCGGAACACTTCAAGAACACGATGCAAGATATCAGAAACATAGCCATCATTGCCCATGTCGATCATGGCAAGACGACCCTCGTTGACAAAATGCTTCTCGCCGGCCACCTCTTCCGTGAGAACCAGAATGCCGGAGAATTGATTCTCGACAACAACGATCTTGAACGCGAGCGCGGAATCACGATTCTATCGAAGAACGTGTCGATCAACTACAAGGGTACGAAGATCAATATCATCGACACCCCGGGACACGCCGACTTCGGAGGCGAGGTCGAGCGTGTGCTCAACATGGCCGATGGCTGCCTGCTTCTTGTCGACGCCTTCGAGGGGCCGATGCCCCAGACGCGCTTCGTGCTCCAGAAGGCCATACAGATGGGTCTGAAGCCCGTCGTGGTCGTCAACAAGGTCGACAAACCCAACTGCCGCCCCGACGAGGTCAACGAGATGGTCTTCGACCTCATGTTCAACCTCAACGCCACCGAAGACCAGCTCGACTTCCCGACGATCTACGGCTCGGCCAAGAACAACTGGATGAGCACCGACTGGCGCAAGCCGACCGAGGACATCACGGCCGTGCTCGACGCGATCGTCAAGTACATTCCGGCCCCGGTTCAGCTCGAAGGCGATCCGCAGATGCTGATCACATCGCTCGACTATTCGAACTACGTCGGCCGTATCGCCGTCGGCCGCGTTCACCGCGGAACCCTCCGCGAGGGGATGGAGATCGGTCTGTGCAAGAAGGACGGGACTGTCAGCCGTCAGAAAATCAAGGAACTGCACACCTTCGAGGGCATGGGACGCAAACGCGTCGAAGAGGTTGCCTCGGGCGACATCTGCGCCATCGTGGGCCTCGAGGACTTCGAGATCGGAGACACCGTCTCGCTCTATGACAATCCGGAGCCCCTCCCCCGAATCGCCATCGACGAGCCGACAATGTCGATGACCTTCACCATCAACGACTCCCCCTTCTTCGGCAAGGACGGCAAGTACGTCACCTCGCGCCACATCGCCGACCGTCTCGAGCGCGAGCTCGACAAGAATCTCGCCCTCCGTGTCCACAAAGATCCAGACTCGGACAAATGGGTGGTTTACGGCCGCGGTGTGCTGCATCTTTCGATTCTGATCGAGACCATGCGTCGCGAAGGCTATGAGCTTCAGGTCGGTCAGCCCCAGGTTATCATCAAGGAGATCGACGGCGTCAAATGTGAGCCGATCGAGTTGCTGACCATCAACGTCCCCGAAGAGAGCAGCTCGAAGGTTATCGACCTCGTCACCCGCCGTCGCGGCGAGATCGTGTCGATGGACACCCAGAACGACCGAATCAACATCGAGTTCCACATCCCCTCGCGCGGAATCATCGGGCTGCGCAACAATATCCTGACCGCCACCGCCGGCGAGGCTATCATGGCCCACCGCTTCCTCGAATACCAACCCTGGAAGGGCGAGATCGAGCGTCGCACCAACGGTTCGCTGATCGCCATGGAGGGGGGAACGGCCTACGCCTACGCCATCGACAAGCTCCAGGACCGCGGACGCTTCTTCATCTTCCCCCAGGACGAGGTGTATGCCGGACAGGTCGTTGGTGAAAACGCCAAAGAGAACGATATTGTCGTCAACGTCACCAAGTCGAAGAAACTGACAAACATGCGAGCCTCGGGTGCCGACGACAAGGCTAAGATCGTTCCGCCGGTGGTCTTCTCGCTCGAAGAGGCCCTCGAGTATATCAAGGAAGACGAGTATGTCGAGGTGACCCCGAACCACATCCGCCTGCGCAAGATCATCCTCGACGAACTCGAGCGCAAACGTGCCAACCGATAACCGAAGAGATGCTTCAGATAAAAGACACACTTGTATCGCTCGACCTCGTCGAGCGATATTTCGAATGTGACCTCGACTCGTGTCTGGGCGAGTGTTGTGTGGCCGGCGATGCCGGTGCGCCGCTAACCGAAGACGAAGACCGCCGTCTGCGCGAGATTATGCCGATCGTGCTGCCACATCTTTCACCGGCTGCCCAAAAGGTAATCGAGGAGCAGGGACCATCGTATGTCGACGAAGAGGGAGACATCGTCACTTCGCTTGTCGAGGGGGGCAACTGCGTGTTTACGACCTACGAAAAGGGTGGGCTCTGTCTCTGCATGCTCGAGAAGCTTCGCCGCGCCGGCGACGAACGTGTCTTCAAACCAATCTCATGTTCGCTCTATCCCGTTCGGCTAAAAAAGTATCCTACCTTCACGGCCGTCAACTTTCACAGGTGGAAGATCTGCAAATGTGCCGAGGTGCTCGGGCGCAAGAACGGTCTGCGCGCCTACCGGTTTCTCGAGGGGCCGCTTACACGCCGCTTCGGCCCCGAATGGTATGCGGAGCTGAAGGAGACCGCCGACGAATGGCTCCGTCAGCATCCCGAGGTCTGAGAATCCCCGGCACCGTGCCTTGTCTGAGAAAGACATCCGGCCCATCTGATAAATACAAACAGAAAAAGCCCCACGACCTTGATTCGGGTCGCGGGACTTTCCGTTTTCTAATTAAAGCTGCATTCAACTAAACGGCCTCGCGCCGCTGGGAAAACAAGCTCCATTATATGTGGATCCGTTATGACCTTTCGGCCTTCCCGGTGATTTCCGTAGTTTTTCGCTTCTGTATATATAACACCCCCGGCCCCCAACGGTTCGCTAAAACCACCTCTCCGAAGTGCTAATAATTCTTAATTTCCCAAGACTCTCCCACTTTTGGAGACTCCCCTCGGCCTTGAAACCTCATAACATCCTCAACTTGCCGAATGATTTCGCCTCAACTTGCCGAATAGAAACGCTATACAACTCATTTTCAGAGCATTGCAAAGACGCCAAAATGACTTCAAAATAGCACTTTAAATGACCCAAAAAATACCTTAAAAATTGCACATGGAAGGGACGCGGTTGCAATGTTGCAGCTTTTAAGGGGGCGAAGGGCGATTTTTTTGTTGAAACGTTGCGATTATTTGGTTTCATCTCGGATAAAATGGTAAATTTGCAAGCGAAATAAGAAAACAACAGTCAAACAATAACCCAAAAACAAATCATCATGGCTATTAATCTTCAGAAAGGGCAGCGTATCGGTATCGGCCTCCAAAAGGTCGGCGTAGGTCTCGGATGGGACCCCAATCAGAGCACAGGCTTCGATTTCGACCTCGACGCTTCGGCGTTCATGCTCGGCGAAAACAAGAAGCTCCCCCTCGAAGAGTTCTTCGTGTTCTATAATAATCCGAAATCTCCCGACGGAGCCGTCGAATCTTCGGGCGACGACCGCACCGGCGGCAACAGCGACGGCGGTGACGACGAAACCCTCACCATCGACCTCGACAAGGTGGATCCGCGTGTTCAGGAGATCCTCTTCACCGTCACCATTCACGAGGCCGACCAGCGACGCCAGAACTTCGGTCAGGTCCACAACTCGTATATCCGCATCTACAACGCCCTGACCAACGAGGAGATCGCTAAATATGACCTCGACGAGGACTTCTCGGTCGAGACCGCCGTAGAATTCGGTCGCCTCTACCGCCGAAACGGAGAGTGGAAGTTCGAAGCCATGGGCAACGGATACAAGGGAGGCCTCCAGTTCTTCGTCGACAAATACGTCTGAGCCGCCGGAGCGCCACAGCCCGCCCTTACTCCAAAGGTCTCTCACCACAATTAATTAACCTCCTAACAACCATCATATCATGGCAATACGTCTCGAAAAAGGCCAGCGCATCAACCTCGAAAAGAGCAACGGCTCGAAGCTCACCAACTTCTGTGTGGGCTGCAACTGGGGAGCCATCGTCAACAAAGGTTTCCTCGGAATCGGCAAGAATGTCCAGGACGTCGACCTCGACCTCAGCTGCGTGATGTTCGACTCGAACGGTCAGCTTGTCGACCATATCTACTCACCCCTCTACCGAGCCGACTTCCTCGGCCGCTACGGAATGCCGCTCGGCAAAGTCGACTCGAAAGACTATGCCCTCCACCACAGCGGCGACGACCTCAAGGGTGACCAGGATGGCGACGACGGCCTCGACAACGAGATCCTGACCGTCGATCTCAGCCGCGTGAGCCCCAACGTCGACCAGATCTTCTTCTTCCTCAACAACTGCGGCCGCGAGGACTTCTCGCAGATTCCCTACGCATCGATCCGCATGTATGAGGGCACTCCGACCCACGTCAAGGAGGTCTTCGCGTCATATGACGTTGCGGCCGAGCCGAAATACAAAGGAATGACCGCCCTGATCATGGGCAAGCTCTACCGCCGCAACGGCGAGTGGAAGTTCTCGGCCATCGGCGACGCATATCCCGACCCGAACCTCTGCGAGACAATCAGAAGAATAGCCAACAACTACGCAAAATAAAGAAAATGAGAAGATTACCCGTATATCTCCTGCTCGACACCTCCGGCTCTATGTTCGGCGAGCCGATCGAGGCCGTGAAGAATGGCGTCCAGGTCCTCGTCTCGACCCTTCGTCAGGACCCCTACGCCCTCGAGACCGCCTATCTGAGCATCATCACCTTCGACAGCTCGGCACAGCAGGTGACACCGCTGACCGAACTGGCAGCCTTTCAACAGCCCAATCTCCAGGCAAGCGGATGCACCGCCCTCGGCGAGGCCCTTGCGCTCGTGGCCCAGAAAGCTGACCAGGAAGTGACCAAGACCACACCCGAAAAGAAAGGCGACTGGAAACCGCTCGTCTTCATCATGACCGACGGCGAACCGACCGACGACCTCAACCGCGGACTGGCAGAGTTCAAGAAGCGCAAATGGGGTATGGTTGTCGCCTGCGCAGCCGGCTCGGGTGCCAACACGAACACCCTCAAGCAGATCACCGAGAACGTTGTCTCGCTCGACACCGCCGACAGCGCGACGATCAAGGCCTTCTTCAAATGGGTTTCGGCTTCGGTCAGCTCAGGCAGCATGAAGGTCGAGGAGACCGGCGTCGAAGCGACGACCCTCAGCGAGCTCCCGCCGCCCCCGCCCGAAGTGAACATCGTAGTCTAATCCGCCCAAGTCTAAACAGACAATGAGAAGACTTCCCGTTTATCTGTTGATCGACACATCCGGCTCGATGCGTGGTGAACCCATCGAGTCGGTAAAGGTCGGACTCGAGGCGATGGTCTCGAGTCTTCGGCAGGAGCCTTACGCGCTCGAGACGGTCAGCCTCAGCATCATCACTTTCGACCGCGAGGTGAAGCAAATACTCCAGCTGACACCTCTCGACGAGCTCCAGCTCCCCGAAATCACAACTCCCGAGAGCGGTCCGACCCACACGGGCCAGGCTCTTAAGCTACTCTGCGAAGTCGTTGACCGCGAGGTACGTCTCGGAACGGCCGAACAGAAGGGCGACTGGCGTCCGCTGCTCTTCCTGATGACCGACGGCAAACCCTCTGACATCCAACTCTATAACGAGATGATTCCGGAGGTCCGGAAACGTAAGTTCGCCAGCATCATAGCCTGCGCCGCCGGTATGACAGCCAAGACCGAGCCCCTCAAGCAACTGACCGACAAGGTTTTCTCGCTCGACACGATCGACAGCACCGCCTTCAAACAGTTCTTCAAATGGGTTTCGGACACCGTGGTCGACGGCAACAAGAGCGTCGGCGCCACCGACTCGATTCCTCTGCCTCCGCCCCCACCCGAGGTCAACGTCATCGTCTGATCCGGACCGGGAGCCGCCAAAACAACGAAAAACATCCAACTACCAACATTCAACGCTTATATCAACCTTTGTATGAAAAGAGAAGATCGACTGGGGGCCAGAAGAAGTCAGGCCATTGTCCGGCTCAACGAAACCGCCAGGAAGCTGGACAATGCCTTGACCTCTGCCGGTGTGCCCGAGGCCGACAAAGATCGGTTTACCCGCTGGGTCCTTGTCCGTATGTGGTCGAACTATAAAGAAGAACTCATGAACCAAAGAATCATAATAGAGAACGAAATCAAGGACCTCAAGCTCCGTTTCCCGAACGGTACGGTGGCCAAAGAGTACGCCTCCTCGTTCATGCTTCCGACCGACAAGATCGGCGACATCGAGCTTCTCGGGGCCGAAGAGCTCGGACTGACGCTCGAAGCCGGAGCCGACGGACAGTTCACCCTCAAGGGGAAGCCCGTGAAGGCCGGCGACTATCAGCTCACCTTGCGGTTCACGACCGTTGAAGGCGAGGCCCCGTCTCAGCTCGTCCTCCCGATCGCGTTCAACCCCGATCCGCGTTCGCTGTGGAGAAACATCCCGACCGACCCCAATATTCCTTATTATAAGGAGGATTGTGTCGCCGAGTATATCAAGGTCGAGGCCGGTGAGGACGGAGTACCGAAGAAAGATATGGTCGCCGCCAGTCAGCGTGGCCGAAGTCATGCCCAGGAGGGAAAGGCACGCGACGATCATTTCGCTGTCGTTCACTGTGCCGATTCAGACTGGTACATCATGGCCGTGGCTGACGGTGCCGGATCGGCCCGCTTCTCGCGCAAGGGCTCCGAAGTGGCTTGCAAGACAGTTGTGGACCACTGCCAGGCTCTGCTCAATGACAACCCGGACTTCGAACAGGCCATCAGAGAATATGAGGCCGATCGCGAGGACACCGAAAAACGGACACACCTCACCCGCCAGGTGATCGACATCATCTTCGGGGGAGCCAAGAAGGCCCATGAGGCGGTTAAACGTGTTGCAGAAGCCAATGGCGAGGCGCAACTGAGAGACTTCGCCACGACGCTGATGTTCGCCGTCTGCAAACGCTTCGAGTTCGGATGGTTCATAGCCTCGTTCTGGGTAGGCGACGGCGCGATGTGCCTCTACGATGCCAAGGAGAAGACGGCCAAGCTTCTCGGAACACCCGACGAGGGCGAGTTTTCTGGCCAGACGCGTTTCCTCACCATGCCGGAGATCTTCCGCGACCCGGATGTGGTGGCCAAACGTCTGCGGATGGCTATTGTCCCTGACTTCACGGCCCTCTTCCTGATGAGCGACGGCGTTTCGGACCCGATGTTCGAGACTGACCGCAACCTCAACGACTACGCGAAGTGGGAGGAGTTCTACGAGCGGCTGAAGACCGGCTTCCCCGAAGACGGAATCGGAGGCGTAGACCTATCTGACGACAACGAAGAGGCCAAAGACCAGCTTCTCCGCTGGCTCGACTTCTGGAGCCCCGGCAACCACGACGACCGCACGATCGCGATCCTTTACTAACCGTTAAACTTCTCTGAGCATGGCAAAAACTATCAAACTGACGGCAACCGACGGTACTCCGGTCGAGTTCGTCGACGAAGTGATCGGCAGCGGCGCGATGAAGGACGTCTACTTCAGCCCCGACAAGAGTTATGTCGTCGGCTTCTTCCGCAATCCGCAGGATGCCAACGCCAAAGACCGCCTGCAGAACATTGTGGGCCGCTATCGCGAAAAGATCTTCAACCAAGTCGGGGGCGACTACTGGGAGAACCTCTTCTGCTGGCCGACGAAGCTCGTCGAATGGAACGGCAAGCTCGGAATCGTCTGCCCGGCCTATCAGAAACATTTCTTCTTCAAGGACGGGATGTTCAAGGGACAGGAGAAACAGGGGAAGTGGTTCGCCTCGGCAAAGCTTCGCAATAAGTTCCTGACGCCTGCCCAGAAAGGAACGTGGCTGAGCCATTATCACATGTGTCTTCAGATTGCTCGGGCTGTGCGCCGCCTTCATGCCGCCGGGCTGGCTCACTCGGACTTGTCTTACAAGAACGTGCTTGTCGACCCCGAAACGGGCCGCGCGTCGGTGATAGACTGTGACGGTCTGGTCGTGCCCGGCAAGTATCCGCCCGATGTCGTCGGCACTCCCGATTTCATAGCGCCCGAGGTGCTGCAGACACGTGCCCTCAAGCTGGGCGACCCCAACAAGAAACTCCCCAGCATACAGACCGACCGCCACGCCCTGGCCGTCTTGATCTACATGTATCTGCTCAACCGTCACCCGCTTCGCGGCGGCAAGGTCAACGACCTCGACACAGCGCGCGACGAGGAACTGTCGATGGGTGAGAAGGCGCTGTTCGTAGAGCATCCAACCGACAAGAGCAACCGACCTAAGGTCGACAACATGGCTCCGTCTGAGTTGCCTCAGGGCGATGTGACCAAGCGGCCGTATACGATCTGCGGTCCCTATCTGAAGGAATTGTTTGACCGCGCCTTTATCGACGGACTTCATGACCCGGCCAAGCGACCGACGGCCGACGAGTGGGAGACGGCGCTGGTGAAGACCACCGACCTCATGCAACCCTGCCAGAACCCGAACTGTGAGGCACATTGGTTTGTGTTCGACAACACCACAAAGCCGCGCTGTCCTTTCTGCGGCACGGAATTTCACGGACAGTTGCCGGTCCTCAACCTCTACTATTCGCCCTCGAAGGGACGCTTTCTGCCTGACAACCACCGGCTGATGGTCTACGACAAGCAGTCGCTCTATATGTGGCACGTCAACCGTTTCGTGACCCCCAACGAGCGCACGAAACCCGAGGACAAGAAGCCCGTCGGCGACTTCCATTTCCACAACGGCAAGTGGATCCTCATCAACCGACGGCTCCCCGACATGTGGGACGTCACCGAGCCCACAAAGCGTCAGATCAAGGTCGGCGAATTTGTCGAGCTCACCGAGGGTCGAAAGATACTGCTCTCGAGCGAGGACGGCGGACGCCTGATCGTGGTCCAACTTGTAAACTCCTAACCTCCAAACACCTGATACCATGCCGACACGTGTACACAGAGTAGCCATTGCGCGCATCTTCTCCGACCTGATCAAGGCCGACCGAATCATCGACACCGGTGAGATGGAGTGCTGGGAACGAATCTGCGCCAAGTATCATATCGACAAAGGGATCGAGACCGAAGCACAGGGAGTCTCTTTCTCTTACGCCCTCGACGCCATCTGCAATTCGGGCGAACCGGGTCTGCGCGAGGACCTGCTCGGCGACTGCCGTTCGATGACGGTCAGCGATGGCTTCTGCGCCCATTCGGAGGCCCTGCTGATGATCACTCTGATGCTGATGCTCGAGACGGACCAGGACTTCAGCGTCGAGACATTCTCGATTCCGAAGGCGAGCTTCAACGTCGACGTCGCCACCGCCCTTTATGTCGAGAGCGAGAGCGACCCGGACATCAACGAGGCCATCAGGGATTGCTACCGCACTCTTTATAAGGAGTTTCAGCTGGCCGGCTTCCACTTTGTCTATCCACCGAAGATCATAGAGCACTATCGCGAGACAGACCCGCATCTCTTCCGCCAGATTCTTTCGTTTCTCGCCCCGTCGATGAGCCGGGAGAAGATCGAGGAGGCCTACGACTCGCTGATGGAGATGACGACCGACGTGTTCTGCAAGGACCTGCTCTGCAACAAATGCGGAATCACCGACCTGCGCAACACCTATCCCTCGCTGCTGATCAAGATCGGCAACAGCTTCGTAGGCGACGTGGCCTATGCCAACTACCTCAAGATCGAAGTCGGGACAGACATTCTGGCGACCGTCCAGGAGTTTCTCGACCGGTTCAGCGACATGCTGAGCGGCGACATGTTCGTCATCAGCACCTCCGAAGAGAAGGACAGCCAGTTCCACTTCCATGGCTTCTACAAGCAGTTGCTCGACATCTACCTCAGCCGCCGCAACGTCAAGAGTAAGGTAGTGATAAACCTTAAGGATGAGCAGATTGACTTCGAAGACATAGATACGAAAGCCTCGGGGCTTCACCGCCGCGAGCGTGCACTCTACGCGCTTCTGCTTTGCGCCGGACCCGAAGGTCTCAACTTCAAGAAGCCTGCGACGGCGTCGGCCCTGGCGAAATATAATAAGAGGATGGAGCGGATTCAGTCACAGTACACCGCAATATATTCATGCTTCAACGGAGGGAGTGAGAGGGTACCCGATCTGACTAATCCGACTATACGCCGACCGATCGTCGCCACGCTCCGTCGCTCGCACAACGCCCTTAGCGGACTTCTCTATAACCCGGCCGACTACAACGTCACCAACAGCAACGAGGGCGTAATCTCGGTCAACGTCGACCCCAAGCTCATCTACGTCCGCCAACGGGAGGACATCCCCCTTGTCCCCCTCAAGGACTCCGACCTCTACCGTAAATATCTCAACGTCGGCTAATAAATAATCTACTGTGAGACAACGCTATAAGTCATATATCACACACTATACAATGGCAAATTTGGGGAAGATTTGCCGTTGTATAGTGCTCTTGTTGGTGGGAGTTTGCCTCTTGAGTGCATGTGGGAGCGAGGTCAAAAGAACTCAGGCAACCACCAAATCAAAACCGAAGAGCGCGACAGTGGCCCAGTATGGGATCGACGTGTCCCATCACAATGGTGTGATAGATTGGAAGAAGGTGTCGAAGACGCCTCTGCTGTTTGTCTACGTTAAGGCGACCGAGGGGGCTACACATGTCGACAAAAGATATGCCGCCAACATTGCCGGCGCACGGAAAGCCGGCTACAAAGTCGGAAGCTACCACTTCTTCAGGATGACGAGCGGTGCGCACGCCCAGTTCGCCAACTTCGCCAAGACGGTTGACCGCAGGAAACAGGATCTTATCCCGATGGTCGACGTCGAAACCGCCGACAAACATCCGGTGAGCGAACTTCGAGACAGTCTGAACGTCTTCATCGGTCTGATAAGGAAGCATTATGGAGTGCGCCCGATGATATACGCCACCAACCGGTCATATAACGAGCTTTGCGGAGGCCTCTACCCCTCCTATCCTCTCTATATT
Organism: uncultured Sangeribacter sp.; assembly: GCA_964615915.1. Taxonomy (GTDB): domain Bacteria; phylum Bacteroidota; class Bacteroidia; order Bacteroidales; family Muribaculaceae; genus Lepagella. The sequence continues at coordinate 67,293 of CAZTSQ010000005.1, forward strand.
GGCCGCTATGGTTCCAATCCGCCACAGCTGAAGGGCAAAAGCCGCTACACCATCTGGCAATACACCGAATCGGCCCACATCGATGGCATTCCCAAACCCGTCGATCAAGCTCACTTCGCCCCCACCGCCTCCCTGACCGACATCCTCCTCCCCTCAAAATAGCACCCAACAGACAGCGCAAGGAGCAACACCTTCCAGCCGGTATGATTAACACCTCCCCCTTCCAGACTCGACCTTCATATCACCCTCTCCCCTTTACCTCAAAAAACCGAAGTAAATTGCCTCAAAAAACCGAAGTAAATTGCCTCAAAAAACCGAAGTAAGTTGGAGTATAAGAAAATAATGTGTATCTTTGCAACATAAACCGATAGAAACGATGGAATATCTGCCAAGAATTGCTGACGACGAACTGAAATCGCGCCTTAGTTATATGGGGGCCGTGCTGATTGAAGGGCCCAAATGGTGTGGAAAGACAACGACAGCCGAACAACAAGCACGTAGTGTCATCAAACTCCAAGATCCAGATATGCGTGGAGCCTATCTGGCTACGGCTGAAGCCAAACCATCCAACCTTTTGAAAGGCGAAACACCGCGCCTCATTGACGAATGGCAGGACGCTCCAGTTATATGGGACGCTGTGCGCACCGAGATAGACAAACGAGGCGGGGAGGCCGGACAGTTTATCCTCACCGGCAGCAATTCGGTAGACGAGACCAAGATAAATCACAGTGGAACGGGCCGAATCTCCCGAATGCAAATGTATCCCATGAGTTTGTTTGAGTCAGGGGATTCTACGGGCGAAATATCTCTTCTGGAGCTCTTTGATAACCCGGATATGGATATAGACGGTATAAAGTCAAATGCCGGCATCAACGACTTGATCCGGTATGCCTGTCGCGGTGGGTGGCCTGCCTCCCTCAATCTACGAAATACCAATGACTCTTATAGAGTAGCGAAAGATTATCTGGAAGGAGTAATCCATTCGGACATTACGAAAATAGATAAAGTCAAAAGAGATCCAAGACTGGCATCAGCAATCATAAAAAGCTATGCCCGAAATCTCTGCACACTGGCTAAAAAGGTCAACCTATTGAAAGATGTGAGGGCAATGAACGAAGGTTGCTCTGACAAGACTTTCGACGACTACGTAGACGCCTTGAGCAGACTGTTTGTAATCCAGGATATGCCGGCGTGGTCTCCGGCGGTACGTTCCTCTACTGTTATAAGACGCAGTCCAAAAAGAGGCCTAATAGATCCCTCAATAGCGGTGGCAGCGTTAGGCCTCTCTCCCGAAGTATTGGAAATGGATCTGAAGACCTTTGGCTTTATATTCGAGTGCATGGCGATACGGGATCTTCGCGCGTACTCACAGGCGGCCAATGGTGAGATCTCCTACTACCACGACAGGTACGATTTAGAGGCCGACGCTGTGTTGCATCTGAACGATGGCAGATATGCCTTGATAGAGTTCAAATTGGGAAGCAACGAAATCGATATGGGGGCCTCCCACTTGCTCGAGATTCGAGATCTGGTTAGGAAACAAAATGCTAAGGAAAAGCAACTCCAGATGCGGGAACCGGATCTTTTGATCGTCATTACCGGGGGTCCCATGGCATACCGGCGTCCCGATGGCGTATTGGTTATCCCATTGGCATGCCTGAAAAACTAAGACTCCACCTTAACAGACAAGGCCCCCATATACTTAGAGGCTTTATGAGTTTTTTTACCGGTTCTCCAGCCTCTA
>CAZTSQ010000006.1:0-67318 GCA_964615915.1 uncultured Sangeribacter sp.
CGAGCGTTCTCCTTCTGCTTGTAATGATATATGAAGATGTCCTTGAGTTCATTGAGCTTGGCTGCCATCGGCTCGTGATTACCCGAGAACCTCTCTATAGAGAAGTCACCCTCCGTCTCCCCGGCAAGTAACTTCTCGACATACCTGAAGATTACATCATTCTCATGCTCCATGTGTCGTTTGACCTCGATGACATAGTCGTCGAAGAACTTGATCAACAGTAGTGAGACCTCATTAGTATCCGAGTAGTTGATTGACTCAATCAGATGGTGCCGGATCTTGGGGAGTGCGACGTCAAGAAAAGATGTGTGAGCCCTTTTCAGATATCCCATCAGCGACTCGAGCGATATATGGGAGCTGTCGTAGGTGTAACCGCTCAAGAGGTTGCAGACACAGACGAATGTGTCTATGTCCACATCGTTTTCTTCACACACCTCTTTAACCGGGCTGTCACCGAAGCCAAAAGCGATATCGAACCGACTGATTGCCGGCAGCAGAAATGCGTTGTCTCTGATGAGACTTCTCATGGTATCCCCGGGTCTGTAACCCCTTTTCTTGTCTATCATAAGCAGGACGACGCTTGATTGGGCTCACCGTTGGTCGTGAGCGATCGCGTCTGGAATCGGCGGCAAAGTTAGCCATTATTTTCGCTTTACCCAATACCTAAAAATAGTGATTCTTGACCTCATATAAGCTCCTCCACCGAAATCATCTCAACTCCATCCAAAAAATCCAGTGGCACCTATTTCAAAATTTTTTGCTAACTTTGCACTTGAATCCCGCGATGTGATATATATTCGCGATGTGTGATAGATTATGGCAGACAATTATCTGGAAAAGCGGATGGAGGATCTACGGTCGGGACGCATCTCTCAAAATGGGCGCGTAAGCTCATCGACGACTTCAAGGGGATGGCTCAGAGTGCGGTTTCCCGAAAGGCGTGTGTTGGTCATAGATTGCGGAGACAGGGCTTCGACTTTGTCTGTCGCGCAGGAGTTTGCAAGTGCCTATTGCAAGGTAGCAATTGCTTCGTCTTCCTCCCTTTCGGATCTTAACGGCTCAATCCGAAAATATACTCTAACCCCGGATGAGCCTTCGGAAGAGAGAAGAATGATACGGGAGCTGACCAAAGTGTGGCGTGATCTGGACGTTATAGTTGCTTGCGGGGAGACGGAGAGCTCCTTTGAGGGGATTCACACGTTTATTGAAGAGTGGTGCTCTTTCAGAGAGGCGTCTCCTCTAAAGCCTGATTATGGAGGACGTCTGATCTTCATTGCGCGTGATCTCCGAAATTTTAAGCTTGACAGTGAGCTTTCCGACAGACTCTCTAATCTTTCAGTGTCCATCACACTGTTGACCTTTTCGTCATCGGAACTCAACCCACGTACACCACTCCTTCTCTGTTCACCCGCTTTCAACGGCACACAAATTCATTGAGAGTCTTTTATGGCACGTCTCATGAATTGAGAGCCTCAAAAATAATAGTTACCGGATGCTAATCAGAATGTTAGCATCCGGTAATTCTTTTGATGGCGCGATGTCTGCACGCCTATGGGTTATTTATGCCTTGTAGAGGTAGTCTGCGAGCTGGTCGGGACGGAAGTTGTCGATGAAGTCGGCGTTCTTGGCAACTTCGGCCTGTCCATACTTCACGTAGACATGGAGTGACTTGCGGAACGATTCGTCACGCTGGGTGTCGTCGAGAAGGAGGTAGCCCATAACGATGTGGCCGGCCATCTCTACCATGCGACGCGCCATGAAGTCTGTGAACTCCGAATTCTTGACTCCGAGAACTGCCTGGACGGCATTCTCATACTGCTGGGTCATGAAAACGAGAGTATTCTTTACATCCTCGTCTTCGGGAGCGACGGTCTTCGCCTCTTCTTCCTTGATCCAGTTGAGGTATGTGCCGGTGGTGACGTGGCGAATTGCCGCTACAACCTGCAGCTGGGTGGTACCCTCGTAGATGCTGGTGATTCGGGCGTCGCGATAGAGACGTTCGCAACGGTAGTCTTTCATAAAGCCTGAACCGCCGTGGATCTGGATACAATCATAAGTGTTCTGGTTACAGAACTCCGAGGTCATTCCTTTTGCAAGCGGAGTGAAGGCGTCGGCGAGTTTGCTGTATGCCTTCTGTTCTTTCTTCTCTTCGGGTGTCAGAGCACGCTCTTTGGCGATGTCGTCATAGATCTTATACATGTCGACATAGCGAGAGCAGGCATAGAGGAGTGCGCGCGAGGCGTCGAGCTTGGCCTTCATGACCGAAAGGATCTCTGCTACGGCCGGGAACTCGATGATGGGTTTACCGAACTGCTGACGCTCCTTGGCATATTCGAGAGCTTCACGATATGCGGCTTCGCTGAGGCCTACAGACTGGGCGGCGATACCGAGGCGCGCACCGTTCATCAGAGCCATCACATATTTGATCAGGCCGAGACGGCGTGAGCCTACGAGTTCAGCCGGAGCATCCTTGTACACGAGCTCGCAAGTAGGAGAACCCTTGATACCCATCTTGTTCTCGATACGGCGTACGTTGACTCCGCCGTTACGCTTGTCATAGATGAACATCGAGAGGCCACGGCCATCTTTCGAACCCTCCTCAGAACGTGCGAGAACGAGGTGGATGTCTGCGTCACCGTTAGTGATGAAACGCTTAACGCCGTTGAGTACCCAGGAGCCATCTTCTTTTTGTGTGGCCTTGAGCATCACAGACTGAAGGTCCGAACCGGCATCGGGCTCGGTGAGGTCCATCGACATGGTCTCGCCTTCGCAGACGCGGGGAATATACTTCTGCTTCTGCTCCTCGTCGGCGAACTCATAGATAGTCTCGGCGCAGTCCTGGAGACCCCAGAGGTTTTCGAAACCTGCGTCTGCACGGCTGACGATATCGGCAGCCATGATGTAGGGAGTGATCGGGAAGTTGAGACCACCGAGTCTACGCGGCATAGCCATTCCCATCAGGCCCGCTTTGCGACACGCGTCGAGGTTCTTCTTGGTTCCGTCGGCATAAATCACGCGGTTGTTTTCAACGCGCGGACCCTGATGATCGACATCTTCCGAGTTTTCGGCAATGATATCGCCACAGATCTCACCCACGACTTCGAGAACCTTGTCATAGCTATCCATAGCGTCGTCGAAGTTCTGGGGAGCATAGTCATATTTGTCGGCGTCTGCGAAATTTCTTTCCTTGAGCTCCACGATCTTCTCCATCATCGGATGGGTCAGGTGGGCTTTGAGCGACGGGTTGTCTGTATAGAAGTTAGCCATTGCTTATTTGGAGTTCTTTTTATAGTATTTGATGAGTTTGGGGACGATGTCCTCCATCTTGCCGGTGATCACGATATCGGCGATATTGTTGATCGGTGCGTTGGGGTCGGTGTTGATCGAGATGATCAGCGACGAATCCTGCATACCGGCGATATGCTGGATCTGGCCTGAAACGCCGCAGGCGATGTAGAGTTTCGGACGAACGGTAACGCCTGTCTGACCGATCTGACGGTCATGGTCAACCCAGCCTGCATCGACTGCCGCGCGGCTTGCGCCTACCTCTGCGCCGAGAGTATCGGCGAGCTGCTGAAGGAGATCGAAATTCTCTTTGCTTCCGACACCATAGCCACCGCATACAATGATCGGCGAGCCCTTGAGGTTCACTTTTGATTTCTCAACGTGACGGTCGATGATGTCGATCACGAAATCTTCAGGATTGGTGTATTTCTCGACGTCAAGGTCGATCACCTCTCCGTGGTAGTTCGAGTCGCGCATCTCTTTTTTCATCACACCCTCGCGAACGGTGGCCATCTGGGGGCGATGGTCGGGATTGACGATCGTGGCGACGATATTACCGCCGAATGCGGGGCGAATCTGATACAGAAGGTCCTTGTACTCCTTGCCTGTGCGTGCATCGGTATAGTCGCCGATTTCGAGCGATGTGCAGTCGGCGGTCAGACCGCTGTGAAGTGCCGAGGAAACGCGAGGGCCGAGGTCACGGCCGATCGAAGTGGCACCCATGAAGGCGATTCTGGGCTCGATCTCCTTGAAGAGATTGATGAGAATCGAAGCGTGGGGAAGCGAAGTGTAGGGATAGAGGCGTTTGCCTTCAACCTTGTATAGACGGTCAACGCCATAGGGCATCACCTGTTTCTCGATGTCCTTGAGATTGTCGCCTGCAACCACGGCTTCGAGCTTGATTCCAAGTTGGTCGGCAAGCTGACGGCCTTTAGTCAGGAGCTCCAGGCTCACGTCGGCCACTTTGCCGTCTTCGTATTCACAATATACGATAAGATTGTTCTTGTCTGACATTGTTCCTTATGTATTAGAAAACGGCATCAGCCGATGGTGTGGTTAGCGATAAGTTCTTTCACAAGACCTTCGAGAGCCTCGTCGGTGTTCTCGATGGTGCGGGCTTCCTTGGCGGTGAAGACAACAGATTCGATGCCTTTAACCTTTGTCGGGGAGCCGGCCAGACCGCACTGATTGAGATCAGCGTCTACAGTCTGAGTGTTCCATTCTCCGATCTCCAGATAAGGACGCTTTTCGATGAAAGCCTTCTTGGCGTCATCGTTGGCCACTTCTGAAGGAACGGCGGCATATTTGTACTTCTGAAGAGCTTTGGCATTGCGGGGACGACATTCTGCAGCCGAACCGTTGACGGTGATGACCATAGGCATCGGACCTTCGACAGTCTCCACTCCGCTTTCGATTCTGCGTTTCACGCGAACCTTTCCGTTTTCCGCGCTGAGAATCTCTTCAGCATATGTGATCTGGGGAAGATTGAGTTTCTCGGCAACCTGCGGACCTACCTGAGCGGTGTCACCGTCGATAGCCTGACGTCCACCGAGAATGAGATCGAAGTCTCCTATTTTGCGAATGGCGGCTGAAATAGCATACGAAGTAGCCAGAGTGTCAGCACCTGCAAAAGCGCGGTCAGAAAGGACGATGCCCTTGTCGGCTCCGCGATAGAGCGCTTCGCGAATAACTTCGGCGGCACGGGCCGGACCCATGGTGAGCACAGTCACGGTGGTGCCGGGATACTGCTCCTTCAGGCTGAGAGCCTGCTCGAGAGCATTCAGATCTTCGGGGTTGAAGATCGCGGGAAGGGCGGCACGATTGACTGTACCGTCTGCCTTCATGGCGTCTTTTCCGACGTTTCTTGTATCAGGCACCTGCTTTGCAAGCACTATGATATTCAAACTCATGTTGTCGTGTTTTATTTTTAGTTTTAGATTGCGGTGTAAAAAGAAGAGAGAGAAGCATCAATTCATTAAGAATCAACGTTTTGCGCATCCTCACACATCCTTTTTACAAGGTAGTATGGGGACTATCAGCGAGCAAAGATAATAAAAATATTTGAATTAGTGAGAATTATAGCTTAAATTTGTAGTGCGGTTCCAACGGACACTCCCCTCCAACTCGATAAAACGCTGTCGACACAAGGGCACAGAATCCGGAACCTCAGTTAAGACAAACATCATGAAGAGAAATATTATAACCGGAGCGTACGTTTCCTTTTTGGCTCTCTCTTTCACAGCGTTGGCTTCTGTTGACGAGGCTGAGCTCCTGATAGAAACCGGACGCCTCGACGAAGCGGAAGCTATCCTCCGTGAATCCAAAGATCCGGCCCGCTTTCTTTGGCAAGGACGCATAGCCTTCTTGAAATATGATTTCGACGAAGCCCAAAGGCTCTATGCCCAATACCGAAAGGCCATTGGTAAGGCCACTCCTCAACCGAAGAGTTCAAGTTTTTCTCGCCAATTGGACATAGCCGGCAAAGCCCTTGAAAGCGTCGCCCAAATTGAGGTGATAGATTCCATCACAGTTCCCACAGCCTCTTTTCTGTCAGCCTACAGACTTCCGGCAAGTGCGGGGCGTCTGGCCGAGGCAGATCAGATCCCGATAGAGGGTCGCGACGATATTGCTTCCTCTGTCTTTTTCAACGAACGGGAGGACTTTGCAATCTGGGCCGAGCCGGACACAACTGGTGTCTATCGTATAACCGAGTCTTCGCGACTCGTTGACGGGTCATGGTCCGAGCCTCGACAGGCCCCCGACATTCTGAACGAAGGTGGGGATACTGATTACCCCTTTATGTGTTCGGACGGCTCTACACTTTATTTCGCCTCAGACGGTGAAGGGTCCATGGGAGGGTTCGACATCTTCATGGCGACCCGCGATGCCTCTGACGGCGAATATCTGAAACCCCGGAATATCGGCATGCCGTTCAACTCACCCTACGATGACTTCATGATGGTTATCGACGAAGAGAATGGCGTCGGCTGGTGGGCGACAGACCGCAATCGTCTTGGCGACAGACTAACCATATATATCTACCAATTGACTGAGTCGCGAACCAATATCGATCCTGATGATGAGAACCTTCTCGCACTGGCCGCATTGTCAGATATTTCGTTGACACAGGATCCCGAGACCGACTATGCACCCATCAAACGCGCGATCGCCGGTGTGCGGCAAGGTCGCCCGCGCAAACCTGTCGATTTTCACTTTCCGATTCCGGGACGTGGTGTCGTGACGAGTTACTCCGATCTTGGAACGACCGAGGGGCGCCGGTTGATGCAGGAATACCAAAAACTCCTTGCCCGTTATCAGAACGATCGATTGGAACTCCGCTCTCTCAGACTGAAGTATCGCAATGCCGTCGGAGCAGGCGGTCGAAAGGCACTCGAGCATGACATCCTTGCTCTCGAGCAAAGGGAAGCAGAGACTAAAGAATCTCTCAAAGAACTCAAAAACAAAATCATCTCAGCCGAAAGGCCATAAAACCCACCTGACTCATGATATCTTTCGCAATCGCATTGGCGGTTCTCGTCATAGGCTATTTCACATACGGCAAATATGTCGCCGGTGTTTTCGGGGTGGATCCCTCGCGTCCGACACCCGTGAAGACAATGGCCGACGGTGTGGACTACGTCGAACTACCGTCCTGGAAAGTTTTCCTCATTCAGTTTCTTAACATAGCGGGCCTCGGACCGATATTCGGTGCCATCATGGGCGTCATGTATGGACCTGCAGCCTTCCTGTGGATTGTTTTCGGAACCATCTTCGGCGGTGCCGTTCACGACTACCTCTCCGGAATGCTCTCGCTGCGTCGTGGAGGATCGTCACTTCCAGAGCTTGTAGGCGGAGAACTCGGACCTAAGATAAAACAGGTGATGAGAGGCTTCGCTCTTGTGCTCATGGTTCTCGTCGGAGCTGTGTTTGTCTATAACCCGGCCGACCTGCTGGCGATGCTCACTCCCGACCATCTTGACCGCATGTTCTGGATAGTAGTCATTTTCGCCTACTACATGTTGGCAACGCTTTTGCCTATCGACAAGCTTATCGGCAAACTTTACCCTCTCTTCGGAGTGGCTTTGCTCTTCATGGCAGTCGGGATTATGGTCATGCTCTTTGTTCATCACGACGCCATACCCGAAGTCTGGGAAGGCTTCTACAATCATAAGGCTGACCCGGAAGCAAACCCCATCTTCCCGATGATGTTCGTATCCATCGCTTGCGGTGCCATCTCGGGCTTCCACGCCACTCAGTCGCCAATGATGGCCCGTTGTCTGAAAAACGAGGCTCACGGACGGCCAATTTTTTATGGAGCAATGGTGACCGAAGGAATTGTGGCTCTCATATGGGCAGCGGCCGCAGTTGCCTTCACCGGAGGATACGACAACCTTCAGGAGTATCTCGGTGGCAACTCACCATCGATTCTGGTCAATGAGGTGTCTAAAACATGGCTCGGAACTTTCGGAGGCATTCTTGCAGTTTTGGGTGTGATCGCCGCTCCGATAACTTCTGGCGACACAGCCCTGCGCTCAGCACGACTGATCGCGGCCGACTTCATGGGAATCGAGCAAAAGAAGCTCGCCAAACGTCTGATGGTCTCGGTTCCCCTCTTCGTCTGCTGTTTCGTCATCATGCTTCTCCCCTACGACGCGCTGTGGAGATATTTCGCATGGTGCAACCAGGTACTCAGCGTGTTCACCCTCTGGACTTTGAGCGTCTATCTGGCAAGACACAATCGCCCGAGCTGGATGACAGCTCTCCCGGCTATGTTCATGACAGCCGTGACGGTGACCTACATCTTCTTCGCCCCCGAGGGATTCGGTGTTCTCCTTCAGCGACACCTCGGAATAGAAACCGCCTACGCCCTTTCGGTTGGAATCGGACTGTTGACAGCCTTTTCGTTCGGCGCCCTATTTATGCGCTGGAAACGAGGGTACGACTCACTCGGTCAGATTGCTGAAGATTAACCCTAAGCACCGCAAGAAATGTCTAAAATAGCCTCAATCACTACCGGACCGAGACAATCGAACTTCGAACTGCTTCGAATAGTCGCGATGTTCATGGTGCTCATGCTTCATTCCGACTTCTGGCCTCTCGGAATCCCAACTTATTCCGACTTTGTTTCTGAACCCGTAACTACATGGACAAAGGTTTTCTTCGAGTCGGTCGCCATTGTATGTGTTAACGTTTTCGTCATGATATCGGGATGGTTCGGAATAAAACCGACCGTTAAAGGTTTATCCGGCTTCATCTTCCAGTCACTCTACTTCTTCATCGGGAGCTACTTGGTGCTGATTCTGTGTGGAATCGTCCGACCTTCGGTCACCGGCCTTGCCGGGTGTTTCTTCTTCACGAAAGAGGACTGGTTCATCAAATCATATGTCGCCCTCTATATTCTGTCTCCGGTGCTCAATATGTTCGCTGAGAAGTGCTCGAAAAGGCAGTTTGAGATAGTACTGGTCGGTTTCTTCGTATTCCAGACCTTGTACGGAATGACCAGCACGGCCCAATACATTCTTCGGGGCTATTCCGCTTTCTCCTTCATCGGGCTCTATCTTCTGGCACGTTACTTGCGCCTTTACGGGGAGCGTCTCCGAATCTCCCGTTACGGGATGACCATATATTTCGGTTCGATGGTCGTGAACTCCTTCCTGTTCTACTTTACTCAACGATTCGGGCCCAAATTTGACATGTACGGTTACATCAATCCTCTCGTCATCGCTGGAGCAGCAGGATTGATACTCGCCTTCAACAGGTACAGGATGGGAACCTCGAAGCTCATCAATTTCGTGGCCAAATCCGCCTTCGCTGTTTATCTTCTCCACATGAGTCCGGGCGTTCCCGACGGGGTTTTCTTCCCCATTGAGAGAATGATCTACGATACCCACTCGGGAATCGGCTTCCTCCTTTTGATATTCCTTTTCCTTGTCTGCGTGTTCCTCACGGCGATCATTCTCGACCAACCGCGCAAGTGGCTTTGGAAAAAGATTGCCCCTCTCTTTGACAGAAAGGAGCAATCAAAAGCAGTTTCCTAAAGTAATTGCGGGGAAGGTTCGTGCTCTACAGACAGTCTAATTGAGCGCAGGTTCCTCTTGAGGGGCCGGGATATCTATCTGAGTGATCTCGAAAGGATGATTGATGGCGTCAATTGCCGCCTGGCGGCAAACCTCACCCTCTTCTTTTGACATTCCAGCAGGAAGGAAAGACATCAGGGTAAACGGGTGCTTGAAAAGGACCCCGTACCAAGTGCAGGCTGCTATGTAGCGGCCTGTTTTTTTATCAAGATGGAAGCCGTCTCGAGTGAGGTCATCGCCCATAAACGATGTCCGTGCGTTCTGGATAGCTGTACCTGTAGGAATAAGTCCTTTCAGCTCCGGATTGGCCTCGAGTACTTTTCTTGTGCAGATCAAAATCGACTGGAACATCTTCATCTGGTCATGGCTGTAGGTCTTGAAGGCAGGATGGGTCGACTGCGGAGCATAGGCCCAGGTTTCGTGCCAATAAAAGACAGGTTTCGGACCAACGATGCCCCGTACTTTCTTGATCAGCGCTGGCAATCTTTTGTATGCTTTCCAGACACCCGACATTGCGCTCCCCTGCTGGAAGGTGATGATATCCCACTCCTCATCCCGAAGTGCCTGCTCGAGGGTGCAGTGCTCGTGGCGCTCGACATTGCCTTCGATCGTGATTTTCCGATAGCTGTAGACGGGCCTCTTATTGGTCAGGAACTCCCAATGCTGATCAATCAGGCATCCGGGGTAATAGAGGTTGCAGATCAGGAGATCGTGTCCCCCCATGAGGGCAAGCTCGCTCAGATATTGTTCAGTTGCATCCTCAGAGAAGCTGTTGCCGATAGCGAGCACTTTCAGTGGAGCCGAAGCGAACGTGAATATCGAGACGGTGAGAAAGAGAAGAAGAAGTTGAAGACGGTATTTCATATGGTTGAAGAATTATTACTGATATAGATTTCGAGTAGATCGGGAAGAGAAATGGAAATCGGCTTCGGAAGCAGACCCGCAAGGTTGGCCACTCGGCCGAGTAGTTGTTCGGCAGAAAAGTTACGGCGAAGTTCCTCCATATTCTCCGACCTATCCCGTTTGGAAAGTCGCTGGCCAGCTTCATTGGTGATCAGAGGGAGGTGGGCAAATTCCGGAACATCAAACCCGAATAGACGATAGAGATATATCTGTTGGGCAGCCGAAAGCAAAAGGTCATTACCTCTGACCACTTCGGTCACACCCATAAGAGCGTCGTCAACAACAACGGCCAACTGATAGGCCCAAGCTCCGTCAGCACGTCTGACAATAAAGTCTCCGCAATCTGCCGCAAGATTGAATGATTGGGGACCGGCAATTCTGTCTGTAAACTCGATGACTTCATTTGGAACTACGAGGCGTGTAGATCGGACGGCGCGTGAGCCGGAGGATTGAAATGAGCCTCCCAAACTTTCAGGGCGACACGTACCGGGATAGATCACCCGACCGTCGCTCTGGTGGGGAGCGGAAGAAGCCATAATGTCAGCCCGGGTGCAATAACATGGATAAGTCAACCCCTTCTCGGTCAGGAGGTCGAGATATTTCTCATAGATCTCGCCCCTCTCGCTTTGGACATATGACCCTAAAGGGCCTTTCGAATCGAGACCACCCTCGTCCCACTCCAATCCGAGCCAGTGGAGGTCATCCTCAATCTGCCGGGCAAATTCACGCCGGGAACGCTGCGGGTCGAGATCTTCTATTCTCAAAACCCAACAGCCGCCCCGGGCCTTGGCTGAAAGCCAGGACATCAGGGCGGCGTAAATATTTCCGGTGTGCATTCGTCCCGTAGGCGACGGTGCGAATCTACCTTTGACGCTTTTCATTTCGGGTTACTCGGAGCGTTGTTCGATTAATCCTGGTCCAATCCCTGGTCAGCGGGAACCTTCGGGAGGGTAATGTGGAGGAAGAGCCATCCGAGTACTCCGGCAAGCAGTGAGCCGACAAGGATACCGAGCTTGGCATCATTGAGCAACTGAGACAGATAGGGATCGCCGGTGCCGAAGGAAAGGTTGGCGATAAACAGCGAGACAGTGAATCCGATACCGCCAAGTACTGCTACAGAGGCCATCTGCTTCCAGTTGCAGCCCTCTGGAATCGGCGCCCATCCCAACTTGACGCAAATCCAGCTGAACGAGAAGATACCGATGAACTTTCCGAGAACCAGACCGAGAATGATCGCCAGGCTGACACCACTGACAATTGCCGAGGCCTGCATGTCGCCGAAGAAAATGCCGGCATTGGCGAAGGCGAACAGAGGAACGATGAAGTAGTTGACAACAGGATGGAGGGTATCCTCTAGATCCTGAAGGGGGGAGATAACCTTGTCTGATGCAGACTCTATCTCCTTCAGCCAGTTCATCTGGTCGTGGCTGAGTATGGTCCGGGAGTTCAGTTTCTCGTCGTCCTCACGCTGGAAGTGGGCGATATTGTCGCGTATGGTCTTCACGAATTTTCGCGGAGCGTTGACCGGAGTGGCCGGCACGCAGAACGCTACGAGCACACCCGCAATAGTGGGATGGATACCTGCGTTGAGGAAGAGGAACCATACCGCCGTTCCGAGAACGAGATAGAATATTTTGGTTTTGATTCCCAATCGGTCACCCAAAAAGAGGACAAGGAGTATCGCGGCGGCCGCGATCAGCATCCAGTAGTTGATGTGGCTCGAATAGAAGATGGCGATCACGAGGATACCGCCTATGTCGTCTACCACGGCGAGAGTAGTCAGAAAGATCTTGAGCGAAATGGGAACGCGGTTTCCCAACATGGCCAATACGCCTAGCGAGAAGGCGATATCGGTTGCCATCGGGATAGCGGCGCCTCCGATATAATCTGAACCATGACCTAAAATGAAGAAAATCAACACAGGAATCGCCATACCGCCTATAGCCGCAATGATCGGGAGCAACGCCTGGCGGAATGAAGAAAGATGGCCGACGAGCACCTCACGCTTGATCTCAAGACCGACCGAGAAAAAGAATATAGCCATCAGGGCGTCGTTGATGAAGTCCATCACCGACATGGCGTGGCCATTATGGCTAAAGAGATTGAACGACCCGATCTGGAGAGCCATCGGGTGAGTCCAAAGACTGTTATAGAAATCGTGGGTAAAGGGCAGATTGACCACCAACAGGGCCAGAATCGTAGCCAGAATCAAGACATTTCCGCCGTTGGCGTAATTCTTGAGTGTTTTCCGTAGTGTAAAAAAGACTTTTGACATCGTGAATCGTATTAGTTACTTTCAATTAGGAGCTCAGTGAGACGACTCAAGGTTTAAGTCGTCGGAGTAGACGATTGTGAGGAGGATTGGGAAGCAGACTGAGCCTGAGCCGGTGTGGTGTCTGACGTTGAGGAGGCGGATGACTTTTTGTCTTTCGAATCTTTGGTGTCCAAATGGGTGTCGACAGGTTGAAGGACAGCCGAGAGGCCCTCTTCATTATGCTTCTGGATGAGGTTGGTGACATAGACGGTGAAAATCGGGAACATCATCATACCGAGAGCGGCAAGTAAAACCGACAGAACACGGCCGACGAGGGTCACGGCGACAATGTTTGAACCGACGGTCGTAGCGTCCATAAACGCCCACCACAGCGCGTCACTGTAGGTCACCACCAATGGATTGACCTTCTGCTCGCAGACATAGAAGACAAGGGAGCCGAAGTAAATGGTCGACACGAGAGTCACCACATAAGACAGGAAAAGGCTTGTGGCCCGATTGTATGTAAACCATCCCATCACTATGGCCAACGCATAGCCGCCACGTACCAGAGGAATGAATCGGATCCAATATTCAGTCTCCGCAGAGAAATGAATGTTGAAGTAGTGGAAGATGTTCAGGTAGGGTATCGAAACGAGGAAGAATAGCAAGTGCGAGCCAAGATAGCTCCACTTCTTGTCGGCCATCAGCCACTCGATGAAGAAGTCGGCGAGGAAAGCGAGACAGATCCACAGCTGAAATTTCAGGAACTTCGGCTGGATCGAAAAGTCAATGTTCTTGAACGTATCGATCGAAATGCTGACCAGCAACCAAATGGAGAGGACCAGGACCCCAATATGAAGGGCATCGTAAATCCACGGTTCACCTTTTCGGAAAGGATAATGGGGATCCTTATGTTCAAATATTTTCTTAAGTGACATGGCTGTAATATTTAAGATTTAGTTTATAGTTTTGGTTATCAGTTTGCTGATGAAGTCAGCCCCATTCTCAGACAGAGCGAGGAATCAGAGAAGACCCTCTCGGTCAATGTGTCGGCGATGACCTTCCCGTCTTCCATCACAATCGATCTGGGACAAAGTTCCGCCACCATACTGAGATCGTGCGTGGCAACCAACAGAGTATGCTTGAAAGATTTGAGGATCTCAATCAATTGGCTTCTGGCCTTCATGTCGAGATTGGAGGTCGGTTCGTCGAGAATCAATATGTTTGGCTCCATAGAAAGGACAGTAGCTATGGCCACCATTCTTTTCTGGCCTCCCGACAACTGAAACGTGGCGTGATCTTTCAGATGAAGACAGCCGACACGTCTGAGAGCGTTCTCAACCCTTTGGGCAACCACTTCTTTGGGAAGTCCCATATTAAGCGGTCCGAAGGCGACATCTTCTTCGACCGTTGGCATAAACAACATGTCATCCGGATTCTGGAAGACCATCCCGACACTTTGTCTGACGAGTTTGAGCGTCTTCTTGGTCACCGGCACTCCTCCGACATTCACTTCTCCCGAGGTCGGCAGAAGCAGACCGTTGGTCTGGAGAAGAAGCGTGGATTTGCCGGCGCCATTCAATCCCAACAGAGCGACATGCTCTCCGTGAGTGATCTCAAACGAGACACCCTTGAGGGCTTCGTAACCACTCGGATAAGTGAAGCGAACGTCTGTAAAGCGGATGAAATGATGGCTCATCTGTATTAGGATTGATTACACTATTTTAACACTCGGAGCCGTCAAAGGGTTTTGAACACACCCTATGATTTGTCAGCGCGCAAGAGAAGCAAACAGGATATCGGGGCTGACAAATCTGAGCATCAAGAAAATGGCACTCCAAACAACCAGATAGCAAGTTTCAGACCATTTCCAACCGCGGACATTGGCGAGGTAGGGAATCTCGCCCGTGAAACCACGCGCCATCATCGCGTTGTGTATGATCTCGGAACGGTCAATAGTGCGTACGAACAGCTCCCCTATCATCGTTCCCCACATCTTGAGGGGCATGGACGTGCGTCCGAATCCTCGGCTTTCACGAGCGCGTCTCATTCTGAGAGCCTCTTCGAGAAGCACAATCAGGTATCGGAAGACCATCATCAGCTGAGTTGTCAGGTACTTCGGGCAACCCAAGCCGCGAAGCCCGCGACAAAAGCCATTGAAACCTATTTCGGACGTCATCGCCAGTACGGCCTGGACCGCCCATAAGCCGCGTAGGACGATCGAGACAAAAGTAACCCACCCCTGGCTAATGGGGATGTCTCCGATTGAGAAGGCATAAGACCGGTCAAGGATCGGGTTGAAGATTCCTATTAGGGCAATAAACGGGAGTACTACCAGCGAACGTTTTAGGACACGGCCGTACCCTTCGCCTGAAACAGTTGAAGCGATAATCGGGTATATTCCAAACCACAACACTGAGGCGACCGACGTCAAAGGAACCGAAAGGAGAGCGACCAGATATAAGAGCGTGACCAAAGAGACGGCTCGCGGGTCGCGACCGTCTGAGTCTCTGTTTTCGGTGCGCAGTGCCGACAGACTTATTATGGCCTTCTCTAATTTTGACATCGATTATGGTGCGTTGATTAGGCGTTAATTATCAACATTTTGCGTGGCGTACTTCCTTGCGGCGTTTGGTAAGCAGCGAGGATACGGCCCATACAAGCACAAGAACCATCGCCGCTCCAATAACTCCTGAGAGAACGTTTTCATAGTCTGGCATTACGGCAGTTGCAGTTTGAACAGACTCTGCCGAGGTCGCCACGGCGTTGACTGTATCAGGCGCCAGTTCGGTCGAGCCCGTCAGTTTCTCGATTGACCATTCGAGACCGTCAGGATCAGAAGAGGCGAAGAACGCAAGAACACCACCTATCAGGAGCGCTGCGATTCCAAAACTCCAAAGAAGGACGTGGGACTTACGCTTTGTTTCTTTTTGGCTGTCTGTACCTTGGGTTACCGGAAGGATCTCCCCGGTCAAGAGACCCGGGCGCACCTTCTTCACGTAAAGAATAACGAGACCTGTCGCCACACCTTCACAGATGCCGATAGCCAGATGTATTCCGGTCATGAACCCGAGAAAAGCACCCGTCGGGAGGGCAGTGATACAGGAGAGTTCCGTTTCGAGAGTCACCAGACAAGCTCCGAGTTCCAGCCCGATTACACACGCTAAGATAGAGACGGCCATTATCTTCCAATTCTTCGCCGGATACCTAACGAGTGGTCTGTAGATGAACGGATAGGCCACCAATGCAGTCATCGCTCCCATGTTGATGATATTGCATCCCAAAGCAAGCAGGCCACCATCTGCAAAAATCAGACACTGAATTATCAGCACAGAAGCTAAGGTCAGAAACCCTGCCCAAGGCCCCAATAGCGCCGCAAGAAGTACACCTCCGACTATATGTCCGGACGAACCGGTCCCCGGTATGGAGAAGTTTATCATTTGGGCGGCAAAGATAAAAGCGCCGGTGACACCCATCAGGGGGACGATATCGGGTCGTGTATTCTTCTTAATCTCTTTTCCGGCCACACCGATAAGGGCGACAGCGACGGCGGCAGCCGTCAACGCCACGGGTGTAGAGACCAGAGCATCGGCCATGTGCATGAGGATTCTTCTTTTTAGTTAATGTATATATCAATAAACACACGGATCAGCTTCTTTGTTGCGGGTGGCTGAGAGATTGCTCATCCATTACGAGTATCATCAAAGCGATTAAAATAACGGACCGGCGAACCGAAAAGGGCTTTGTGACGTTAAAATAGGTAAAAAATCATAAAAAAGACAGTACTATGGCAACAAACTATTCTCTTTCTGAGATCATCAAAGAACTGCCGCGTACCACAGCTCGTGGAGTCGGTCAGGTAATGTTTCAGGACAACGCCTGGACAGGCTTACTCTTTCTCGCCGGCATTTTCTGGGGCGCTTATGCCGAGGGTATGCCGACTGTGGCGTGGGGAGCGCTTGTCGGAGTGGTTGTCTCGACTCTGACCGGTTACTTCCTCGACCTCTCTGACGATAACGGCGCGCAGGGTCTCTGGGGCTTCAACGGTGTCCTCGTCGGCTGTGCCTTCCCGACCTTCATGGGCAACACGGTCTGGATGTGGCTCGCATTGATTCTCGCCGCCGCAATGACCACCTGGGTCCGTACAGGTCTGAACAACATAATGGGCAAGTGGGGTGTCAGCTCATTCACCTTCCCCTTCGTGATGACGACATGGTTCTTCCTTCTCGCGGCCCGTCAATTCAACGGGATGCCCCCGACATTTGAAGACAAACCTGAAATCACCTATGCCGTAGCTTCATCGCTCAATATGGGATTCGGCGACCTCGTTGTCTATTGGTTGAAAGGTTTAGCCCAGGTCTTTCTGATTAATGACTGGGTAACAGGCATCTTCTTCCTTGTCGCTCTTGCGGTCAGCTCATGGCGCGCCGCCCTATGGGGAGCGCTCGCATCGGCAATTTCACTCTTCGTTGCCATCGTCTTTCAGGCTCCAGGCGCAGCAGTAGCCGACGGTCTCTATGGATTCTCTGCAGTTCTTACCGGTATCGCACTCGGCGCTACCTTCTGCAACTTCAGCTGGAAGTCTACCATTTGGGCAGTACTCGGAATCATCGCAACCGTCTTCATTCAGGCAGGCATGAACTCTCTGTTCGCCCCCGTCGGAATGGCTACATTGACAGGCCCCTTCTGTATCGGTACCTGGCTGTTCCTCATCCCGGGCTATAAGATGTTCGCTCCGAAGGCAAACGCTTAAAAATATTTCTCAATTACTAAATCAGGCATCGCTTTGCGGTGCCTTTTATCAATAATTTTATGAGCAAGTACACTGTCTCCGACATGCCTCTCGGCTGGCGCCATATATGGATCGTGTCCGTAGCCTCACTCGGACAATTGATCGGCACGGCTCTCGCCACTGTTGTCGGAATCATCATCCCCATGCTTCAGATTCTGAGTCACCCGGAACTACCGTCGTGGCTTCAGGGTCTTCTCGGAGCCGCAGACCTGATCGGCATTGCGATCGGTGCCGTAATTCTCGGCAAGCTTTCCGACCGTTGGGGTTATCTGCTATTCTTCAGAATATGCCCGGCCATCATGCTGGTCTTCTCTCTGATATCAATCTTCGTTCCGAATGTCACGGTCCTTCTCATCTGTCTGTTCGTGATCGGTTTTGCAATAGGCGGAGAATACAGCCTCGACTCTGACTATATATCGGAACTGATGCCCGACAAATGGGCTTCTACCATGGTAGGCGTCGCGAAAGCGGCCAGCGCTCTCGGAAACATCGTCTTCGCCGGCATAAGCTACTTGGTTATCATGCACTGGAAAGAGGCGGACATTTGGCCGAAGCTGATGTGGATGATCGCAATCTGTTCGGCCGTCATGCTCGCGTCGCGCATTTATTTCGCGGGAAGCCCCAAATGGCTCCTCGAGAAGGGTCGCGTAGACGAGGCTCAGAAAGCGGTTCATTTCTTTCTCGGCGACGATGTCAGTCTGAGTCCTGACGAGATAGCGAAAGCACAGTCAGAGGCCAAAGAAGCTTCCCAGAAGAAAACACAGAAGGGTCAATCTCTCTGGACTTTCCTCAAGGAGAATCCTCTTCAGGTGATTCTCAGCGGTGTGCCCTGGGCATGCGAGGGACTGGGAGTTTACGGTATCGGCATCTTCCTCCCGATGCTTGTGATGGCACTCGGTCTCGAGCACTTCTCACCCGGCGAGGCTCAGATTCTCCATGTGGCGTCATCGGTCGAGGTGACCTTCTGGATATCGTGTCTGATTCTTCCAGGCTTCCTGCTCGGTCTTCTCCTTCTTAGAAAAGTCTATGACATCAAACTCCTCTACGTCGGATTCTTTGTGAGCGCCGCCGCCCTGCTCATCCTCATGTTCGGTTACGAATATAAATGGGCTACTTGGATCTCGATCGCCGCGTTCATGATTTTCGAGCTCTTCCTCAACATGGGGCCTCACCTTGTCACCTACGTATTGCCGCCTCAAATTTTCCCCGTCGCTACCCGCAGTCTCGGCTCCGGCGTCGCTGCCTGTGTCGGTAAAGTCGGCGCAGTGCTGGCGGTGTTCTTCATCCCCGTTCTGTTGGATGTCGGAGGCGTCACACTCGTGATGATCGTCTCTGCGGCCGTCATGCTTCTCGGTGGCTTCGTGACACTATGGGCAGGTCCGAAGGTCCTTCCGAAGTCGAAAGAACTCGGTGCCTGAGAATTAGCTGGCAAAGAGTTTGATCAGAACTTGGAGGCCCTGCGGTACAGATAGAGCCCTATAAGGAGATAGACTACGTTGGGAATCTCCATGGCCACACGTGGCGAAGTCAGACCGGAGACGGCCAGTGAACTGGTCACGGAACTGAACAGAATGTAACTGAAGCTGAGGCCGAGACCTATACCGATATTGAGGCCCATTCCACCCTTTACCTTCTTGGCAGACAGCGACATACCAATCAAGGTCAAGATAAACGCAGCCGCCGTCGAGGCATATCGCTTCTCTTTCTCGATCTCAAACTTCTGGATATTGGCCACACCCCTCATCTTTTGCCTGTCAATATAGGCTGAAAGTTGGGGGGTTGTCATTTTCTCAGCGTCATCGGCGGCGATTAGGAAGTCGCGTGGTTCGATCGGAATTATTGTGTCAAGGGTCGTGCCTCGCGTAATCTTTTCGTTCATCCCCTGGAAATCACGGATCATATAGTCGTGCAACTGCCAGTGGTACAACCGGGTGGAGTCATAAATGGCTGAGGTTGCCGTCATTCTCGACACGAGCTGCTTGTCCTTGAACTTGTCCATCGAGAAACGGCGGGCAAACTTGGATTCATTGTCGAAACTTCCGAGATACACCACCTCACCGGGCCGGGCCTGAAGCATGATGTTGGTTCCCGACGTCACGCTCTTGTTCTTGACATACTTGTTATAGTAGTTGATTCGGTTGATGTTCGTCGGCGGGATGATATAATTGCTCAGCGCAAACGTGAGGGCCGCAATCACCGCAGCTCCGACCATATAGGGTCTCAGCAATCTCGAAAAGCTGACGCCGCTTGCCATTATGGCGATGATTTCTGAGTTACCGGCCAACTTTGTAGTGAAGAAGATGACCGTGATGAAGACAAACAGGGGAGAAAGCTGATTGCCCATGTAGGGGAGGAACGATGCGAAATAGTCGAAGATCGTCTCCTTCAGCGGTGCGGTGAGGAATGCGTCAAGTTTCTCGGTGATAGCGAACATCGAGATGACCGCAAGGAAAAGCGCGGTTGCCATGATGTACGTCCCGAGAAACTTCTTGAGTATATAGCGGTCGAGAATCGTCAGGATATGGAAGCGCCTCTCCCCTTTCTGTTTACGGAACGGAGAGAGCAACATCGGGGGGATCGAGAAGATCTTTTTTTTAGTGACCTTCTCTTCGACAACCTCCTGGTGACTTTCCACAGCCTCCTGGTGGCTCTCGACATCCTCCTCGTGGCCTTCGGGCATGCTTGAGATTATTTCCTCCTTCTCTTCCATCTCTTCGTCTTCTTTATTCAATAGCATCAGAACGTTAAAGGCGTGATATCACGCGTTCGACCATCTCCGTCTTCCAACTCTTGAAGTCGCCGGCGATGATGTGCTTGCGCGCCTCGCCCACCAACCACAGATAGAAGGCGAGATTATGGATCGAGGCGATCTGCATCGCCAACAGCTCGTTGCTGACAAAGAGGTGACGGACATAGGCCTTGGAGTATACTTCATCGACAATCGATGCTCCCCCTTCGTCGAGAGGAGAGAAATCGTCGGCCCACTTCTTATTGCGCATGTTCATAATGCCGTTGCGGGTGAAGAGCATTCCATTTCGTCCGTTGCGGGTCGGCATGACGCAATCCATCATGTCGACACCGCGGTCTATGGCTTCGAGAATATTGGCCGGAGTGCCGACCCCCATAAGATAGCGCGGTTTGTCGGCCGGGAGAATCTCATTGACCACTTCGATCATCTCATACATCTTCTCGGTCGGTTCGCCGACAGCCAAGCCTCCGATGGCATTGCCGTCGGCACCGAGCGAAGCGACATGACGCGCGGCCTCGCGTCTAAGGTCAGGATACACACAACCTTGAACAATAGGGAAGTAAGCCTGACTGTAGCCATAAAGGCCCTCGGTTTCCTGATAGCGTTTCCATCCACGGTCGAGCCACCTTTGAGTGAGACCGAGCGATTTTTTTGCGTATTCATAGTCGGCGTCTCCGGGACAGCACTCGTCAAGGGCCATCATTATGTCTGCGCCGATGATACGCTCAATATCAACGACTCCTTCCGGTGTGAAGAGGTGCTTCGAACCGTCGATGTGGCTACGGAACCATGCGCCCTCCTCTTTCAGCTTGCGGATTGAGGCGAGACTGAAAACCTGAAAGCCACCGGAATCGGTCAAAATCGGCTTATCCCAACCGATGAACTTGTGGAGGCCTCCGGCACGTTGGAGAATGTCGAGACCGGGGCGAAGATAGAGATGATAGGTGTTTCCGAGTATAATCTGCGCCTTGATATCATCGCGAAGCTCGGCGAAGTGCACACCCTTTACACTGCCGACCGTTCCGACCGGCATGAAAATAGGAGTCTCTATCTGACCGTGATCCGTGGTGATCAATCCGGCGCGGGCATCTGTATCCGGCGCTGTAGCCTGAAGCTGAAATTCCAATGCTTTCTGTATTATATTATAGGTGAGGCTCCGCTCCACGTTCTTGAGGACGAGAGCGGAGCCTTCTATGTTCTTAGGTAATAATCTGCGACTGAATTATTTGATCAGGCCATGTTTGCGGAAGACCTTCTCGATGGCTTCGAGCGAACGGGTCACCTGATCTTTCGTGTGGGTAGCCATCAACGAGTAGCGGATCAGCGTGTCTTCGGGTGCAACGGCCGGAGTGACCACGGGGTTCACGAACACTCCCTCTTCGAGAAGGTCGTGCGTGATGGCGAACGTCTTGTAGTCATCGCGAATGAAGAGCGGAATGATCGGAGTCGAAGTGTGTCCGATCTCCAGTCCCATGTTGCGGAATGACTCGAGAGCATAGTTTGTGATGTTCCAAAGATGCTCCTGACGCTCGGGCTCGCTGAGCATTATGTCAAGCGCCGCGTTGGCCGCTGCGGTAGCCGCCGGTGTGATGGAGGCAGTGAAGATATACGAGCGAGAATGGTGACGGAGGAAGTTGGTAGTCTCCTTGTCGGTCGCTATGAAACCTCCGAGCGAGGCGAACGACTTCGAGAATGTACCCATGATGAGGTCAATATCGTCTGTCACACCGAGATGATGACAGACACCGCGACCACCTTCACCGAAAACTCCGATGCCATGAGCCTCATCGGCCATGACCGAAGCGTTATACTTCTTTGCGAGGCGTGCGATCTCCTTCATGTTGGCCACGTCTCCTTCCATAGAGAAGACGGTGTCGGTCACAATGAGCTTCACCCCCTTGTCACCGCACTTTTCGAGAATCTCCTCCAGGCTCTCCATATCGTTGTGGCGATATTTCAAGGGCTTGGAGAACGACAGACGACGGCCCTCAATAATCGAGGCGTGGTCCTGCTCGTCGCAGATGATGAAATCTTCGCGGCCTGTAAGAGTCGAAACGACTCCGAGGTTCGTTCCGAAGCCGGTGCTGTAGATGATGGCATCTTCCTTGCCGATATAGTCGGCGATGCGCGCCTCGAGTTGCTTGTGGATATCGAGCGTGCCGTTGAGGAAGGGAGAGCCGGCCATACCGGTACCGTATTTACGGGTAGCCTCGACAGCGGCTTCGATCACCTTCGGGTGGTTCGTCAGACCCATATAACTGTTCGAACCGAACATGAGGACTTTCTTTCCGTTCATCATGACCTCAGTGTTCTGCTCGCTTGAAATCGGGCGGAAGTAGGGATAAATCCCGGCAGCCTTAGCCTTTTGAGGGGCATCGTAGGCGGCTAATTTTGCTCTTAATGGTTTCATAGAGTAGAGTAAAACCTTTTTGCCGGGAGCGGTGTTTCAAATCTGAGGAATCTCGGTCGCAAAGCGACAGAAAGGCCTCCGATTTTTGCGCCCGGAGTAAAACTGCGTGCAAATTTACGAAAAAATCTCTTAAGACATACTAAACTACCCCCGAAAAAATGCTAACAGAACTGTCAAAAGGTATTTTTGTAGATAAATTCGAGATTGTCAAGTCCCTCTTGATGGAGGACAGGACGATCCGTCGCTTCAACGGTCGGGCCGAAGTCGGCTACACCATCGCGGCCAATCTTGTCGGGCTCGTGCGCTGGTGTGCGTCGGGCCGGAACGCCCAACCCTTGAAGTATGCCGTCATCACGGCCCCAGAAGAAAGAGCGGCCCTCTACCCCGCTCTGAAATGGGCCGGATATTATGAAGACTGGGACGGTCCCGAGCCCGACGAACGGCCTACGGCCTACCTAGTTCAGTTTCTTGACACAAAAATTCTAGGCAGTTGCCTCTGTGACGACGGTCTCCAGCTCCAAGCCATCACCTTGGGTGCCACAGCTCTCGGACTCGGTTGCTGCATCATCAAGAGCTTCAATGCCCAGACAGTTCGAGAGGTCTGCGGCCTCGCCGACTCGGACCGTTTCAAACCTCTTTATGTAGTCGCCCTCGGCTATCCGAAAGAGAAAGTGCGGGTAGTCGACATGCCGACCGGCACAGAAGGAGACTACAAATACTTCCGCGACGAAGAAGACAATCAGGTCGTCCCGAAACGTCCGGTACATGACCTGATCATACACCGAGGCTTCAAGGGATGAAACTCTCGCCGGGAAGGATATAGAAGTGGCAAACATTACGTGATGTTTGCCACTTTTGACATTCTTTTTGACAATTTCAGACTCAGCCGGCACTTTCCAATTTAGCTGGCACAAAATTCCAATCGAATCAGGCAAATAAGTAGCAAATCACTGACAAATAACAACTTAAGAAAATAGCAACGAAAATTTTTGCCAAAAATTCAATCTTTTTTGAGCATGGAAGTGAAACTTTTAGCACATAATTTGTTTTACTATTGAACGAAAGTTATCAGGAGGACTGATACAAAACGAGGGTTCACCCCCCGAAGCGTAATCAGACCCGACGGACGAGTTCAACCTTCAAAGATTTCCCGCCCATCCTTCTGATACTTGAAAAACACAATATTAATCTTAAATTACAAATAAAATCATGGGAAAAATCATTGGTATTGACCTCGGAACTACCAACTCCTGCGTAGCAGTGCTCGAAGGTAATGGTCCGGTAGTTATTCCGAACAACGAAGGACGTAACACGACTCCCTCAGTAGTGGCTTTCGTAGACGGCGGCGAACGTAAGGTAGGTGACCCCGCCAAGCGTCAGGCCGTAACAAACCCGACTCGCACAATCTACTCAATCAAACGTTTCATGGGCGAAAAGTGCGGTCAGGTAGAAGACGAAATAAAGCGTGTGCCCTATAAAGTTGTCTGCCAGAACGATATGCCCAAGGTAGACATCGATGGCCGTGACTACACTCCGCAGGAGATCTCGGCTATGATCCTTCAGAAGATGAAAAAGACTGCCGAAGATTTCCTCGGTCAGGAAGTAACAGAAGCAGTCATCACAGTGCCTGCATACTTCGACGATTCTCAGCGTCAGGCAACCAAGGAAGCCGGTGAGATCGCAGGTCTGAAGGTAAAACGTATTGTCAACGAGCCGACCGCAGCAGCGCTTGCCTATGGCCTTGACAAGTCAGAAAAAGAACAGAAGATCGCCGTCTTCGACCTGGGTGGCGGTACATTCGATATCTCGATTCTCGAACTTGGCGACGGTGTCTTCGAGGTTAAGTCGACCAACGGTGACACTCATCTCGGTGGTGACGACTTCGATAACGTAATCATCGACTGGCTCGCCGACGAGTTCCAGAAGAAGGAGGGCGTTGACCTCCGTCAGGACCCGATGGCAATGCAACGTCTGAAAGAGGCTGCCGAGAAGGCAAAGATCGAGCTTTCTTCAGCAACCAGCACTGAAATCAACCTTCCTTATATCACAGCGACCGCAACCGGTCCAAAGCACCTCGTCGAGACTCTGTCTCGCTCAAAGTTCGAGGCTCTCGCTTCGAAGCTGATCGATGCCGTTGTCGCTCCGTGTGTGAAGGCTCTTGAAGATGCAGGCCTCACCTCATCAGAGATCGATGAAGTTATCCTCGTCGGTGGTTCGACCCGTATCCCGGCAATTCAGGCTAAGGTAAAAGAGATCTTCGGTAAGGAACCCAACAAGGGTGTCAACCCTGACGAGGTTGTAGCCGTTGGCGCAGCTATACAGGGTGGTGTCCTCGCCGGCGATGTGAAAGACGTGCTTCTTCTTGACGTCGTTCCTCTGTCAATCGGTATCGAAACTATGGGTGGCGTTATGACCAAGCTGATCGATGCCAACACCACCATCCCGACCCGTAAGTCAGAGACCTTCTCGACCGCAGCCGACAACCAGCCCGCAGTTACAGTACGTGTCCTCCAGGGCGAACGTCCTATGGCAGCCGACGACAAGCTCCTCGGTGAGTTCAACCTTGAGG
The DNA here is from genome assembly GCA_964615915.1 of uncultured Sangeribacter sp. GTDB lineage: Bacteria > Bacteroidota > Bacteroidia > Bacteroidales > Muribaculaceae > Lepagella. Next base: position 25,040 of record CAZTSQ010000006.1, read on the forward strand.
GTATCGCACCCGCACCGCGTGGTGTACCGCAGATCGAGGTTACTTTCGAGGTCGACGCAAACGGTATCCTGAACGTTTCGGCCAAGGATAAGGCAACCGGTAAGGAACAGTCAATCCGTATCGAGGCTTCAAGCGGTCTGAGCGACTCTGAGATCAAACGTATGCGTGAAGAGGCCAAGGCAAACGAAGCAGCCGATAAGAAGGCTAAGGAACGTGCCGACAAACTCAACCACGCTGACGCAATGATCTTCCAGACCGAGAAGCAGATCAACGAACTCGGCGACAAGATCCCGGCTGACAAGAAGGCAGCTATCGACGCAGCCCTCACCCGTCTGAAAGAAGTTCACAAACAGCAGCTCGTCGAGGATATCGACAGCGCCGAAAAGGCTCTGACCGATGCTCTCCAGGCAGCTTCTCAGGACATCTACAACGCTTCTCAGGCAGCAGGTGCTCAGCCCGGTGCCGGCGCACAGCCCGGTGCGGCTCCCAATCCTGACGAAAAAGACATCACCGATGTCGACTTCGAGGAAGTGAAATAAGTTGAATATCAAGAACATTAACTGAAAATAGATTGACCCGACTCATGACCTATGTGATGAGCCGGGTCAATTTTTTTAAAACAAAGAATTATGGTACGAGTAAATTGTTTTCTGGAAATAGCAGACACTTCGCTGACAAAACGCGCTGTTGAAACCGCGATCGAACTGGTCGAGCTTTCTCTACACGACAAGGGATGCATTACGTATGAGGCCTTCAGCAGTCTGACCTCTGACAATCACATCCAGATCGTCGAAACCTGGGAAGATGAGGAGAGCCTGAAGTCTCACACCGAAACTGACCACTTCCGTCGCCTCGTCCCTGAGTTGGAAGAGTGTGGCACCCTGACTCTCGAGAAATTCACCTTCTAAAGAGCTGATTATATGGAAATAAAAATATGGGCCGATTTTGCCTGTCCCTACTGTTACATGGGGGAGAAGCAACTGATCGATATTATCCGCAAGGAAGGACTGACCGAACAGGTGAAGATCCGTTTCCTTTCATATGAATTGGATCCGGATGCGCCTGCCGTTCCCACCGAGACCATGACCCAGCATTTCATGTCGGGCCATGATTACACTGAAGAAGAGAGTATCCATCTCATGGAGCGGATCACCAAGATGGCCTCACGCGTCGGTCTAGACTATAAGCTTCCGACCGCACAGGTCTGCAATACATTCGACGCACACCGTCTGTTGGAATACGCACAGACCGTCCTGCCTCTGGAGAAGGTAATCGAGCTTAACTTCGCGATCTTCTATGCCAACTTTGTCGACAACCTCCGTCTTTCGGACCGTGAGGTGCTTCTCGGCATAGCCGGTAAATGCGGGCTCGATACCGAGGCAGTCAAACGTATCCTCGAGAGCGAAGAATATGGTGCGGAAGTCCGCGCTCAGGAGCAGGAAATCGAAAGTCGCTCGGACTTCGAACTCGTCCCCTACATGCTCTTCGACAACAAAACCGTCCTCCAGGGCGTAATCAGCCCCGGAGCCATGAAAAAAGCACTGGCATGACCCTCACTTTTTCAGGTAATCGCAGACAGAATTGATTTGGTCGGTCATTGAACCGCCCGGAAACCGATTTTCGAAGAAGGCGCCTCCGATGGTGAAAGACTCGGGGGCGGCTTCTTTTATTTCGTCGAGGCGTTCGAAGCTATTGATGCTCCCGGCGATGCAGACTTTACGGGGGAAACGGGCAGCCAGCGCCTTGTTGAGTTCCACGGGGTCATCGACATATCGGTAACCCAAAAGGTCGACTCCGAAGGCGCCCCGGTTCATAACGTCCTCGGCTTCGGCAATTATTTCATCGATCGTACCGGAGAGGACCGAAGGTCTGCCGGTGATGGTGCCGACAAAAGGCATGTACTTGATCTGATGGTCCTTGCAGAACTCAGCGATCGAGGGGAAGAACTTGGTACCCATCAGTATGTCGCATCCACATTCGGCGGCGATACGGGCACCGCGCAAGCCCTCCTCTTCCGTATAGGCTACAACCTCGAGCACGGTCGTCTTTCCGGCGCGGTGCATCGAGTCATAAATCCGCTTCATCACCTCAAGCGGGAGAGGTTCCTCCTTCATACCCCAATATTTTGCCGACGAATCCTTACACGATTCGAACACGGCTTCAGCATCTGCCACTGTCAGATCATTGTGAGTCAACATCACAATGAGTTCCGGCACAGCGACCGTCTCATTGTTCTCCATGGTTAATTAAGGTCAAAAGCGCCGGCGGCGCACGAGTTTTTTCGACCGCAAAGTTACAAGAAAATTTTGAGACAGCGTGGAGTAGGGTCAAAAAGTGTCTCCGGTCAGTAATTTCTTTGAGAAAGTTAATTTTAGCGATGAAAGGGAAAAAGCGGCCACAAAAGGTCAAAATAAGTCTATAAGAGGGAGATAACAACTTGATTTAGGGATAGTTAAGACCAAAGTTTTTTGTCCTCAGTCAATTTTTTTAGCTAACTTTGAGGTCAAGAGAAGAATTGAGGCGGTTCTCTCCATATTCCTCCCGACTATAACCATTCTCTTCTCTACTGCTACAAACATCTTCAAACATTAACATTATGGAAGACGGATTCATGGATTTGCTCTACATGAGCGATGATGGCCTAACCTTTGGCTACGATACGACCGGCGACGGCCAGGTCGATGTCATGACCAGTGCCGGTTATGACGATGGTGTCGCACACCTCGACACTTTCCGTGACACCAACGGAGATGGTAATTTCGACACTCTTATCACTGAAGCGGACACCGACAACGATGGCTATTTCGAGACTCTCGTCATTGCCGAAGACTATGACGCGGACGGAACGGTCGACTATATGCGGATATATGCCGACAAAAACGCCGACGGTGAGATCGAGATGACAGCTCGTCTCCACTCGGACGAGACCAACACGAATTATCGTGTCGAAGTCGATTTTGACTTCGATGGCGATCACGTCAGCGACGTCCACGTCGAGGATATCGTTCCGATCGACAGCCCCGAGGCAGCATTCGATTTCAACGGAATGGCGGGATCCTACGGTTCGCCGGATGCCAACGGGAACTTCGACCCCAATACACCCTCCGATCAGGTTGCCGGCGACCCTGCGACTTCAATGGAGGTTTGGGAGTGTCAGGGATCGACCAACCGCTGCGCCCTCTTCTCACAGAAGTTCGTCATCGAGGAGCTGACGGGTCAGGAAATCGATACCGAGGAGTTCGTTCAGACCGCTATCGAAAACGGATGGTTCACCGAAGAAGGAGGCACCACTGGTCTCAACATGAACAAGATGCTCGAATATTACGGCGTTGATCACGAGGTTATCTACGACTCCGACATGGCGAGCCTTGAAGAGGCACTGCGCAACGGAGACAAGATCATCGTGGGCATCGACTGCGAGCAGGTATGGTATGGCAAGGACAATGATCTCTTCTCACCCACCACAACCGGCAATCATGCCGTTGAGGTCATCGGTATAGATTACTCTGATCCGCAGAATCCGATGGTTGTGCTCAACGATTCCGGTACTCCCGACGGTCGCGGAGAAATGGTACCTCTCGATGTCTTTGAAGGGGCCTGGGATGCCGGCGATCATCAGATGATCGTATGCCATGCGTAAAAACAGTTTCATCTAACACCAACGAAATAACATGAACCCCAATCATATAGCCGATCTTTTCGACGGTATTTCTAAGAGGCCTGAAGTACGCGCGGCGATTCCGATGTCGTACACTCCCGGAATTCCCTTCCTCTCAGTCAGCAACGAGGAATTGTGTATCAACGTACCCTTCCTACGATATAAGGTGACCGGTGAGAAAGACAAGACTCTGGTCTACCCTATCCGCTACGTCGTTACCTATGTTATACCGGAGAATATCATGATCCGATTTGTGGATTTGGCCTATACGCCGCTCGCCTCAAAGATAGACTTCAACAAACCCGTAGGCCACTTCCGGCATCGTGCGATCGCCGACCTCAATAGGGATCAGTACAATGCGCTTCGTCGTGACACTCTCGACGCGCTCAATCACGTCGCCGCCGAGATGCTCGGCGAAGAAGACGAGGATCCTGAAACCGACACTCGTCTTTATGAGCTGATGTCTCGGATAGTCGAGCCCTCGCTCTACCCCATCTACCATAAACTCGCACCCTCCTTCTTCAAAAAATATATCAACCATGGCAAAGATAAAAAGTAAGAGGAATTTCGAAGAGGGTCCCAAGTCGACTCAAGCTCAACCTCAGGTTAATCCGGTTGACAACGAGACGTCAGCCGAAACCCATGCCAAAAATGAGGAGGCCCCTCAGGCAAGCGCCAGACAGGAGACTCCGAAGCGTCGTCGTTCGGAGGTGCGCAGGGAACTGCTGAACATGGTTCGGGAATCTATCTCTCTGCTGAAGCAATACAAGATGGACGACCTCGCCCGTAAGGCTGAGGAGTTTGTGGCCAAGTCGGCTAGAGACCGTTTCTCTGTCGCTTTCGTCGGCGAGTTCAGCCACGGCAAGAGCTCATTGATCAACCGCCTGCTTGACAGTCCTGTTCTTCCGACTGACGATCTACCAACGACGGCAATGCTTACCCGAATCAGCTACGGCGCAAAGCCGGGTATCGAGGTCTTATCTACCCGCGGAAAAGCTCTTACCAGATTACCTCTCGAAGAGAAATCATGGGAGAAACTGACCGCCTTCGACGAAGATGGCAATGCCAACCGCACCTATAAAGATGGTTATATCAGGGTGTGGACCGACAACGAATGGCTCCGCACAAGTGGAGTCGACTTCCTCGACACACCGGGGGCCAACGACGGGAGCCGTGAACGAGATGAAGAGATCAGTAAGGCGCTTATGGTAACCGATGGAGGCGTCATCTGTCTTGATGTCCAGAAGGGATTGATGCAGACTCAGCGTCAATTTATCGCGGACCGACTTCTTGGCCCGAAGATTCCCTTCCTATGCCTGGCTCTCACCCATCTTGATTTGATTGAGGAGAAGAATCGAGACAAGGTCGTAGTTGGAATCGTGGCCGCCCTCAAGGGTATGAATGTCAATGTGCCCTTTGTCATCACAAACGATGTCACGATGCCTTCGGAAAACTTCAAGGAGCATATCGGTCTTGACAAGCTACGCAGGATTATGAGCGGATGGAGCGCTAACCCGGAAAGGGCCGACAGGATTGAGAAGTGGCTCGCCGCCAACATCTCTTCACTCTTGACGTTAGCGGCCGAACATCTCGCCGAGCGTCGGGCCATCGTTGGGGCGAAGGAAGAAGACCGACAGGCAATGATCATAGAGAAGCAGGCAGCCATCACTGCTTTCCACGAACAGTGGGAGAAGCTCCGACAGACAATGAACGAGCGATATGAGGCCTGCATGGTCGAGTTTGAACGCAAGCGCCAGAACCTGGTCTATAAGATAACGAATGCTCTTCTCAACAGAGTAGACAACGTTCCTGACCCGGGAAAGTGGTACAGCCAAAGCTACGACTATGAGCTCGCAAACCAAATCAGTTCAGCTATCATATCGCTCGACAATGTAGTCACCGAACATGCACGCAACGACTTCGAATGGCTCAACAAAGAACTTGTCAAAGCGTATAAGACCGGAATCGAACGAGACTACAAGATCTGGTCCCGAACCGAAGAGGCGTCGGTCTATACCTCGGGTGAGGCAGGTCCGATGAAGAATATCAACAAGTTACAGGAGAAGAGCGTTCGCAATACAACTATCGGCACCATCGCCGGTGGCTTGATCGGAGCACTTACCCTAGGCGTCGGCGGTATAATCGGCACCGTCGGTGTCTCGAGCGTAATCCGCAGCCTCTCGAAGCAGAAAATCGACTCCGAGATAGCCAAAGCTCGCCGGGTGCTCGTTGAGTTCATTCCGAGGGATGTGGAAAAGGTTCTTTACGAGGCGACACGCGACAGCTCCGGCCGCGTACGCCTAATTTATGACGACATCATCCGCTCGGCCAATCTCTCTGAAAGTCTCTGGATGCAGAAGCAACATGAGTTGATCGAAGAAGCGGCCAAGCCTGCCGGCGAGGCAATCGAGAAAGCGGTAGCCAACATCGATGAACGTATCGCAAATCTCGACCGGCAAGTAGAGAAACTTTCAAAATTCTAATCTAAACTGAAGAAATGGCAAATTTCACTCAATATAAAGATTGGCGTGACCGCTACATCAAGATGATCGACGAGGTCATCTCCGCATCGGAACCGCTGGCTCCCGAAAAGGCGAAGCTATACTCCATGCTTCGCGACCAGCTACGCGAAGACACGCTGAAGATACAGGTAGTAGGTACGGTTAAGAACGGCAAGTCATCGTTCACCAACGCCATGATCGGTGAGAAAATTCTTCCTGTCGATGACATTCCGTGTACCGCCGTTGTCTCGGAGGTAAAATATGCTCCCCAAAAGAAGGCTATTATCACCTTCTATTCTCCCACTCCCACTGGACTTTTGGATGAGATTCCGAAGGAGACGAAAGACTATATTGTCAAGAACAACTGCGGCTTAGGGTCAGATGGCAAGCCTAAGCCGATCAAACCTCTTGAGGTGCCCTACGATAAGCTCAACGAGTACGTCGCCATTCCTGAGCCCACGGAAGATATACTCTTCGATGAAGAGAAGTACAAGGCTTACCGTACTAAAATAGACCAGGAAAGTCCTTTCGACGTGGCCCAACTCTTCCACCCGGCCGCAGTGTTGTCTGATGGAGTCGAACTTGTTGACTCTCCGGGACTCAACGAGTCACCGAAACGCACAGCCGTGACCCTTGACTATCTCAAAAAGGCTGATGCGGCCATCTATCTTCTGGACGCCACACATCCGTTTGTCCTTGAGGAAAGGAGAGTTATCGAGCAGGTGCTCCTCCCCCTTGGGTTTACAGATCTGATCATGGTTGCCAACCGGATCGACTTGGTTGAAAACCGCAGAAGACAAGTAACTTACATCCAGGGGAACGCGATGGAGTACACTTCGATCAAAAAAGTGTTCGGAGTATCTGCCAAGCAGGCTCTCAATGCATTGGCAAAGTCTGATAAGGAAGAACTGAAGGAGTCAGGGATGCCTGAGTTCATGGATTTTCTCATGAGCCATCTCTCTCGCAAGAAAGGTCAGATGAAGCTCAACAAGACAGCCCGTCAGATAGTCAACTCTGTAAAGACTGACTTGCTCGAGAATCTGATTCCCGGGCGTCTTTCCGCTCTCGATGCCAGCTCGATCGAACTGAAGAAGAGGGTCAATGCCGCTCGACCCAAGCTTACCAAGCTGGAAGCAGACCGCCAGAAACTCGTCCTGGAGTTCGACCAGAAGATTCCCCTCGCCCTCATTCCGATCCAGCGCGCCATCGAATCCTTCTTCAACAAGTTGCAGGATCAGATACGAGATTGGGTGTGGACATTCAAGCCCACTGACAAAAGTTACTACCTCAATAAAAAAGATCTGGAGAACATAAGCGGTCAAATCCTCGAGCACATTCAGAAGAAGGTAGAAGAAGCCTACAACAAGTGGAACGAGCAGACATTCCAGCCCCTTCTGCTTGAACAGGCCAATATGGTCTTCGGTAATACAAAGGAGGATATTGAGAACCTTGCTGCCGAAATCTCAGCCATAGAGGGCCTTCTAAAGGGTGTTGGGAAAGATGGAGTCAAACAATCCTCGACACTCGAGCGTATCGCAGGTGTGGCCACAATGATCCTTCTTCCAGTCGGCAATGCGGGTGGAGAACTCTTCTCGGGAGGCTTCGATTTCCAGCGCTTCATGAAGAGCTTTGCCATCGACTTGGGGCTCAGCCTCGGTGTCGGACTCATAGCTTTATGGGTATTCCCTCCCGCGGGAGTCATTGCTATGATTCTGGGACCGATCATCGGTATGCTCGTCGGAACCGACAAAAAGATAGACGAACTGAAAGGAAAGCTTATAGCTGAGGTTTGCAATGGTCTTAAGAACTCAGCTCCCGAGCGTATCCGAAACATCAGCGAAGAGATCCGCAAGACATTTGACAACGTAAAGAATTCGGTTGTCGAGGGTGTTGATTCCCAGATCGAGACTGTCCGCAATCAGATCGCCGAGATCGAGCGTATCACCAACAACGAGCAGGAATCTCTCGACGCCAAGCGTAAGCAACTTCTCCTTACTCAGGGGCGGTTGTCGCAGGCCATCGGGGAAATGGAGAAGCTAACTACCGAAATCGACCGTGTGGCCGAAGAAGCTACTGCCGCAACTGTCTGAGCCATGGAGCTATATAACGGAAGAGATATTTTCCTGCGTCACCTCAACTTTCTTGAGAGTGTGATGGCGACCAACAACTGGGGCGACGATGAACGTCGTCGCCTCAGCCGCGCCATTGTCCGACTGAAAGAGAGGATCAATGACCCGTGCGTCAACATCTCGGTTATCGGCGAGTTTTCATCGGGCAAGAGTTCGATGATCAACGCGCTTCTCGGAATAAACCTGCTGGAGACTGACGAACTGCCCGATACAACCTTAGTTCCGGCTGTACTGGTCTATGGTTCGCAACCGGCTTTTGAGATCCAGTATCTCGATGGCAAGAAGAAGACCTTCAAGGGGTCTCTCGAAACAATCCGAGAGAAACTTTACGAATACAATCTTCCGACCCGTATCTCCGGAGAAGGACTGAGCCAAGAGGAGTATCTGAAGAAACTGACAGCGGCCCGTAGGCAGGCTGAAAAAAGGAGTGCTTCGATCAAGCAATTCGTCATCAGCCTCCCCTCAAATTTCCTCAAATGTGGCTTCAGACTGATCGATACCCCGGGACTGAGTTCAAATAATAGACGTTGCGCAAAGATGGCTGAGAACACGATGAAAGAGACAGATTACTCGATCATTGTGGCCAGTGCAACGAACGGTGTGCTTGTCGAGAGCATCCGGACCTATCTGTCAGACACCATAAAGGACCGCCTGGCCTATTGTGCAGTAGTATTCACAAGGTTCGACCTCGTCAGTCGGAGAGACAAAATGAAAACCTATCTCCGAACTGTGGTCCCCGGGTTCTTTGATCTTACGCCCAAGGAATTGCCGGTCTATATGGCGGTACCTCCGACGGTTACGGCTGCCTTGGAAGGGAAAAAGTTCGGAGACGAGCACGCGGCAATGCTGAAGGTGACACGCGACACGATCGACCAACTCATAGCCAATGCTGTAGAGCGTCGGGAGAAGGCCATCGCCAACTCATTGGTACGCCTAACCCGAGAGGTATATACGCTACTTAATGCCGAGATACCCAAGATCAAGAAGCGCCACGAAGACCGACTTGCCCAACTTGACAGAAGCTCCAAATTCCCGGTGGCAAAGACCGTCGCCAAAAAGCGCGAACGTCATGAGACCCATCTCCACGCCAAGAAAGCTGAGTATCTTGCCAAGCTCGATGTCTCGCTGATGAGGGATATCGCTGAAATGAAGAGGGTTCAGCGAAATTCTGTGATGGGGAAAAAGACCATAAAAGAAATAGACACTCACTTGAAGACTTATCTGACACCGGAGGCCGAGTACCGAATCAAGAAGATGTCAGATTCCGGAACCTTTCATTTGGAGGAGTTCCTCAAGGCCATGAAGGTTGAATTAAGTGAGTTTCAGCTGAGAATGCGGAAGGAGTTCCGTGAGCTCGGAATCGCAGATGTTGACCTCCAGCTGACTCCACCACAGCATACCTCGTCAATGGTAGCAAGCAACGAATTCGGGGCGATCATTAAGATGGGTGAAAACGAAGCAAGCGGCCAAAGTGGTGCCATAGCGTTGAGTATCATCGGAGGTATTATAGGCTCCGTCGTATTATTCGGACTTGGCACAGCTATCGGAAGCGCCCTGGGAGCTCTGATCGGCGGTGGAGGCAAAAAATATGGTATCGATGATGTAAAGAAGCGAGTGGTTCCCGAAATGGAGAAGAAACTCGACGAAGGTCTCGGAAAGCACAAGACGTCGGTCTCCAATTGGTATACAACCGAGGCAAATAACCTGATCATCGATTTCTCTCACCTTCTCGATGGCTATGAAGAGAAGTATCGCAAGAAACTGACGAGCATGAAGCGAGATGAGGAGAAGAAACAGAAGAGTGTCCGCGAGGAAATCAACAGACTCGAGCAGACACTAAAGCAAATCAAAATAAACCAAGAAGAATTAGACAACCTATGGATACTCAAATAACAGTCAGTCCCGACAGCCAATTCTCTGATCTCTGGACTGACTTCACAACCGCCTTGCGCGGAAAGTTACGCACAGCGCTGATGGCAAAACAGCTGACACCGGCGCGTGCCAAGGCTCTTTTGACCGAAGCAGCCTCCTGCTGGAGCGGAGACTTCGAACCCGAAGGCCGTTGGGTGAACTCAATGGTCAAGAATGCCCCCGAAAAGGGTACTCGAATCCGGAAGATCCTTGTTGAGGATATGACCTTCAAACCCGAAGAGGAAGTGAAGGGGGGATACGGTCCGCAGATCACCGGCGGTGTAATCGGAGGTGCGCTGGGATACGGTGCCTCATTGCTCTTCGGAATGGGTACACTCGCCACGATAGCCACCACGGTCATACCGCTTGGAGTGGGAGCAGTTGGCGGTAACATTTATGCCAACAAGAAGCACAGTCAGGCTAAGTCAACTCTGATTGACGCTTACATGGCACAGCTTGACTCCTATCGGGAGTCTGTCCTCGCCATTCTGAATGCTTGACCGACACACTGAATGTCAGATATAAAACCGAACGAAAAAGAAAAGTGGGTAGAGAGATATGCGGCTATCGCATTGTCTCTCTACCCTACTATTGATATCCGGATGCGGTATAAAAAGGGGCTCGTTACTTTGTGGGAAACCACAATGTATGCTGACATCAAGATAGATCGCTCCGGTCACCTTGAATATGATTTCGGGGATACGTCTTACGATCACCCGAAACTCGGCTATAGAGATGCCAAGGAGTATTTCAGCCCCATTCTGCTCCAAATAAAGGCCCAGTACTCCAACCCCAAGCTCGACTTAAGTGATGAGATCGAGCACCTACACTCACTCTTCGGAGAGTTTCAAGATTTCCCACCACGCTCCACCCGTATGAAGCAGGTTATCGGCTATATTATTGCCCTTCTCTTCGTTCTGTGGCTACAATGGGTGCTTTTCGCATAGGAGTGTAGGTTATTATGGTTGTTTCGACGGTTCTCCCTCCATTATGAGAAGGGAGCGATAGGTGGTCAGGGGGGCGAGAGTTGAAGGGAGGGAGGTCATCTGCTCGAGAGTGTCCAGATAGGGAGTGTGCATGTCCTTGCCATAGCGATCGTAGACCTTGAGGACTGAGAGTAGGTAGGCGTTGTCGAGTTGGTGCTCCTTATGGTTTTTGATCATGTACTGACGGGCCTTGTCAAATTCTTCGGGTGTCACACCTTGGGCAAGCATTTGCACGACCGTGGCGTTGACTATGTCGGCAGTCTCCTGTTCGTGGCCCGGTTCTGTTTTGATATAGACCGGCATCATCAGTTCGGGAGCGTCGTCACCGTTCATACCTGCCGAAACCGATCCGTGTCCCTGAATTGAGTAGGTCCAGCCCCTCTCTTCGCGGAGATCGGCGAGCAAACGCATTTTCAGCACCTGATTGAAGATATTGATGCCAATGATGTTCTCGAGAGAGTAGTCGGCCGGTCCGTGGTAAAAGTTATAGACAACAGACACCGGATTCTCCATCTCTCGAGAGAAGCGGATCTCTTCACTGCGCGGAGTAAATTTGTAGTCGATGTCTTTAGGCTTCTCCACCCTTCCGGCTGTCGGAAGCGTAGCTATGTACCTCGTGATCAGGTTCTCAACAGAGTCGCGGTCGAAATCGCCGGTGATGTAGAAGGTAAAGTCAGCCATGTCCGAAAAACGATCGCGGGCTATTTCAAGAGCCTTTGCGTAATCTACGGCGTCGAGCATCTCGGGAGTCTCCTTCAACCCGAGCGGGTGTCGATTGTAGACATTGCGGTGGATCGAGTCACCCATAGCCTGAATGGGATTGGTATGTACGTTGCGGAGCTTATTGCGCTGAGAGGTAAGCCAACTGTTGAAGGCGAGTGTATCGGGCTGAATATCGGTTGACTTCAGATAGATGAGGCGGAAAGCATCTTCGAGACCGGCACGTGTAGTCGACGCCTCCACAATCTCTTCGGTGTTCTTGATGTCGACACTGCAGGCCACATCTCGGCCGGCCAACAGACGTTTCAGCTCAAGATTCGAATGACCTCCGAAGCCGGAAACAGCCACTAAGTCATTGATCATCTTCATTGTCGGCGCCTGCTCGGGAGTGTAAGTCTGGGATAGTCCGCCGGTGCCGATTCCTCGGAGAAAGATCTGGTCTTTGGTCTTGTCGTTTGCCCAGGTGATGACCTTGATACCGTTCGAGAGAGTGTAGAGGGTTGTGTTTTCGAAGTGATAAGGTTCAGAGGATAAAATGGTGCCTGAGGTCGGTTCGCTGGCGAGGAGAGGCTTGTCAGTCGAAAGGGGGACGAATGGTGGCTGGGGAGTGGAGGCGATTTGGGCGAAGCGGTCCGTTATTGCCGACGGTAAGTACCGGCTGGAAGCCGGCGCTACTGCAGGCGCTATTGCGGACTCGGGTAAGTAGCAGAGAAGCACGGTGTTGCGGCCGGAGAGGTCGACGACCTTCTTCAGATAATTCAGGGCATCTTCGGCGGTGAGGGTCTCAAGGGTCGCCAGTTCTCGATCGGCCTCTTCAACTGAGGTCTCGAAACTGTCCCTGTCAAGGAAAACATGGGTCAGTCGTTTGGCGAGCGAGGTGTTATCCGAAACCGCCCCCTTTCGCTTCTTTTCGTTAAGGTTCTTGCGCATCTGTATCTTGGCATACTCCAACTCATCTTCAGAGAATCCATGTTGAAGGGCGCGGATAAGCTCTGTATACCACAACGAAGCGGCATCCTCTACCCGACCCTCCTTTACGGCACCGCGCATAACCAGGGCGGAGACGTCACTCGAAAGGAGGAACTTGACATCGCCAACTCCGAGATAGGTATGCGGACAATCCGGTGAGTGCTCAACCTCATCGAATCGCGAAGCGAGCATCGTCGTGGCGAGGTCGGCTACAGTCGTATCCGTGAACCGTGGATGACGGAAGTACAGTTGCACCATGTTGACCGTCTGTTCCGGATCGCTCTGGACTTCGACGATCATCTTTTCATTAGCCGGCACCTCGGGACGTTTGGTGATCAGATTCTTTCCGGCCGGAATGCTTGAGAATAGCTTTTCGATCTCAGATTGAACTGCCGAAGGGTTAATGTCTCCAACAACAATAACGGCTTGGTTGCCGGGATGATACCACTTTTGGTAGAAGGCCGCTAATGTTTCGGGTCGGAAGTTCTCGACTATCTCCATCTTGCCGATCGGCATACGATGGCCGTAGATAGAGCCGGGATAGATAGCCGGAAGTGCCTTTTCGAGCATGCGGTTGGCGGGGGAATTTCGATGGCGCCATTCGTTGACGATCACACCTCGCTCGTCATCAATCGCTTTCGGATCGAGAGTCAACGCCGAGCTCCAATCTTTCAGGATCAGAAGACAGGAGTCGACCGTCGAAGTTCTCGTCACCGGAACCTTCGAGATATTGTAGACAGTCTCATCTGTCGAGGTGTAGGCGTTCAGGTTGGCACCGAACTTGACCCCTATGCTTTCGAGATAGGAAATCAAGGAGTTGTCGGGGAAGTGCTCCGTTCCGTTGAAGCACATGTGTTCGAGAAAATGGGCCAATCCGCGCTGGTCATCCTCTTCATAGACAGAGCCGGCACGCTGGACGAGGAAGAAGTCGGCCATCCCCGCCGGCTTGTCGTTTTGAAGAATGTAATAGGTCAGGCCATTGTCGAGACGCCCCTCGACAAGGTCGGCAGCCCGCAATCCGAAGACCACGGACAGCAATAGAAGAAGAGACAGTAGTTGTCGTTTCATTTTATTTTATTGGTTAATTTATTGGCATTTAAAGAATTACAAACACAAGAAGCGACAGCGCAAGGAGCGCCGGTTTCCAGCCGGTATCCAAGGGAGGAGAAGGAGCAGTAGCGCCGGCTTCCAGCCGGTATCCAAGGGAGGAGAAGGAGCAGTAGCGCCGGCTTCCAGCCGGTATCCAAAGGAGAGCCGGGGGCCTCAAAAGGCGAAGATAAGACTCGCATTGACAGAATTTACCGGCTGGAAGCCGGCGCTACCGGAAGATACCGGCTGGAAGCCGGCGCTACTGCCGGCATTCCTTGCGTATATCACTTCCCCTCCGAGCATGAACTTGTTTCTGAGGGGAAAGAGGGCCTCGGCTTTTACCTCGGCCCCGAAGTGCGACGTGGTGTGCAGTCGATAGGTCCGCAGTAGGACGTCGATCACAGGCTTCAGCTCTTCATCGGTTGTCGATAGGCCCGAATGGCTGTGGGTCAGGGGTGAAAAGGAAGTCCCGCGGAGAGTAAGCATTAGCAAACCGCCGCGACGCAAGGTCAACCATCCCTGAAGGGATAGGCCTAACTCGAGCTGTTGCCACTCGAGATGTCTGAGGGGTGAGATATGCTGTTCAAAATCAGACTCCCATTTGGCTTCTGCGAGTGCTGAAAAATGCTTGCCTTGATATGAGCCGGAAACTCCCGCCGCCCTTCGTGTGCGGCTGTAAAGCGTGAGCGAACCGATCTGTGGATACTGTCCCGAAACGGCATCGCCGAAGAGGTTCTCCCTGGCCCGGCGACGTTCCCAAAGACCGTTGATTCCCACGACCCAATTCTTTGCCCTCCATCCTGCCTCTCCTTTACAGACCGGCGTTGTAGTCCGGCCGAGTGGCAATTTGTTGAGGTCGCTCAAGATCTTCTCGACGTTCATGCTCGAGAAATCTACGTAGGCATAGAAGCCGCTTGAAACCGGAAGGAGTCCTATCTGACCTCCGAATGAGTAGCCGGTGAAGTAACTCTTTTCTCCCTGACCGTCGAACCGGCCATAGGCGGTTCCGAGTCCCGTCAGGTGATGAATCATATTCTGACCCAACTCACTGACAAAAGAGATTGATGAACTCTGTTTGTACTTGACGAAGGTAAATCCGGCCGCCAATGCGTAGTCTGAAGTGACGAGGAACGATGCGGCCGGATTGAGCTGTAGTGTGCCGGTGACGTTTCGCGGACGCGGATCGACGGTGAGGTAATAAAGTCCGGCCAGGTAACCTCCGCTGACCCCGACATTCCAACGTCCAAGTCTTGAGGTGTATGAACCGCCGAACTCATACTCTTCTTCGCGCATTGACCCGTCCCCCGACGCGTAGGTAAGGAAAGGACCGACAATCTCCGGATCTGAGGTCTCTGTCAGATGTCCGGATTTGCGGCGGGCATTGCCATAACGGACGTTGCCCGTGACGCCGAAGCGATCGTTGACCAAGTAAGTGTCAGCCTTGAAGGAACCTCCGTATAGGTCATCCGCCCATTCTCCCCCACCCTCTACCTGAGTCAGCGAGGTATCGAACCGATAGAGAAAGACAGCAGGATTATCCCACGCATAACCGATCGGCTCGGTCAGTAGAGAACGATGATCGATCACCGCCAATGGTATCTGAGCCTCAGAACTTAAAACTGAAACGCAGAGGGAAGAGACAACTCCCACCGACAAGAAAAAGCAGACGTTCATTTCCTGACAGGGGTTATACCGTCATAGGTAATCACCGAGCATGGTCCTTCGCCGAGGCCTGTCACTGTACCCTGAAGCTCGATTTCCGAAGGGGTGACCATCGGGTTGAAGTCGTCGGTCGAATTGTTGGTGTCTTTGAAGACTGCCCGACCGTCGTCGGTCACATAGAGGAGTTTGCGTCTGACGGCGTGGAAGTATCGTGTCTTGTCGCTGTTATTTGTACCGCAATGGGTCCAACCCCGATCGAGCGAGGGATCGGTGACGTTCCATTGCCACCCCGAGACAATCGAGCAGTTGACGACATCGACCACCGTAGAATTAGGCACTACATATCCGTTGCCCGTCATCGGGAAGGTCCCGACCGCCGAAACTATCTCATAATCATATTCATACCATGCTTTGGCAAGAAATACTTCGCTACCTTCGGGAAGTCGCGCTATGCCGATAGCCCGGAAACCCCGGTTGTGAAGAAGGAAGATGCTCTTGGTGTAGCAGTACCATTTGTCGAGGTTGTAGACCGTCGGGCTGTCAATGTCGAGCGACGAAGGGACCGTCGATACGTCATACCACTCCCAATCGGCGTGAGAAAGATCGAACGAGTTGGGATTGACCTGACGGTGATCGATTCCGGTGTCGGCCAAAAGGATATATTGACCGGGAGCGACAGGATGATCTGTGCCTGAGCCGGGAATGGTGTATAGAGCCTGAACCGTCACCCCCTCACTCATCCGGTCGGGGAAGTAATCGCGCTTCTCGGTGGTCAGGAACTTGCTTTCAAAGAGGGTGAGTCCGTCGGCATATATGACGTGATCGGTGTTGTTATAGAGCTTGACATAATCATCGCCATAATACTGATTGCCTGAAGATCGAAGCGTGCCGGTGAAGAAAATTTCGGCAATGATCAGGTCATCTGTATGACGGTTAAAGTAAAGCTCGAGGCGCACCAGCGAACCGCTCGAAAGAATCTCGACCGATCGGGCAACAGCGAAGTAATCTGTACCGTCAGCCACACCTTCAAAAGATATGTCATAGAGGCCGGGAAGCACCGTCGCCTCGGGAAGCATCGGATATGCAAACTGAGAGACTGCTCCCGATGAAAGGTTTCTGAAGGTCAACGTGGCGGACTCGAAGACAGGCAGGACGGAGTTGTCTTTCGTTTCGACACGAACGTCGACGGCACACTGCTGAAGAGAGCCCGAAAGGTCGTCGTTACAACCCGAAAGCAGAACCGCCGCGAAGGCTGGAAGAAGTAAGTATCTATTGGTCATTTGATTATGGTATTACAGTTTGATGTTAAGTTCCATCCCGAAATAAGCGTCGGCATTGCGACGAACGGTCAGGCCGTTGACTTTGTAGTCGGGAAGATAATCGAGGATACGGTTGACGAAGACCGAGACGGTCAGCCATTTGCCTATGCTCTTCGTGGCCTTCAGGTTGACATAAAGGGCAGTCGGGACAGTGACTTCGTTGAAGAGGTTGTCGTTATAAGACTTGATCAGCTTGAAAAGGAGAGGATCGGATGCACTCTCGGCTGTAAACGGGTGAAGCTGACCGTCGTCAGCGCTTAGATAAAAGGCCGGAGTGCCATCTTTTTGAAGCTGACGCGTCTTGACGAACCACATGCACTGAACTGTCGTTGTGAAAATGAAGCCCCAGCGCGATATCTGCGTGTCGAACATGAAGTTGGTGTTGAACTGCGAGTTCTTTCGGCCGTCATTATAGTTGTAGAGGCCTACATACCTGTCCGAGACAGCCATGTCGCCGATCACATCGCTCACCGCAGAGAAGAGCATACTCGAATTTGAGTAGGTGCTCTCGAACCATGCGCCATTTACGGTCAAGGCAGTGGCCAACGCTTTACAACGGGCCGAGTTGAACTGGAACTCTATCCCTCGTTTGTCAATGCGAGTCCCGTTCGAAGGTGTGCGGTAACCCGAGAGGACAGCCTTCTCGGCTGAAGGGAGTGCATCGAGAGACGGAGGTCCCTGGAGAGTGCCGGGGTTGATTGCCGAAGCGTCATAGAGCGTGTAGGAATAGGGGGAATACACCGTGGAATAGCGGAAACCGGACCGCATACGTTCATCGAAGAAGGTAACGGACAGTGAATTGCCTCCCGCCGAGAAGCCTGCACGCACCTCCCATTTGGTGTTCCTCGCCGCTCTCAGATCATAGTTGACGGTATTATCTATGTACGTCCGGAGATTGATCCGCGAATACTCCTCGGGTCGGTTGACGTCATAGTAGTTGAGCTGCACAAGATCAGTATAGTGCTCCTGTGGGAAAAGATAGTCGACCGTAGGCATTCTCGTTGTCATTCCGAAACCACCCCCGATAAAGGGATGGAAGTCGAGGGCGTCGCCGATGTGCCACAGGAGGTTGAAACGGGGATCGAGATAGACCTTTCCGGACAGGGCATAGCGTTTGTCGAGCCCGACAAGCGACTGAAGCCGGAGACCGGCTTGAAGCTCGAACTTACCGGCGTGTCCAGCCTCAACTGACACCTCCTCCTGGGCGAATGCGCTGAGAGTATTGAGCGCCGGGATATCGCTGAATTTGCGAGGGCGCGAAGTCCATCCAGCCGATAGCGGGCGCATCAGGTCATAAACCTGCCCGGCACCGAAGTTCTTGTCGAGAGAGTATTCGAGGCCGACC
The DNA here is from genome assembly GCA_964615915.1 of uncultured Sangeribacter sp. Lineage (GTDB taxonomy): Bacteria > Bacteroidota > Bacteroidia > Bacteroidales > Muribaculaceae > Lepagella. The sequence goes on from CAZTSQ010000006.1 coordinate 43,329, forward strand.
TTATGCTCGCAATCCACCACTCCCCTCCCGAGTCTACCCGTGGCGGTCAGCTTGCCGAAGAGGTTGAACGGTTTTCCCTCCGAGCGATATTGGGCGATGTATTCTCCGAGAATGAAGTGACCGTCCTGCACGCCGGGGCCCATCGTCGTCGGGGCGACCGACGGATGGGTCGGAGCAACCTGCTTGCGTTGCTCGAGCACGTCGGACTGCAGACTTGTCGAAGCGTTAAGTTCCACCCGGTTGAGCCACCCCAATCCCGGTGTCCAATTAACTCTGCCGGTGAGTGACATCCGCCGATAGATGTTCTTATACTCGTCGACCTTTCGCAGAGAGAGATCGGGATCTATCCGGGTATTGTCAAACGATCCGGTGAAGTCGCCTGTTGCGAGCCACGATATTGCACCGAGGTCAGTCATCGTGCGAGTTGAGAATCGGGCCGAGGCCGTCAAGCGCCTGTAGCTCTCGTGGATATCCCTGGGATCGCCTTTGGAATCGAGGTATCCGAGGTCGAGATTGAGTACACTGCCGTGAGAGTTGAACTTAATTCCCTTGCCGATAAAGAAAAGCTTGCTGTACCCGTCTGCCTTGAAGCGGGCAGTGAAGGGAGTTGCACGCGAAATGCGTTTGATGTTGACCATTCCCGACGAAAGGTTGCCATATTCAGCACCGGGTATACCGCGGACTATCTCGACGCTTTCGATATTGTCGGTCAAAATTGTGCGCATGTCGACTCCTTTGTTGGTCATGTTGCGGGCGTAGTCGGGCGAAGTGGCGTCGGAGGTATTGCCGACGCTCTGCATGTTGGCGTTTGTGCTTATCGGAGCGCCGTCGACCACGAACAGCGTGCCTAAAGAAGAGATCGCGTAGTCGTCATTGCTGACAGCCTGGCCGGTGGCGCCGAGGTTTCCCGTTTCGCGGAGAGTAATGGCGTTGGCTCCGGTGAGGTTCGGATCCTTGCTGATATTGCCGGGAAGGAGTTCGAGGAGATCGGCAAAGCTCGAGGGCTGAAGATGCTCCATGGCCGCTCGGTTAATCTTCGATCCGCTCGACAGTTTCTCGCTCTCGCGGGCGTAGACAATCACCTCTTCGAGAGCCTTCGCTTCCGAGGCGGCAAGAGTGTCCGCAACCGCTCCGCCGGTGTCTTCGGCGGAGGCGGAGCGGGAGAAAACAAGAAACAATATTATGAGTGTCGGAATCCGACAGGTTGATATTCTGAAATTCACGGTGCAAAATTACAATCTTCAGTCCCCTCTTTCAATACCGAAAAATGGGTAAAACACTCCCGGTTTCCCGTCCATTTCGGAGCACGTTTTTACCCGACTTTGGGTATTTCGGCACCCGGAGATTAGGCCTAATTTTGCACCGTGAAAAAACACTTAAGCTATATGACTAAGACTTTACAGACACTGATGACAGCGGCCTGCCTTGCAGGCGCGGTGTCAGCTTTCGGACAATCCGAAGCCCCCGTATTCCAGTGGGGCAATCTGCTGACAGGAGTGGTCGGACACGACCAGACTCGCGGAATCGCGACCGACGGAACTGACGCAGTCTACTGGATGGCCTTCAACGGATCGACCACCGCAGACCGCGACGTAACCTATGCCGGGCAACTCCTTTACAACGGCTCGGAATACGAAGGTACATCGACCAACAAGAACCTGACGGTCATGAAGACCAATGCCTCGGGCGAAGAGAAGTGGGTGATCCACTCCGAAGCGGGCGACTTCATCTCCGGCGAAGGAAACGTGGCCGTAAACAGCAGGGGCGAGCTCGTATTCTTCGGTGCCGTTCGTCACACCGACCTGCTCTATGGCAACGGCATAAATTTGATCGACGCCAAGGGTAAGAAAACAGAATTGGGTTGGGAAGTGGGTGACCGCCGGAACAACCGTCTGTTCCTCGCCACAGCAACCGCCGACGGTGAGATTATCTGGGCCCGCACTTACGACATTTCGACCGCGCCGGCTCCCAAGGCCTCCGGCAACTATGCGGACTTCACCTCAGACGCCGTCAATGCCTATGCTCTGGCAATTGACAGCGATGACAACATCTATATCGGAGGTCGATACCGCAATCCCTTGACATTCCCGAAGATCAACGGCGAGACTGTCACACTGACACCGAAGAATGTTTCGACGTGGAACGGTGACTCACAGCAGACCACCGGCGACCTCTATCTGGTCAAGCTGGACTCGGAAGGCAACTATCTGTCACACCTGAGTGAAACCGGCGACGAGGTAGGAGTGACTTATCTTTGGGACATGGAGATGAAAGATGGCAACCTGTTCTTCACAGGCTATGCCAAGGGTGACGGTAACTTCAAGCTCGGAGGCGTCTCGCTGACCTCAAACCAATACGTCTGCCCTATCGTCGGCAAACTCACGACAGACCTTCAGCCGGTATGGATGGAGATCCTTCCGGGAGACGCAGTAGGCGGAAAGAACGCAATCCAGAACGTGGGCCTTTCCGTGTCTGTTTCGAAGAATAATGTCTGGTTGGCTGGCATGTACAACGGCCGCATTTCTTCAGCAACTGACCCTGAGGACTATGTTGAGAGCACACAGGGCAACCTCCGCGAGGGTTTCATAATCAAGCTGAGCGCAGAAGATGGCTCATGGCTCGGCGCCGCAAACAGCCGAACTGACTTCAACGAGAATTATCTCGGTGGTTATCTTGACATTATCAACGAAGAGGAGACCGGAACGGAAGACATTATGGTCTACGGTTACATGATGAACGCGTCGGTCGGAGTCTTCCTCCGTAGCTATGACGCTGAGACTCTCGTGGGCAAGCCCGACAAGTCATGGAACATCATCACCCAGGGAGGCGTACCGACAGCTAATGACATCGCCTATGTTCCTGAACTCGCAACGGCATACGTGACAGCGCGCGGCAACAAGGCTTTCCAGCCGCTCGACGGACCGCTCTCTGAGAGTGTCAGCGGATATACCAACTACCTCGCACGCTTCGACCTCCCCGTTCCGGTCCAGACATCGCAGGTATCGATCGGGGAAGAGACAGCCGAAGCCGTCTACTACACGCTTCAGGGTCTGCGCGTTGACACACCGACCGAACCGGGCCTCTACATCAAGCGCCAGGGCTCGAAGACCGAGAAGATATTGGTCAAGAGCATGTAGCTCAGGCGTCTCGCCTGAGAGGGGAAGCATATAACTCAGGCGTCCTTGCCTGAGGGGGGAAGCATGTAGCTCAGGCGTCTCGCCTGAGAGGGGTAGATAATAAGGAAAGTGTCTGAAAGCTTTGGCTTTCAGACACTTTATCGTTTAGTCTATTCCATCTACAACCCCCGCAGGCGGGGACGCCTGCGGTACATGCTCTTACCACGGGCGGGTCGAGCCGGAGCCTTTGAGGGTGGCGGTCATTGTGGTGGTCGTAGTGCCGTTTTGGATCGTATATGACTGACCGGAGATCAGACCGGGACAGCTGATCAGGAATCCTTTGCCGCTCATACCGCCGGGTGCGCCGGCTACCCCGGGTGCGCCCCACGGGTTAGTCGTAGTTGAGGTTCCGTACTCTGCCGGGACGGTGAAGGTTGCCAGCACTTCGTCGCCGCTCTTAATCGTCACCTCATTGTTGGCCTTCGTTGTAGATGAGCCGCTGACATAGGGCTGAGTCGATTCTGACGATGAGGGCACGGAATTGCCTCCGCCGACAGCCAGGACGTAGCCACCCTTGAAGATGACAGAGTAGCCCTGCTCGTCGTTGGCGTCGATTCCGCACTCGGGCGACGATCCGCCGAAAGCTCGGACGGTACCGCCGTTGAAGTAAAGGTTGCCGTTCGAATCGAGGCCGTCGTTGTTGGTGGCTATGGCAATGATGTCGCCTCCGTTGATATACATGTGGCTCGACGAGTTGATGCCGTCGTCATATGCCTTGACAAACACTTTGCCCCCGTTGATGGTCAGTGTGCCCTTGCTCTCGATGCCTTCGGCACCTTTGCCTGAAGTGCGGACCACGAACTCGCCGCCGTCGATCACGACCGAGGTGTCGGACTTGATACCCTTTGCCGACGACTTGTATTCGCTGTTCAGTCGGTCAGTATTTCCGGTGTACCCGTCATATTCAATGCCGTTGACATAGGCGAAGACCCCTCCCGAGGTGGTGATGTTGAGGGTACCGTCCTTGACAGTCGTGGTGCCGTCACACGAAATTCCTTTGCCGCCGCTACCGGTAGCTGTCAGCTCGAGCGTTCCGCCGGAAATCAGTACGTCGCCGTCGGCCGAGATGCAGGCCGATGCCTTGGTCTTGTTCTTCGAGGAATCCCACATACCTTTGCCGGTGGCCTTAAACTCGATTTCACCTCCTGAAACGACCACGTCGCCCTCAGCCTTAAGACCCTTGACGGCGATGGCTGTCACTGTTGCCTTGAATGAGCCACCTTTGATCGTGATTGAGCCGGTATCTTCGGCCTCACGGTCGGTCGCATCTTTGAAGTCGGTCTGCACCGCATCATCGCCGATGTTGGAAAGGGTCAGCTTGCCGCTTTCGAGTAGGAAGTATTGGGTGCAGTTGATACCGTCCTTGACCGAACCGAGGATATTGAGGGTCGCATTCTTCATCTCGAAGTACTCTTTCGACTGGATAGCGTGGGCAGTGTTGCCGGTGACGTTCAGCTCACCTTTGCCTTTGATTTCGAGATGACCCTTGCAGACGATGGCCCCTTTCTGCTTGCCTCCGGCGCCGTCGGCGAGTGTGTTGACTGTCCCGGATTCAACCTTGAGTCCGATACGCTTGCCGTTCTGAATGTCCAGAACCGCGCCGTTCGGGTTGGTGAGAGTCAGGCCGTTGAGCTCGACGGTAGACTTGTAAGAGCCGGTGAGGGAGAAGGAGCCGTTGGTCGAAGAGCCGGCGAGGCGGTAGGTGATCTCCCCTATCTCTTCGTTGACAGCGTCAGATTGGGTGATGGAAACGTGGGCACCATCTGTGGTGACGGTGACATATTGAGCTACATTGCCGGAGATGTTGACAGAAGCCGAGTTGTCAGAGTAGTTGACAGTCACGAGGTTGTCTGTCACTTCAGAGAGATCGGCAAACATTCGGTCGATAGACGACGGGGTGAATTCGCGACCCATGATGGTGAAAGTGCCGTTTTCATTGAAGACAGCCTTGCCCATCTTGTCGCCGGCATAGGTATAGGTTATGTCACCCTCAACGATATTGAGGGTCTGGGCATAAGCTCCCGCAGTGCAGACGAGAGCCACGAGCGAAAGTATCTGTTTCCTCATCTGATTACGGTTTTGAAGGTTTCTGACTGAGACTTAACCACATAGAGACCGCCTGCGAGTGAATTGCGTGCGATGTCGAGCGAGTCGAAGCGACCGAGCGAACGGCCATCGATCGAGAAGATCTCGACAGAAAGGTCTGTGGCGTCCGCGAAATCGACCAGAGAAGTCGGGACAGCCTGAAAATAGAAAGAAGACAGTTGGGAGACTGGGATCTCTTTAGAGCCGCCGTTCCACGACGCAACGAGGTTGCTTTGGACGAACGACATTGCGAGATCGTCGGTGCCGACCTGAAAGGTCGATCCGTCTCTCAATTCAAAGGTCAGCGAAGCCGCCGACACGGCCAAAGCAGCGGTCATACCCGCCCCAACCGTAGCTAATACTTTAAGGTTCATGAAGATATGACACTCCGTCCCCCGTTTGGTTTAATCCGCCAATAGGAGAAGGCAAACGGCAGTAGCGCCGCCATCCAGGCGGTTTATATTGATACTGAGGACATTACCGGCTGGAAGCCGGCGCTACTGACAAATACAACCCCCCTTCGAGAATGGACCTCAAAGGGGGGTTGATATGTGGAAGTATGGGGGGATTAGATGTAGCGGACGTAGGCGAAGTCCTGACGGTGGGGAAGCTCGGCGTTCTTGGGGTAGATACGCAGTGCGTAGCGGATCGAGCCGGCTTCTTTCAGCTTGGTCTTCAGCTCGTAGGTGTAGATGTTGCCTTCGCGGCTGACAACCTTGAGCTCTTCGGTGCCTTCGAAGGTCGACTGACCGTCGTGGTCTTTGTAGTAGACAGCCTCTACGCCGATCGAGTCGCCGAGACCGACGGTGTCGAGAGTTACGCGGGCCGAAAGGGTCGAGCCGGTGTGGAGCGCGCCGTGGTCATCGTCATACTGAACGTTGAGGACCTTGATATCGTTCCACTTCGAAGCAACCTCCTCTTTCCAGGCTACGATCTCGCGGGCCTTGGCGAAGTTGTCGGCCTCGAGCTTCTTGGCACGCTTTGCCTCGGGCTCGTAGAAACGCGAGATATAGTCATCGAGCTGACGCTTCATGGTGAAGTGAGGCGCGATGTGGCCGATCGAGCGCTTGATATACTGGATCCACTCCTCGCTGTATCCCTTGTAGTTCTTCTTGAAGTAGAGGGGTACGATCTCGTTTTCGAGCATCGAGTAGATGGTGGCGGCGTCGAGCTTGTCCTGCTGAGCCTGGTCGGTGAAGGTGCGCTTGTCGGTCAGCGCCCAGCCGGCCTTCTCGTCGAACTTGTAGCCTTCATACCACCAGCCGTCGAGCACCGAGAAGTTGAGCACGCCGTTCATCTCGGCCTTCTCGCCCGATGTACCCGAAGCCTCGAGGGGACGGGTCGGGGTGTTGAGCCAAATGTCGACACCGGTCACGAGACGCTTGGCGACGATCATGTTGTAGTCTTCGAGGAAGATGATCTTGCCGAGGAACTGAGGCATCTTCGAGATCTCGGTGATGCGCTTGATCAGGCCCTGACCGGCGCCGTCGGCGGGGTGAGCCTTACCCGAGAAGATGAACTGAACGGGATACTGCTCGTTGTTGACGATCTTGTCGAGACGGTCGAGGTCGGTGAAGAGCAGGTGCGCACGCTTGTAGGTCGCGAAACGACGAGCGAAACCGATGATCAAAGCGTTCGGGTTGATACGCTCGAGGATGCTCATTACCTGAGAGGGATCACCCTGGTTCTTCAGCCACTTCTGCTTGAAGTCGCTGCGGACGAAGTCGATGAACTTGTTCTTCAGGGTCATTCGCATGTTCCAGATCTCATCGTCGGCGACATCGAAGATACCCTTCCAAGCCTCGGGATTGCTCTGATCCTCAAATACTTCGGGACCGAGCTTCTGCTCGTAGAAGACCTTCCATTCCGAAGCGGCCCAGGTCGGCATGTGGACACCGTTGGTCACATAACCAACGTGAGATTCCTCCCATCCGTAGCCTTTCCAGACGCCGTTGAACATCTTCTTCGATACCTCGCCGTGGAGCCAGCTTACGCCGTTTGCCTCCTGGCAGGTGTTGAGGGCGAAGACAGACATCGAGAAGCGCTCGTTGTGGTCGTCGGGGTTTTCGCGGCCCATCGATATGAGCTCGTTCCACGAAATGCCGAGCTTTGCGGGATACTCACCGAGATACTTGCCGAAGAGCGACTCGTCGAAGTAGTCGTGGCCGGCGGGAACGGGAGTGTGGACGGTGTAGAGAGATGAAGCGCGGACGATCTCGAGGGCTACGTTGAAGGGAAGGTGATCCTTCTGAACATAGTTGACGAGACGCTGAAGGTTCAGCAGGGCGGCGTGGCCCTCGTTTGCGTGATAGATATCGGTCTTGATGCCGAGCTTCTCGAGCATGTAGATACCGCCGATTCCGAGCAGGTATTCCTGTTTCAGACGGTTTTCCCAGTCGCCGCCATAGAGCGAGTGAGTGATCGAGCGGTCGAACTCAGAGTTCATCTCGAAGTCGGTGTCGAGCAGATAGAGCTTCATGCGGCCTACGTTCACGCGCCACACGTGACAGTAGATCACGCGGCCGGGATAGGGAACCTCGAGAATCATCGGGTTGCCGTCGGCACCCATCACCTGCTCGATCGGGAGCTGGTCGAAGTTCTGAGCCTCATAGTTGGCGATCTGCTGACCGTCGAGCGAGAGAGACTGCGAGAAATAGCCGTAGCGATAGAGGAAGCCGACGGCGGTCATGTTCACGCGGCTGTCGGACGCCTGCTTGATATAGTCACCGGCAAGCACACCGAGGCCGCCGGAGTAGATTTTCAGACAGTTGCAGAGGCCATATTCCATCGAGAAGTATGCCACCGACGGGATGTCGTTTCTCATCGGCTGCTTCATGTAGTTGCGGAACTTGGCGTAGACATCGGCGATCCGATCCATCATCGCCTTGTCGCCGAGGATTTCCTGGATGCGTTCGTAAGAGATGCGCTGAAGGAGCATCACGGGGTTCTCGCCTACCGCACGCCAGATGTCGCGATCGAGGGCGCGGAAGAGAGATTTACCTTCACTGTTCCATACCCACCAGAGGTTCTTACTCATCTCCTCGAGGGGTTTGAGCTCTTTAGGAAGCTCGGCGCTGACAGTGACGTTGTGCCATACGGCTGCGTTGCTGTCACTTACTTTAAGTTTCATATTGTATTATTGATTATAAAGATTTTTGACTGTTGTGGGAATTGTTGTTCACTTTTTCAGATTCACTCATTTCCTTTCGGCTGCCGAACGGAGGGCGATTCTGAAGGCCTCGTCATAGTGGGTGAGGAAGAAGCGCCAGTCGGCCTTAAGCGAAGTGGCTGTCGCCGAGTTACGGGCTTTCGACACCTCTTTTTCGGTCGCGCGTGCATAGGAGGCTCCGATTGCGGCGATCTTCTCGACCGTCTTGTGATAGTCGCGGTCGTTTCGCTCTACAACCTCGACGCCGGTGTTGACGATCGAAGACGAAAGGGTCTGAAGCACCCACTGGCCGAAACCGGCCTTGTCGGTCGTGATTGTGGGCACTCCGAAGGCCACGCTCTCGAGGGGCGTGTAACCCCAGGGCTCGTAATACGAGGCGAAGACGGTCAGGTCGAGGGCCGGGAGAAGGTCGTAGTATCCGATGTTGACGATGCCGTCGTTGGCGTCGAGATAGCAGGGGATGAAAATGACCTTCGTGCGGTCCGCACGGCCGAGACGGCCTTCACTCTCGAGTTGACCAATCCGGAGGCAGATCTGATCCTGGTCCTCGTTGTTCAGACGATGGGTAATGTAATCGGGCTGAACGCCGTGGATTCCGTTCTCGAGTGCGTTAAGAAGAGTTGGTGACGGTTCCTTGACCCAAGCCGGGACAAGCACGAGTGCAAGCACATCGCGACCTGTTACCTTCTCGCCGAGGGCGGCCATCGAGTCGAGGAAGACGTCGAGACCTTTATTGCGATACTCGTTGCGGCCCGAGGTACCTATAATAAAGGTGTCGGGTCCGTATTCCTTGCCGGTGAGGGCTGTGGCGATTTCGAGGATACGCTGGCGTCCAGTTTGGCGCGCCTTGTTATAACGGGCTGTCTTGGGGACGAATTTGGGTTCGAAGCCGTTGGGGGTGACAACGGCCGGACGTATGTCGAGCAGTTGCTCACATTCGCGTGCGGTCACTTCGCTGACGGCCGTGAAGCAGTCGGCCTGATGGGCAGCCGCCTTCTCGAGAGAGTGTTTCGACTCCATATTGAGCTCGTGGGCCATCTGGTCACCGTTATAGCCGGTGAAGTAATCGTAAAGGGGCTTGCCATTGCCGCAGATGGAGCGGCCGATCGATGTGGCGTGAGTGGTGAAGACGGTAGCAGCTTGCGGAAGATGAGACTTAAGCCAGAGGAGACCCATTCCGGTTGTCCACTCGTTGAAATGGCCCACTACCTTAGAGGCGTCGACGCGGAGATATTCGGAGATGGCCTTCATGACCATGGCCGAGGCGACGGCGAAAGCGCAACCTTCGGCGTAATCGCCGTATGAGTGGAGTGAGTCGACCTTGTAGCCGTTCCACATCTCGCCATAAATATCATTAAGGAGGGGATAGACGCTCTTGAAGTCGACGAGAATCACCGACGGACTTCCCGGGATATCCCAACGGCCGGTGCGGATCTTGATTCCGTGAGGCAACGATGCGCGCGAAGAGGCCGATTTCAACATGGTCTTGCGTTCGATGAACACAGGACTCGGATTCTCTTCGGTCCAGACATCGGGTCCGATGAAGACCAGATTGTCGCCAAACTCCTCTTTGAGCATACGGGCTTTTGTTGACAAAACGGTGTAAATTCCACCGATTTTGTTACAAACTTCCCAGCTACACTCAAACAGAAGACCGATTGAGTTGTTAAATTCTGACATTTTCTGACATTTTGGGTTTCAGATGGGCATTTTGACATCTAAGAAGACCGAATTTCTATCTCCGGTCAATGAATTGCGCACTGAAACCTACACAAATTTACCTTCTATCTTACAAAACTGACAATTTGGTAATTAGAAACCGATTTTATCAGCCTTTCTTTTCACAAAGTTACACATTTCTTTCCATACTTCCAAGAAAAACGTGAAAAACTCGACAACAGAAAACAAAAATAAGACCGTGCCTCCGAAGAAGCGCGGTCTTTTGTTAACCTTTTGTTGATAAGTCTTTATTATTTTGTCAGAGGGTCGGACGGTCGGTTACAGGAACATGTGGATCGCCATGTCAGTCAGCCATATCCAGAGGGGACAGAAGCCCATGAAGAGGATGACTGATAGGGTCAGCGATGATGTACCGGTAGCGACGTAAGTGTCATATTCCGAGGCGATAATGATGCCCGAGAATGCGGGAGGCAGACAGCCGGCTACGACCAGCATCTTCAGGTTCATCGGGTCCATCTTGAAGAGGATACCGACTACAAGCAATGCCAACGGCATCACGATCATCTTCAGTATTGAACCGAGGATAGCCTGCCAGTTGATGACGACCTTGACTGCCGAGAGAGTGACACCGGCGGCAAAGACTGCCATCGAGGCATTGGCCTTTGCGATCAGGTCGAACGAAGGCGACAGCCATGCCGGCCACTTGATGCCTACAAGCACCATGATCACTGCCAGGATAGGTGCCCATGCCACAGGCTGTTCCAGTGCGTGAATCACAGGCTTCCAGGGGTTCGGTTTCTTGGCGCCTGCCTCGGTGTCGGTCTTGGCTTTGGCCGAGTTAAGCAGTGACAGACCAACCGGAATACCGACGGCGTTGACCACGATGCCGACGATGGCGACGACAAGCGCCACGGAAGGGGTTGTGCCGAAGATAGGCTCCAACACGGCGAAACCGAGGAAGCCGATTGTCGGCGAACCACTGATCAAGGCCATCACGGCGGCGTCAGCCGCAGCGTTCTTGCCGTTCTGTTTGCGGAAGCAGAAGCGATAGATGTAATAGACTGCCATGAAGCAGGCCATGATGACAACCAACGATATGAGTGTCAGCTTGATATCATGGGCAAGCATCTCACGACTCGCCTGAACGATAGATACGAACAACGCGGCCGGAAGTGCGAAGTCGAGCACGACCTTGTTGAACTTCTTTGCATCGGCTCCGGTGAAGGCCCCCTTCTTACCGGCTATATAGCCCGCGAGCATCACGACCAGGATCGGGACGATCGCATATAATATAATGTGTAACATACAGTAGGGATTTTAGAGGTCAGACGTTACACGGTATATTTGATCAGGGTCGCCGGGTTCAAGTAGCCGATGTGACCGCTCTCCTTGCCTGAGTCGGCGGCGAGCTGAACGTCGATCAGACAAGGTTTGCGCGAAGCGATGGCGTCAGTCAAGGCCTTAGAGAGTTCTTCGGGTGTGGTGACATAGTAGTTGTCGGCACCGAAAGCCTCGGCCATCTTGTCGTAGCGGGCGTGGATGTCGAGCGTTGTCGGAGCTGGCATGTCGCCACCGCCGGGGTTGACTCCGACACCGTTATAGATACCGCCGTTGTTGAAGATCACGACGCAAACCGGGAGCTTGAAGCGGCAGATGGTGCTGAAGTCCATGCCGGAGAAACCGAATGCCGAGTCACCTTCGATAGCGACTACGCTCTTGCCGGTGGCGACGGCGGCGCCGATGGCCGAGCCCATACCCATACCCATGATAGACCATGTCGCGCAGTCCACGCGGTGACGGGGAAGGTACATGTCGATCGTGTCACGGGTGTCGTCAAGGGTATTGGCGCCCTCGTTGATCAGGATCACATCCTTGTTGGCCTCGAGCACGGGCTTGATGGCTGACAGGGCGGTCCAGTGTGTCATAGGCATCTCCTTCGAGGCAGCCTCGAGACGGGCCTTGAACTTCACATTCTCTTCGGCGGTGTGTTTCTGTATCGCCTCAATCCATGCGGGATCGATCGACATTTTTCTTGACTTCAATGCCTCGAGAAGGGCTGAGACTGAGAGTTTCAGGTCACCGACAACCGGAGCGGCGATCGGGACATTTCGGTCAATCTCCTGCGGATCGGCATCGAGCTGGATGAACTTGATGTTGGAGTTCCATTTGCCGCGACCGAACTGAAGCATCCAGTTCAGTCGTGCGCCGACAACAACCACTACGTCAGCCTCTTCCATAATCATTGAGCGTGCTGAGATTGCGCTCAGAGGTCCATTGTCGGGAAGCAGACCCTTGGCCATTGACATCGGGAGATACGGCGCCCCGGTCTTTTCGATCAGCTCCTTGATTTCATCGTCCATCTGGGCGTAGGCCGCTCCCTTACCGAGAAGGAAGGCGGGACGCTTGGCCGAGGCCAGGATGTCTGCCGCACGCTCCACGGCGGTTTGGGTCGGCTCAACTGGCGAATAAATATCGACCGGCGAATAGAAGAGTTTCTCAGCCTCCGAGCGATCCATCACCTCTCCGAGGGCGGGAGTCGTCATGTCGATATAGACACCACCGGGACGACCGCTGACGGCTGCGCGATATGCGCGGGCAACGGCCGAGGGGATATCCTTGGCGTGGCTGCAACGGAAGGCGGCCTTAACGAGCGGACGGGCAGTGTTGAGCTGGTCGAGCTGCTCGTATGTACCCATGTTCATGTCGACCATAGTGGGGTCGGAAGCACCCGAGATCTGAATCATCGGATAACAGTTGACAGTCGCGTTTGCAGTGGCTGTCAAGCCGTTAAGGAAGCCGAGAGACGAAACGGTCAGCAACACACCCGGCTGACGGGTTAGATAGCCGTGGGTAGCGGCGGCCATACCGGCCTGCTGTTCGAAACGGAAGCTGATGAACTCCATTCCGATCTTCTGCATCGTGTAGGCCACTTCGGTCACGGGGATACCTACGAGACCGTAGACCTTGTCGAGTCCCAGACGCTTGAGCGACTGGGCGAGGATATACATACCGGTCACCTGCTCCGGAAATTCGGGAACAGTCGTTGCGGTTTTATCTTGTGTATTCATTGAATTCTTTTTGATAAAGGTAAAGGGGAGAGACCCCGAGGGGCCTCTCCCCTTCTGTTGATGTTTTCTATACTTTTCCGGAGAGATTACATTTGACCGTCTGCGAGGGGCTTGGTGGTACCGTTCTTGGCCATCATCTCCTGCTGCTCCTTGGTGTATCCGAGAGCGGTGAGGATCTCCTCGTTGTTACCGCCGAGGGTAGGACACGGTCCGTAGGTCGGCTGGAAGTTAGAGAAGGTGAACGGAACGCCGACGGTGGTGAACTCACCAACTTCCCCACCCTGGTTGATGTTGACCAGTGTGTTGCCGTCATAGAGGCTCTTGTCGGCGAGAAGTTCCTGGGTCGAGATCACGGGACCTACCGGAACGCCTGCCTTACCGAGGATTTCGGTAACCTCGAACTTGGTCTTGTTTGCGGTCCATGCGCCGATTCTTTCGTAGATGTCCTTTTTGTGACGATCACGGGCATCGGCTGTGTTGAAGTCGGGGTTGGTCAACCAGTCTTCAAAGCCGAATGCGTGACAGGCCTTTTCGAAGTCCTTCTCACCACGCTGAAGAATGATGTAGACGTAGTTGTTGGCTTCTTCTTCGGTATCCATCGGGCCCGAGGGGAGACATTTGTAGGTCCAGCCGAGTACGCCGCCACCCTCGATGTTTCCGGCACGCGGAACGGTGTGACCGAATTTCTCGTCGGGATACTGAGGATACTGGGTGAGGTAACCGAGTTTGTCGAGTGTGAGCTGGTCACGGGTCTTGATACGGCAGAGGTTCAGACATGCGTTGTGCATTGACTGATATACGTAAACACCTTCGCCGGTTTGGTTTCTCTGCTGAAGGGCGGCGAGCAGACCGATAAGGAGGTGCATACCTGTGTTTGAGTCACCGAGCGCTGCGCCGCTCTGGGTCGGAATGTTGTAAGCACCTTCGAACCATCCTGTGGTTGTTGCGGCGGCTGCAGTCACCTGTGCGATAGGCTCATAAGCTTTCAGATTGGCGTACTGAGAAGAAACCGGGAAGCCTTTGATTGTGCCGTAGATACAGCGGGGGTTCATCTTGTGTACCTCTTCCCAAGAGAAGCCGAGCTTATCCATTGCTCCGGGGTGAAGGTTCTCTACGAAGATATCACACTCCTTGATCAGCTTTGTGAGCACTTCCTTACCGTCGGGAGTCTTTGCGTCGAGCGACAGAGACTTCTTGTCCGAGTTGAGTTGGAGGAAGTAGTAGCTGGGGAGATTGGGGTTGAACTGAAGTTCGTCACGGGTAGCGTCGCCTACACCGGGACGTTCGATCTTGATCACCTCGGCGCCGAGCCAGGCGAGCATCTGAGTACATGACGGGCCGCTCTGTACTTCGGTGAAGTCCACGACCTTGATTCCCTTAAGAGGGGCGACTTGTGTGTTTTCCATTTCTTTTTTGAGAATTAAGTTATAAGGTTATAGAGTCCTGTCGATTGAGCCTTAATGACCGAAGATCGCGTCCCGGGGACGCTCTCAAGTTCTATTCACTAATCTGCGGATTCACTAATCTTTCACAATTTCATATCTAAAACGCCGATTCCCGAAAAATGGTTCGCAAAATAGAGCCAAAAAAACATCATGCGCTCCCGTATAAACTTCAGCTATTCCCCAAAAAAATAAGGAACCAAAAAGGCTTCCGGAGCTCGTCCGGAAGCCTTATGGTTCTTTACTTTACTTACTTACAGTCTCTGAAAACAGAGTTATGAGGTGGGAACCCGATATGTGGGTCGGGAACGAATTAGACGATGGAAAGTCCACATGCCGAAGGCATGTCCCTACAAGGGATAGGTGGGTGCGACCCGAATTTATTGGGGTCGGTGTAGGACCACATGCCAAAGGCATGTCCCTACAAGGGATGGGTGAAGGTCGTTTTGGGAAACGGCCGGGAATTACATGTTGTAGGCGGCGAGCTGCTCGCGGAGCTGCTTGCGGGCGAAGAAGATGCGGCTCTTCACGGTGCCGAGGGGGAGATTGAGCTTTTCGGCGATCTCGTTATACTTGTAGCCGGCGACATGCATGTTGAAGGGCACGCGATACTCTTCGCTGAACTGAGAGATGGCTGCGGTGATTTCCTGCATTGCAACCGAACCCTCGGGAGTATCGAGACCGGAGTCTTGTGAAATGTTCAGGTGGTAGAGATCTTCAGTCTTGTCAACCACGGTTGCCTGGCGAACCTGCTGGCGGTAGTTGTTGATGAAGATGTTGCGCATGATAGTGAAGATCCAGCCTTTGAAGTTGACGTTGTCAACGTACTTGTCTTCATTATCGAGGGCTTTCAGGGTAGTGTCCTGAAGAAGATCCTGCGCCTCGTCACGGTTTGAGGTGAGCTGATAGGCGAAGCTGAGGAGGTTGCCCTGGAGGCCGAGGAGACGGCTTTTGAATGACTCTTTTTTCATGAGTTAAGTGTTTTTAAGTAAGTAAGACAATTATATAACCCATCGTAGGACCAAATTGTTCCGAAAAAGGGCAAAAAAAGTTGAAAAAATTTTGGGGTTTGAGGGAAATGACTGAGGGTTAGGGGTTTAGAGGGGGAGATTTTTTGAAGAAGACGAGGGGGAGGGAGCGTTGCCACAGCGGGGAAGGACAATCGCAACGTCGGGGAAGTGGCTTTCGTAACCGCGGCCCGGCCGCGATCGGAAACGGCTTCGCGCTGGTAGAGGGGGCTGGGAGTTAAGGTACTTACGGTCTTTAGGGTCCTTAGGGTCCATAAGGTCATTAGGGTCCTTAGGGTCTTTAAGGTCCTTAAGGTCCTTAAGGTCCTTAGTCGCCCTTCCTCCTAAAATATGCCGAAAAACATAAGAGAGAAGAAAGGGAAAAGGGGTGCGGTGTGAGATATTTTTTGTAATTTAGCGGACTGTTACCGGAAGCGGTAATAAAGCGGCGGTTTGTCCGTTGTTATATCATAGACGGTTGGTCTGTGTGATACGGGCAGATTGTCGAGTAAACTTCCGGGCTCCTTCGGAGTCTAAGAAGCAAAGGCTCCCCCCTCCCCCTTCCCGGAGACGGGTCGGACCGCGCAGGGAGCCGCGAGAGTTATTCCTTAATAGAAAATCGAAATAACCTGACTTATATGTTTAAGAAAATCTTTCTCTCATGCGCTGTGGCGCTGACTGCCCTCTCCTCTATGGCAGCCCTTCCTTCAGTCAGCCTGAAGGACATCAACGGTAAGACTGTTGATACAGCTACCCTGTCGAACGACGGCAAACCTTTCGTAATCAGCTTCTTCGCCCTCTGGTGCAAGCCCTGCAACCGTGAGCTCAAGGCTATCAACGAGGTTTATGAAGAGTGGCAGGAAGAGACCGGAATGCGTCTCGTGGCTGTCAGCATCGACGAGGCTCAGAACGAACAGAAGGTTAAACCCTTCGTTGAGAGCAAAGGCTGGGAATATGAAGTTCTTCTCGACCCCAACGGCGAGTTCAAGCGCCAGATGGGTGTCAACGATATCCCCCACGTGTTTATCGTTGACGGCGAGGGCAACATCGTCTGGAACCACCAGGGATATGTCGACGGTGGCGAAGAGGATATCCTCGAAGAAGTCAAAAAATACGTTAAATAATTCCCTGTCGAATTGACATCAAACACCCGGAAGTGGCCAAAACCGCAAAGGTTTGTCCACTTCGGGGTCGTATCGTATATATAAGATGGCTAAAAAAACTATCCTGACATTCTCAATGCTCCTCGCGGCAGCCTCGGGTTTCGCCGCCTCGGAGACCGTCACAGACACGCTCGCTCTCGAGCCGCGAACCTATATGGGTCACACAGTGATGGCCGAAGAGCCCAACTACTCGAAACTGAACCCGTCATGGTGGAGCAAAGTCCGTGCGACCGGTAGTATCCAGACCGAATTTCTAATACCTTACAACTTCAAGGGCAAAAAGACCGGCGACTACGAGAAAGATGTTCTCAACAACACCTATTTTGACTTCACGGTCAACGCCCCCTACATCTCGGTCGGCGCCCGTTTCCAGTGGGCCAAGTGGCCGCTCCCCGGCTATGAAAACGACTTCAAGGGCTGGGGTGTCCCCTATATCTGGGCGACAGGCTCCTACAAGTGCTGGCAGTTGACCGCCGGCGATTTCTACGAGCAGTTCGGCTCGGGCCTTATCCTCAGAACATATCAGGAGCGCTCGCTCGGTGTCGACAACGCTATCCGCGGCGGCCGCTTCAAGATCAATCCCGCAAAGGGTCTTCACTTCACCGCCCTGGCCGGCAAACAGCGCCGCTACTGGGAACACAACTCAGCGTGGCTCTGGGGTGCCGACGGCGAATGGAGCCTTGACGAGACTTTCCACAACGCTTTCAAACCGGGCTACGGTCTGTCGATCGGAGCATCGTATGTCGGAAAGCATGAGCCATATGAACCTATATATGTGGTGCCCGACTTCGAGGGGGCTGACGAAAACCTCGACTACGCACTCAAGCTTCCGCGCAACGTCGCTGCGTTCGACGCCCGCGTGAAGGTGCGTCTCCAGGACTTCAACATCCTCGCCGAGTTCGCCACCAAGAACAATGACCCGACAGAAGACAACGGCTACACATACCGTCGCGGATCGGCAGTGCTTCTCTCGGCCACATACGCCAAGAAGGGCTTCTCGGCCTACCTCCAGGCCAAGCGCAGCGACAACATGAGCTTCCGCTCGAAGCGTTCGATGATCGGTATCTCCTCGTTTGTCAACCATATGCCTGCCTTCACAATGACCCAGACCTACGCGCTGGCGGCTATGTATCCCTACGCTACCCAGCCCGACGGCGAATGGGCCTTCCAGGGTGAGCTCCGCTATCTGTTCAAAAAGCACACCGCGCTCGGCGGCAAGTACGGTACAAACGTCCGTCTGTCTGCCAGCTACATCTCGGGTCTCGATCCCGACATTCCGGAGGGACTGACGATCAACGACCGTCTCCCCGGAACCAACCAGTTCGGCACCCCCTTCTGGAAGATCGGCGGCCTCTACTACGCCGATCTTAACTTCGAGCTGAACAAGAAGCTCAGCCGCAAGTTCCAGTTCACGCTGTTCTATCTGTTCCAGAAATACAACCAGCTCGTTGTCGAGGGCCACGGCGGAATGGTGACCGCCAACACCTTCATCTTCGAAGGCCAGTGGAAGATGGCCAAGAAGACCCAGATGCGCTTCGAGCTCCAGTATCTCCAGACCAAGCAGGACAAGAAAGACTGGCTCGCAGGCCTCCTCGAATTCTCGTTCGCTCCCCACTGGATGGTCACTCTGACCGACACCTGGAACTCGGGTCTGAACGACAATTTCTATAACGTCATGGTCACCTACAACCTGAAGTCCAACCGATTCACTCTCGGCTACGGCCGCACCCGCGAGGGCTACAACTGCTCGGGCGGTGTCTGCCGCTGGGTTCCCGAGACCAAAGGCTTCTCTGTGACCTATAACTACACCTTCTAATATATAAGCAAACTGAAATGAAACTCTATAATAAGATTCTCGCCCTCGCCGCCATACCGGCCGCCTTGCTCGCCGGCGGTTGCGACGACGTGAAGGAGGGTCCCGGCCGTTTCGAACAGAAAGACCGTATTGAATCGGACCGCAAGGTGCTCGTGATGGAGTTCACCGGTCAGCGCTGTCCCAACTGTCCGCTCGGCGCCCAGACTATCCAGACCATTCACGACGCCTATCCCGACAACCTCGTGTCCGTCAGCCTTCACCCCTTCAACCATATTCTGACCGATCCGATCGGCAACATTGATCCCGGCCTTCGTTCTGAAGAGGCAACGGTGATGTTCAACCATTACCGTCCCGAAGGCTTCCCCTGCGCTGTCTTTGACGGTACCATCATGGACATGAGTACAGGTTCTTGGAACAAATTCTTCCGTCAGGAGCTGATCAAGAGCCCCGAAGTTGAAATCACCCTCTCGACCAAGTTCGACGAAAAGACCCGCAAACTAGACGTCCACTACACCGTTGTCTACATCAACAGCGTTTCCGACCAGGTCAACATGCAGGTTTGGATCACCGAGAGCGGAATCATCTCCCCGCAGATCAACAACGGCAACCCCTCGCTGATCGTCAACTATGACAACAAGCACGTGCTCCGCACATCGCTCACCGGCGACTGGGGCGAATCGCTCGGTAAAGGCCACAAGAACGGTGAGGTTTCGCGCGGCGAGGTTTCATACGTGCTTCCTGAGGAATGGGATGCCTCGCAGTGTCATGTCGTAGGCTTCGTCCAGAAGGCTTCTGACAAGTATGTCCTACAGGCCGACGAAACTCCGGTTCTCGAATCGGCGGCACATTGACCTCCAATCTCCCTGAAGGTCCGTGAGCCCGACGGGAGATCTCCACATCAGACTAATCAAGTAACACAAACAGTTTTCCATAACCAATCATGAAAAGACTTGCTCTTTCATTGCTCACGGTGATGACCGTGATGATAGCGCTCGGACAGAACGCCGTCAGCTGGACCTTCCGGCTCGTCGGCGACAACACCGAGAACCCGCGTGTCGAGGCTACGGCCACGATCGCTCCGGGCTATCACCTCTATGCCATCGACAACCCCGCCGGTGGTTCAAACCCGCTCGAGTTCTTCTTCGATGTCAAAGGTTGTAAGGTTGTCGGCCAGCCCAAGGCCAACAAGCAGTACACCAAGGAGTTTGACGAGGACTTCGAGGTCAACCAGCACTTCTACAGCGGATCGGTGACCTTCACCCAGGCCCTCAAGCCGACCGCACAGAATTATACCGTCAATGTCGAAGTCAAGGGTCAGGCATGTAACGACGCCGGCTGTACCCGCGTCTTCGGCAGCCAGGAACTGAAAGGCACCGCTCCCGCCTCTGTAGCCGCCGAAGGCAAAGCAGAAGAGGAGAAGGCCGAAGTCGAGGCACTCACAGAGATGACCGACTCGCTCCAGGCCAACACCCCCGCCCTGCTCCCCGGCGTGAACACTTCGGGAATCAGCGCCGACGAATCATGGTGGGAGAACGTTGAGGCCGAATTCAAGGTGTTCGAAGAAGACCCCGAACAGCAGGGCCGCTCGCTTCTCTACATCTTCATCGCCGGCTTCATCGGCGGTCTGATCGCACTGGTGACCCCCTGCGTGTGGCCGATGATCCCGATGACCGTATCCTTCTTCCTCAAGCAGAACAAGAGCAAATCCAAGTCTGTCGGCACAGCCGCCATCTACGGCTGTTCGATCATCGTGATCTACGTCGTGCTCGGACTTGTGGTGACGATGCTGTTCGGAGCCTCCGCGCTCAATGAGCTCGCTACCTCGGCGCTGTTCAACATCATCTTCTTCCTCCTCTTGGTTGTGTTCGCTATCTCGTTCATGGGTGGCTTTGAGCTGACGCTCCCCGCTTCGTGGACCAACAAGATGGACTCGAAGGTAGACTCGACCACCGGCATGCTGTCGATCTTCTTCATGGCCTTCACGCTCGTTCTCGTATCGTTCAGCTGTACCGGCCCGATCATCGGCACACTCCTCGTTGAGGCCGCCGCGACTTCGAACTTCATTTCTCCGGCTGTCGGCATGTTCGGCTTCGCCCTCGCGCTGGCTCTCCCCTTCACTCTCTTCGCCATGTTCCCGACTATGCTGAAGTCGATGCCGAAGAGCGGTGGCTGGATGAACACCGTGAAGGTTGTCCTCGGCTTCCTCGAGCTCGCCCTCGCGCTGAAGTTCCTGTCGGTTGCCGACCTCGCTTACGGCTGGCGCATTCTTGACCGTGAGGTATTCGTATCGCTCTGGATCGTCATCTTCACCCTCCTCGGCGTTTACCTTCTCGGCAAGATCACCTTCCCTCACGACGACAAGGTTGAGAAGACCGGCGTCACCCGCTTCCTTCTCGCCTGCATCTCGTTCGCATTCGCAGTCTACATGCTCCCCGGCCTCTGGGGCGCACCGCTCAAATCAATCTCTGCCTTCTCTCCCCCGATCTCGACCCAGGACTTCTCGCTCTATGAGGGTGAGGTTGCGGCTCAGGTCGACGACTTCGAAGAGGGCATGAAGCTCGGCAAACAGCTCGGCAAACCCGTCCTGCTCGACTTCTCCGGCTACGGGTGCGTGAACTGCCGCAAGATGGAGGCAGCAGTATGGACCGACCCCGATGTCAAGGCTACAATTGACAATGACTACGTACTCGTGACCCTCATGGTCGACGAAAAGAAAGCTCTCCCCGAGCCTATCGTAGTCACAGAAAAGGATGGTCAGAAGCGTACGCTTCGCACCTACGGTGACAAGTGGAGCTTCCTCCAGCGCTCTAAGTTCGGCGCGAATGCCCAGCCGTTCCACGTAATCGTTGACAACGACGGCCACGTGATGGCCCCGGCCTTCGTCTACAAGGAGGATATCCCTGCCTACAAGCAGTTCCTCCAGACCGGTAAGGACAACTACAACAAAGAGAAATAAACGTCACTGACAACTCCAATAAATCGGAGGGCTTCGAAATATCGGGGCCCTCCGGTTCGTTTTATGTGTAATGAAAATTATAACAGGGATTCTTTTGGCGATGGTCGCCAGTAGTATCTTTAGCAGTAGCGCCGGCTTCGAGCCGGTATCAAAAGTTAGCGATGAGGGTATGTACCGGCTAGAAGCCGGCGATCCTTGCGTTGACTACCTTCAATATGCCGACTCGGCCGACATGTACATAAAGCGTGGGGAGTGGGATAAGGCCGAGAAGGCTATTGTTTCGGCGCTTCGGAGCGAGCCGGCGAATCCGGCGAATCCGTTGCTGCTGACGAACCTCGGGATTGTACGCAACCACCTCGGAGAGTATGACCGGGCGATCGAGAGCTTCGACATCGCACTCTCACGCTTTCCGAACTCAACCGTTGCCCTTACCGGTCGCGCGGAGTCTTATATCGCAATCGAGGAGACAGCCAAGGCCCTTGGCGATCTCAATAGGGCTATCGACGTCGACTCCACTCTATCGCTTCCCTTGACGATGAAGGGGTATCTGCTCCTGAAGCTCAACCGGCCCGCCGCGGCACTCGAAACCTTTGACCGCCTTGTGAGTCTTGAGCCCAAGAACAATCTCGCACTGGCCGGGAGGGCCGACAGTTACGCAGGGCTCGGAAGGAACAGAGAGGCCGTCGAGGCATATAAAGAGGCCCTGGCAGTCGAGGAACGACCCGAATGGAGACTCAGATGCGGACTTCTTTTGCTAGAACTTGACGATCTTGAAGGAGCGGCCGAACAGGCACGCCAATCCATCGCCGCCAACCCTCGCGACGGCAACATCTATATCCTTATGGCTCTGTTACATCGCCGTCGATATGAGAGCCACGAGGCCACAATAGCCGAAAAAATGGCCCGCGATCTCGATGCCGACCCGGAACTGATGAGCGTCTACTTAGACAAATAAAATTATCAGACAAGATCTGAGGATCCGGATTTTTTTCTTAACTTTGCACTCCGAATCACCCCACGAGAGGTCTCATTCCATACTACGATGAATCAACTGCACCAACATATCCGTTATCTTATTGGGCGTCACGACTGCGTGATAGTCCCCGGATTCGGTGCGTTCATCGTTGAGCGAATCCCCTCGCGGATTGATTCTGAGACACTCGCCGTCTACCCTTCCGAGACACGTATCGGCTTCAATAGCGAACTGATTGACGACGACGGACTGCTGATCCATTCCATAGCCCGCAAAGGACGCATGAGCCATCCCGATGCACGGCGGGTGGTCGAGCACTCGGTCCAGTCGCTCAAGGAGCGTCTGAACGAAAGCGAAGCGGTCGAATTTTCCGGAATAGGTAGCTTCCGGCTCACCGAAGATGGACGCAAGATCTTCTCACCCCTTCTGCCCGAGGAGCCACATGTCTGCTTTCTCCCCCTATTGGCCAAAAATGCCGGGGACCTTCACGAGAAAGATGTCGATGAGGTCATGACGGAAGAATTTGAGAGCTTCGACGAGAAGTTGGATAGCGCAGATACTTCTGCAGATGACTCCGCAGAGTGTACCCGGGCACCCTTGACGCCCGTTGTGCGCGTTCAGGAGCTTCCCATGCGTATATTTGTCTCGCGTGTAGCCTGTGCGCTGGTGATCGTCATCGCCGCTCTTCTGGCGTTCGTTCTCCCTGGGACAGAAGGTGCCTATATGCCGGTCCAGAAGGCCTCGATCGTGCCCGTAGAGAGTCTGCTCAACATCAAACAGAAGGCTGACAGTGTGGCGAAAGTGGCGGTGAAAGCCGAAAAGCCTGCTAAGACAGCCGAGGAGTCCGTCTCTCCCAAGCGGAACGAGACTCTGCGGTTTCATCTGATCGTCGGGACCTTCTCAAGCAGAGAGGAAGCCGAGAAGTTCATCGCGGCCAACGAAGACAGTGTAGCCGACCTCACTCCTATCGAAGGGCGAAGCGGAATGTGGCGCGTGTCGGCCGCTTCTAGCGACGAACGTTCAGAGCTACAAGCCTCGCTGAACGGCCTGAACGGCCGTTTTCCGGGGGTTTGGATCTGGGAAAAGCAATAAAAATCGCAAATTCTTATAAATTGACTATCAATATCTTGAGGGATATTTTGGTCACGGAACACGATTTTTTTGGTCTGACCACTTGCACGGGTCAAAAAAAAGTACTAACTTTGCATCGCAAAAAAGGGAGACACCCCCGGTGAAACCCTTGAGCGAAGCGGGCCGAAAGGGCCGAAAAGACATAGAGAATGCGAAAATAGCTCAGTTGGTAGAGCACGACCTTGCCAAGGTCGGGGTCGCGGGTTCGAGTCCCGTTTTTCGCTCAAACAGAGAACATTGACATTGTTGGGAAGAAGGAAAGGCTTTCAGATGCGAAAATAGCTCAGTTGGTAGAGCACGACCTTGCCAAGGTCGGGGTCGCGG
>CAZTSQ010000007.1:0-3543 GCA_964615915.1 uncultured Sangeribacter sp.
AAATAGCGGCGAAGCCGCCGGCCGATCCGTGTCTCTAAACCATCTAATTTTATTTAGCTTATAATCAAAACATTACGCAAATATTTAAGACACGGAGCAGGCCTGTTGCTTCGCCCCGGCGGCCTGGCACGGAACAGACGGACTTGAACAGGAAGGTTTTCTCGTTAACCCAATTTGAATCCTTTCGGCCGGCAGTCTCAAAATAAGTTAACACTAATAGCGTCCCCGCCTGAGCGTAAGAGGACTCGGGCGGTTTGTCATCCCACTCAGGCGGGGACGCCTGAGGTACATGCGAGTGAGCGCTCATACCGCTTGGAATGTGGTGGGTTTGGAGCTCGAAATGTTAAAATTTGCTTGAAATGGCAAAATTTTGTGTGAAAAATTTGCATGGTAAAATAATTTGATATAGTTTTGCGAGCGTAATCGACACAGAAGGGAAAATTTTCCTTTGTGTTACATATTAAACAGTATCTTAGATTTCAGGAGCGTAGCTACCTGAAATTGCAGATCCAAACTTACCCTCAAAAAGTCAAGATGACATTACCCAATCTTCATATAGTTGACCGGTACGGATCGTCGCTCGCCTGCGCTGAGCGTATAATCCGCCGTAACTATACAGAAGATTCATGGGGGGGGGTAATGCATTAATATACAACAACATACAACTTTCCCATCAGACGTCTTATGTTGCCTCATCGCCGGGGTGACATATTTTGTTATATACCTACCCTAACTCCCGACAACTTACCCGACAAACATACACGAGATCAACAAACATAATACTAACCCAAACATCTTCCAAATGAAACCAACATTCATGAAACGAAGGCGTACGCAAAGTGCACCTACGGTATGGCTATTCCGTATCGTAGCCATGCTCGCAATCGCTTTCAGCGCTTCGATGGCCAACGCGGCTTCTATCTATCTAATTTCCTCTGATCCAAAGAGTAATTCAGAAATCACCTCCTTCGATATAAAATTAAAGTTTGATATATCAGAAGCTATCGCCGAAACAGGTAACGAAAATATAGGCATTGGCTACTCGGGTTCTACTCGAGGCATTAGCACATATCTATATGAAGGAACTGAAGAAGAGGGTAAACTGCTTGCGAATGTCATGACGGCTATGAACACCGGTTCACCAGATTCAAAAGATAATGTAACATTCCCTTTCCCGGCAGATTTGAAGCCTACACCTGGACAAGTATACACTTTGGTTTGCAAAAATCAGTTCAGAGTATACGACCTTGCGACATCGAAGGCAATCTCAGGAATTGCAAGCATTCAATACAATAAAGAGCCACTCGTTTTAACCTTCATCGGTAAGGAAGCCTCATCTGATGAGTTGGTATTCCAAGCCTCATCCATAAAGAATGGTGAGGATCTTAAGTCACTTAGCTCAGCAACATTTGAGTTCAACGAGGATATCGAAATAGCTCAAAACATAACTGTGGATATTTACAACGGCTCCGAGTTGTATGCCTCATCAAAATCGATCGAGGTCGATCCGACGAACTCAAAGGCATTGAAAGCTACTTTCGATGAAGTGACTCTTTACTTGGGAAATCAGTACACTGTCAAATTGCCCGAAGGAATCGTATGTCTCAAGAGTACCCCCTCGGTTGTTAACAAGCCGATCGAAATCAATATCCATGGTTCCTCGACTATTCGTCTTTCGACAAAATCTGTCAGCATTGCCGACAATGCGGTAGTCCTTCCAGATAACGTAAGCATCAAATTCAATCTCGAACCGGGACAGACACTTACCCCTCCCTCGGGAGTCGCCCATAAACGCGACATCGACTTCTATAAGGGTGAGATCTCAGAAGAGAATTTCATCTCGACTCTTCACGGCACAGCCAGCGGTGACGGAATCACATGGGACCTCTCAACCTTCAGATTTGAGCCGGAAACGAAGTACGTCCTCCACAAGAAAGCCGACGACATCACAGTGTGGGTTAACGGCAAGTCTCAACCTGCCTACGGCAACGACGAGGTAATCATCCACTTCACCACCCCCTCGGTCGAAGAAGCCGGGTTCGCTCCTCTTGAGTTTGAAGTTCCCATTATCAACCGAGAAAATGCATACGAAGATGGGA
The DNA here is from genome assembly GCA_964615915.1 of uncultured Sangeribacter sp. GTDB lineage: Bacteria > Bacteroidota > Bacteroidia > Bacteroidales > Muribaculaceae > Lepagella. The sequence continues at coordinate 2,100 of CAZTSQ010000007.1, forward strand.
TGTCGTTGTCTTCTCTGTCAAACATTAACTTTGGTCTCAAAGATAAGTTCTATTATGTTGTAGGCGAGAAATACAATTTGACTTCTCATCCGGATTTTTCGAATGGTAATTCTGAATGTAAACTCTATGAAGTAACTAACGGAGGAGACAGACTTCTCGGCTCTTACCAAATTGGATTATCCACCAAGGAAGACTCCAGAGCAATTTGGTATGTCGCCAACATCAACCTCAATGCGATACTCTATGAGGGCTCAACCTATAAGATCGTGATTCCGGAGGGATACTTTACTGCAGTGAGCCAAACCACAAACGACAGATCAAAGGCAAACTACATCAAGAATGATCAAATTGAATTGACTTTCGTCGGAACAACTCCCGCTGAATGCATTCTTTCTGGATGTTCACTCGAGGACAATGAGAAGGTTAACGCACTTTACAATATCGTTTGGACTTTTGAGGGTTCATATAGGCTGAAAGACGAAAACTCGAAGGCTACCATGAAAATCAAACGAGAGGGTCTTCCTGTAACCCTACCAGTCAATCAGGACGTCATAATAACAGCCGGAGGAAACTCAACGGCGGTTATGATTGACTTTGTCGATAAGTCTACAGGCAAACCGACTGTCTTCGGCAATGGCTCGACCTACATCTTCACATTACCCGCCGGAATGCTTGTCAACAAGAATAATGAAAGCATCACAAACGATGAAATCGTTCTGAACGTTGTCGGCACCGACCAACCTACCGTCAAGGCGGAGATGGTGAACGTCAATCTGACGATCAATGAGCTGCACTCAGTGGCGCATAAGGCGGCTAAGGGTGAGAAGTATTCGTTCACGGTCGCTCACAATGACAACTGGAAGGTGTCCTCGGTTAAGCAGGGCACGAAGACGCTTACCGCTCGCAACGGTGTCTATGAGACACAGCCGCTCAACGAGGATGCCGACATCTATGCGACGCTCGACTATGCCGGACCGATGGCGATCGACCTCAGCACCGGAGTATGGCAGGTGCCGGAATCGGTGATCCGCATCTTCAAGGATGGCGACCGCATCGTTGTCGACGGCGTGTCGGCCGACAGCACGATCGACATCTACAGCATCGCCGGTGTACACGTCGCTGAGGCTCAGGCCGGAGCCGGTCAGGATCGCGTAGCGATCACCGTCGCCCCCGACCACCTCTACGTCGTCATCGTCAACGGCTACGCCGCCAAGATCCAGATGTAATCAGCTCCCCAGACTTTATCCACCTCCACAGGATAATAATTGACAAGAAGGCTTAAACGCGTCGGCGTTCAAGCCTTCTTTTGCTGTTGCAACGCTGTAGGCTCCGCAGTAGCGCCGGCTTCCAGCCGGTAAAAATTGGCAAACGCATGTAGCTTAGGCGTCTCGCCTGAGCGGGGAGACTAACGCGGAAGAAGCGGCGCTTTGCATTGGCTCTTGAT
>CAZTSQ010000007.1:3643-61811 GCA_964615915.1 uncultured Sangeribacter sp.
ACCGGCTGGAAGCCGGTGCTACTCCTCTTCCTACCGGCTGGAAGCCGGTGCTACTCCTCTTCCTACCGGCTGGAAGCCGGTGCTACTGCCGGTGCTACTGCCGGCGCTACTGCCGGCGCTACTGCTACTGATTACCAAATACATCATTTCTACCGTCCTTTTTTGCTCTTTGAAATAATATGATTACCTTTGCCACCAGCATCAACACAGACTTCTTATGAGTGATAGGTACTTCGACAAACAACAACCATTTGATGTCACCGCCCGCCGCCTTCCCCATTGGTATCAAGATGGGAAGATTTACTTTGTGACCTTTAGGCTTGGGGACTCGCTTCCTCAAACAGTACTTGAAAACCTGAAAGTGGAAAGAGAGCAATGGATAAGAGCTAATGGAGAACCGGACACACAAGAGAAGAAGAACGCATACCAGCGTCTTTTCAATGGGCGAGTTAATCAATACTTGGATGCAGGATATGGGGCTTGTGTACTGTCTGACTCTCGGGCTGCCCAAATAATGGAGTCAGCTATACTATACTTTCATGGCGAGCGCTGTTTAGTCCATACGTATGTTGTTATGTCCAATCATGTGCACCTAATAGCTCAGCCATTCGAAGGGATAGAGTTAAAGAGGATTCTGCACTCGATTAAAAGCTTTACGGCCAATCGAATTAATCAAGTTCTTAATCAAAGTGGCAGACTCTGGAGCAGAGAAACGTATGATCGATTGATCCGAGACGCTGGCCATTATGAATCGGTCAGAAGATATATTCAGAAAAACATAGACCAAGGAGGGGTCCGTTGGAATCTCAACGTAATATAGGGAGTGGGCAGTAGCGCCGCCAGTAGCGCCGGCTTCCAGCCGGTACTTATCAACCCCGCAGTAGCGCCGGCTTCCAGCCGGTATGGAATGTCCATACTTTTAGGCCAGCTTCCATCGGATACCCTCTTGATTTCAAAAGCTTTAGGTACCGGCTGGAAGCCGGCGCTACTGCCTGGATTTCAAAAGCTTTAGGTACCGGCTGGAAGCCGGCGCTACTGCCGGCGCTACTGCTGTCATTACCGGCTGGAAGCCGGCGCTACTGCTGGCGCTACTGTGCAAACAGCCCCCGCCGATATCGCATCGGCGGGGGCTGTCACAACATGAACTTTTGTGGGAACTTGGGTTATTCGGTGATCTCTTTCGGGAGGATGGGCATCGCTCCTTTCTTGGTGCAGACGAAGGCCGAGGTCTCTACTGCGAGACGATGGGCCTCCTTGACATCCTTGCCTTTGAGGATATTGGCGATGAAGGCTGCGGTGAACGAGTCGCCGGCGCCGACGGTGTCGGCTACCTCCACTATCGGCGTGGGCTGGAACGACACGTGACCGGGGGTGAAGACGTAGCTGCCGTTGATTCCGCAGGTGAGGATCAGCATCTTCAGGTTATACTTGCCGAGAAGAATCCAGCACTTGTCCTGAAGGTCGATTCCGGGATAACCGAACATGCGGCTTACAGTCACGAGCTCTTCATCGTTGATCTTGAGGATGTTGCAACGCTCCATAGAGTTGGTCAGGATCTCCTTCGTGTAGAAGCCCTGGCGGAGGTTGACGTCAAAGACCACGAGAGACTCGGGAGTCTTAGGCATCGCGTCGAGGAAGCGGTTGATGGTCTCGCGCGAAACGACATTGCGCTGTGCGAGTGAACCGAAGCAGACAGCCTTGGTGTTCTTGGCGATCTCCTCAAGTTCGGGAGTGAAGGGGATATTGTCCCAGGCTACGTTCTCCTTGATGTTATACTGAGGAACGCCGTCCGAGTCGAGCTCAACCTGAACCGTACCGGTAGGATAGGGAACGGTAGCGATCTTGTGGTTCAGACCTTTGGAGGTGAAGTTCTCTTCGATCTCGTGACCGAGGGCATCGTCACCGATTGCGCTGACCACACACGAGGGGAGGCCGAACTGCGACACGTGGTATGCGAAGTTTGCGGGAGCACCGCCTATTTTCTTTCCTTCGGGAAGAACGTCCCAGAGGGCTTCTCCCATTCCGACTACTAAGTCTTTCATGATATATTTTTCTTTTTTATTATTCAACATTTTTGAGGGGCAACATTTTAACAGCCATCAATTCAGGCTCTCTTGATCTTGAGAGTATAGAAAGCGAGGTAGAGAACACCGAGTGTCATCACTGCCACAGCGCCGGCAACACCAACCGAGTCCTGGGCGAAGCCCATGCAGAGCGGGAAGATCGTACCGCCGAAGAGACCCATGATCATCAGACCCGACACTTCGTTCTTCTCTTTCGGCTGGCGGTTCAGAGCCTGGGCGAACACGACGCTGAAGATGTTCGAGTTGCCGAAGCCGATGCAGGCGATAGCCGCGAGCACGAGGAACTGAGAGGAAGCGATGAAGAGTCCGAGCATACCGAGCATCATACAGAAGACGCTGAAGGCGAAGAACGACTTGGGCGACATCTTGGCGAGGATAACCGAACCGAGAAGACAGCCGCCGGTACGGAAGTAGAAGTAGATCTGAGTACCGATCACCGCATCCTCAACGCTGAGGTTGAATTTCTCGGTCAGAATCTGGGGAGCGAAAGTATTGGTTCCCACGTCGATACCAACGTGACACATGATGCCGATGAAGCAGAGGAGCACGAAGGGAATCTTCAGCAGAACTACACACTCCTTGAAGCCGGTCACCTTATCGGGCTGTTCCTCCTGGATGGGGGTCGCACCGAGAGCGGCGATCGAGAGGAGGCAGACAGCGGCGAAGATCGGGAAGACCACTCTCCAGCCGAGACCGAACGTCGGCATCATTGCGGCGGCGCCCCAGGCCATCAGATAAGGAGCGAGCAGCGAGGCGAGAGCCTTCACGAACTGGCCGAAGGTCAGTGTCGACGCCAGACGGGCCGGATTGATCAGACCCGATACCAGCGGGTTGAGAGAGGTCTGCATCACGGCGTTGCCGATTCCGAGAAGAGAGAAGGCGATCAGCATCGTGTAGTAACCGTTTCCGAAGATCGGGATGATCAGCGACACGAGGGTCAGAAGAAGCGAGAAGAGAACCGTTTTCTTACGGCCGATCTTGTTCATCAAAATGCCGGTGGGCACAGAGAAGATCAGGAACCAGAAGAAGACGAGAGAGGGTATGAATCCTGCCTGAGCGCCCGAGAGGTTCAGATCAACCTTCACGAAGTTGGTGGCCGAGCCGACGAGGTCGACGAAACCCATCGCGAAGAAGCAGAGCATCACAGGGATAAACTGCAGAAGATTCGACCGTCCGGCTGAGGGAACGGAAGTTTGAGTTGCCATATTGTTTTTCAATTCTTGGACTATAGGTTAGTTAGAACTTATTTGAGAGAGTAGATTTTGAGCGAGGTCACCTTTGCGCCGCTACCCTGAGCCGAGACGTTGAGCGTCTTGTAAGGCTCGTTGGGGAAGACGAGGTTGGTCATTGCGAAGCGGCCGTCGTTTCCGAAGACCTCGATGCTCGAGCGGTCGAGGAAGATACGGAGGCTGACTTTGCCGTTAAGCTCATGGGTCGGAGTAACCGTAACAGCCGGGAAGTCGTTGCTGAAATCGACGATACCGCTCTGTGTGCGGTCAAACGAAACTTCGTGAGTGGCAGGATCATAGATGACAACCGACTTCTCATCTTTCGAGTTGGCGAAGGTCAGGCTGACTTTCGAGCCGTTCTTGGCCTCGATGTCAACGACAACCTCACAGGCACCGTCGTTTGTGGCGGGAAGATTGAACAAGCGACCCTTGGCGTTGGGAGTGAACTTGGCCGAAGCTACAGCCTTTCCGCGAAGCGAAAGGAGTTCGGGAGAGGGAGGAGTGGCTGTGTAGATCTGGCCGTCGGCAGCGCGGAACAGCTTCACCTCACGCGGAAGAGTGTTGGCGCTTCGGAACTGCATCGTGGGGATCTCATTGGCATACTGCCAGTTGGACATCCAGCCGATGGCGGTTCTGCGGTTCTCGGGGGCATCGCTCCAGGTGACGGTAGCGTAGAAGTCCTTGCCATAGTCCATCCACTTGGTCGGGACATTGCCGTCGGCATCGGTGTCGACAGTGAAGGTCTTCCCGTCGAAATCGCCGACGAAATACTGTGTGCCGCTTCCGCCGAAAGGACCGTCGGGGTTGATGTTGCAGATAAGAACCCATTTCTTGCCCTGTTCGCCTTCAACGTCGAGTTCGAAAAGGTCGGGACATTCCCAGACGCCACCTTGAGCGCCGAGGCCTTTGCCGAACGAGCTCTCCAGGTTCCAGTCGCGGAGGTTGTCTGAAGAGAAGATCAGCATCTCGTGATCGAGCGCGTGGGCGAGCACCATGTTCCACTTCTTGGTCTCGGGGTTCCAGAACACTTTCGGGTCACGTGCCTCGGATTCGAGAGTGATCACAGGGTTGGCGGCATACGGAGTGAAAGTTTTGCCACCGTCCTTGCTTGAGGCGACGCTCTGCATCTGGCTGGTTCCGGCCGAGGTGTACATTGCGATGATCGCATCTTCGCCCGCGCCGTAGGTATTGTTGTGGTCGACGACGGCGCTGCCGCTGAAGATCATGCCGAGCGCGTCGGGCTTGAGGGCGATGCCCTGGTCTTCCCAGTTGATGAGATCCTTGCTGGTAGAGTGGCGCCAGCTCATGTTCTCCCACTTCGATCCGTAGGGATTATACTGATAATAAAGGTGCCAGAGGCCATCTTTATAAAACATGCCGTTGGGGTCGTTCATCCAACCGTATTGGGGGGCATGGTGATAGAGAGGACGGTATTTTGTTTCGGTGTCTTCCCAAAGATAGTCATCAACGACCTCCATGTTCTTCCAACAGCTGTCTTCCTTGCCGTTGCGGACCGAGTTGCGACCCTGGTTGGTGACAACATCGAGGATCACCTCCTTACCTTTATAAGGAGTGAGGTCGAAAGGTACTGAGTAATCTGTCTTTGATTTCGCGAGGCGCACACGGAATGAGTCTACGATCTGTCCGTCTACGATCACGTTCACACGGGCATCTTCCATTGACTCCTGAACGGGGAGCATCAGAGCGTTGCCCGTCGCGTTCACCCGGACGATGGTGTTCGTCGGCCCGAGGTGAGAGAAGCGGATCGTGTCGTCGGCCTGTGCCGAAATGGCCGAGCTCATGCCCAGCACTGACGCGATCGCGAGTAAGGTTGCTTTATTCATCGATTGTTTCGTCTTTTTCAATTGTTGTGGTGCAAAACTACTAAAACAACAATCAAACAGCTATAAAATTCTTGTCGCGGACTATAATTTAATCTGCATTGACGATTTTTTCGTCAAAATCGCGTGAATTTGACAACTTTAACTTATCTTTGCCACGCAGAAAAACTCATCGCCGGTTTGAACATGACTCTCCCCTGTCCGGTCGACCCCAAAATTTAGCCATGACTACTCTAAGCCATAAACTGACATATATCATCGGGACTTTCGTGTTCGCCTCCCTCATGCTTGCCTTCTCTTCGTGTAAGGAAGAAAAAGTGTACCGCATCGGTGTCTCCCAGTGTAGCGACGACGACTGGCGCCAGAAGATGAACGACGAAATCAATCGCGAAATCCTGTTTCATGAAGACGCCGAGGTCCAGATCCTCTCGGCCAATGACAATCCGGAGAAACAGGCGCGCGATATCCGTTATTTTGCCGACAACGGCTACGACATCATAATCGCCGCCCCCGTCGAGGCAGAGAAACTGACCCCGGTTATAGCCGAGGTTTATAAGGAAGGGGTACCCGTGATTCTTTTTGACCGCGAGATTAACGGCGACACCTATACGGCTAAAATCACAGCAGACAACTACGGCCTAGGAGCCTCCGCAGCCCGATATGCCCTCCAGATGGCCGGACACCCGCGAAATGCCATCGAGATCAGAGGTCTGAAAGGGTCCACTCCGGCCGACGGGCGCCACTCGGGGTTCGCCGAAGTGTTTACCAAAGGGGGAGGGACAATTGTGGCCGACGGTTATGGCGACTGGAACGAGGCTGACGCCCTTCCGTTGGCTGAAAAACTCATCAAAGAGCACCCGGAAGCAGAGGTGATATTCGCCCACAATGACCGCATGGCGCTCGGAGCCTCGAAAGCGGCCTCGCAACTCGGCCGAGAGGACATCAAGATCATCGGTATCGACGCAGCGCCGAAGATCGGCGTCCAGGCGGTCGCCGACTCACTGATAGACGCCACGTTCCTCTACCCCACCGAGGGCCATAGGGTTATCAAGACAGCACTTGATATACTGAAAGGCAACAAATACGAGCGCGATATCGTGATGCCGGCCTCTTCGGCAGTTGACCAGACCAACGCCGACATCATTCTGCTTCAAAACAAGGAGCTCAACGAGGAGACATCCAAGATCAAGATACTCAAGGAGCAAGTAGACGACTACTGGGCCAAGCATTCGCTCCAGACCGCCTTCTTCTATGTTCTCGGCGCCCTTTTCCTTCTTGCCTTCGCCTCAATCTTCCTAATATTAAAGGCATATTGGGTGCGTAAACGACATCAGTCGGTGCTCGAAGAGAGGAACGAGGAGTTGCGCGAACAGCGTGACCTTCAGAAACGTCTGAACGACCAGCTGAACGAGGCCACACAGTCCAAGCTGATGTTCTTTACCAATGTCTCACACGATCTCCGGACCCCTCTGACGCTTATCTCCGAACCGGTCGAGCAACTGGTCAAAGCCGACAACCTCACTCCGCGCCAACACAACCTGATGAAGATAGCTGACAAGAATGTCAAGATTCTCAGACGCCTTATCAATCAGATACTTGACTTCCGAAAATACGAGAACGGGAAGCTCGATCTCCATCTGAGCGAAGTCGATCTCGGAGCCCTCTGCCGTGACTGGATCGACTCCTTCCGTGAGCTCGCCCGCAAGCGCGACATCAAGCTGAAGCTTGACGTCCCCGACACACCGGTAATGATCGGCATTGACCTCGAGAAGATCGAGCGCGTCTTCTTCAACATTATCTCTAACGCCTTCAAGTACACCCCCGACAACGGCACGATCCGTTTCTCGTTGAGCCACAACGAGAAGCAGGTGATTCTAAAGATTGCCGACACCGGCGAAGGCATCGCCGAAGAAGACCTGCACCAGATTTTTGACCGCTTCTATCAGGTTGACCGCGTGCGACCCAAAGGGTCCGGAATCGGTCTGTCGCTGACCAAAGCCTTCGTTGAGCTTCACGGGGGTGAGATCACCGTTCAGAGTGAGCTCGGGAAAGGCTCGGAATTTACCGTCACGCTCCCGATTGTCCACACCGATCGCGCAGCGGGTGACGATTACGAATCGCCGTTCACCAAAGCCGACATCGAAGCCGAGCTTTCGGCTGTCGAAACGACCGTGAGCGATGATGAAAACTCGGACAAGCCCCTTCTGTTGGTAGTCGACGACAATGTGGACATCCAGAAGCTCATCCGTGAGCTGATGGGCGACGAATATCGGATCATCACGGCCCCGAACGGCAAGGAAGGTGTTCGCCTCGCGGCCAAATATGTTCCGGACCTTGTCGTCTGCGACGTCATGATGCCCGTGATGGACGGTCTCGAATGTTGCCGGCTCATAAAAGAGGAGGTGTCGACCTCCCATATCCCCGTGCTGATGCTGACCGCATGCTCGATGGATGAACAGCGCGTCGAAGGTTACGACTCCGGAGCGGACGGCTATCTCTCGAAGCCCTTCAACTCCGATGTTCTCCGCTCGAGAATCACCTCTCTTATCAAGAACCGACACCGAATCAAAGACCTGTGGAGCAAACAGTCGGTTCACGCAACCAAGGGACCGGAATCGGAGACACAGAAGGAACCTTCAGCTCCCGTATCTTCACCGGCCGGCGATATAGATTCAGAGTTCTATCAGAAATTCCTCACCATATTCGAGAAGGAGATGGGCAACTCCGATCTCAATATCGAGAGCATAGCCTCGCAAATGGGACTCGGTCACTCTCAGTTCTACCGCAAGATCAAGGCGCTGACCAACTACACTCCCGTCGAGCTTATGCGCCGCCTCCGGCTTGAGCGGCCCCGGGTACTCCTGACGAAGACCGACAAGGCCATCTCCGAGATAGCCTACGAAGTCGGCTTCTCGACTCCGGCATACTTCACCAAATGTTACCGCACGGCCTACGGCGAGACTCCGACCGAGCTTCGCGAGAAGCTCTTCAAGCAGTGAGCCGAGGGCCATAGAAGCCCCGATTTACCTGTCAACACCGCTGTCAAATATTTGTCACGAACCCGGAAAGCACTGTCTTTCACCGGGTTCGTGACGCTATATATGAGAAAATTTCTGCAATGAGTATTAAAATTTGTGAATGACACATTTTTTATCTCGGATGACGAAATCGTTATAACCCTCCTCTATAATAGCCCCTAACTTTGCGCCCAGATTTCACATTCAAACCAACTTTAACATGAAAAGAACACTCCTTAGTGCTATCTTGCTCATTGTGGCAACCGTCGTCGGTTTTGCCCAAGACATCACTGTGCACGGGACTGTGATTTCAAAGGCCGACAACGAGCCCCTGATCGGCGCCACAGTTTATTGTGACGCCAACCACAAGGGAACCTCGACCGACTTTGACGGCAACTTTGAGATAACCGTTCCCACAGGTTCAGAACTTCGTTTCTCATACGTTGGCTACAACGCCTTGACCCAGGCCGCCTCGGATCCGATGACGGTCTACATGACTGAAGACAACGCCGTTCTAGACGAGGTCGTTGTCGTAGGTTACCAGACTGTCCGCAAGGCTGACCTTACCGGTGCCGTTTCAGTCATGAACATGAAGGAGCCCCTTTCGGAAGCTTCGGGCAACGTCCTCAACTCGATGGCCGGCAAGATGCCGGGCGTCAGCGTAGTCCCCAGCGCCGAGCCCGGTGCAGTCGGCTCGATCCGCGTCCGCGGTATGTCGACCGCCAACTCAAGCAATGATCCCCTCTATATCATTGACGGCATCCCCACCGACAACATCAACTGCATCAATCCCTCGGACATCGAGACAATGCAGGTCCTCAAGGACGCCGCCTCGGCCTCTATCTACGGTTCGCGCGCAGCAAACGGTGTCGTTGTCATCACTACCAAACACGGCAAGGGTGACCGCCTCTCGATCAACATCAACTACGCTATCTCGGCCCAGACAATCGCCAAGCGTTACGACATGCTGAACACCGAAGAGTGGGGCCAGGCATTCTGGAGAGCTTCGAAGGCTTCGAACGTTCCCCTCTCGAGCGAAATCATTAGCATCTACGGTAACGGCGAGACACCCGTCCTCCAGCAGTATGTAGACGGCAATCCCAACTTCCTCGTTTCGAACACCGACTGGCAGGATCAGGTTTACCAGACCGGATGGACCAACAACCTGACCGCTTCTATATCAAACAACTCTGAAAAGGGTTCCGCTCTTCTCTCGCTCAACTACATCAACCAGAACGGTAACGTGGTCGACACCTTCTACGAGCGCTTCTCGGCACGTGTCAACACCCGCTACGACTTCAACAAGTATATCAGCGTAGGTGAAAACCTCATGGTGGCCCACTGGAAGAACCGCGGTATGGGTGACACCGGTGACCGTGGCATCGTTTACACCGCCATGGCTCAGCACCCCGCTCTCCCCGTTCGCGGTCTCGACGGCGACTGGGCACGTCCGATGACTCTTCTCGCATCCGACCTCGCCAACCCCGTTCAGACAATGGCCAACTCGAAAGACAATCAGTTCGGTTCATGGCGTATCCTCGGCAACGCCTTCCTCGAAGTGAAGCCCGTAGCCGGCCTCGTCCTCAAATCGAACATCGGTATCGAGCACAGCCAGTATTTCAACCACACTCTCGGTCGCACCGTTAACCCCGGTGACGTCAACAGCGCCGCTTCGGACTACGGTCAGGGCGACACCTGGACATGGACCAACACCGCCAACTATGTCAAGTCGTTCGGCGAGCACAACATCAACGTTCTCCTCGGTACCGAGGCCATCTCCTACACCTTCAAAGGCGTAAGCGCTTCTCGTGAAGGTTATGCATTCGAAGACACCGACTACATGCAGATCGACGCCGGTAACGGATACCGCAACAACGGCGGTTCTCAGAGCGGATGGGGCGTATTCTCGCTCTTCGCCAAGGCCGACTACAACTTCGCCGACCGCTACCTCGTTTCGTTCACAATCCGTCGTGACGAAAACTCACGCTTCGCCAAGAAACACCGCGCCGGTGTCTTCCCCGCATTCTCTCTCGCATGGCGTCCGACCATGGAGCCCTTCTTCCCCCAGAACAATGTCCTCTCTGACTTGAAGGTCCGCTACTCTTGGGGTCAGAACGGTAACGCCAACATCCCGCCGCTCTATCCCGCATACACAACCTACGTCTTCTCTAACGGCAACGGTGCGTATGACATCAACGGTACCAACTCTCTGACCACCCCGGGTCTCGTGCTCGCAGCTTCAGGCAACAAGGACCTCAAGTGGGAGACCACCTATCAGAACAACATCGGTCTCGACTTCCTCTTCTTCAACGGTGCCCTCAACCTGAGCGGTGACTTCTATGTCAAGAAGACCAAAGACATGCTGACCATTCCGCCGGCACTCGCAGTTGCCGGTGAGAACGCAGACATCTGGATGAACACCGGTTCTATGCGCAACATCGGTTGGGAAGTTAGCCTCGGCTACATCTCGCCCCAGTACGGTGACTTCTCTTGGAACGGATCGATCAACTTCTCTCAGTACAAGAACAAGCTCCTCAAGCTCAACAACCGTCAGGAGTTCATCGGCGGTGACGTCCGTCTGATCCCCGGCCAGCCCATGGGCGTTTACTACGGCTACGTTTGCGACGGCATCTTCCAGAACGACGCTGAGGTTGCCAACCACGCACAGCAGAACGGCGCGGCTCCCGGCCGTCTGATCTACCGCGACCTCGACGGCAACGGTGTGATCGACGACAACGACCGCTGCATCATCGGCGACCCGAACCCCGACTTCTCGATGGGTCTCAACCTCGTCTTCAAGTATCGCGCCTTCACCCTCGACATGTTCTTCAGCGGTGACTTCGGCTTCGACGTGATCAACCACATGAAGCGTCAGCTCTACTCGATGTCTTACTCTAACCTCGCCACCAACCGTGCGAAAGACATCCTGAAGGCCTGGACCTATGACAACACCAAGTCTGATATCCCGGCTCTCTCGCTGACCGACGACAACAACGAGGCCCGCTTCTCTACCTACTACACCCAGGACGGTTCTTACTTCAAGATGAAATACCTGAAGCTTTCTTACTCGCTTCCCTCGAAGGTTGTCAAGGCAGTCGGCGCACAGGGTCTCGACGTTTACGGCCAGGTTGAGAACGTCTTCACCATCACCAAGTACAAAGGTCTCGATCCCGAGCTTCTCCCCGGTGAATACGGCGCACGCATCGACAACGGTTCTTACCCCCGCGCACGCACCTTCACTCTCGGTCTGAACCTTAACTTCTAATCATCTCTCCCCTATCAATCCATCACAATGAAAAAGTTCAATCTCTTCATATCCAAGGCGCTCTGCGCCACGGCTATCGCCTCGACCGGATTCGCCACGGTTTCGTGTGACCATCTGCTCGACGAGAAGCCCATGGGAGTGATCTCCTCAGAACAGATCGGTGACGACGCTGCCGTCGAAATGATGACCTCGGCCTACGCCACACTACTCTGTCACTACTTCGGCAACAACGAGTCGTTTGCCGGCCCGATCAACAACTGGGTCTTCGACCTCCGCTCTGACGACGCCCTGAAGGGTGGCGACGGTGTGACGATGGAGGCCTACATGCACCAGTTCGAAGTGGGCAACATCCTCTCGGACAACCCGATCGCCGACTTCAAGTGGCGCAACAACTACTTCTCGATCTCGCGCTGCAACACCGCCATCAAGGGTATTCAGGACGCAGCCGGCATGGACGAAGAAACCAAGAAGGCTTTCATCGGCGAGATGAAGACCCTCCGCGCCTACTACTACTTCGACATGTACCGCATCTTCCAGAAGTTCCCCTACTTCACCGAGAAGGATGATCCCAACACCGCAAGTGCAAGCCAGTACACCCGAGACCAGATCCTCGAGATGATCATGACGGATCTCAAGGAAGCCTACGAGGTGATGCCCGAAAGTCAGGAATCAGCAGGCCGCTTCAACAAGTATGTGGCTGCCGCAATCCTCGCCAAGGTCGCTCTCTTCGCTTCCGACTGGAAGACCGTCGAGACCTATGCAGGCTACGTGATCGACTCTGGCAAGTATGAGCTCTACAACAACTTCCTCGACATGTCGAAGCCCGAGTTCAACAACTCATACGAGTCTGTGATGGCAATCCAGTTCTCTTCTGCCAACTCTCCCGACCAGTACAACTTCTGCAACTGTCTGAACTGCACATGGTCCGAGGGTAACCTCTACGGCAACGGCGACGACTTCTATCTCGCTTCACAGAACCTCGTGAACGCCTTCCGCACCGACGAACACGGTCTGCCGCTGTTCGACACCTTCAACGACGAGAACATTGAGAGCGCCGACTATGCCGGCAACATCGACCCGCGTCTCGACTTCACCCTCGGCCGTATCGGAATGCCCTGGCGTTCATACGAGTACAACGAGCACTGGTGTCGTAACCTCGAGCTCTACGGTCAGTACTCAGGCAAGAAGCCCTATCCCTCGCCCGATTCTCCCTACGTGAAGGTAGGTATCGTGCCCTGGGGCGCAAGCTCTCTGAACTGCATCCTGATCCGCTATGCCGACGTGATGCTGATGAAGGCTGAGGCCCTCATCGAACAGAACAAGAACCTCGACGAGGCCCGTATCCTGATCAACAAGATCCGCAACAAAGCCTCACGCTCTGTTGACCCGACCTACGAACCGGTTGACTGCAACCCGATGATCGCCCACTACAACGTCGGCGAATATGCCGCCACCGGCTGGACTCAGGACTACGCCCGCAAGGCTGTCCGCTTCGAGCGCCGTCTCGAACTCGCAATGGAGGGTGGCCGCTGGTTCGACCTCGTTCGCTGGGGTGAGGCCGTGAAGACCGTCAACAAGTACTATCAGACCGAGGCTGCCGTTCACTCATACTATATCGGCGCCCAGCTCGCAGAGAAGGATATCTACCTCCCGGTTCCCATCGGCCAGGCCGACAACGCCGGTGACCTTTACAAATAAGTTCAACAAACTGTAAATCATGAAAAAATCACTTATATACGGCCTCGTTGTCCTGATGGCGTCTGCCGCTTCAGTGACCCTCACGGGTTGCTCGGACTTCGAACCGACAGGATACACCGAAGTCAAAGGCCTCGCCAAGGTTACGAACCTGAAGGCCGAAGTTGTTGACCGTGTGGTCGAACTCAACTGGACTCTCCCCTCGACCGGCGACATCACCGGCGTCCAGATCATGAAGAACAATGACCGCGCCGGCGCGATCATCCTCGACGGCCCCGTGACCTCGTACAGCTACAAGTATCAGGCTATGGGCGAGGAGAACCTCTACACCGTCCGCGTTCTTTATCCCGAGAACACCATGTCTGAGGGCGAATCAGTCTACGCAACCGTTCCCGTTGAGGATCTGGCCGGCGTGACCAACCTGAAGGCTGCCGTCAGCGGCCGTACGGTTTCTCTCTCATGGGATCTCCCGAAGGGTGACGTCACCGGAGTGCGCGTGACCTCAAAGGGTGAAAACGAGTCTACCCTCACTCTCGAAGGCGCCGCCACTGAATGTGTCCTCAAGGGTCAGCCGATGGACCAGACAATCACCTATACCGTCCAGGCTCTCTATGATCAGGTTTATCCCTCGGTTGCAGCCGATGTGAAGGCAACCATCCCCTACATCGCTCCGAAGATGTGTTACCTGATGACCGCTCCCACAATCGCCGAGCTCAACTCGGACGACGAGCAGGCTGCCGCCACATGGTTCGTTTCTCAGGCCGACGCTGAACTCGTATGGCCCAACCAGATCGCCGATCTCGACGCCGACATCTACAGCGTGATGTGGATCATGATCGACCGCAACGGTCTCGAAGCCGGCTGGCAGAACCTCCCCTCTCAAATCTCGAACGCCCAGACCATCGCCGACCTGAAGGCATACACCGCAAACGGCGGCTCGCTCTACCTCTCGAACATGGCCACCCAGCTGACCGAACCTCTCGGAATCGTTCCCGAAGGTTACCAGCCGACCATCTTCGCCAGCGGTGACGGCGGCTCGGGCGACGACATCTGGTGTATCAACGCCTACCTCGGATGGGGCTTCAAGGACAACGGCGAGCAACCATTCTACGACCGCACCGAACACGCAATCTTCAAGGGTCTGACCTTCGAGTCTCTCAACGGCTATCCCTACGAGTCTCTGCCTCTGATCGGCCCCGGCCAGCGTGAAGACCACAACTGTATGTGGGACTGCAACATCTACGGCGCAGGCATCTACTCAGACGTCATCAAGAACTTCGAGGTTACGACCAACTCTCTCGTGCTCGCAACCTGGGGTCACGTTCAGGACCACTGTGTGGCCGGTCTCGTAGACTTCTACGGCAACTCGGAACACGGCCGCTGTGTAGCCAACGGTTTCGCAGCCTACGAGTGGAACCAGAACTCGGGTGTCAACCCCTACCAGCACAACATCGAGCAGTTGACACTCAACATCCTCAACTATCTGAAGTAAAGATTCTCATAAGGTGAACTGATAAGTTCAAAACGGTTATATTAAGGTTATAGTCAGGGTCCGGCGACGCAGTTGATTGCGCCGCCGGACTGTTTTTTGGCTAATCCGCTTGTTTTTAGTTAATTTATAGTTAATGCAGAGAATTTGTTAGCCGATTCCTTGGTTTCGGTATTAACTTTGCACTCAGAAACTACAACCGAAAAATCATGAACCAAAAATACATTATCCCGGCGCTCTGCGCACTCATGGCAACCGGAGCTTCGGCCGACCGGCTTCTCCATCTGCCGATGGAAATAAAGACCGGCGGACTTCTCGAAGAGAAAGTCTCGGGCCGCAAGGTTGCTATCAACGGTGCACACGCTCCCGAGAACGTGGCCGGAGCCGTAGGCGACGCTCTCCGCTTTGACGGCTTTTCTTCTTTCGTCAAGGGTGCCGTACCCAACGGTGACAACCTCGACCAGGCGACTTTCTCTATATGGGTCGCTCCCGAAACATATCCCATCATCAAACACGACACCGCGACCACGGACCGTATCCTGATGGGCGGTACCCTCTCCCCCTCTTCCAAATCTGGCTGGGGCTTCACCCTCGGCTATACCGGCACGTATGCCTTCGAGGCATACTCGGGAGGATGGAAAATCGAGGTAGTGGCTTCGGATCTTCTTCCGACTTATGAGTGGAGCAACCTCGTGGCCGTCTGCGACGGGAAGGGAGGGCAGGCAAAGCTCTATCGCAACGGCGAACTCGTAGGCGAAGGCCGATGCATGGCCATCAGCAACACGGCCGAGACAATCTTCGTCGGCAAAGGTGAAGAGGAAGTAAAGGACGGTCCCTTCAACCTCAACACTTTCAACGGCCTGATCGACGAGATCGAAGTCTTCGACACTCTTCTCACCGAGGCCGAGATCAAAGCCAAGAAGGCTGAAAACGACGCCGACCTGACAATTCCGGCTTCACGCTTCGCCGACCAGCGCCTGCGCCCCCTCTTCCACGGTATGCCGGGTGCGAACTGGACCAACGAGTCTCACGGTATGCTCTACTCCGACGGGCGCTATCATGTCTTCTTTCAGAAGAACGGCAACGGCCCGTATATGTCTCGACTTCATTGGGGTCATATCTCTTCAGAGAACCTCTATGACTGGCGCGAGGAGAACATCGCCATCATGCCCGGAGATCCTTATGACATCAAGGGATGCTGGTCCGGTAGCGTCTTCACCGATCCGACAATCGGCGGGGGCAAACCTACGGCACTCTACACCGCCGTCGACTATGTACGTGCCGTAATCGCACAGGCTACGGCCGACGACGAGGGTCTTATCAAATGGTCGAAGGCACAGGGTAACCCGGTGATCAACGGTCGTCCCAATGGATTATCAGACGACTTCCGCGACCCCTATTTCTTCCGCAACGGCGAGAAGGCATACATCATCGTCGGTTCGTCGAAGAACGGTGTCGGCACCACTACCCTTCACGAGTACAATTCCCTCTCCGGATCGTGGTCAAACGACGGTCGCACTTTCTTCTCCGGTTCTGACAAGGAATCGGCCGGAACATTCTGGGAGATGCCCAACATCACCAAAATGGACAACGGCAAGTGGCTCTTCACCTGCACACCGTTAGGCACGACGACCGGAGTCCACACCCTTTACTGGACCGGTGACATCGCCGCCGACGGCACCTTCGTTCCCGACTCCTATTCAGCCAAGCCCCGCAGCCTCGAGCTGATCTCGAAAGATGGCTTCGGACTCCTCTCGCCGACTATCTACACCCACAACGGCAAGACACTGATGCTCGGAATCGTCCCAGACAAACTTGCCGGAATGGACAACTACAATCTCGGCTGGGCCCACACCTACTCGCTTCCCCGCGAAATTTCGCTCGGCGCCGACGGTTCTCTCGTTCAGAAGCCGTTCGAGGGTCTTCGCGAGCTGCGCACAGACAAGCTTCACTCTCAGATCGAGAACGGAACGCTCGACGGTACCCGTGTCTTCGAAGGGGTCTACGGTCCGCGCGTAGAAGTCTCAGCCACTTTCGCGGTGGGCAACTCAGAGTTCGGCTGCCGTCTGTTCAAGAACTCTGCCGGTGCCGTGGAGGTTTCCTACAATCCGGTCAACAACCAGCTGACCGTCGACATGACCAAAGTCAACAAGCTGTCGAACGACAAGGGCCGCTATGACGGTGTTTATCAGTGCTATCTGCCGGAGCGTCCCGCTGCGGGAAGCGACCTGACTCTCGATGTGTTCGCCGACGGTTCGATCCTCGACATCTTTGTCAACAACCGCTGGGCAACCTCGATCCGCGTCTTCCCGACTGACTCGGACGCCAACGGTGTCGAGCTCTTCTCGGAAGGGCCCACCGAGGTGAAGCAGGCTGACGCATGGATTCTCTCTTCTGACGCTCACCCCGCCGGTGTCGATAGCATCTCGGCTGAGTTTGCTGGCAGCAAAACCCGCTACGACCTTCTGGGCCGTGTGGTCGCCGATCCCGAACCTGGACAGATCACAATCGTCAACGGCAAGAAAGAGATCTACCGCCGCTAAGATCGTCAACGGATAGAAGGAGTTCTTCAGCCGCTGAGATCCCCCTACTTTCGAATACTTACTTCTCATACTTACAATCTCTGTTCCCCCGGGCCCCAAAATTAGTTTTTGCGGTTTGGGGGATTTTTTTTAACTTTACCGCTGATTTCAAATAACCTAACCTTAAACTTCACCTTTATGATCGATTCAGTTTTCTGGATTGTGCCGGCCGCGGCCGTTGTCGCGCTCTGTCTCGCCGGTTACTTCTACTCCAGAATGATGAAAGAGAGCGAAGGCACCGAGACGATGCGTAAAATCGCTTCTCACGTCCGCAAGGGCGCGATGTCCTATCTCAAACAGCAATACAAGATCGTGGGGATCGTATTCCTCTGTCTTGTAATTCTCTTCTCCATAATGGCTTACGGCTTCCAGCTCCAGAACCCCTGGGTACCCGTAGCCTTCCTTACCGGCGGTTTCTTCTCGGCTCTTTCGGGCTTCCTCGGGATGAAGACCGCCACCTATGCTTCGGCACGTACCGCCAACGCCGCCAGCAAATCTCTGAACGCCGGCCTGCGCGTAGCTTTCCGCTCGGGCGCCGTGATGGGTCTCGTGGTTGTCGGTCTCGGTCTTGTCGACATCTCCTTCTGGTTCCTGCTCCTTGACTATTGTGTCGAGACAACCGGTACCGCCAAACTGGCGATGATCACGACCACAATGCTGACCTTCGGTATGGGTGCGTCGACCCAGGCTCTCTTCGCCCGCGTTGGTGGCGGTATCTACACCAAGGCCGCTGACGTCGGCGCCGACCTCGTCGGTAAAGTCGAAGCCGGTATCCCTGAGGATGACCCGCGCAACCCGGCTACAATCGCCGACAACGTAGGTGACAACGTAGGTGACGTCGCCGGCATGGGTGCCGACCTTTACGAGTCATATTGCGGCTCTATCCTCGCCACCTCAGCCCTCGGAGCCGCCGCTTATCTTCTGACTGGCGACGAAGTGATGCAGTATAAGGCCGTTATCGCCCCGATGTTGATCGCCGCCGTCGGCATCATCCTTTCTATCATCGGTATCTTCTGTGTCCGCACAAAAGAGAATGCTTCGATGAAGAACCTTCTCGGCTCGCTGGCGCTCGGAACCAACCTCAGCTCAATTCTGATCGCGCTCGCCACCTTCGGTATCCTATACTGGCTCGGTCTTGAGAACTGGGCTATGATCTCTTGCTCGGTCATCACCGGTCTGATCGTCGGTATAATCATCGGTCAGTCAACTGAATACTACACCTCTCAGTCTTACAAGCCCACTAAACGTCTGGCTGAGAGCGGAAAGACTGGTCCGGCAACCGTTATCATCTCTGGCGTCGGCCTCGGCATGGTTTCGACCGCCATTCCGGTGATCGCCGTCGTGATCGGTATCATCCTCAGCTACTGGTTCGCTTCGGGCTTTGACTTCAGCAATGTCGCCATGGGTCTTTACGGTATCGGTATCGCCGCTGTCGGCATGCTCTCGACTCTCGGAATCACCTTGGCAACAGACGCTTACGGCCCCATCGCCGACAACGCCGGCGGTAACGCCGAGATGTCTGGCCTTGGCCCCGAGGTACGCAAACGCACCGACGCGCTCGACTCACTCGGTAACACCACCGCCGCAACCGGCAAGGGCTTCGCGATCGGTTCGGCCGCTCTTACGGGTCTCGCACTGCTCGCTTCATACATCGAGGAGATCCGTATCGGTCTCGAACGACTCGGCACGACCTTCATCGAAGTCGGCGACCGTATGGTAGACATCCACCAGGCATCTTTCACCGATTTCATGGCCTTCTATGAGGTCAACCTGATGAGCCCGAAGGTATTGGCGGGTCTCTTCATCGGCGCCATGATGGCCTTCCTCTTCTGTGGTCTGACAATGAACGCTGTGGGCCGCGCAGCATCGTCGATGGTTGACGAAGTTCGCCGCCAGTTCCGCGAAATCAAGGGTATCCTCGAAGGCAAGGCTGAACCTGACTATGCACGTTGCGTCCAGATATCGACCAAGGGCGCACAGCGTGAGATGATCTTCCCGTCGTGTCTGGCAATCGTAGTTCCGATCGTGACAGGCCTTATTCTTGGTGTTCCGGGTGTGATCGGCCTGCTCGTAGGCGGTCTCTCGGCCGGCTTCGTGCTTGCCATCTTCATGGCCAACGCCGGCGGCGCATGGGACAATGCGAAGAAATATATTGAAGAAGGCAACTTCGGCGGCAAGGGCAGCGACGTCCACAAAGCCACCGTTGTCGGCGATACCGTCGGCGACCCCTTCAAGGACACCTCCGGTCCCTCTCTGAACATCCTCATCAAGCTGATGTCGATGGTCTCGATCGTCATGGCCGGCCTCACCGTCGCCTGGTCCCTCTTCTAAACGGTTGCTTTGGTAGGGCTTCGCACTATTGACCCTCGCTAAAGCTTCGGGGCTTTTCAAAAACCTGACGGTTGGTGGCATGAAGGTCGGAGGTCTGACGACTTGGGCCCTCGCTGAAGCTTCGGGGCTTCCCAAAATCCTAACGGCCGGAAACGCTATTGATGGCGATTCCGGCCGCTATGGTTTTCCCCTATTTTTTCCCCTCGCATCTGTAACTCTTTTTTCTTACAGTTTCTCTAACTCTCATTTTCTCTCCATTTCTCAAGCTCTTTTTCTCTCTAACTCTTCTAAATATGTGGTCGGGAAATAATCGGGCACCGTGGCACGACTATAAAGCAAAGGCTATTTATCATATTACCCTTCTTAAGAGGGAGGGGGTTGAACCTTTTGGGCGTTTATCCGGAGACCCCAGAATAGAGCCCGGGAAACTCGGAAGTAGCTATATCCTCGCGTCGCCTATAGGTACTGCTATTAAAACCGCTCTAAAAGAAAATTTTGGAAACTGCAGCTCGATTCGACTATATCAGTATGCTCTCATGCCTGACCATCTTCATCTTATCCTTGCTGTATCAGAACCCCTTGATGAAACTCTGGGAAGGAAGATTGCCGCTTTTAAGGTTGCTGTCAACAAGTTAAGCGGTATAGAACAAGTTTTTCAAAAGGGATTTAATGATCAAATTATTGGGCCTAATAGGAGCTTAAATTCAATTTTCAGATATCTGCGAGAGAATGCCCATAGACTTGCGGTCAGACATTCACGACCAAGCTTCTTCAAAAGGCTTCAAAATATTCAAATCGGGGGCCACTGGTATAATGCCTATGGAAACCTTCATCTAATGCTAAATCCCTTTAAAGAACATGTTTTTATCCCCGATAATTGCCCTTCAACCTCCGGAGCGCCGGTTATCTCTCGATGGCTTCATTGCGCAGTAAACGGTGGAATTCTTGTTTCTCCCTTCACAACTCCAGAGGAAAGAGCCCTTCGTTTAGAAGCTGAAAACTTAGGCGGGCGTATAATCTTGCTCACCAACAAAAACTTCAGCGAAAGAGACAAACCTACCGGCCATGATTTTAGGCTATGTGAACAGGGGCGTCTTCTTATTCTTACCCCCTTAGATCCCAACCTTCCTCCTCTGGATAGCCTTCAATACAGCCAGTTCATAAACGCTCTCGCCTCCGAGATAGCCTCCTCAGTCCTTTAACCCTCCCTCGAGTCTCCCTTCCAACCGTCAGGTTTTTGGGTAGCCCCGAAGCTTTAGCGAGGGCTTTAACCCCGACATCGAGCCGCAACTGTTTGCGGGGGTCGGTTTTTTTTGTTAATTTTGCCGATAGCGAAAAGACTGCTCCATAGTTTATGGCCAAAATTAACCTCGAAGGACTCGGCGTGGCGCTCGTCACCCCCTTCAGAAAAGATAAGGAAATTGATTACGACGCTCTCGGGCGTCTGGTTGACCATTGTATCGCCGGCGGCGCAAACTACCTCGTAGTCCTCGGCACCACAGGCGAGACTCCCACCCTGATGGAAAACGAGAAGATCGTGGTCCGCGAGTTTATCCGCAACCGCGTCGACGGTCGCGTACCACTCGTTCTTGGCCATGGAGGAAACAATACCCAGGCTCTCGTGAACGCTCTGAAAGAGGAATCGTTCGACGGCTTCGACGCTATCCTTTCGGTAGTACCTTTCTATAACAAGCCTTCGCAAGAGGGTATCTACCAGCACTATAAGGCTATCGCCCAAGCCTCTCCCCTCCCCGTTATCCTCTATAACGTGCCCGGACGCACAGGAGTCAATATGACCGCCGAGACAACTCTCAGACTGGCTTCGGACTGTCCCAATATCATCGGAATCAAAGAGGCCAGCGGCAACTTCTCTCAAATCGACGCCATCATCAAGAACAAACCGGCTGATTTTCAAGTAATAAGTGGCGACGACGGCATTACATACCCTCTGATGACACTGGGAGCCGTCGGAGTCATTTCTGTCATCGGAAACGCCTACCCGAAAGAGTTCGGACGGATGGTTCGCCTATGTCTCGACGGCAATTTCAAGGAAGCCCTCCCGATCCATCACCGCTTCACAGAGCTTTTCGGACTTCTTTTCGTCGACGGCAACCCGGCCGGAGTCAAATGTGCGCTGAATGCCCGCGGTCTGTGCGAAAATGAGCTCAGACTCCCCTTGGTGCCGACCCGAGTGTCGACCAACGAGAAGATCCACAAGATAATGTCCTCATTGGCAAACAAATAAGCAACACTAAGACAATAGTCATCCACCATCAGACCCAATAAGAGTAGAAGAGCGGAGGAAATTAATGATAGATAAGGCCACAGTAGGCAGAATCAAGGACGCGGCCAACATTGTGGAGGTCGTCAGCGACTATGTTCACCTGATCAAGCGCGGGGCGAACTATGTCGGGCTGTGTCCTTTCCACAACGAGCGTACTCCGTCGTTTTCGGTCTCTCCAAAAAAGAATTTCTGCTATTGCTTCTCGTGTAAGAAGGGTGGGTCGCCCGTCAACTTCATCATGGAGAAGGAGGGTCTGTCTTATCGTGACGCCCTGCTCCATCTGGCCAACAAATACGGAATCAAGGTAGAGGAACGTGAATTGACCGACGAGGAACGTGCGCGGCAGAGCCAACGTGAGGCGATGTTCGTCGCCAACGAATGGGCCGCTCTCGAGATGTCCAAAAACCTGGTCTCGACTGAGGAGGGCCGGAACGTCGGCCTCACTTACCTTTACAGCCGTGGGGTCACCGATGAAGCTATCAAACGTTTCCGGCTCGGATATGCACTCGACGCACCCACCGCCCTTCTCGACGCAGCCAAAAAGAAAGGGATCTCCGAGCAGACGCTCCGCGACCTGGGACTCGTCGGAGTCTCCCAGCAAGGTCGCCACTACGACCGGTTTCGCGGCCGTGTGATATTTCCGATCTTCAACCCCTCGGGCAAGGTCATTGCCTTCGGCGGCCGTGATCTGAAAGGTGGTCCGGCAAAGTATGTCAACTCTCCCGAATCTGACCTATACAAGAAAAGCAACGAGCTGTACGGCATCTTTCAGGCTAAGAACGAGATAGTCAAGCAAGACCGTTGTTATCTCGTCGAGGGTTATCTGGATGTGATCGGAATGTCGATGGCCGGTGTCGAGAATGTCGTAGCCAGTTCCGGCACGGCATTGACCGACGGTCAGATCGCGATGATTCATCGCTTCACCGAGAAAATCACCCTCATCTATGACGGGGACAGCGCCGGAATCAAGGCTGCACTCCGAGGAATGGACATGCTTCTCTCGCACAAGATGGAGGTGTCGCTCGTCTTACTTCCCGACGGTCACGACCCCGACTCTTTCGCGAAGACACAGACCCCCGAGTCGTTCCGCAAGTATCTGAAAGACCATGAGGTAGACGTCTTGAGATTCAAGGCTCAGGTTCTCCTCGACGAGTCAAGGCAGGATCCGCAGAAACGTATAGCGGCCATCAAGAGTATGGTGACCTCTCTCGCCCATATTCAGGATGAGACAGCGCGCAGGGTCTATATTCAGGAGTGCTCGAACCTGCTCCACGAAGACCAAAGCTTCATCGCCTCCCAGACCGCTATCGTCCGTGCGCAACTCGTCGAAACCTGGCGACAGGAACGGATGCGCAAAAAGAGCCTTGAAGGCATAGGGCCTGCTCCACAACCTTACTCACCTCAATCGGGACAATCTCCCAGCCAACCGGCTCAGGCGCCTCAGGCACCCGCGGCCCAAAGAGCCGAAGGGTCGTTCGATCGATCCGGGACAGACGAGGCCGGGCGACACATCAGAAGCGTCGAGTATGAAATGCTACTTGAACTTCTGCGCTACGGGATGATGGTCTTCGACCGCCACAACACCGAGGGCTCGGCGATGAACGCGACCGAGTTCGTGGCCAATGAACTTGAGGCCGACAGCATCGAGTTCACGTTTGACGACCACCGACGGATGTTCGAGGCTCTTCTCAACATGCGCCAGCAATACGAAACTGATCTCCAGAAGTTTATCGTGGAGCTCGACGCACGATTCAAAGCCGAAAGCCGTGAGGAATACGACCGAATCCTGCGCGAGAACAACGGTGTCAATGAGATTAGACGGGCGGAGAAAAAATTCACCGAGCACATGGAACAGAAGAAGCGCGAGGAGATCGAAGACTTCCAGACAGACTACCCGGTGAAGATACTTGCTTCGGATCCCGACGACGATATTCGCCGACTTGTGTCCTCGATGGTGGCCGAACGCACACGGCTGAAGAATTCGCCCGACGCCTCGAGACCTTCGAGCGACGGGATGGAACCCGACATGCTGGTGACAAAGGCTCTCCTGACTTGGAAAGACACCACCGTCACCAATATGATCAACGAGACCACGAGGAAGATGCAGGAGGCAGCCCATCAGGGAGACGTCGAGACGATTCAGAAGCTTCAGATGAAGATGAGCCGTGTGGTGCAGATGAGACGAAAGCTTTCGCGGCTGATCGGCGACCGAGTGATCGACCCGCGTGTTAACCGAAACACCTCCAAACGCTGGTGAAAGTGACTTTCTACCTCCTTCCACAATTCCTCACTCCTAACACCTAATTCCTATTTTCTCTCTCGCAATTCCTAATACCTCACTACTGTGAACGTACTTGAAATAAATAACTTAACGAAACATTTCGCCAACGTCAAGGCTCTCGATGACGTCTCTCTTCGCGTCGAAGAGGGGGCGATCTGCGGACTGCTCGGTCCGAACGGGGCGGGCAAGACAACACTTCTGCGCATAATAAACGGTATCCTCGCCTTCGACAGCGGTGAGGTCACGGTACTTGGACAGCCGGTGTCGCTTCGCGTCGCCTCCGAGATCGGTTACATGCCCGAGGAGCGCGGTCTATATGACAAAATGCGTGTCGAGGACCAAATCCTTTATTTCGGGCAGCTTCATGGTGGAAAGCCGGCCGATCTGCGTCCGGTGATGAAAGAATATATGGCGATGTTCAACCTCGAGGGTCAGGAACGTCGACGCGTGAAGGAGCTCTCGAAGGGCAACCAGCAGAAGGTTCAGATAATCTCGACGTTGGTTCACAGCCCGAAGCTGGTGATTCTCGACGAGCCGTTCTCCGGCTTCGACCCGATCAACGGTCAGATTCTCACGCAGTTGATCTCTCGCCTTCATGACAAAGGGACGACCATTATCCTCTCGAGCCACAATATGCCGGCGATCGAAGAGATGTGTAGCGACATCGCGTTGATCAATCACGGCCGACTGCTCGTAGCCGACACTATCTCAGAACTGAAGGAGGCCAACAAGGACGGTGCGCTGCTTCTGACCACCCGCAAACCGCTGAATGAGGGGATGCTCCGCGACTCAGGCATCATCGAATCGATCGAGGCTTCGGATCCCCATCAGTGGCGCAAGGGAAGTGCCTATCGGATTGTGAAGAAGGAGGGGGTGAGCAACTCGGCCCTTATCTCCGAACTGGCGCTCCAGAGCGAGATCCTCCACTTCGAGGAGTCGCTCCCCTCGCTCAACGATATTTTCCTCAAATATACCAACAACGCCCCCGCTACCCCTCAAGGGGCTAATGCATAAGACATGTCACAGCTCAATCTCATAATAAAGACGGAATATCTGACCGATATCCGTGCAAAATCATTCTGGATATCAACGTTTGTCGTGCCAGTGCTGATGGTACTCTTCGGAGTATTCATCGGCTTCATGATGAACGACTCTGATTCTCTGACGAAGATCGGACAGACTCTCAGTGGGACCGATGCGGATAAGGAAATGTCGGGCCAACAGGCTTTGGGAATGATGGTCGGCATGATGCTGACGCTGTTTCTGATGATGTATGGCGCCCAGATCTTCAACAAGGTGAAGGTCGAGAAG
This sequence comes from uncultured Sangeribacter sp., assembly GCA_964615915.1. Classification (GTDB taxonomy): domain Bacteria; phylum Bacteroidota; class Bacteroidia; order Bacteroidales; family Muribaculaceae; genus Lepagella. The sequence continues at coordinate 29,053 of CAZTSQ010000007.1, forward strand.
ACGAACCGCATCGTCGAGGTACTTGCCACGTGTGTGACGGGTCGCACGATGATGTTGGCCAAGATAATCAGCGTCGGTCTTGTCGGGCTTACCCAGCTCCTTCTTTGGGGCCTGTTGATTTTCGCACTCGTGGCTTTTGTGATGATCTTCGCCCCCTTCAGCATCCCATGGGGAGAGATTTTCACATGGGAGATTGCTCTCGATCTTTTCTGGACTGTCGCCTTCTTCGTCGGAGGCTACATCTTCTTCGGGTCGCTCTTTGCGGCGGTAGGAGCGATGACGGACAAAAACAATGAGAATCAGGAGTATGTGTCGGTCATAACCTTCCTACTTCTCGGAAGCTTCTACATCGGCATGTATGCGGTCGACAATGGGACGGCCTTCTTCACGACCTTCTGCTCGTATCTCCCCTTCACAGCGGCTACGGTCGCTTCGGTCAATGCCATCACCCATGCGGTACCTTTCTGGCAGTCGCTTCTTCAGCTAATCGTCCTCTACATCTTCGCGATCGGCTCGATGCGCTTTGCCGGCAAGCTCTACACCTCCTCCCTTCTCCTCAAAGGCAAGCGCTTCACCCCCAAAGACCTCGTCACCTTCTTCCGATCCAAGTAAACAACCATCTCTTTAAAGACTCAAATTAAGACAGTTATTTGGAATTTAGAGAAACTTTGCCTACCTTTGCAGGTGAAGAGCGGTGTCGTATGCCAATCTTAAAAACGTGGAAACTATGAGAGAGATGCCGAGAACATTTACGACAGATCCGGTTTTCCTGGATTTGGAAAAAGCCGCCAAACTGGGCGCTTTGAATGAGAAGGACCGCAAGGCTTATAATGAGTCGCTGAGGATCTACCGTGACACCTGCGCGGTGATGGATGCAGAACGCACCCAAGGACGTGAAGAAGGTCGAAAGGAAGGTCGAAAGGAAGGTCGAAAGGAAGGACGAAAGGAAGAAAAAATCGCCAATGTAAAAGGGATGCTGAAAGAAGGGATCGACATTTCAATCATAATGCGAATCTCAGGACTTTCTAAGGCTCAAGTCTTGGATATTAAGAATGGAAAATAATTAGAACCTCTATGCTTTCTTTTTTAGCCGCTAACCAAACACATATGAAGAAGAGACAAATATGGGCCCTGATGCTGGGACTGTTGCTGATGGCGGGCTTCGTAGCCTGCGATAAGGACGATAAGCCTGTCGACCCGACCGAGAAGCCGGATGAACCGGCCAATCAACCGGGCGATGACGAACCCGAGACACCGGTTGACCGTCCTGATCTCGAAAGCCTGATCACCGGCAAATGGGTGTCGGTCGATGATGAGGAGTGGATGCTCGCATCTTTCGCAGACGTGCCTGACGCTCTTCCGAGCGAAAAGACTTTAACCCTTTCATCTGCTTCTCTGAAGAACGACGGCTCGGAGAACTTGAAGATCTCCGTAGGGTCAAGCACACTCTTAACCGCAAGCAAGTTCATGAGATGGTCTCTCGAAAAGGGCTCGATTACCAACGAAGAGTGGGCTCTCGTCTTCTCAGATTGGTCTACAAACGAGTTTACAGTCAAGGTCGAAGTTGCGGATGGCACTGAAAAGACGCGCACGTTCCACAAACTTCTTTCCTCGCGCTTTGTCACCAAAGGTGCCGTCCCCGGTCTGTCGCTCGACGCCCTCAAGATGCAGTATCAGGCCACTGAAATCAGGTCACTCAATGACAACGTCATCAAGATCAACGGCAACAACGTTGAGGCCGTTGGCTATGGCGCCTCCTATCTGACCCTGAAGACCGATAGAGGCACCGCAGTCATCGAAGTCGTCTGCTCACCCATCACCGAAATGCCCTATCCGTTCGAAAAGTTACTAGGGGCAACGGTATGGTATAAACATGATGAACCGAGCGAAAGTGATCGTAAGAGATTTGAGAAGATTGAGGAAATTCTATCGACTAATTATGAGGGCATAGAGAAAATATCAGAAGTGACAGATTTTACAAATACCCTTGTGCTGATTGATGGGATAAGTATAACGTTTAATCAAGACGTGAAACCAGTCGCTATATGGACTATGTTCAATCGTCTTTATCAGCCACGATTTATTTCCTATTCACAAGATAATGCTATAGATTTCATAATTCACGAACAGTATGGGTCGCGCTCCATGGAAATTTACTGGGAAATAGGAACTTCCGAGATATATTACAACTGACACCCAAGTTTCTCGATTCTAAGCAACTTCTTTACACAACTCACTCATACTCAAATATGGTCTCTTCGCACAGGCGGGGACGCCTGTGGTACATGTGTTTGCATAGGGACAGCCGACTTCCTAGAGGCGGCTGAGGAGGTCGGCGCCGGGGAGGTCGTGGGGGAGCCAGTGGATGTGGTGGCCGCGGCGTTCCATGCCGCGGAACCAGGTCATCTGGCGCTTGGCAAATTGGTGGATGGCGATCTCGAGGTTCTTCTCCATCTCTTCGCGGGTCAGGGCTCCAATCACGTGTAGGGTGACGAACTTGTATTCGAGGCCGTAGTAGATGAGGTCGTCGGGCTTCAAGCCGCTGTCAAGGAGCGAGCGCACTTCGTCGATCATCCCCTCTTCAAGACGGGCGTGGAGTCGGTCGGTGATGCGCTTCCGACGAAGCTCGCGGTCTAAGTCGAGGCCGATGATGAAGGCGTTCGGTTTCCGGGCTTCTTTCTTCGAGGCCAACTGAGCCTCTTCGGGATGAGCGAGATAGTATTCTTCGATCTCAATAGCGCGGATGGCCCGTTTGCAGGTGTCGACGTCGGTCGTGTTGTGGAGTTCTTTGTATTTGCATAGCCGGTCGGTCAAGGCTTCAAGCGTCCATGTCGAGAGTTCTTGGCGCAGTTCTGGGTTCTCGGGGACTTCGGGCAAGCGCAAGCCATTCAATGCGGCTTCGATATACATGCCGGTTCCACCGCAAAGAATCGGGAAACGGCCGCGCGAACGGATGTCGGCGACCGCTTGATGATAGTCTGAGAGGAATTGAAAGAGGTTGTACTTCTCGCCGGCGTCGCGGATGTCGAGAAGATGGGCAGGCACTTCGCCATACTCGTCAAGGTCCTTGCCTGTGCCGATTGTCATTCCGCGATAGACCTGTCGGGAGTCTCCGCTGATGATCTCGCCGTCAAGAAGGCGCGCAAGCTCAACCGCCTTGCGGGTCTTTCCACAAGCCGTGGGACCCACAACGGCCAGCAGGTCGTAGTTCTTGAGTTCGGGGAGCGTCATCATTCGGGGATGGTCAAATTTCCGGGATCGTCCGTCGTCTCTATTTTCTTGCCCAGGAAGAGGATGTCTGTCCACCCTTACCGTTCAGGTTGCGCCACCAACGTTTCAGGCGGTAGAACTTCTGGTCGCTGTTGAAGAGCGAGATCTTGATCCACTTGTCATCCTGGAAGTCGAGCGTTGAGCGTCTTACATCCTTGAGAGTGAAGCTCGGGACGTAGCTTCTAATCTTGTTCTTCCTGAAGCCGCGGTCATCGAAAATCTTCTCAGTCTGGATGATGGTCGCCAGACGGGTGAGGTCGGACAGCGCACGGTGGCTCATCTTGCCGGGGGTCTTGGCGTAGATCAACTTGAAGCGTTCGAAGTCCATCCACTCGCCGGCCATATTGAGCTCGGGGTAATCCTGGATCGTGCCGTCAAGGAAATAGAAGTATCGCAAAAGTGTGCTGTTGTTCATGTCCGGAGACTTGCGGCCGAAGAAGAAACGCAGCTCACCGTCGGTGACGCCTGACATTCGTCCGATAATATCCTTCACCTCGTCGACACGGATGCCGTTGAAAGAGCGACGGGTGATGAACGGTGTGTCCACAACCTCACGATATGTCGCCGCCGGGTCGATGGATCTTGTGTCAACGAAGATATGATTGTCACAGATGACATAGAATCTCATGTAGGTCTTCGACTCCATGTTCTCGAGATCGTCCTGGTCCATCACCTCGTTTGACTCCTTGAGGTCGAGATAGAGGTTATAGTAACGGAAGACGAAGTAGAGTTCGTCGAGGATGAAGGTGATCACGAAGAACCACGAGAAGACATACCAGTCGCGGGCGTTGGTGTCGATCCGAACGTAGATGTACATATAGTAGACCCACACCACGACGGTGATGAACGAGAAGACACCTATGAGGTTTCGGATCTGTAGGCTCGACTCGTGCTGAAGGATCTGCCCCAGGAGTCCGCGGTCGTGCCAGTCGCCGTTGAATAGACGGCAGTCGACGCATATCTGCAGGTTGTGGCGCTTGAAATAGAGGAAGATCAGCGTAACGACGCTGCAGGGCGAGAGAAGCAACGAGGGGATGTAGGGCCGGTTGAAGAATATCAGCTCATCGGGGACATTCAGAAGGCCCCAGGCATAGAGGACGTTGATGACAATGGAGACAAACGAGTAGGTGAGGATACAGTAGAAGAGACAGTACATCGTCACACAGCAGGAGGCGATACGGTTCAACCTGTTGTAGTAAAGGATCGTATAGAGCACAGCGGCAGCCACCAGCGCCACGGCGGGCGCCAGATAGTATGGCAGCATTCGGGTGAACGCCACGATCGCTATCATCACCAAAAGACCTATCGACAGGTGCTTCCACATCTGATAGAGCTGGAGGCTGTTTACTTTCTTAAGATCTTCCATCTGTCAATTAGCTTTCCTTACTTATTTCCCCCGTGCCGGATCACTTTTTTAGATTGGCGTCGAGGAACATCGCGACCTTGCGGAAGAGCTGTGCGCGCGCGTTACACATGCGGAGCGAGTGCTCGAAACCGGTAAAGGCCATCATGTCGAACATCTTACCTTCAAAGTTGAGTTTGGAGGTATATTTGAGGGTATTGTAGAAGTGGACGTTGTCGTCGCTCGTGCCGCTCATGATCAGGAGCGGAGCCTCGAGGCGCCCGGTGCGGTTCATGGCCGAGGCGATTTCGTAGCCCTTTTCGTTCTGGGCGGGGGTACGCATATAGCGCTCGGTATAGATCGAGTCATACCAGCGCCAGTCGGTCACGGGAGCCATCGACACACCGGCTTTCATCGGTGTATTCTCGGCGGTCAGTTCCATGAGCGTCATGTATCCGCCGTAGCTCCAGCCGAAGCAACCGATGCGGTTGGCGTCGACATAGGGGAGCGAAGCGATCTCGCGCGCACCGGCCAGTTGGTCGGCTGTCTCGTATTTGCCAAGTTGCATGTAGACTGCGTTAGCCCACTCGCGCGAACGGTTGCCCGTTCCACGGCCGTCGACAGCGGCAACGACATAGCCCTGAGAGGCGAGATAGAAAATACCTTCCATGCGCCAACGGTTCTGTACCTCCTGAGAGTCGGGACCATTGTACTGATACATCAACAACGGATAGTTGCCGTTCTCGCTGAAGTTTAGGGGCTTGATGATATAGGCATACATCTCCTGGCCGTCGGCATTCTTGACCTTGGTGAACTCCATCTTCGGCGCTCCGGCATACTTGGCGGCATATTCGCGGTTCATCTCAACGTCGGCGAGCTTCTTGCCCGATGTTGCCCAGACAGTGTACTGATTGGGCACCGTCGAAGAGCTCCAGTTGCGGAGATAGTACTCGAAGTTGGAGCTGAACGAGGCAGACTCAAAACCGGGCTCGTTGTGGAGGAGCTTCAGATTGCCCTTGCGGTCAACGGAGGCCACATTACGGTCGATCGGGCTCAGATAAGTCGTCTGAACGTAGATCACTCCTGACTTCGGGTCGCGACCGTAGCACTCAGTGACGTTGAACTCACCCTTGGTCACCTGACGGCGAAGTGTACCGTTGTAATCATACTCATAGAGATGGCGCCAGCCGGAGCGCTCACTACCGATCAGGAAGCCATCTTTCTCGAAAGACACCATCTGATAGGCTGCCGGCGAAAGCCATGCCTCACTGCGCTCGTCGAGAATCTTCGAGGCTACGGTAGACTTCGGATTGACCGAGAAAAGCTCGAGGTGGTTTTGGTCACGGTTGAGTTTCATCGCCATCAGACGGTTGCCGGCGGCATCAAAGCTCAACAGGGGTACATAATCTGTCTCGCCGAGGCCCAGATCCATCTTGCGGGTCAGACGCGACTCGAGGTCATATGTCAGCACGTCGACAACTGAGTTGGGATAGCCGGCCAGCGGATACTTGTAGGCGTATGATTCGGGATAGGGATCGCCCGTCGGATCAGACTGGCAATAAGACCGGTAGTTGTCGAACGTATAGGTCGGTACCTTCGACTCATCGAAGCGCATGAAGGCAACGAGGTTGTCGTCTCCGCTCCAGTGGATCGTGTTCTGAACTCCGAACTCCTCTTCATAACCCCAGTCGGGAGCGCCGTAGATGATCTTGTTCACCTCGCCGTCTTTTGTCACGGCGTTGTCGGTCCCGAGCTCTATGTTGGAGATAAAGAGGTTATTATCACGCACATAGGCAACGAGACGGCCGTCATGGCTCATCGTCGCGCAACGCTGTGGCCCTCCTTCAGACACATGGGCCATGGTCGAGCGGAAGGTGTCGTAGACGTAATAGTCAGCGGTGAAGCTATAGCGGTAAATCTGAGTGGAATTGTTCCACAGAAGGATCTTGCGCCCGTTATCGCTAAGCGCGTAGCCCTGGAAGTCGTCGATCTTGACATCCCCCTTGACGGCGTTGATGTCGAAGAGGACTCCCGTCTTCTTGCCTGTCTTGTAGCTGAAGGTCTCGATTCGCTGACCGTCGTCGCTGACCGCAGCGTAGCTGACACCGTCGGACAGCGGGCGCATGTCTTTCACACGCGCCGGAGCGGCGATCTTGACGTCACAGTAGTCGTTGACGTTAAGCTCGGCTGCCGAAGCCGCAGAGGCAGATAGACCCAGCGCGACGGCCATATATAGAGGTGAGATTTTCACGTATCTGTCTTTGGTAATGGTTAGTTAAGGATGAGATAGTTAACCTCTCGGGAGGATCAATAGCTGCGGGCGAAGAGCACGCGGCGCTCGGAGGGTTTTCCGGTGACCATGCAGACTCCGGGAGTAGTGTCGCCGTCAAAAGGAATACAACGGATGGTAGCTTTTGTCTCTTCCTTGATCTTCTCTTCGGTCTCGGGAGTACCGTCCCAGTGAGCTAGAATGAAGCCGCCCTTTTCGATCTCCTCCTTGAACTCATCGTAGGTGTCTACAGTGCGGGTCATCGACTCACGCATCGCCTTCGCCTTCTCGAAGAGGTTGGTCTGGATATCGTCGAGCATCTTCTGAACGGTGTCCTCGATGCCTTCGAGGGGGAAGACGTTCTTTTCGTGTGTGTCGCGACGGAAGACCTCTACAGTGCCGTTCTCCAGGTCACGAAGACCGAGAGCGAGGCGGACAGGCACACCCTTGACCTCATAGTCGGCAAACTTGAAGCCGGGGCGCTTGTTGTCGGCGTCGTCGAACTTGACGCTGATTCCTCGGCGGCGAAGCTCCTTGACGATGGGCTCGACTTTCTCAGTAATCTGCTTGAGGCCCTCTTCATTCTTATAGATGGGAACGATAACTACCTGGAGCGGAGCGAGTTTCGGAGGGAGCACGAGTCCGTTGTCGTCAGAGTGAGTCATGATCAGCGCCCCCATCAGTCGGGTCGATACACCCCATGAAGTAGCCCATACATATTCGGCCTCATTGTTCTTGTTGATGAACTTCACGTCGAAGGCCTTTGCGAAATTCTGGCCGAGGAAGTGGGAGGTGCCGCTCTGAAGAGCCTTGCCGTCCTGCATCATCGCCTCGATAGTGAAGGTATCGAGTGCGCCGGCGAAACGTTCGTTGGCCGACTTGACACCCTTGACAACGGGCACAGCCATATAGTTCTCGGCGAAGTCGGCATAGACTTCGAGCATCTTGCGAGCCTCCTTTTCGGCCTCCTCCTTGGTGGCATGGGCGGTATGGCCCTCCTGCCAAAGAAACTCGGCGGTGCGGAGGAACATACGGGTACGCATCTCCCAACGGAAGACGTTGGCCCACTGGTTGACGAGTATCGGGAGGTCTCGGTATGAGTGAATCCAGTTCTTATATGTGTTCCAGATGATGGTCTCCGAGGTAGGACGGATGATGAGTTCCTCCTCGAGACGCGCTTCCGGGTCGACTACGACACCGTTTCCATCGGGATCGTTCTTCAGGCGGTAGTGGGTGACGACGGCACACTCCTTGGCGAAGCCCTCGACATGATCAGCCTCGCGGCTGAGGAAGCTTTTGGGGATCAGGAGGGGGAAGTAGGCGTTGACGTGACCGGTCTCTTTGAACATGTCGTCGAGCTGCCGCTGCATCTTTTCCCAGATTGCGTAGCCGTAGGGCTTGATCACCATACAGCCGCGCACCGCGCTCTGCTCGGCCAGGTCGGCCTTGACCACCAGCTCGTTATACCATTGAGAATAATTATCTGAACGTTTTGTGAAATTTTTCAGTTCTACTGCCATTTTAGCTTTTCGTTTTCGTCTGAAGTTCGTGTTAGGTTATCTGATTCTGTCGGCCGCCGAGATTCGACGCTGGTCGGAACGGATGAGCGACCATGCGAAGATTGTGGCGCAGAAGGCCAACAGCGGCGCGAAGGCCATCTGACCCCAAGTGATCGTGCCACCATCGATAAAGTTGTAGCCGTAGTTGGCGCCGACGGCGACCGTGGCGCAAAGGAACAGGCAGGTGATCAGACAGAGGCGCTTCTGAAGCTTGAGGTTCTTGAAGCAGAAGATGGCGATCAGCGGAAGGATCGCACTGATCACACCGAGAATCAGGAATGACCAGGTATAGGCATACCAGCCTGTGAAGGCCGGGTTATCGTATTCTCCCTCAAAGCGGAAGCCGAGAGGGTAAAAGTTCAGGGTGAAGTCGGCGGTGTTTACCCGGCCTACCGTCACACAGCAGAACCATGCCATAACCACTCCGGCTACCAATAAAAGTACGGATTGCCAACGTTGGAGTACCATGCTTTAGGTTTATGTTTGAATATCAATGTTTTACGCGTTCGATAGCCGCCAATCCCGGGTGAGGTTTCATCCGGAAAGGCGACGCTCGGCACGGCGGGCATTTCGTAAGTAACACTCACCGCGCGATTTGGTTGCAAAATTAACGAAAAAATTTTGTTCGCTTGGTCTTTTTGGTGCAATATTTGTTGTATAGCATATGGGAGGGCCCGAAGCTGACCAATCGTTTGGAAGCCTGAGCCCCTCAATCTTTTCACCTGTCTACTCAAAAACAAAATATAATCGTGCCAACATTCAACAACGGCAGAAACGGCGGCTCGCCCCTGAAGTCGGTCGTCCGTGATGTCGAACAGCTGAGGCTCAAACGGGCCTTCAATACTCTCGAATCTCAAATCAATGCCCAGCGCGCCACCGGCGAACTGAAAGAGCTCAATCGGATGCGCGAGACTTACCGGCTTATGGTTCAGTATCTCTCGACCGGTGCTCCGGACCCTTCGCGCGAGGAGATGACCGACACTCTTCGCCGCGATATCCTCGCTATGGCCGACCGTCTCGAGTTCGGACGACTCGTCTCGGACTCTCCAGGCTCTTACTATTCGACCGCGCGTGTGCTCAACCACCGGGGGACGTCACTCACAAGCCTCATCGCCGACTATGACAAGGCGTGGCTTCTCTATTCGACAGTCAAATGTGCCGACTCGTATGAACCCGATATCACACGCCAGTATGAGGATGCGCTTCAGGAGCTTTTCCGCGCCGTTATGTCTGCACCTCCCGGCCAGTTGAGCGACGAGGACGTAAAGATGCTCGTCATGCGCGCCACGGACCCTGACGCCGACTTCGCCCTCCGCTCTCAAATCACAAGCGCACTGCTCGTCGGCATCCTCCAGCACTATGACCGCAACCGTCTGTTCGCACTCCTTTCAATCTATGAGGAGTCGACCGAGGAGCGCATTCAGGCACAGGCTCTTGTCGGGATCGTCCTCGCATTGCGCTATCACTCGGAGAGACCGGCATATGACCGCGCCTTATCCCTGAGGCTGCAGGCTCTTGCCGATGACCTCACGCTTTATCCGAGACTGCGCGACGTCTTCTACACCCTTCTTCAGACCCAGGACACCAAACGGGCCATCAACTTTTTCCAGACCAAGATACTCCCGCAGATTCAGAAAATCAAGCCCGATGAGCTGAAAAAGATGATGGAGGGAGCCGCAACGGGCGAAGGGTTCGACAACCCGGAGTGGATCGAGAAAATAGAGAACTCGGAGCTAGGCAAGAAGCTAAGGAAGTTGAACGATATGCAGTTCGAGGGGGCGGACATGATGGTGATGGCCTTCTCACACCTCAAGTCGTTCCCGTTCTTCGGTTCGCCGGGCAACTGGCTCCTGCCGTTTGATTCGGGACATAGTGCCGTACGAAGTGTCAACTACGAGAAGGCAGAGACCCTCCTGGAATTCCTCGAGAATGCCGACATGATGTGCGATTCGGACAAGTACTCGTTCGTACTCGCCGTCGGGATGATGCCCCAAGCCCAACGCGACATGATGACCGGCTCGCTGAGCTCCAATTTCGAGATGATCAAGGAGCAGATGAACGCGACGGCATCGACCGAGACGCGGTTCAAGAAAGAAACGGTGCGTTACCTTCGCAATCTCTATCGTCTGTTCACGCTCTCAACCAATCTGTTCGGCGCCAAGCGGGGAACTGCCGACGACCCGGCGACCCTTCTCGAAGAGGGCTTTGACATCATGGCCCTCCCCTATCTCGGCGAGTTGCTCGCCCAACGCGACGTTATCGAAATAGCGGCAGAGTTCCAGTTCTCGCGCAAGAACTTCAAGCTTGCGGCGCCGCTGATCGAGGAGCTCACCAAGTATGAAGACGCGGACATGGGGCGGCTATGGGAGAAGCTCGGGTACATCTATGAATCGAAGGGGGAAGCCGAGAAGGCTCTCGACTACTACCGCAAAGCAGAGTTGATGAACCCCGACAGCGAATGGTTGCTCAGACACTTAGCCGCGATGCTTGAACAGACGGGACGCTATGATGAGGCTTCTGAGAAGTATGCCAAGCTATCTACAGACGATGATCCGAACTCAACGGCAAGGTATGCCCTTCTACTGATGAAGCTCGGCAAGAACGAAGAGGCGAAGAAGCTCTTCCACAAACTGAACTATGAGGCATCGGAGAACGCCACCATCACCTTTGACCGTTCGCTCCAGCCTGTGGTTTCGGCAACGCTGTCGGCTGTGGATCTGACAGCCTTTTGGCTCGCAGTCGCCGAAATGAATCTAGGTCATTATGAGAAGGCCTCGGCGATCATGCCCATGACGTTACCGGATGAATATCATCCCTTCTTGATACTCATGACGTTCCTGCAGGGCAACTATGCGTTGGCGGCCGACGGACTCAAACTGTTGAGTGATCCGGATAAAGCCGACCGCGCAGGGGAATTGGTTGCTCGCTTCGAACCTGAAGGTGCAAAAGAGCAGTCCGCGGCCTCGCTACTGTCAGACTTTTTCATGCGCCACATAGAAGCGGCCGGTGGATCAGTCACAGACTTCCGTCTGCTCGCTGACTCAGTCAACTAATTAGTCTTTGGAAAGTTAACGGGGGCCCGATTGCTCGGGTCCCCGTTATACTTGCCGTCAAGTACAGACCGTCAGGTTTTTGGATAGACCCGAAGCTTCAGCGAGGGTCTAAGCGTCAGCCTCTCCAACGTCAGCAAACCGGCCGTTAGAGGAGTTTGATCGAAATATATCTCTTGGGATTGGCTTTGATGTCGACGATCAGCGAGTCTACGTCGGCAGCCACGCGATTGAGGCGGTTGTAGAGCTCGGGGTCGTTCATAAGCATACCGAGAGTCGAATTCTTGTTGCGTAGGTCGCTCGAGAAGGCCTCGAGATTGGCTGTCACGGCCTGTACATTGTCCATCGTCGCATTGAGCGGAAGCTGCTTGAGCTGGTAGCTGAGAACTCCAAGGTTCCCGACAACTGTATCGAGCGAGTGAGTGATACGGCCGGCGTTGTTCATGATCACCGGCACGGAACGGTTCATTGTGGTGTTCAGACCCTGTGAAGTCTGGAGGAGATTGGCGGTGATTCCGTCGAGACGGCCGATGCTCTGAGCGAGAGCCGGGTCACCGCTCAGTTTGTTGAGGTTGGTGAGCAGAGAGTCAACCAACGGGAGGATGTTGTTGATGCTCGGAACGACATCGCTCTGAATGCTGGCAAGAAAGTCCTTGGCCTCCAGAGGCTTGATTTCGCCACCGACAGGGAGGTAGGTCTTGCTCGTTCCGAGGTGCATCTCGATCTTTGTGCCGGACATGAGGGTCGGGGTAAGCTCGGCATATGAGTCTTCGGGAACCTTGAGGTTCTTGTTGAGTGCCAGAACTACCTCGATTTTTCCGGGATGCTCGAAGTCGAACTTCACATCGCGGACCTGGCCGACTTTATAACCGTCGATAGTCACGGGAGCGGAGATTTCGATTCCCTGGACGTTGTCATAGCGGGCGATATAGTAGTTGGCGGGGGTGAAGAGGTTTATACCCTTCAGAAAATCAATGCCAAAGATAAGGATCACGAGGCCGACAATGACCCACAATCCGATTTTGAACTCTTTGGTAAACAGCTTTTTCATATGTGTTTCGTTGTTTAATTTTCGGTACGCTTAGGGTGAGGGGGCGAGGTCAGGATACACTTTTGATGATGAAGGCGTCGGGGATTTTCTTCTGGACTTCCTTGAGGAGCTTGTTGATCTCTTCTTCCGAGCCGGTCTCGCCATAGGTGTATTTATAGAGGTTGTTCTCACGATAATATGAGACCGGTTTGAAGCCGCAGAACCTGGCGTCAGACTGCTTGAGAAGTTCTTCGGAGGTCGCTATCTGAATTTTGTAGACAGTCTTCAGGCGGGCGATCTTACCTTTATGCTGGCGCTCACGTTTTTTCTGCTCACGAGCCTCTTTTTTAGCCTCTTCCTCCGCTCTTTTCTTTGCCTGGGCTTCGGCCTTCTGCTTGGCCTTTAGTTCAGCCTTAGTCATGGCCGATTCGGGCTTTTCATTGGCAGTGTGAGCCGATGCTGTCTCGACCGGAAGAGGGCGCGAAGCGGGTCGGATGGGGATATCGTCGGTCGAGACATCCCGGGCATCGGACAAAGTTTTTGCGGCGTCGCTTCTTCTACGTCTGGATGCCGGACGGCTTTTCGTGCTCTGATTGTCGCTTGAATGACTCACCCGTTTGGTCGATTTCGCCGGTGTTTCGGCCACGGCTCCATGCTCATCGGCGACCTGAGCCACAAGCACTTCCTCTTCTTCGGGAAGGGCAGGGACTGTAGTGGCAGAGGCCATATTGCTTTTGACGTAATTTTTAACGGCCTCAAAGAGGGCCTCGGCCAATTGCTGCTGACCTTGCTCGGAAGCAAGATATTTGGCCGAGTTGGGATTGCAGATGAAGTCGAGCTCGACAAGGACAGCAGGCATTGAAGTGGCCCACAGGACCCAGAATCCGGCCTGGTGTACACCGCGGTCGCGACGATTGGCTTTGCCGACGAGCTGTTTCTGCGCGTCGTTGGCGAAGTGTATGCTCTTGCTCAGATTCTTCTTCTGAGCCATCTCGAAGATGATGTACGACTCGTCGCTGTTGGGGTCGAAACCGCTGTATTTCTGCTTGTAGTCTTTCTCGAGCTCTATAACGGCGTTCTCTCGGCGGGCAATCCCCATATTGTCGGCATCTTTATGGAGACCGAGGGCATAGACCGACGAACCGGCTACGACCGTGCGGTTCTTGTTCGCTTTGTCGACCGAGTTGGTATGGATCGAGATGAAGAGGTTACCTTTTGATTTATTGGCTTTGTCGGCGCGCTCCTGAAGGGTGAGATATGAGTCGTTGTCGCGGGTATAGACGACCTTGACATCCTTAAGGTTCTTCTTGATCAGTTCACCGAGCTTGAGGGCAACGCCGAGGTTTATGTCTTTCTCCTTCACGTTGTTGTCAACGGCGCCGACATCCTTTCCGCCGTGGCCGGCGTCAAGTACGATCGTGAATTTTTCGGCTGCCTGCAACGCACCGGGCGCAACCACAGAGGCCGCCGCCACACAAAGCAGTATCAGAAAGCGATATATCTTGTCTATCATTAGAGTCACTTTTCGGGATAGAGTGCAAAATTAGCGAAAAATTTTGTCTTCCCCCCTCCCGAAAGGTCAAAATCTCCCCTTCAGACCATTTTTTCGGTCTAAAAGGCGGTTCGTTTGATGGGTCGGAAGTTTTTTGGTAATTTTGTGGGCTGAAAACCTATCGAGGAATTTTGAAGTGAGATTTCTTCCCAAAATATCATCGCCGGTCAAGCGTGAGTTGGTATGGTTGACCGTACCTATCTTTATCGAGACTCTGTTGGTAATGAGCCTCGGGGCGATCGACACGTTCATGCTCTCGCGCGTATCGGACGCAAGCGTGGGTGCCGTCGGTCTGGCCAATCAGATAGTCTCATTCTGCTTCATTATCTTTGAGGTGATCAACCTCGGTACCTCGGTCTTATGCGCCCAGTATCTCGGCGCCTCTTTGCGTCGCCAGATGGAAACCGTCGTGGGCGTTTCGCTCGTGGTCAATCTCATTTTCGGACTGATGATTTCGGCTTTGCTCTACTTCTGGCCCTATCAGATAATGAGTTACGTCGGATTGAAAGGCGAGATGCTCCCGATCGGCGCGGGTTACATGAAGATAGTGGGACTCTTTGCTTTCGTTCAGGCACTGTCGATGACCCTTTCCGCCTGTCTGCGCGCGGTCAACAAGGCGTATTGGCCGATGACTGTCGTGCTCGTGGTGAATATCCTTAATATCATCGGCAACTACGCGTTCATCTTCGGTAAGTTCGGCGCACCGGCTCTCGGCGCCGAAGGTGCGGCGATATCGACTGTGACGGCCCGTTGCGTGGCGATGTTGGTGCTGTTCGTCATTGTCTTCACCACAACCATCAGGCGCTTCCCTTGGGAGATCCTCGTGAGATGGCCTGCCGATGAGTTCCGCAAACTGATGAAGATCGGTCTGCCGTCGGCCGGTGAACAGATGAGTTATTACTTCTCTCAGTTGGTCATCGCCTTCTTCATCACGGGTCTCGGTCTCGAAGCCTTGGCTGCACGAACATACTGCGTAAACGTCATCCTTTACACCTATATATTCTGTATCGCCATCGCCCATGGTGGCGCCATCATCATCGGCCATCAAGTCGGGGCTTCGAAATGGAAGGCCTCGTTCATCACGGGTAAGTATGTGTTGAAGGTCGCCACATTGATTACCCTGATTTTGTCATTGATACTGGCCATTTGCGGTCGCTGGATTATGGAGGCGCTGACCGACAACCCGGAGATCATTCATCTCGGAGTGACCATTTTCTGGATCGACTTGCTTCTTGAAATAGGCCGACCGATAAACATTTTTGCCACCAACGCCCTTCAGAGTGCGGGCGACGTCAACTATCCATTCTATGTGGGGGTTGTGTGTATGTGGACAATCGCAGTCGGCTTGGCCTATCTCGTCGGAGTCCATTGGGGATATGGTCTGATCGGCATCTGGTGGATGTTTTGTCTCGACGAGAACGTCCGCGGAGCCATCTTCGTCCACCGCTGGTGGAGCCTCAAGTGGCAACACAAAGCCTTCGTCACACGCCAGTAACTTCCTTCGCCTTCATCATTTCCTTATCTCATTTGTAATATATCTACCTCGACAACGTTTATATTATAAGAAGTGACCCACCACTCCTTTGTATCCACTCAATCTAACCTTTATGAAGATGAAAACGATTAGCTATTTCAGCTTCTTCTCGGCCCTGTTGGTTGGGATGCTGCTCGGCGCTTGCTCGAGCGACGAGCCGAAGGAACCGACACCGGATGCTCCGGGCTACACACAAGAAGAGATCGCCAAGGCCCTCCCCGGCGCCTGGGTAACCGAAGACGAGAACGGCAACTGGAACCGAATGGAGTTCTCAGAACTCGACGAGAAAGGACACGGAACTTATGTATGGCTTACCACTGAAGGGAGAACTCCCGAAAGGAATCTACAGGTCAACCAGGGAACAGCCAAATTCTACACCGCCAATAGCTTAGGCACCTGCTACCTCCTGCAATCAGATATCTGTTCAACCAAAATCCAAACCTATCTTCTCTATCCGACCTCTATTAAAGGGATGGAGATCAACTGGAGGCGTCTCAATGGAATCAGTGATAACGTAGGCGACAAACCGCTCTATAAATCCCGCAGGATTCTCGCCACGATTTTCGGGAATCCAGGGTCTGAGTATGAAGTAGAGCTGCCCGACGCCGTCAAATCAATGGGCTATACCATAGGAGATTCTCCGTCTCCAATCATCGCAGTGATAGACAAATCCACTTGCAAGGTAAACATAAACTCCTGTGGCACAGTCTACATCCCCGTTATGACCGAAGAAGGTACCGGTTGCATCGAGGTCACCGGCTCACCCCTCACCAAGATGCCGTTCGATGTTGATCATTATATTGGGCTAACAGGTAGCGAGGTAATGACCGACGAAGGACTTCAAATGTATTGGGGAAAGGACCTTTCTCCACTGGATCAAGAGTACCCTGGCATTTCAGATCTATCATATCACTACGGGCTTTATACAATGTCCTGGTATATGATCTACACGATAACAATAGAGCCCGACATAGAAATGACCGCCTACGCAATGTGGCTACTAGGAGAACGAGAAGGAGAGCTTAATTCAGCTAACAAAACAGACATCGTGTTTTTAAACAGTAATAGAAGATTCTTTGTCGATATTAATATTGAGAAAAGGATTATAGAGTATCAGGCAAAGATATAATTGCCTTTTATTCATACACTCATACCTATCTTTATGAAAACGAAAACGATTAGCTATTTCAGCTTCTTCTTGGCCCTGTTGGTTGGGATGCTGCTCGGCGCTTGCTCGAGCGACGAGCCGAAGGAACCGAAGCCCAACGAAACTAGCTATTCCCAAAAGGAAATAGCCAAGGTCCTTCCCGGCGCCTGGCTCATGATTGATGACGACCACAACTGGAACCGCATTGACTTCACTCGCACTAATAATAAAGAGGGGTCTTACGTGTGGTTATCTTCTCAAAGTCAAATTCCTATCTTGGATTTCGAGATAATCAAGGGAAATTGGAGTTTCTCCAGTTCCAAACAACCCGAGACAAGCGTTTTTCTTGTTCCGGAGTTTGGCTCTATGGAGTCTAACATCAAACTCGGGACTCCTACATCAATGAATGAGTTAGAGATCACCTGGAAGTTCACAGAGGGCACATCGAACCTTCCTGATAAGCAGAAGACGTGTACCTTCCATCGAATTTTGGCCACTATTTTCGGGGTTCGAGACTCAGAATTTGAAATTGATCTGACAAGTCTTCTAAAAAAGAAAGAGTATAGCTTCGAAATTCCGGAAAATCAAGACATTGTAACAATGGATGAAGGGTCTTCATCCAAGATACGGATTCAAGGTTACGGAACAACCTATATTCCAGTATTTACAGAGGATGGGATAGGATTTATTGAAGTGACAGGCTCCCCTATAACTCACATTCCCTTTAACGTGAGCGATTATTACGGAATTCTAGGCTGGTATGATAGTCTTGAAGGATTCTTCTGGAATGGTCATACCCCTGCATTAGAACAGCAATATCCGGGAATAGAAGAGATCAAGACATATGGGAAATTCATGACCAACACCATGTGTCTACTTCGATCTATTGTAGTATATTTTAATCAGGATGTGAAACCTTATGTAATGTGGCTTATAGCAAGCAGGGACAACAATTTAACTTCGACACCATATAATAATCATGACATGCGATTTAATAATCTTGAAAAAGATTTACAGATTACCTTATTTCAAGAAAAGCGCTGTTTGGAATTCTTATATTTGGGAGAGCTAAATTGAGATGCATTATTGTCCTCCTCATGCAAAATCCTTCCCTTAACATTACCGGCTCAAAGTGAGCGTTTCTGGAAAGAAATGGGGAAGCTGTTGATACCGGCTGGAAGCCGATGCTACTGCGGAGAATTGGCAAGGCTTTTGATACCGGCTGGAACTCGGCGCTCCTTGCCTTGCTCCTTGCGGGAGGAGGGAAATATGCTGAAGAATATGGAAATCGGGATGGAAAGGCATCCCGATTTTTTGTTATTAGTATATATACCTCACGACGGAGGTGGCAAGATAATATTGGTTCAACTACCGTAACCCTTAGCTCAACAGTTGTCACTAAGTGTCAACTATTGTTGACCTTAGATCAGTTGCGGGTGTTGTTTGTTGAGCTTCTTGTGGATGCCAGCTGCCGTCAAAATCGAAAATACTATGGATCCAAACAGAGTTATTCCCGCTTCGGAGCTGATTATCAATGATGACGGCTCTGCTTTTCATATCCATCTGCGTCCGGACATGCTCCGCGATAAGATCATCATGGTCGGTGACCCGGGTCGCGTGACTATGGTCGCCTCCTATTTCGACACGATCGACTATGACGTGCAGTCCCGAGAGTTTCACGCCGTAGCCGGTACCTATAAGGGTAAGAAGCTGATGTGTATCTCACACGGCATCGGCTCGGACAACATCGAGATTGTCGTCACTGAACTCGACGCACTGGCCAACATCGATTTCGAGACACGCAAGGTGAAACCCGAACACCGCACCCTCGAGATGGTACGCGTCGGCACTTCAGGTTCACTCCAGGAAGATCTCCACATCGGAGACTATGTAATCGCCGAGAAGGGTACCGGCACCGACGGCATCCTCAACTTCTATGCCGACCGCGACAAGGTCTGCGACCTCGACTTCGAGCATGATCTTATGGCTCATTGCGGATGGCACAAGTCCTGGGCCGCTCCATATACGGTTGATGCTGATCCGGACCTCGTCGAGAGAATCGGGCGCGATGATATGGTTCGAGGATACACGATCTCGGCCGTGGGCTTCTACGCTCCGCAGGGCCGCATGGTCCGTCTTCCACTAGCAGATCCGGACCTCAACGAGAAGATCGAGAACTTCCGCTTCCACGGACGACCCGTGACCAACTTCGAGATGGAATCAGGCTGTCTCCAGGGCATGGCCAAGATGCTCGGCCATAAGGCAATGACCGTCTGCTGCATCATCGCCGAGCGCAGACTGACCAAGGCCAATACCGATTACAAGCCGGCAGTACGCAAGCTCATCGAGACCGTTCTCGAAAGAATCTGACAATTGTTGTAGGCCCCGTGGTGGAACCTCAGGGCCGAACACAATACCTTCAGCCCCCGATGGCGATATACCGGTTCCCGGGGTGACGCTGAATTAGACCGTCAAACTCCATATCCGAAAGCAGGGTCATCACCTTGACGACGGATATGGAGGTTTCGTATGCTATCGTGTCGATGCTCGATGGGTTGCTCTGTTTGACAAGGTAATCATATATCTTTTTCACATCCCCGCTAAGCTCCGGGAATAGAGACTCCGACTTTGCGAGACTGACCCCCGAAGGCTTTTCCCATCCCAAGACATCGCAGACATCATCGAAGCCTTCAATGAGGTGTGCCTTATGGGTTTTGATCAGCGTATTGCAACCTCTGCTCATCGTATCGACCGGGCGACCGGGAACGGCCATCACGTCTCTCGAATATGAGAAGGCTATGGAGGCCGTAGACATTGCCCCACCCCTCTCGGGACTCTCAGCGAGCACTACGCCCTGGGTCATCGTCGCCACAATCCGGTTGCGCTCAAGAAAGTGATTGCGATGAGGACGTGTTCCGCGGGTATACTCGGTAAGCAAGGCCCCTCCCCTCTGGAGAATCGTGGAAGCCAAGCCTCTGTGAGCCGCAGGGTAGATCATATCGAGACCGTGACCGAGAACACCGACCGTCGGAAGACCGGCTGACAAGGCACCATTATGAGCAGCCGCATCGATACCGTAAGCCAACCCACTGACAATCAAGGTCTCGGGAAACGACTTTGCTATATCTGCCGTAAGCTGTCCGCAGAAGCCACTGCCGAAGGGGGTACATTTTCGGGTTCCGACTATGGAGAGCGAATGATTCGGGTTCAGCTCCGTATCACCGAGCATATATAGGATCACGGGAGGATTTCCGGATTCAGCAAGCAGACGCGGATAGTTAGGTTCATCAAGGTATAGAGGTCTGATATTATGGCGCACCATGAATCGCACCTCATCCTCGGCCATTCGCAGTGCATCGGAGACCATGTTATCCGTGATCCACTCCAACCCCGGGACTTGAGTCCGTTCCTTCCCTAAAATATCATCAGGGGTCACTCCTCTTTCAATCAATGCCTTGACTATAGTGCCATTAAGGCGTTTCATCATCGACAACGCGACCGGGTATAAACTCTCTTCTGCCTTCATCTCCTCTCCTGTCCTTTCCCGGCTAATTATTTCAGATAGGACTTGAACAGCTCGGCAAGTTCATCGCCTCGGCTGAGTTTGCCATCCTTTAGAACTACCGCAGTGACGACAGAGGTCAATACCGGCGTTCCGTCGGTCAGGAATATGTCCTCGTTAAACACGAAACGCGCACCCTTGCGCTCAAGTCCGAGATAGACTACAAACTTATCTCCGCTCCTGAGCGACGAGATATATTCCAGTTCGATCTTGCGTACGACGGCGTCGATCCCTTCCTCGTGAAGCTTGATAAAGGGAATTCCAGCCTCCTGACAGAATTTATGGCGCGTGTGCTCGATATAGTGGAGATAGTTGGCGTTGTTGACTATCGATTCGCAGTCAAGTTCATAGTCTCGAACCTCCATCTCGAGAGCGTAGCAGTATTTTTTATGGTCTTTGAGTATCATCTTCTTTGCCGGTCCGATAAAAGGACACTATTTGGTTTAAAAAATCAGAGTACTCCCCCTCGCTTGTGAAGATTGAGCGCGGAACAGCTATGAACCCTTGACCCATATTGACAGGTATCGTTATACCGTCGCCTCCGGTCAGATAACGGCCCAAAACGGCGCGCTCAAATCTCATTTCCTTACCTCTCTCCCACCCCGTTATTTTCTCTCGCGTCTTTCGGCTTTCCTCTGCGGTCGATTCCCCGTCTTCAGGTTCTTCAATTTCTGTGTCAACTGTCTCGTAGACAGGCTTAAGCAATGTGACGGTAATACCGTCGGGGTCTAGCCTCAGCGTATGCCACGCGACATTGAAGCGATATTCAGGTCGCAGCCCCCAGTAGAGCCAGAGCCACGCCATGGCCAGCGGCGCAATCAAAAAGACCACCATCAAGGCGACTATGGCAAATCTGGAGTCGAAGGCGAATGCAAGCACAACCGCTACCAATATGAGAACGAGGATCAATGCGATAGGCCACGTTCCGTGAAGATATACCAAGCGGGTGAAAAATGGCGAAGCGCCGAGTCTGAAGCGTTCGGTTTCCATCATCTCACCTATCTTTTGACGAGTTATTTCACGACATTTCGACCCATCTTCCGACGCGTGGCCTCATACACCCCTAAATTCTGAGGGACAATCACCTGAAGATAACCGGTTCCCTTGTCGTTTATGAGCGTCTGCATGTCGATATACTTGTCACCGTTCCCCTTCTTGAACGGGAAGACTTCGCCGCGTCTCTTTTTAGCTAAGTCCGAAGCGGGTGCGTGACCTTTCTCTCCTATTCCGCGAAGCGAGGGGTCAACACCGTCGGGCGCACAACGCACGGGGACTATTTCGGCAACCGGAGGATACCCCAGACCCGTCCACATGATGTATTCCTTCTCCCCTATTCCGGCTGGAATTTCGTCGGTAGGCAAACAGCCCTCAATGACTATCGTTGCGGTCGACTTGTAACGAGGGATAAAGTCCTGGTCAATCACCCATCGCTCTGTGTCTACACTCTCGGCAAAGTCGCGCTTATAGAGGTCATGATAGAAGCTCCGGCTAACTGTTTCGGTCAGGTATTCGGGAGTAATCGCACACGAAGCAGCCGGTTCGGCCAAAAGACACCCGGCGTTAGCCTCGCGTATGAAGCCGTAACCACAGTTGGGACGACCGGAATGGCTATAGTTGGTGCGGATCAGCATACCGTCGGGTGCATCCTTGAGATCGAAACGGTTGTAAGAGTCGTTGTTGGTCTCGAAATATGCACCGGCCCCCCTGGCGTCGATCACGCCGAAATTGGCCTCTACCCCGAGAGGTTTGGGAAGTTTGTCGAGAAGTTCGGCGAAGTCCTCGACCGTGCGGCAGTTCTTCAAGGCAATGGTCATCACCAACCCCTCCTTATCCATGTCCTTTTCGGGGACATTATCATCCTTGATGTTATAGGAGGCGGTGTTCATGATAGCGAAACCTTCACTGTTCATTCCGCACCAAGCCTCTTCGAGATTGCGGTCTCCGGCATTGAAGAGAGCTACATAACCGAACTCACCGTTCTCGGCCGGTATATACTCAACCTTATTGTCGATCGTCGAGGTGTCGCGGTGCTTCCATAGCAACGGGCGGCCATAGGGATTGAGGCGCGCCGATATGATGGCGGATGTACACCCCCAGACATTGACCGCGCCCCAAATAGAGGCCACGACCAAACAAACCGAGAGCGAGAATCGTTTCAGTGATAAAATCATGATGCAAAAATAATAAAACCAAAGCGAAATGGCAAACCTACCTTCAGATCCCTTCATGCTACTCAGCATGATAAACATGAAACTGCGTGACAACAACGAGACGCTCGACGAGCTGTGCGCCAGTGAAGACTTAGACCGCGCCGACCTCGAAGAACGACTCTCTGCCGCCGGTTTCTCCTATATGCCTGAGATCAACCAGTTCCGTTAAAAATAGACCTCGAAGACAACCCACTCGATGATGAACGAAATAATGAAGAGCAGGAAGGCTACAAACGCAAAGAGGTCAAGTTTACGCGAGGCGTAGGGGTTCATCCCTTCGAGATAGAGCGCGCACAGATGGGCGAATATGGCCATGAAGATGAAGAAGCCATCGCAGAAAGCCCACCAGCCAAAGGCCATCTTCCAGGAGAATGAGATAATCAGATAGGCGATCGCCAGAATCAAGGCGACCCAGGTCAGTATCTTGTTCTTTAACAGTGATTTCATGGTGAAGAATTTTTGGTCTTTATCGGGCTACTTTCATAGCATGTTGTGAGCCGTCGGACAGCGATGCGGTGACGATATAGAAGCCGCTCGGTTGGTCTTCTATATTGATGACGGCCGTGCGAGTCTTACCGCCATAGGTCTGTGCAAGCACCGACTGTCCTGAAATGTTGAACACACGGACGAGCAGAGGTTCAGCGGGATAATCTATTTCGAAGTGACCGGCACCGAGTCCGCGCAC
Organism: uncultured Sangeribacter sp.; assembly: GCA_964615915.1. GTDB lineage: Bacteria > Bacteroidota > Bacteroidia > Bacteroidales > Muribaculaceae > Lepagella. The sequence goes on from CAZTSQ010000007.1 coordinate 52,263, forward strand.
AACCGGGGACGAAGGAGAGTCAAGTTCGTCGATAATCGAAGAGGCAGCTCGTGTCTCAGCCGGATACATTTCCATCACCTCATCGTGGAAAGCAAACGGGGCCTCGACCGGTTCTTCAGGGTAGACGGGCACCCCTCCGAGACGGGCTACGAATCCGCTTGAATATAACTCGGTCGGAAAGAGAAGCATGTTCCACGGGGACTCTGAATTCTCAAACGACATCTTGTAGTAGTCTCCCGTCTGACCGACCAAGGCCACAGGTTCAAATGAGTCTCCCGCACCGATACCCATAACGGCCGAACCATAGTTTTTCAACTGAGTCGTTGCCAGCTCTCCCCATTGCTCAGGGGTGTAGATTTCACTTCTGAGTGAATCATCTAAGGGAAGGTCACTCATCAGCAGTGCAAATTCCTGAGTCTTCTCCTCCTTGTCGGGAAGTGAAAATCCAGAGAAAGAATCCGCGGTCAGAATGGAGTTGAGGTAAAGGTTCTTGTTTTGCCAGGCGCTGACGGCCCGTTCCGAAACATCGGAGTCATACCGGATGAGTTCGATCTGGCGGGCATACTCCTTCAGCAGGGCCTTCGCGGCGGGATCCAGCTTCGAGGGATCGAAGCTTCCGGTGAGGCTATAGCCCAAGACGGGCATGAGTTTGTTCTCTCCGGAGATAATGACAAAGCCGCCTCTCGGAGAGTTATAGATGAAGAAAGGAGTGAAGAGTTTGCGTGTTGTCAGATCCTTGCCGTTGTAAACCATTTTCACAGGACCGGTCACTTCACCGCGAGCGGCGTTGAAGAAGGTCTGGGCCCAAGCCTTCGCCTCTTTATGCGTCACGGTCTCTGCCCCGGCACCCATCCACGAGGTGAGCGCCAGCGCTACAACTGCAATTATCCTGTAGATACTTTTCATACCTTTATAACGTCTGACGGGCACAAAAAGTGTTTATGACACCCGACAAAAAGAATATCGGACACCACTCCGAAAAAAAATGGCGTCCGTCGATGCGGTCGCCATTTATGTGAGTCTGAACTTGCAGTGAGATTATCCTTCGGCTGCTTCCACTTCAGCTTCCTCAACCTCAGCGTTGGGCTGAACGTTCGGAAGTTCGAGGCCGAGATGTTTCTTCTTGTCGACAATCTTGAGGTAGAGACCGATCAGGAGAGCGGCCACACCGAGACTGGCGAGCATCACGAGGGCCCATGTGTAGTTGTAGCTGACCGATGCAACTTCTTCGGTCATTGTGCCTGCGGCTACCTGAGCCTCGATGTCTTTGTTGGTAGAGGTCAGTACCTTACCGATAAGCATCGGGAAAAGCCAGAGGCCAATGTTCTGAATCCAGAAGATGAGCGCGTATGCAGAGCCAATAATTTTGGAATCAACGAGCTTCGGAACCGAGGGCCAGAGCGATGCGGGCACGAGAGAGAAGCTGGCGCCCAGCACGAGAATCGTGATGTAGGCGATGATGACACCGCCGACTGCGTTGCCTTTGAACATCGGGAGGATGAAGGCGAACGTAAGGTGACAGGCAATCAGGAGCAACGAACCGAGAACGAGCATCGAAGCGGCCTTACCCTTATAGTCGACGAATTTACCGAGGATAGGAGTGATGCCCACAGCGAGAAGGGGGAACACAGCGAAGATTGCGCCGGCGCTCTGCTTCATGTAGCCCATCCAGCAATATACGACCAGCGACGCGATCGATATGCCGAAAAGCAGCCCCTTCATGGCTTTTTGCTTGGCGAAGTTGCCGGCGAAAGCTGTGGCGGCCACAATCAGCATGATGACATACTGAATATACGTCACGGCATCCTTGCCCCAGAATGAGTCTTCGGGGAGGGGTGTGAATTCGATGTTACACTGGAGCATGTTGACGGCATACTTCTGGAAGGGGAAGATAGCAGAGTAGTAGAGCACGCAAAGAAGGGCGACGAGCCAGAAACCGAGGCTCGAGAGGATCTTGCCGAGGTCTGAAATCTTGAACGGATCGTCTTTCTCCTCAGCCTCGCCTGTTTCGGCGTCGAGCTTCTTGTCCATGAAGAAGTAGACGATAAACATGATCAGGGCGATCATCAGCAGAACCACACCGAAGGCAACCGAACGGCTGACATTGATGGTTCCGCCCATCTCGGCGAACATCGGAGAGAAGATCATACAGGTGGCGACACCGAGACGGGCAAGCGCCATTTCTGAGCCCATGGCGAGAGCCATCTCGCGTCCCTTGAACCACTTGACGATACCGCGGCTGACGGTGATACCGGCCATTTCGACGCCACAACCGAAGATCATGAAGCCTACGGCAGAGAGCTTGGCCGAAGCGGGCATGCCCTTATAGAAGGGAGAGACGCCAAGCTCGTCAAAGATGGGGATATAGTTGAGGTGGTCTGTGAACCAAATGTCAAGCGGACTTCCGATGAAGCCGTCGGTCAGCGCGTACCAGTTGATCACGGCTCCGACCAGCATCACTGCACCTGAAAGGACCGCGGTGAAGCGGACACCCATCTTGTCTAGGATGATACCCGCGAATATGAGGAAGAAGATGAAGACGTTGAGGAATGTCTCCGAACCCTGCATCGTACCGAAGGCGGTCGAGTCCCACCCGCGGGTTGACTGGAGAAGGTCCTTGATAGGAGAAAGAACGTCCATGAAGACGTATGAGCAGAACATCGCGAAAGCGAGCAAGCCGAGAGCGAGCCATCTGGCCCAGGCTTTGTCGCGGAGCGATTCGTGTACCGCCGTTTTCGGGGCGATCGGTGCTGTAGTTGCCATGTATTTGTGTTAGATTAGTTTGTTTCGAGGTTTCGTGACGGCAAAGTTACGATTTTTTGGCCGTTGTCACAAGTATTCGCGCCTATCTTACAACATAAAAACGCTTCCGGAGACAGAGTCCGAAAGCGTTTTTGAACAGAGCGTTGTGTTTTTAGATGTCTTTGTTGTGTTCGAGAAGCAGAGTCATCGACGGACGGTCGCAGATCTCCGAGGGACCGAAGTACTGGATCGGGCCGGGGTACTGATAGAGGGTGTTGAACATCAGAGTCTCGCGCATCGAGGTAAATTTGAGATACGGACGACCCTTGAGGTTGACGAGCGCCTTCTGGATCACAGGCTTCATCTCGCCGTGGCGCTTCTCCATGTTCATCATCATCGTGATTGGGATACCTCCCGCGATCCACTCTTCTGTCTTGGCGGTCAGATTGCGGACAGAGCTCATGTAGCCCGTGAGTCCGGCGTTGATCAGCATGGCGGCGTTGTATCCGAGTGCGTAGCAGTAGTCGGCGTCGAAGTTGGTCGGGTCGGCGCAACGGCCTTCGTATCCGAAGAAGTGGTGCTGGGTAGCGAACTTCCCTACATACTCGCCTTCGGCGGCCATCTCTTCGAGACGTTTGGCCACCATGCGGCTGATGAGGCTCTCAGTGTCGATGAGCGAAACCTGAACGTTACCGTGGCTGTCGCGGTCGAGACAGAGCTGGAGGGCGATGTCTTTGGGCATGCTCTTGAACAGGTCGGCGTTGGCCGGGCTGAGCAGCTTGTGGATGGCGACGAGCTTGTCCATCTCATCGAGGCCCTCAACCTCAGATGCGTGCTCAACCAGGAGGTCGTTGAGCTCCTGGATCAGGCTCTTCATCGAGGGGATGAATTCGATCAGACCTTCGGGGACGAGGACGGTTCCGAAGTTCCAACCCATCTTGGCGCGCTCGGTGATCATGTAACAGAGGGCCGAGACGATGTTGTCGAGGGTCATGCGCTTAGCCTGAACCTCTTCGGAAATGATACAGTAGTTGGGCTGGGTCTCGAGAGCGCATTCGAGGGCGATGTGGCTGGCCGAACGACCCATCAGCTTGATGAAGTGATAGTACTTCTTGGCTGAGTTACAGTCGCGCTGGATATTGCCGATAACCTCGGAATATACCTTGCAGGCGGTATCGAAACCGAAAGAGGTCTCTATCCACTCGTTCTTGAGGTCACCGTCGATTGTCTTGGGGACACCGATTACCTGAACGTCTACGCCTTTGGCCTTGTAGTATTCGGCGAGAACAGCCGCGTTAGTGTTCGAATCGTCACCGCCGATAATCACAAGGGCCTTGATATTGAGTTCCTTGAGGACTTCGAGACCGGCATCAAACTGGTCGGGGCGCTCGAGCTTCGTGCGGCCCGATCCGATGATGTCGAAACCGCCGGTGTTGCGATATTCCTTGATATAGCCCGCTGTGAGCTCAAGATATTGATGGTTGATGAAACCCGAAGGACCCATCAGGAAGCCATAGAGGCGAGATTCTTTATTGATAGATTTGATTCCGTCAAAAATACCGCTGACAACGTTGTGGCCGCCGGGAGCCTGGCCGCCTGACAGGATGATGCCGACGTTGAAGGGCTCATCGACACGTTCGGGAGACTCGTCTCTTTCAAACTCAACGACGGGAAGACCATATGTATTCGGAAACAGATTCTCGATTTCTTCCTGATCTGCCACTGACTTTGTAGGCTCACCGATTTTGAGTTTAACGGGGCCCTGAAGAGACTTGGGGAGTTTGGGCTGATACTCAGACCTTACTCTTTGAAGCGGACTTTTTTTCATAGCTGAAAATACCTAAGAGAATTTTATGGCCGCCTCTGACACCGGCGGCGTGATTGCAGGTGCAAAATTACAAAAAATATTGCTTAAAAGCAAGTTTCGCCAGCAGATAGAAATAGATTGGGCCCCCATATCTGAGATGGGAGCCCGAAACTATCCTATAAAGTTGAGATAGAATCGAGAGTCTTAGAGAGCGACTTTACGGCCGTTGACGATGTAGAGGCCACGCGGGAGTGACTTCAGGGCGTCGGCGGGAGCCTCTTCGAGGACCTTCACGCCGTCGAGGCGGACAACAGTCACCGTCTGTTCTGCAGCCGCATCCTCAACCTTCAGGCCGGGGACTGCGATGATCTTCACGTTGCCCTGTGCACCGTTGAGAGCCGGGAGCCAGACGGTGCGCCAGAAGTCCTGGGTCGTCTCGACGCCGTCGATGTCAATCAACGCACGGAAGCCCATCTCGGGATCGTCTGATGTAGCCGTGAAGGCTATGACCTCGTCGAACGAAATATAGTACGGATTATAGAACGAGCCGGTGAAGGGGTCGATCTCAAGGTGTTCGGGGTCAAGCGACACACCTTCGTCGAGCGTGATGTTCCAGCTCGAGAAGTTAAAGTCTGACCACAGAGGCAAATGTGCATACAGGTTCGAAACGCCGGAATATGTACCGAACTTGATCTCACCCTGCTGACCCTCGGCAAAAGCCTTCGGATAGAGAGCCGGGGGTGTGGTGCTTCGCATCTGGAACTCTCTCAATGATTTGGCCCTGTAGAACGCACCGTTTTCGATACTCTTGATTCCGTGGGGAAGTGTGACTGAAGTCAGGTCTTCGGCAAAGGTGAAGGCATCGTCACGCATGTCGGTCACGTTATAACCGTCGATCTGTGACGGAACCACGATTGTTCCCTCATATTCCCCGAGGGTGGGATTGACGATTCGTGCGGTCTTGGATTTCTCTGAGGTAACCTGATAATAGACCCCGTCTTTCTCGCGGGTCTCGCTGGTAACCATGAGCGGGTACAGTGCAGAGAGATTATTACCCTTTTTATCGGTCACCTGCCAGTAGTAGTATCCGGGATCGATCTTGAAATCTTCAGAGGTGAAGTTGACGATGATATGTTTGCCTGAGTCAAGCGTCAACGAGAAGGGGCCGAACGAATGGTCTTCGCTGAAGTTGCCTGCATTCAGGATCTTGACATAGAAGTCTTGGGTAACCTGAGCGAAATATTTGTTTGTGGCAGTCATGACCAATCCGATTCCGGCTTCACTTGAGGTCCAGAAATTGGGTGAGATCTCGGTGAAGACCATCTGGGCCTTGTCATAGAGTCCACGGCCGGAGTCGATGGTCTTGACGGTTACCGCCGACAGGAGCTTGCCTTCCTGAAGGGGAAGGAGGTTCTTGCCTTCGTAGTCCATCAGATAGACTTCAAAGGATGCCGGGACATTTTCTTTTTCCAGCACGAAATCGACATCGAGAGCGGCGTTTCCGGGGACGGTCACGAAATTGGTGACCTCGCGGACCAAGCCTTTTCCTTCTTTTCCTTCTTCGTAGAGGGAAAGGGTCAGATTGTTGTTATAGTCACCTCCGTTGACATTGATCACGGTCGCGCGGAAAATCTTCGCACCGTCGCCAAAGATTACGGGCATAGAGCGCGGAATGCCTGCAAGTAGACTGGGAATTTCGTCGGCGGGTAAGCCTTCGTTGCTGTACGTGTACTTACCTCCTTCAACCTTGAGGGTTACATAGGGCTGTGTACCGACGACAACCTGGACAGGATACCATTCACCTTCTGAAATGAAGGCGGGTTCACATTTATAGACACCGTCTGCCAGACCAGTCACTGAGGTGGTATAGTTCTCGATATAATAGGATGTCTGGAGAGAGAAGCCCATACCCTGGAAATACTTGGGGTCTCCTCCGTCCATCGGGGTTACTTTCAGACCGATGTTACCGCTGACTACATATCCGAGCGGGTTATAGATTATACGGTAGGAGTCCGTGCCGGCTCCGATACAGAATCTCTCCTTCTCGTGATCGTATTCAAAACCGCCGGTAGTGAGGAGAGCCACTTGAGGTTTGGCGGTCTCACCCTCTGATTTCTTGACACCCGTCACGATGGTTTGCTGGGTGTTGTAACCACCTGCGAAAGAGCCGGTTCCACCGACACCGGGATTCAGGGCGTTCAAAAGGAAGTAGCCGTCCTGGTAACCTCCCCAGCCCCAGTTGAAGTGGAAGAAGTTCTTTCCGAGATATCCGTCACAAACGAAGGCATGACCTCCGGCTGAAGAGGCACCCGAGTAGTAGACCGGACGATTTCCCTCGAGCTCGGCATAAACTATGTCGTTCCATTCCGACATCTTGTGATAGTCGCGGAACTCAAGTTTCATCGCCGGGCTGTAGCCGAAGTAGGTGTATAGAGCGATAGGAACGTTGAACGAATAGGCACCTGATGCATAGGGGCTGTACATCATGTCGACCGAAGCACCGCATTGTCTCATAAGAGTTGCCACAGCTTCGGCCTCCTGGGTGGTGTAGCGTCCCTTTTCGTAGATGTCGATCATGTTTTCCCAGTCGTAGACGGTACCTTCGAAATCCACACCGCCATGAGAGCCGGTAGGCGCCACAGGCCATTCGTGATATTTCATTACCTGGGCCATAGCGGTGGCGACACATCCGGTGGGATACTGATTTGGCGACATCATATTGTAAGGGGCCATTTGGTCCCAGCGGGTGGTCAGCATCGGCTCGATGGGATTACGCTCGACCACAGCAGCCTTCTTGAATGAGGATTCACGGGCCGAAACGTCCACTCCTTCAGCACTATACAACCGGGCAATATCTTTCTGATACTCGCCGAGCCACCATTTCATATCGGGTGAGATCCGGTTGTAATCGAACGAACCGTTGTCTGAGAAGCCAAGCACGGCCGGCAGGCGGTCGTCGGCAGAAAGGATGATGAACCCACCCGAAGGTTGATTGAAGATATAGAAGGCATTCTCAGTCATACCTTCGGCTGAGGCTGTGTAGACAAGTTCATTCTTGTCTGCAGCCGGCGCTTTCATCCGGAGCGATGGCGCCTCGCCTGCAAAGTCAGCTAACCTCACAAGCGCTTCACGAGGAGTCAGCGGCGCGCCGACAGATGTCAGAGCGAACGTCGAAAGACTCAGAAGAGAGAAAATCGCTTTTTTATTCATGAGTTTTTTATATTCTCCCCTCAAGATTTACAAATGAAATCAGTTGAGGTAAGTTACAAGTTTGAATGTATATAAGATTAACGATTCTGTTTATATTAAATTACGTCTGAGGTGACATTTTCTCCTTTTTCCGCTGCCGATAGCCGATCCACAGGTTGCGTGAGTAGGCAATCAATCCGAAACTCTGGCCCAGAATCAGGACGGCATCGAGTCTGAAAATGGCATACGAGACTATAATGGAGCTTCCAAGCAACGACAACCACCAGAAGAGCGGGGGCAACTCAGACTCGCCGGCTTTTCGCGAATAATACCACTGATAGAGGAAGCGGAGGGTGAAAATGATCTGGCCGGCCGATCCGAAAATCAGCAGCCACATGGGGACTTTCTCGTTGAAGATGAAGGTGTTGATGAAGTTGTTGACATCTCCCATGACCAGTCCGAGGGCTGCCAGGGGAGTAAACAGGAGCAGTATCCGGAAAAGTCGGGGGACATCTTTCCAGATTCCCTTTGCCTTGAGGTTCCAGATGTAAACATAATAGGATATGAACTGGCCGAGGACGATCGCGAAATCCTGACGCAACCATCCGTAAATAAAGAGCAGATAACTCCCCGCGATAGAAAGGATCCAGAACACGGAGGGCGACAAAACTTTCCGCGCCCTCTCGGACATTATCCACTGTACCAATATTCTCGCCGAGAAGAATCCTTGAGCGAGAAGACCTATGGCCATTATCCAAAATCCGTTCACCTTGCTCCTAACTATTTGATTACCGAACGTTTATCGGGAGCTATCTCTCCGGTGTCTGTTTCTGCTATTTCGTTGAACAGGTAGCGCTTACGCATCCACCGATAGGCGAAGCAGTCGACAAAAGGTGCAACCAGACGGTTCCACAGATGATATTTTGACTCACCGGCGGTCCGAGGGAAGTGGCGCACGGGAATCTGCATCATCCGACCCTTTTCGAGAAGTATCAGCGCGGGAAGGAAGCGGTGCATACCTGTGAAGAAAGGCAGACGACGGGCCACGTCGGTATGGATGATCTTCAACGGGCAACCCGTATCCTTGGCAGTGTCGCCGGTCATCTTGCGTCTGAACCCGTTGGCGATCTTCGACTGGAGGTTCTTGAAGCCCGAGTCCTTTCTGTTTGCGCGAATGCCGGTGACAAGCTCGTAATCTTTGGTGTACGGGAGCAGAAGGTTGAAATCTTCGGGCGAAGTCTGGAGATCGGCATCAATATATCCAGTCAGCCTTGATCTCGACGCGTCGAAGCCGGCCTTCATCGCCGCACTGAGTCCACCGTTTCGGGCCATGATGATATAGAAGAAATCGTCGTGGCGCGAGCACATCTCGATGATGCGCTCGGCCGATCCGTCTGTCGAACCGTCGTCGACAAACATTACGCAGCTCTTGACATCCGCACGGGGTAGGAAATCGGCGAAGGTCTTCTCGAGGCGATCCATGTTGTCAACCTCGTTGTACACTGGACAGACGATCGTCAGTTCATATTCCGAAGTATATTGTTTGTTCATAGCTCAGTTCTTTTCAAGTATAATGTGGTTCCCGACGGTCATGAGACGCGAAAGGCCTGCGACCCTCACATACGGATCGTTAGCTGCATCACTGGGAATCACGACCAAAGATCCTTTGGGGAGGGTGGAGAGACGGTCTCCGTTTTCTCCCCCCTTGGTTTTGTCTATCACCACCACGTCCCGGCCGAGATAGGCATCCATGTTCTCTGCCCTACGGACACGCCAGGTATAGATCTCCCGACGACGATCCTGCTCGATCA